>LZME01000043.1 GCA_001673575.1 Mycolicibacter heraklionensis | reverse complement strand
ACCCGGAAGCTAAGCCTGTCAGCGCCGATGATACTGCCCACACGGGTGGAAAAGTAGGACACCGCCGAACACAACATAGTGAAACGCCCCCCGACTCAGTCGGGGGGCGTTTCCATTTCGCTGACCAATAGTCACAGTTCTGCCCGTAGAACATGGCACGCTGCCGACGCGGGCATCGGCACGTTTTCCGGGTAGAGCGGCTCAATCGGCGATGCCCTACAACCCGGGATCGCACGGGCGGGCGGCGGGCCGGTTCCGGGCTCGGACTGCTTCTCGGGAGGAGGCAGGTCCGCAGGTATTGCGCGTTGCGGCTGGAAGACCTACCGTTAAGTGTTAACTCAGCTAACTAACAGGGGTATGCCGGTGCGCACTCATATTTGCCTTCCCGTTGTTGCAAGTCTCGCTGCTGCCAGCTTCTTCGTCGGCGCTCCGGTCGTATCCCCGGTGGCCAAGGCATCGGCGCCCGCGTTCTCCCTGACGGGCAACGGGACGTCGCTAGGGGGCGGCGATGCGCTCATCATGGGTGGTACGGGCATTCCCCAGCCGCCAGAGGCCTATCTCGACGCGGTCAACACGCTGTTCTTGGCCCCGCATGGATTCACCGGCAACCTGGTATCGCAGTGGGGGCCGGAGAACGTCAGTCCGACGTCGAGCGCGGTCGGACTCCAGGAACTGCAGAACTCGATCGCTGAGCGGCTCAACGCCGGCACAGTGACTGCCGACAACCCGATCGTGGTGTTCGGTTACTCCCAGAGTGGGGGGATCGCGGCCAACCTGGTGAATTGGTTAGTCGAGAACGATGTGTCCAATGACCTTGTCCGGTTTGTGACGATCGGTTCCATGGCCGCCGCTCGAGTCGATATCGACGCCTACCACACCGATGTCTACAACTATGAATACGACCCTGTCGGGGTCAAGCCGATTTACGACAACCCGCTGTCGCAGCTCAACTCTGCGCTCGGGTTCATCTACGGGCACTCGGTGTATCTGAGTGCGACCCCGGAGCAGATCGCGAACGCCATCGAACTGCCGGTCGCCGACCCGGACTCGCTGACCACGTTCCACATGATCCCATCCGAGCTCCTGCCGCTGCTGGCACCGCTGCAGTTGCTCCCGATCATTGGAATGCCGCTCTACGAGCTGTTGGAGCCGGTCACCCGGATCCTGGTGAACCTCGGGTACGGCAACATCGACCATGGCTGGCCGCCGGGCGACATCGACGAGTTGCCTGCCGGCGGGGGCCTCTTCCCGCCCAACATCGACTTCGGCGACCTTCTCACCGCGCTGGGCAAGGCAACGCTTGACGGGATCAGCAATTCCGTTTCCAGCTGGTTCGACCCCGAGACCTACGTGCTCTACTCCCTTCAGGAGCACCCATCGTTGGCCGGGATCGTCAACGAGGGATACCTCGCTGGCTACCTCGACTCGCCGCATCCGTCGCTGGAGGAGGCACTGACCGGGCTGTCCAACTTCTTGGCGGCGTTCACCGACACCACCCCGTACCCAATGCCCGACCCGGTCGAGCTGCTGGGCTGACAGGAGATCAGTCGAGGGGTGGAAGCACCGCCACGCGATGCTGTTTCGAACTTGACGATCAGTCGAACAGGGTGGCGTGGCTGTGCTGTTGTTCGAGGCCCAGCAGTGCCCGCTTGCGGTCGATCCCGCCCCCATAGCCAGTCAGGCTGCCGTTGCTGCCGATGACGCGGTGACACGGGACGATGATCGAGATCGGGTTGCGGCCGTTGGCCAACCCGACGGCACGGGAGGCAGTGGGCGACCCGATCTGGTTGGCCAGCTGACCGTAGGAGCGGGTCTGTCCGTACGGGATGGTCAGCAGGGCGGCCCATACCCGGCGTTGGAAGTCGGTGCCGGCCATCTCATAGGTCAGGTCGAACTCGGTGAGGTCGCCGGCGAAGTATGCCGCTAGTTGCTCCACCACATCCGGAAACGCGGCGTCGTCGCGTATCCATCCCGTGCGGCTGGGGGCGTGCGAATGATCCAGCATCAACAAATGACTGAGCTTGCCGTCGTTGCCGGCCAGGGTGAGTGGCCCGATGGGGCTGTCGATGATGCGTTGCGTGGTCATGCAATCTCCTTCGGGGACAAGGGCCAGTCGTTCACGGCGTGATCGAGGCTGGCCCAAAGATGTTGCGTGGCATAGGAGCGCCAGGGCCGCCAGCGAGCACTGTGCTGGATCAGGGTCTGTGGTGTATCGGGCAGGCCGTGGCGCCGGGCAGCGACCTGCACCCCGAGGTCGGTGACGGGGAACGCATCTGGGTCGCCCAACCCACGCATGGCGATCACCTCGGCCGTCCAGGCTCCGATGCCCGGCAGGGCCAGGAGGTCGTGGCGGGCCTGTTCCCAGTCGCAGCCCGTATCCAGCCGCAGATTGCCATCAGCCAGGCGGGAGATCAGAGTGAGCAGTGTTCGCCGGCGGGCTTGGGGAAGGGCGAGTTGCTCGGGATCGATGTCGGCGAGACGTTCCACCGACGGAAAGACGTGGGTGAGCCCGCCGTCGGCATCGTCGAGTTGTTGACCGTGGGCAACCACCAGCCGATGTGTATGGGTGCGTGCCGCTTTGGTCGACACCTGCTGGCTGAGTACCGCCCGCACCGCCAGCTCGGCTTCGTCGACGGTCCGGGGAATACGTTGCCCCGGTGCCTTGGTCACCAGGGGAGCCAGATCGGGGTCGGCCACCAGCGCTTCGACGACGGCTTCAGGGTCAGCGTCGAGGTCCAACAGCCGTCGGCAGCGGGTGATCGCGGCGGTCAGATCGCGGAAGTCGTCGAGCACGAGTCGGCATCGAACATGGTCGGGGGCCGGGCGCAGGCTGACGATGCCGTTGCCGTGCGGCAGACGCAGGGTGCGCCGATAGGCGCCGTCACGTACTTCCTCGCAACCGGGCACTGCGCACGCTGCCAGGTGCCCGAACACGCCCTCGAATGCGAACGGGGTGCGCACCGGCAGGCGCAGCGACAGGGCTCCGGGACCGGGGGCATCGCTGACGGAGGGAACTCGTGAGCGTGCCGCAGCGTTGCTGCGCAACACCGTCGGCGTGGTGGCGCACACGGCGCGGACAGTGTCATTGAACTGCCGAATACTGGCGAAGCCGGCGGCGAAGGCGACATCACCCAACGGCAGGTCGGTGGTCTCGATAAGGACGCGGGCGGTCTGCGTGCGCTGGGCCCGGGCCAGTGCCAGCGGTCCGGCGCCGACCTCGGCCTGCAGCAACCGCTGCAACTGGCGGGCCGAGTAGCCGAGGTGGCCGGCCAGCCCGCTCACGCCCTCCCGATCGACCGTGCCGTCGGCGATCAGGCGCATGGCCCGTCCTACGATGTCGCCGCGGATGTTCCATTCCGGAGAACCTGGCGCAGCGTCTGGGCGGCAACGCTTGCAGGCGCGAAAGCCGGCTCGCTGCGCAGCGGCGGCGGTGGGGTAGAACTCCACGTTCGGTGGTAGCGGCGTGCGTGCCGGGCAACTGGGCCGGCAGTAGATCCCGGTCGTGAGCACCGCGGTGATGAACCAGCCGTCGAAGCGGGCGTCCTTGGACTTCACGGCGCGATAGCAGCGGTCGAAGTCGTCATGCACGTTTCAACGATGACACGCGCCGGCCGACGACACTAGCGGGAATGCGACACGACAGTGCCGGGCCGTCGGCGCCGGTGCGGGCTAGCATCGGTGCGTGGCGGCACTGGTACAGGGGTACTTGGACGGGATTCTTGCCGAGCATGCCGGGGTGAGCGATGGTGCCCTGGCGAGCTATATCCCGGAATTGGCCGAGGTGGATCCGACAGGGTTCGGCCTGGCGTTGTCGTCGTCGGACGGCTACGTCTACGAGTCCGGTGACGCCGATGTGCAATTCACCATGCAGTCCATCTCCAAGCCGTTCACCTACGCGCTCGCCCTCGATCAGCTGGGGCAGACGGAGGTCGACGAGCGGATCGGTGTGGAGCCTTCCGGCGAGGGCTTCAACAAGATCAGCGTCGATCAGGTAACCAATGTGCCGAAGAATCCGATGATCAACGCCGGCGCGATCGTGGCGTGCTCCCTGATACCCGGGAAGACCGCTGAAGACCGGTTCGATCTTGTTCGGGACTTCTTCAGCGCCTGCGCCGGACGCAGCCTGGACTTCGACGAGGCGGTGTATCAGTCCGAGCGGGCCAGTGGCAGCCGCAATCGCGGGATCGCTTATCTGCTGGAGAGTTTCGGCGCCTTGGGTGCCGACCCCGACGATGCCCTGGATCTCTACATACGCCAATGTTCGCTGAAGGTCACCAGCACCGACCTGGCCCGGATGGCCGCGACGCTGGCCCGCGGCGGCCTCAACCCCCTGACCGGGCGGCAGGTGACCGATGCCGCGGTGGTGCGGCGAACGCTGTCGGTCATGGTGACCTGCGGTATGTATGACGCCGCCGGTGAGTGGGTCAGTGCGGTCGGGATGCCGGCCAAGAGCGGTGTGGCCGGTGGCATCGTGGCGGTGCTGCCCGGACAGCTCGGTATCGGCGTCTATTCGCCGCGGATCGACGCCAAGGGCAACAGCGTGCGCGGGATGCTGGTGTGCCGCAGCCTTTCCCAACAGCTCGGACTGCACTTCCTGACGGTGAGCAGTGAAGCGCATGCGGCGATTCGTGGGGTGTACACCCCACGTCCGGGCGTGCGGGTCTACGAGGTACACGGTGATCTGCTGTTCGCCGGCGCCGAACAGGTGGCCCGCACCGCGACCCGCGAATGTGGTGAGTTCGACACCGCGATCCTCGACGTTTCGCGGCTGCACACGATCAGCGAGCCGGCGCGCGGCCTGCTTGCGGGCCTCTCCGAGGAGTTGCGGGCGCTGGACAAGCAGGGGCTGCTCGTCGATCCCAACGGATCAGTAACGCCCGACCCAGATGCCTACGCCGGGCTGGTGTTCGCCACGATCGAGGACGCGCTGGCCGCGACCGAGACGTGGGCGGGGGAGTAGACCGCGTTACAGCGGGCTGGCCAGCACCGTGGGCGCTTCGTAGCCGCGCAACACGATCGAGTCACCCACCACCCAATGGGCCTGCTCGCTGATGCTGGCGGCGTACATGGTCTTGGCCGTGGTCAACAGTGGCACTGGATGGGTCTTTGCCAACTCGCACAGCCGGGCCGCTTCGTTGACCGGTTCTCCGATCACGGTGTACTCGAAACGCTCTTTGGCGCCGACGTTTCCGGCCACCACCTGCCCGGCCGCCACACCGATTCCCGCCCGGATCTCCGGCACCTCGTCGGCCAGCCGGTACAGGATGCCGCGGGCTGCGGCCAACGCTTCGTCCTCGGGCTGGTCGAGGTGGTTGGGGGCGCCGAAGATCGCCAGGGTGGCATCGCCCTCGAACTTGTTGATCAGCCCCTGATGTCGGTCGACCTCGTCAACCACGACGGCGAAGAATCGGTTCAGCAGGGTGACGACCTCGGTCGCGGGCTTGGCGGTCACGATCTGCGTCGAGCCGACGATATCGACGAAAATGATTGCGACATGGCGCTCTTCGCCACCAAGTTGTATCTGCTCGCGTTCCGCGGCGGCGGCCACCTCACGCCCGACGTGGCGGCCGAACAGGTCGCGTACACGTTCGCGCTCGCGCAGCCCGTGCACCATCGCGTTGAAACCGCTCTGCAGCTCGCCGAGTTCGGTTCCGTCGAACACCACCAGGTCACCCTGTAGGTTGCCCTGCTCGACGCGTCTCAGCGCTGCGCGCACCACGCGCACCGGCGTTGCGGTGAGCCAGGACAGGATCAGCATGAGGAGGAACCCGAAAACCAGCGTCGTCACCGAGGCGATCAGCACGGCGACGCCGAACTGGGTCAACGTCAGGTTCTTCAGCACCACCGCAAACAAGGCGGTCAGGCCGATACCCAGAATGGGGACGCCCGAGGTGAGCAGCCAGACCATCATGGTCCGGCCCATGATGCCCGACAGGATGCGCCGCGGCGGCGGACCGGCGGCCAGCGCTTGTGCGGCCACCGGCCGCAACGCGAATTCGGTGAACAGATAGCAGGCGGTGGCCACCAGAATGCCGCAGACGCTCATCGTAAAGCCGATGATCGGGATGAAGATCTTGTCGTATAAGCCGTAGAGCACGGTGAACAACACTGTCGCGACGCCCCACAGGGCCAGCACGACCTGCGCCACTCGCCACGGGGTCAGGAAGGCGTTGCGTTCGTCGTCGCGTGTCGGCGACTGTTCCTTAATGGCCCAACGCAATTTCTGGATGGTGCGTCGAGTAATTCCGTATGTGCCGGCGAATATGGCGATCACCACATAGGCCGGCACTAGCCCAAAGGTCAGCCAGCGCGGGGCGTCGGTGAAGACATTCGGCACCGGAAACGCCACCGCCACCAGCAAGACGTCCACGGCGACGCCGAGCAGGTTCGTCCCCACCATGACGACGGTCAAGATGAACTGAATACGGATCCGGCGCAGGTACTGGCTTTCAGACACCCGGCCTAACAGCCAGGAGCCGTATTCGGGTGTCTCAGGCAGTCGACCGCTCTGACGCGTGAGCATCTCCAGCGCGCGACCCAGGCGTTGCGCGGTCGTCTTTGGCGGCTTCATCGTGGCGTAAGGATAATTGCTCGGCGCGGGGCTTTAAGGTGGATCGGATGCGACTCGTGATCGCCCAGTGCACCGTCGACTATGTCGGCCGGCTCACCGCGCACCTGCCCTCTGCCCGACGACTGCTGCTGTTGAAGGCCGACGGCTCGGTCAGCGTGCATGCCGACGACCGTGCCTATAAGCCGCTGAACTGGATGAGTCCGCCGTGCCGCTTCACCGAGGAGGTCGGTGGCGAGTTGCCGGTGTGGGTGGTGGCGAACAAGACCGGCGACCAGCTACGGATCACCATCGAGGAGATCGAGCATGACTCCAGCCACGAGCTGGGTGTCGATCCCGGGCTGGTCAAAGACGGCGTCGAAGCACAGCTGCAGGCGTTGCTCGCAGAGCACGTCGAACTGCTCGGCGAGGGCTACTCGTTGGTGCGCCGCGAGTACATGACCGCGATCGGTCCGGTCGACCTGTTGTGTCGCGATGAACAAGGGCGAGCGGTCGCTGTGGAGATCAAGCGGCGCGGCGAGATCGACGGAGTGGAACAGCTCACGCGATACCTTGAACTGCTCAACCGCGACAGCCTGCTGGCACCTGTCAGCGGGGTCTTCGCCGCTCAGCAGATCAAGCCGCAGGCCCGCACGCTGGCCACCGACCGCGGCATCCGTTGCCTGACTTTGGATTATGACGCGATGCGCGGCATGGCCAGCGACGAGTACCGGCTGTTCTGATCGTTGGCCGGAATAGGGGCGCACGGTCGTGCGTTGGAGGACCGCATGGCACTCGATGATCTGTTCCAGCCCCTGACCGTCCGCTCGCTGACCGTTCCCAATCGGTTCGCGATGGCGCCCATGACCCGCCAGGCTTCGCCGGGTGGGGTTCCGGGCAGGGATGTGGCCGAGTACTACCGGCGGCGTGCTGCGGGCGGTGTGGGATTGATCATCACCGAGGGCGTGCGGTTGCCCGACCCGGCAGCGGGATTCCCGGCCAGCGTGCCGACGATCGCCGGCGACGAGGTGCTCTCCGGATGGACCCGTGTCGTCGACAGCGTCCACGCCGAGGGCGCGACGATCGCCGCGCAGTTGTGGCACCAGGGGGTCGAGCGCCGCGATGACGACGGGGTAGAACCGGTCGGCCCGTCCGGCATCGACGGGCATGGGGAGCCACGGGGCCGCGCGTTGCGAACCGCCGAACTCGCCGAGGTCGCACAGCTCTACGCCACCAGTGCCGCCACCGCACGAGACCTCGGCTTCGACGCGGTCGAGATCCATGGTGCCCATGGCTACCTGCTCGACGAATTCTTCTGGGAGCGAACGAATCGCCGTACCGACGGCTACGGCGGATCGCTGGCCGCTCGCACCCGTTTCCCCGCAGAGGTGGTCGCGGCGGTGCGCGCCGCGGTCGGCCCGGACTATCCGATCATCTTCCGCTTCTCCCAGTGGAAGGGCACCGACTACGCGGCCTCCATCGCCGAGGATCCGACCCAGTTGCAGGAACTACTCACGCCACTGGTCGACGCCGGCGTGGATGCCCTGCACCCCTCGACGCGCAGGCACTACGCCCCCGGATTTCCGGACCATGACAGCGAATTGAGCCTCGCTGGGTGGACCAAGAAGGTCACCGGCCTGCCGGTCATCGCAGTCGGGTCGGTCGGATTGGAAACGGAGTTCCGCAGCGAGAAGCGTGGCGAGGTGATTGCGCCCGCACCGGTCGACCGGCTGGTCCAACAGTTCGACGCCGGGGAGTTCGACGTGGTGGCCATCGGGCGCGCGCTGCTGGCCGACCCGACCTGGGTGAATCGCCTGCGTCGCGATGAGCTGGACGGGTTCGGCGGCTACGACGCGGCCGCCGCACTGTCCAAATTGGCCTGATGTGGTGGCACTAGGCTGATCGGCATGGCTCGTCGCCGCAGTCCGTCGCGTCGGCAACAGCCGCTACGGCCGCTGCCGCTGCAACAACGCGTGGAAGCCGGCTCCGACGGATACGACTACATCGTCGTGCCGGTCGCGGGATCGCGCGCGGCGAAGGTCTATCGGTGCCCGGGTTGCGATCACGAGATCCGTTGCGGCATAGCCCATGTGGTGGTGTGGCTTGCCGAGTGCGGCGGCGCATCGGGCGATGATCGGCGGCATTGGCACACGCCGTGTTGGGCTAACCGCAACAACCGGGGTCCGACCCGAAAGTGGTCCTAGAAGGTCAGTGCGCTTCCGGGTTCGCGGCCGGCTCGACCAGCTCGACCAGCACGCCGCCGGCGTCCTTGGGGTGGATGAAGTTGATCCGCGAGTTTGACGTGCCGCGCCGCGGCGCCTCATAGAGCAGCCGGACGCCCTGCTCGCGCAGCCGCTCGGAGAGCGCGTCGATGTCGCTGGTCCGGTAGGCCAGCTGCTGCAGACCCGGGCCGCGCTTGTCCAGGAACTTTGCGATCGTCGACGACTCGTCGATGGGAGCCATCAGCTGAATCTGGGCGCTGCCGACCGGCGCGCCGCGCACCGCGAGCATCGCTTCGACGATGCCCTGCTCCTCGTTGACCTCTTCGTGCAGCACGATCATGCCGAGCTTGTCGTGGTACCACTTCTTGGCCACTTCCAGGTCCGGGACCGCGACACCGACGTGGTCGACCGCCGTCACCAAGGCCGAGGCCAGGGCGGGACGTGCCTCACAGGGGTCAGCGACGGATTCGGTGGTCATAACGTAACGGTAACCTGAGCGGAAACATCGTGCTGAGCCGACCGGAAAGATCGGCCTTTCAGACCCGCCCGGGAGGTAGTCATGACGACATCGGTGATCGTTGCTGGGGCTCGGACCCCGATCGGCCGGTTGATGGGTTCACTGAAGGATTTCTCCGGCAGCGACCTGGGCGCCGTGGCGATTGCTGGGGCGCTGGAGAAGGCGCAGGTACCGGCGTCGCTGGTGCAGTACGTGATCATGGGCCAGGTGCTGACCGCCGGGGCCGGCCAGATGCCGGCTCGGCAGGCGGCGGTGGGCGCCGGCATCGGCTGGGACGTGCCGACGCTGACCATCAACAAGATGTGTCTGTCGGGAATCAACGCCATCGCCATGGCTGACCAGCTGATTCGCGCCGGCGAATTCGACGTGGTGGTGGCCGGCGGCCAGGAGTCGATGAGCAAGGCCCCGCACCTGCTGCTCGACAGCCGGTCGGGCTACAAGTACGGCGACGTGACGGTGCGCGACCACCTCGCCTACGACGGCCTGCATGACGTCTTCACCGACCAGCCGATGGGTGCGCTCACCGAGCAGCGCAACGACGAGGACAAGTTCACCCGCGCTGAGCAGGACGAGTTTGCCGCCGAGTCCCACCGCCGGGCCGCCGCGGCCTGGAAGGACGGCGTTTTCGCCGACGAGGTGGTGCCGGTGAAGATCCCGCAGCGTAAGGGGGACCCGCTGGAGTTCACCGAGGACGAGGGCATCCGGGCCAACACCACCGCCGAGTCGCTGTCCGGGCTCAAGCCGGCGTTCCGCTCCGGCGGCACCATCACCGCCGGCTCCTCGTCGCAGATCTCCGACGGCGCCGCCGCAGTGGTCGTGATGAGCAAGGCCAAGGCGCAGGAACTGGGTCTGGACTGGCTGTGCGAGATCGGTGCCCACGGCGTCGTGGCCGGGCCGGATTCGACCCTGCAGTCCCAGCCGGCCAATGCCATCAAGAAGGCGATCGAGCGGGAGGGGATCTCCGTCGACCAACTCGACGTGGTGGAGATCAACGAGGCCTTTGCCGCGGTGTCGTTGGCCTCGACCCGGGAGCTGGGGCTGAACGGCGACGTGGTCAACGTGCACGGCGGCGCGATCGCCGTGGGGCACCCGATCGGGATGTCCGGTGCGCGGATCACGCTGCACGCCGCGCTGGAGCTCAAGCGGCGCGGTTCGGGTTATGCGGTGGCGGCCCTGTGCGGTGCCGGCGGCCAGGGCGACGCGCTGATCCTGCGTGCGGGGTAGCGGCTTCCTACGGTTGCGTAGGTAGCTGGCGCGGCCCGTCTCCGCGCTGCGACGCCCAAGTGTGATCTTGGTCATAGTGTGGTGGTCGCGCGCGAAAACGGCCGTCGGTGGCGCCGCAAGGGTGACGTGACAGACTTGATGTCGTGACGCGTCCTCGACCCCCGATCGGCCCGGCGTTGGCCGGCGCAGTGGATTTGTCCGGCCTCAAGAAGCCGGCTCAATCCGGCGGCGCCGCCGCGAACACCCCGGCTCCGCCGGGTGCCACCGAGATCACCGAGGCCAACTTCGAAGACGAGGTGCTGGTCCGGTCCAATCAGGTGCCGGTGGTGGTGCTGCTGTGGTCACCCCGCAGCGAAGCCTGCATTCAGCTCGCCGACACCCTCGCTGCGCTGGCCCAGGCGGACAACGCCGATGGCACGCCCAAGTGGGCGCTGGCCACCGTCAACGTCGACGTCGCCCCGCGGGTGGCGCAGGTGTTCGGCGTGGACGCGGTACCGACCGTGGTGGCACTGGCCGCCGGCCAACCGATCACCAGCTTCCAGGGACCCCAGCCACCCGAACAGCTGCGCCGCTGGGTCGATTCACTGGTGTCGGCCACCGCAGGCAAGCTTGCCGGCGGCGGTGACGCTGAGCAGCCCGAGCAGGTGGACCCGGTGCTGGCCCAGGCCCGTGACCAACTCGACGCCGGTGACTTCCCGGCGGCGCGAGCCTCCTATCAGGCGTTGCTGGACACCGACCCCAACCATGCCGAAGCCAAGGGGGCACTGCGTCAGCTCACCTTCCTGGAACGCGCGACCGGCCGGCGACCCGATGCGCCCGCCCAGGCCGACGCCGACCCGGACAACGTCGAGGCCGCCTTTGCCGCCGCTGACGTGCAGATCCTCAACCAAGACGTCACCGCTGCGTTCGACCGGCTGATCGGGCTGGTGCGGCGGACCGCAGGTGACGAGCGCACCGCGGTGCGGACCCGGCTGGTGGAGCTGTTCGAGCTGTTCGACGCGGGCGACCCGGAGGTCGTCGCCGGCCGGCGCAATCTGGCCAACGCGCTGTACTGATCCCGTGGGCTGGCGCTATTCGGGTGCTAGCCACACGGCCGACAGGGCGGGTAACACCAGCACCGCCGAGGCCGGCCGGCCGTGCCACGGTTCGTCGGTGGCCTCGACCCCGCCGAAGTTGCCCTCACCTGACCCGCGGTAGCCGACCGCGTCGGTGTTGAGCACCTCGCGCCAGCGGCCCGCGCGCGGCAGCCCCAGGTGGTAATCGGCGTGGGTGACGCCGGCAAAGTTGAACACGCAGGCCAGCACCGAACCGTCGGTGCCGTAGCGCAGGAAGCTCAGCACATTGTTGGTGGAGTCGTTGGCGTCGATCCAGGAGTAGCCCCGCGGGTCGGAGTCCTGGGTCCACAAGGCCGGCAGCGCGCGGTAGTGGGCGTTGAGGTCGCTGACCAGCCGCAGGATGCCGGGGGAGTAGCCGTCGGGCTCGATCTGGGGGTCGAGCTGGAACCAGTCGACTCCGCGCTCGTTGCACCACTCGGCGCGCTGGCCGAATTCCTGGCCCATGAACAGCAATTGCTTGCCGGGATGCGCCCACTGGTAGGCCAGCAGGGCGCGCAGGCCCGCGGCCTTGTGGTGGGAATCGCCGGGCATCCTCGACCACAGCGTGCCCTTGCCGTGCACCACCTCGTCGTGGCTGACCGGCAGCACGTAGTTCTCGCTGAAGGCGTAGAGCATCGAGAACGTCATGTTGTGGTGGTGGTAGCTGCGGTGCACCGGATCGTGGCCGAGGTAGGCCAGGGTGTCGTGCATCCAGCCCATGTTCCATTTCATCGAAAAGCCCAGTCCGCCAAGGCTGGTGTCGCGGGTGACTCCCGGCCAGGAGGTGGACTCCTCGGCGATGGTCACGATGCCCGGCGCGACCCGGTGGGTGGTCGCGTTCAGCTCCTGCAGGAACTGCACCGCCTCCAGGTTCTCGCGGCCGCCGTGGATATTGGGGGTCCAGCCGCCGTGCGGGCGTGAATAGTCCAGGTAGAGCATCGATGCCACGGCATCCACCCGTAACCCGTCCACGTGGAACTCGGTCAGCCAATACAGCGCATTAGCGACCAGGAAGTTGCGCACCTCCGGGCGGCCGAAGTCGAATACGTAGGTGCCCCAGTCGAGTTGTTCACCGCGGCGTGGATCGGAGTGCTCGTAGAGCGGGGTCCCGTCGAATCGGCCCAGGGCCCAGTCGTCTTTGGGGAAGTGTGCCGGCACCCAGTCCACGATGACGCCGATGCCGGCTCCGTGCAGGGCGTCGACCAGCGCCCGGAAGTCGTCGGGGGTGCCGAAGCGCGCCGACGGGGCGTAATACGACGTCACCTGGTATCCCCAAGACCCGCCGAACGGGTGCTCCGCCACCGGCAGCAGTTCCACATGGGTGAAGCCTTGTTGGACAACGTATTCGGTCAGTTCCACCGCCAGCTGGCGGTAGGTGAGACCCGGGCGCCAAGAGCCCAGATGGACTTCGTAGGTGCTCATCGGCTCGCTCACCGGGTCGCGCTTGCAGCGCTGCGCCATCCAATCGGCGTCGTTCCAGGTGTAGACGCTGGCCGTCACCATCGATGCGGTCCTCGGCGGTACCTCGGTGGCGTAGGCGAACGGATCGGCGCGCTCGGTGACCGCGCCGTCGGCCCCGTGGATGCGGAACTTGTAGAGGCCGGCGGTGGGGAAGTCGGGCCAGAACAGCTCCCAGATTCCCGAGGAGCCCAATGATCGCAGCGGGACGTCGTCGCCGGCCCAACCGTTGAAATCACCGATCAGACTCACCCCGGTGGCATTGGGTGCCCACACCGCGAAGGACACGCCGGACACCTCGCCGTCCGGCGTGGTGAAGCTGCGGTGCTGAGCCCCCATCACTTCCCAGAGACGTTCGTGGCGTCCCTCGGCGAACAGGTACAGGTCGAATTCGCCCAGAGTCGGCGCGAATCGATACCCATCGGCGACCGTGTGCACCCCGGTGGGCTCGGCGAATTCGGCCGTCTCCGGGTAGTGCACCTCCAATCGGTAGTCGATCAGATCGGTGAACGGCAGCGCCGCCGCGAACAGCCCGGAACCCAGGTCGCGCATGACGAAGCGTTCGGTACCGACGAGCACCGCCACGCGCCGAGCGCGCGGGCGCAAGGCGCGGATGATGGTGGTCTTGCCGTATTCGTGGGCGCCCAGGATGGAATGCGGATCGTGGTGCTCACCGGCCAGCAGCCGGGCCAGGTCGGCAGAAGGGGGTGCCAAGTGTCGGCTCACGGTGCTCATCAGCGGCGCAGCAGCTCGACGCGGGTGCCGGCGTTGATCGGCGGCATGGTGACGATGTGGGCGACCGCGTGTGCCGGGTCCAAGCGCACGTAGTTTTCCTGGCCCCAGTTGTAGTCTTCGCCGCTGATCTGGTCACGTACCCAGAAGCGTTGGTAGTCAGGCATTCCCAGCGCCCACATGTCCAGGTGCAGCGTCGCCTGCTCAGCGCTGAACGGGTTCAGCGTGACCACTACCAGCACGGTGTCGCCGGTAGCCGGGTCGAACTTGCTGTAGGCCAGCAGCGCGTCGTTGTCGACATGATGGAAGTGCACGGTGCGCAGCTGATTGAAGGCCGGGTGCATTCGGCGAATCTCGTTGAGCCGGGCGATGAACGGCTCTAGGGAGCGGCCTTCGGCTACGGCGCCGGCGAAATCGCGGGGACGAAGCTCGTACTTCTCCGAATCGAGGTACTCCTCGCTGCCTTCATGCACGGCACGGTCTTCGAACAACTCGAATCCGGAGTACACGCCCCACGCCGGGCCGAGTGTCGCCGCCAGTGCCGCGCGGATGGCGAACATTCCGGGGCCGCCGTGCTGCAGGCTGGCATGCAGGATGTCGGGGGTGTTGACGAAAAGATTCGGCCGGCGGAAATCGGCGAACTCGGCGATCTGCTGACCAAACTCCGTGATCTCGGATTTCGTTGTCCGCCAGGTGAAGTACGAGTAGGACTGGGTGAAGCCCAGTTTGGCCAAGCCGTACTGGCGCGCCGGCGGGGTGAACGCCTCGGACAAAAACAGCACGTCGGGGTCGATGTTCTTGACGGCGGCGATCAGCCAGAGCCAGAAGTCCGGGGGCTTGGTGTGCGGGTTGTCCACCCGAAAGATCTTCACCCCGTGGTCCATCCAGAACCGGACCACCCGCAGCACCTCTGCGTACAGGCCGGCCGGGTCGTTGTCGAAGTTCAGCGGGTAGATGTCCTGGTATTTCTTCGGCGGGTTCTCTGCGTAGGCGATGGTGCCATCGGGCAGCTCGGTGAACCATTCCCGATGCTGAGTGGCCCAGGGATGGTCCGGTGCGCACTGCAGCGCCAGGTCCAGCGCGACCTCCAGGCCGAGCCGGTGGGCCGCGGCGACGAAGTCGTCGAAGTCACCGATATCGCCCAGCTCCGGATGCACCGCGTCGTGGCCCCCGTCGACGCTGCCGATGGCCCACGGCGAACCCACATCGCCGGGTTCGGCGGTCGCGGAGTTGTTGCGGCCCTTGCGGTGTACACGTCCGATGGGGTGGATCGGTGGCAGGTACACCACGTCGAAACCCATCTGTGCGATCCGGGGCAGTGCCGCCGCGGCCGTGGCGAACGTGCCGTGTACTGGGCGGCCTTCGGCGTCCCAGCCGCCCGTCGAGCGTGGAAACATCTCGTACCACGCGCCGCGCCGTGCCAGCGGCCGATCCACCCACACCTGGTGCTCGACGCCGGCGGTGACCAGCTCGCGCAGCGGGTAGCGGGACAGCAGCTCGTCGAGTTCGGACGACAGTGCCGGCGCGGCCCGTGACACCGGATCGCCTGGGGTGCGCAACGCAGCAGCCGCCGCCAGCACCGGTTCACGCCGTGCGGTCGGTACCCCGGCTGCGGCGCGGGCGAACAACTCGGCGCCGATCAACAGATCGTTGGACAGTTCGGCCGCGGCCTGGCCGGCATCCAGCTTGGCGGTCACCGCGTGCCGCCAGCTCTGCAACGGATCGCCCCAGCCCTCGACGCGAAATGTCCACAAGCCGACGGCGTCGGGGGTGAAGGCACCGTGAAACACGTAGGCGTCGAACCCGGTATGCATGGGCAGATGCAGCGCTGAGCTCGTGGAGGTGGGTGGCGGATCGCCGGGCAGCGGATAACGGCGCCCCGCGTGACGTACCACCAACGTCGCCGCGACGGCCTCATGGCCTTCACGCCAGACGGTGGCCTTGACCGGCACGGTCTCACCGACCACGGCTTTGGCCGGGTAGCGGCCGCATGAGACGACCGGTTCGACATCGTCGACCTCGACTCGTCCAGCCACCACACTCCGTTCGTCGTCGGGCTGTATGCGCCCACGGTAGCTGTCCAGCGACGCCCACCGGAACCGAGCGAGGTGTTCGCACCCGAATCGTCAGGTCTGTTCGGCAGGCTCCGCTTCGGTAAGGTAGTGAGGCGTGAAGGCCCTCCGCCGGTTCACCGTTCGCGCCCACCTTCCCGAGCGGCTGCTGGCACTTGAGCAGCTGTCGATGAACCTGCGCTGGTCGTGGGAGCAGCCGACGCAGGAGCTCTTCGCCGCCATCGACCCTGAACTGTGGGACAGGAGTGGGCGAGACCCAGTCGCGCTGCTCGGGGCGGTCAGTCCCGCGCGGCTCGAAGAGCTGGCCGCCGACCCGGAGTTCACCGCCCGGCTCGATGCGCTGGCTGCCGATCTCACGGCGTACCTGACCAGCCCGAGGTGGTATCAGCACCAGCAGGACGGCGGCGAGGCGCTGCCGACGGCGGTCGCCTACTTCTCGATGGAATTCGGCGTCGCCGAAGCTCTGCCCAACTACTCAGGCGGCCTGGGGATCCTGGCCGGGGATCACCTGAAGTCGGCGTCGGATCTGGGTGTGCCGCTGATCGCGGTGGGGCTGTACTACCGGTCCGGGTATTTCCGTCAAGCGTTGACCGCCGACGGCTGGCAGCACGAAACCTACCCGGCACTGGATCCGCAGGGGCTGCCGTTGCGGCTGTTGGTCGATAGCGACTCCCACCAGGTGCTGATCGATGTGGCGTTGCCTGGCGCCGGGCGGTTGCGGGCCCGGATCTGGGTCGCGCAGGTGGGCCGAGTGCCGTTGTTGCTGCTGGATTCCGACATCGGTGAAAATCCCCACCAGCTGCGCGGAATCACCGACCGGTTGTACGGCGGCGACCAGGAGCATCGGATCCGTCAGGAGATCCTGGCTGGCATCGGCGGGGTGCGGGCCATCCGCGAGTTCACCCGGTTGCAGGGCATGCCCGCTCCCGAGGTCTTTCACATGAACGAAGGGCACGCGGGATTCCTCGGTATCGAACGCATCCGTGAGCTGATCGCCGAGCAGGGCCTGGATTTCGATACCGCGCTTGCCGTGGTCCGTTCGGCGACGGTGTTCACCACGCACACCCCGGTGCCGGCCGGAATCGACCGGTTTCCCGCCGACATGGTGCGCCGCTACTTCGACGACAGCGGTGATGCCCTGGTCGCCGGGGTGCCCACCGAGCGGATCATGGAACTGGGCATGGAGCAGGGGGACGAACACGATCCCGGCATGTTCAACATGGCCCACATGGGGCTGCGCCTGGCGCAGCGCGCCAACGGTGTTTCGCGGCTGCACGGGCGGGTCAGCCGGGTCATGTTCAACGACCTGTGGCCCGGGTTCGACGGCGACGAGGTGCCGATCGGCTCGATCACCAACGGCGTGCACGCGCCGAGTTGGGCGGCGCCGCCATGGCTGCAGCTCAGTCGCGACGTGGCCGCGCCCGACTCGTTCAGCGAGCCCGCGGCCTGGCAACGCCTGCAGCAGGTCGATCCGGTGACGCTGTGGTCCATCCGCTCGCAGCTGCGGGGACTCCTCGTCGACGAGGTCCGGTTGCGGTTGCTGAAGTCCGGGCTGGAACGCGGCTCCTCGGAGGCCGAGTTGGGCTGGATCGCTACGGCATTCGACCCCGAGGTGCTGACCATCGGCTTCGCCCGGCGGGTGCCGACCTACAAGCGGTTGACGCTGATGCTGCGTGATCCCGACCGATTGGAGCAACTGCTGCTCGACGAGCAGCGTCCCGTCCAGCTGATCGTCGCCGGCAAGTCGCATCCGGCCGACGAAGACGGCAAGGCGCTGATTCAGCAGGTGGTGCGGTTCGCCGACCGCCCGGAGGTGCGGCACCGCATTGCGTTCCTACCCGACTACGACATGTCGATGGCGCGGCGCCTGTATTCGGGATGCGATGTCTGGCTGAACAATCCGCTGCGCCCGTTGGAGGCCTGCGGCACCTCGGGAATGAAGAGCGCGCTCAACGGCGGGCTGAACCTGTCGATTCGCGACGGGTGGTGGGACGAGTGGTTCGACGGGCAGAACGGCTGGGCGATTCCCACCGCGGACGGGGTCGCCGACGAGAATCGGCGCGACGATCTGGAAGCCGCGGCGCTCTATGACCTGCTGGCGTCGTCGGTGGTGCCGAAGTTCTACGAGCGCGACGATCGGGGAGTGCCGCCGCGCTGGATGGAGATGGTGCATCACACCCTGCAGACGCTGGGGCCGAAAGTGCTGGCGTCGCGGATGGTGCATGACTACGTGGAGCAGTGTTATGCCCCGGCCGCGCAGTCGTTGCGGCGCACCTGCGAACCGATTGACGGGGTGCCCTTCGGTGCGGCACGTCAATTGGCCGACTACCGGCGTCGGGCAGAAGCAGCCTGGCCGCACATCCAGATCACCGACGTCGACAGCACCGGACTGCCGGACGCACCCTGGCTGGGCTCGGAGTTGACGCTGACCGCCTCGGTACGCCTGGCCGGGCTGCGGCCGGACGAGGTGGCTGTTCAGGCGGTGCTGGGCCGAGTGGATTCCGGTGACACCCTGCTGGACCCGGTCACCGTGGCGATGTCGCACGCCCACACCGATGCGGACGGAACGGAAGTCTTCTCCACGACCAGCCGGCTACCGGTGGCCGGGTCGGTGGGCTACACCGTGCGGGTGCTGCCGTGCCATCCGTTGCTGTCCGGCGATGCCGAACTGGGACTGGTGACCCTGGCCTGAGGCCAGCAAGGGGCGGCGCGAGCTTTCCCGTCGGTGAGATTGCGCTCAGGGCTGCGATTCGTCGAAATCGACGACCTTCAGTGCAATCTGAACGATTCGCCGGGCACGCGGAGAACACCGGATCACGGGAAACGGGCCAGGCAGCGATCGAAATCGCCGAGCACCCCGGTGCGGTAGGCGTCGATGCGCGAGAAGCCGGCCGGCACCGATTCGCCGTTGATGTCGCCGGCGGCCAGGCCGTTGGTCAACAACCCGGCGACCGCCTCGTCCAGATCCCCCGCGGTCAATGCGATCCTGCCGCCGTTGGAGGTGGTGACGCCCTGAGACAGCCGGGTGGTGGCCACCCCGGTCAGGCAGGCGGTGCGCAGCGCGGCCGCGGCGTTGTCGAGCACCAGCCCGCCGTGTTCGATCTGCACGCGCTGCAGGTACCGCGAGATCAGTGCCGAGTAGGCGGTGTTGTCGCCGGACAGCGTCGCCAACTTCTGGTCCTTGCTGGGGGTGCCCATGGTCTGCAGGGCCGGCAGGTCGACCGCGATGGTGTTGCTCGCCGGACAATATGAGGCCGGCGGACTGGGGCGCGCGTCCGAGCACGACGAAGCGGTCGCGGCGTCGAAGGTGAGTTTCGGTGGCTGGTCGGGCGTGAACGCGATGTTCATCGCGTCGATGACCAGCCGCACCGATTCCTCGCTGACCGGCACCTCGCCGGTCTCGTCCTGTTGCAGCTGAACCGGCAGTTCGCCGCGCCGCTGCTCGATCTCCTTGGCGTCGATGGCCTTACACGAGCCGGCGCCGTCGGTGAACCCGAACTGGAACGCCGAGATCCGTTCGAAGGCCGAGCCATGCTCGTTGTTGCCGATCGACTCGTCGGGCCCGAGCAACGGATCACGCAGCGCCAGCATCGCAGCCAACACGCCGTTGAGCCCGTCGCCGGTACTCAGGGTGAAACGCGGGGAATCCCCCTGGGCTACCCAACGCAGGTAGACACCCGCCAGGCAGTCGGCCTGCTGCTCGGCCACCAGTGTCGGGGTCTGGCGCCGCTTGGTGATGCCGGCGGTGCGGGCAATCGCGTGGCCGTACTCGTGGGCGAGCACCATGGTGATGGCCATGTCGCCATAGGCGCTTCGCAGTGCGGGCAGCAGCAGTCGGCGATCCCAGCCGATGGTGTTGTCCAGATAGCAGTAGGCCGCGTTGACCAACAGGAAAGTTCTACTGTCACAGAACTTTCCACGTAGTTGCGCCGGATCCCAGGACAGCAGTGACTTCGCAGGCCTGAAATCGCCGTCGAAGGTGTTGGGATAGGTCGTGGTCCAAAACGCCTCGAGGTCGCTGACCGACTGCGCGGCGAGTTGATCGATCCGGCCGCCGTCGGTGCCGTCGACCTCCCGGGTCGGTGGCGGGGCGTCGGGGCGCAGCCCGGTGGGGCCGTCGACGGCCTGCAGGCCGCCCACCCGGAACGGGTCGGCGAACACCGACACGGGTTTCCCGTCGAGCATGCGGGCACATCCGCTCAGCAATAACACCAGCGCGCAGGCAGTGACGAGAACACGGCGGTTCAGCGAGCCTCGACGAAGGAGAGGCGAAGCGGGGGCCGCCGCATGAGCCCGGTGGTTCAGCGAGCCTCGACGAAGGAGAGGCGAAGCTGGGGCCGCCGCATGAGCACGGCGGTTCAGCGAAGCTGGGGCCGCCGCAGAAACACGGTGCCGTCGGCGGGCAGGGCGCATGAGGTACCACGATAGTGGGCTTAGGCGCCGCGCAGCCGCTTCAGCGCCAGCTGCACCTTCGCGGTGTCGGTGGTGCTCCAGAACGGCGGTAGTGAGGCCCGCAGATACCCGGCGTAACGGGCGGTGGCCATCCGGGAGTCGAGCACCGCCACCACGCCCCGGTCGTCGTTTCCGCGCAGCAGCCGGCCGGCGCCCTGGGCCAGCAGCAGGGCGGCGTGGTTGGCGGCCACCGCCATGAAGCCGTTGCCGCCGCGCGCGGTGATGGCGCGCTGCCGGGCGGTCAGCAGCGGATCGTCGGGCCGCGGGAACGGGATGCGGTCGATGAGCACCAGTGACAGCGACGGTCCCGGTACGTCGACGCCCTGCCACAGCGACAGCGTGCCGAACAGCGAGGTCTCGGCGTCGTCGGCGAACTGCTCGACCAGCGCACCGGTGGTGTCGTCGCCCTGGCACAGCACCGGGGTGTCGAGGCGCTCGCGCATCGCCTCGGCCGCGGCTCGTGCCGCTCGCATCGATGAGAACAAGCCCAGGGTTCGGCCGCCCGCCGCGGTGATCAGTGCGGTGATCTCGTCGAGTTGTTCGGCCGTGCCGGTGCCGTCGCGCCCGGGTGGCGGCAGGTGCGCCGCGACGTAGAGGATGCCCGACTTGGCGTGCGCAAAAGGTGAGCCGACATCAAGGCCCCGCCACCGCGCGGCCTGGGGATCTTCGCCGCGCCGCAGACCCCAGTCGCCGGCCATGGCGTCGAAGGACCCGCCGACCGTCAGCGTTGCCGAGGTCAGCACCGTCGTCGCTCGGGCGAACAGTCGCTCGCGCAGCAGGCCGGCCACCGATAACGGCGCGACCCGCAGCACGGCCCGCACCGAGCCTCGGTTGTCTTCATGGCTGAGCCAGACCACGTCGTAGCGGTCGGGGATGGCCGGCTCGAACGAGGTCAGGATCCGGGACGCAGTGTCGGCGATCTCGGTCAGCGCGGCGACCGACTCCTTGCGCGCGGCCGCGGCTTTGGGATCGGCAGGTGAGGTGTCGATGGCTGCGCGGGCCGCCCCGGCGGCATCACGCAGGGCGGCCAGATAGGTGGCCAGCTCCTCGTCGAGGTGATCCATCCGGCCGGGGGTGCCGTCGTGGATCGCCGAGCCAAACGTCAGCGCTGCGGCATCGAGGCGCTGGACCAGCTCGGGGGAGACCAGCCGGCCAACACGGCGCACCGCGACGCTGAGCATGGTCGCGCTCAGCTCGGCAGTGGCCACCGAGGTCACCCGGTCGGCGAGCTCGTGCGCCTCGTCGATCACCAGCAGGCGATGCTCGGGCAACACAGTGGTGTCGGAGATGGCGTCGATGGCCAACAGGGCATGGTTGGTGACCACGACGTCGGCCTCGGCGGCGACGGCGCGGGCCCGCTCGGCGAAACAGTCGGTGCCGTATTGGCAGCGCACGGCACCCACACATTCCCGCGCCGAGACGCTGACTTGAGACCAGGACCGTTCCGGTACACCGGGTTTGAGGTCATCGCGATCACCGGTGTCGGTGTCTTCCGCCCACGCGGTCAGCCGCTGCACGTCGCGGCCCAGGGCACTTGCCGCGAACGGATCGAACAGTTCGGCCTGCGGCTCGTCGTCGGATTCTTCGGCGATGCCGGTGTGGATCTTGTTCAGGCACAGGTAATTCCGCCGACCCTTGAGCAGTGCGAAGGTGGGTCGCCGGGGCAGCACCTTTTCCAGGGCGCCGGCCAGACGCGGCAGGTCGCGGTCGACGAGCTGGCGCTGCAATGCGATGGTCGCAGTGGACACCACAACGGGGTTCTCGTCGGTCAACGCCCGCGCGATCGCCGGAACCAGATAGGCCAGCGACTTGCCGGTACCGGTGCCGGCCTGCACCGCCAGATGCTCGCCGGTCTCGAAGCAGCGTGCCACCGCCTCGGCCATACGGACCTGGCCCTCGCGTTCGCTGCCGCCCAGTGCGGCTACCGCGGCGGCGAGCAGCTCGGATACGGACGGGTCAGCCATGGTGTGCACACGGTAGCCCGCTTTCGGATCGACATGCTCATCCGTCAGGCCGTGGCGGCCGAGCGGGCCATCAGATAGGTTCCGTGCCCCTCGATGACCAAGCCGTCACCGCCGAACCGCAGGACCTCATTGACGAGTCCGCCGTTCTGGTTGCGGTAGTTGATCACGATGGTGTCGATGCCCCGGTAAACGTCTTCGACCACGAAATGCAGATCCGGCGTGCGCTGCAGTGCGCCAGACCAGTAGTGGCGCAGCGCGGCCTTGCCGCGGATCACTCCGGCCGTCTCGGGATACATCTGGGCGGCCACCGGGGAGGTGAACACGACGTCGTCGTGAAAGTGCGCCAGTACCGCGTCCACGTCCAGGTTGTTCCAGTCCCGCGCCCACTCCTGGCTGAACGTCGCGGCATCGATATCCATACCCGTGCACGGTAGCGACACCGGCGTCCGCGCCCCACCCATTTTCCCGCCGGCGGCAGCTACCCTGAGGCGATGAGCAGCCAGCGATTGCCAGGCGGCGCAGTGCATGAACTTCCCGATGATCTGCGCGACGGACTGACCGTCAGCGCCGCGGCATTGGCCGCGTGGCTGGACATTACGCCCTTGGCGCGCAACGAGTTCATCTGCTGGGTTGAAGACGCCAAGCAGCAGGCGACCCGCGAGCGACGGATTCGCCGCACGCGCGAGGAGCTCGAGGAGGGCATGCGCCGCCCGTGCTGCTGGCCCGGGTGCAAGCACCGCGAACGCAACGGAAAATAGGAGCGCGCTCAGGCGCCGCCGGGAACCAGCCGTGTCGGGATCGCCGGCTCGCCATGCGCGAGTTTGAGCCCTTCCCACGGCAGGCTGTGTAGCCCGGCCACCACGCGTTCGCGCGCTGCGGCCAGCGCCGTCGCCCCGGTGGGGGTCACCACCTCGCCGCCGCGGACCAGCGGAACCGTCAAGGTCCGGGCCCGCGCGTCGACCGCCGGTGGGTGCCCGGCCGGGTAGACGACCTCCTCGGTGACAATGCCGCTTTCGCGGGCGACCCGCAGCGCCTGTTTGAGTCCGCCCTGTGACTCTTTGCCGGTGCTGCGCTTGTGCACCGGCTTGCCGTCCACCTCGACCAGCTTGTAGACGAACCCTGCCGCGGGCACGCCTGAGCCGGTCACCAACGCGGTGCCGACGCCGTAGCTGTCCACCGGCGCCGCCCGCAGCGCTGCGATGCCGAATTCGTCGAGGTCACCGGAGACCACGATCTTGGTGCCGGTGGCACCTAGCCGGTCCAGCTGGTCGCGGACCTGATGGGCCAACACCGCCAGCTCACCGGAGTCGATGCGCACCGCGCCGAGTCCCGGTCCGGCCGCCGCGACGGCGTTGGCCACCCCGGTGGTGACGTCGTAGGTGTCCACCAGCAGCGTGGTGTCGACGCCTTGGGCGGCGACCTGGGCGCGGAACGCCGCCAACTCGCCGTCGGCGCCGGTGTGTAACAGGGTGAAGGCATGCGCGCTGGTGCCCAGCACCGGCACACCGTAACGGCGGTGCGCCTCCAGATTGGAGGTTCCGGCGAAACCCGCCAGGTAGGCGGCCCGGGCCGCAGCCACGGCGGCCTGCTCGTGCGTGCGGCGTGAGCCCATCTCGATCAGGGGCCGTCCGCCGGCGGCGTTGACCATGCGGGCGGCCGCCGAGGCGATCGCGGTGTCGTGATTGAAGATCGAGAGCAGCAGGGTCTCCAGCACGACACACTCGGCGAAGCTGCCCTGCACGCTGAGCACCGGCGACCCGGCGAAATACAGCTCGCCTTCGGGGTAGCCGTCGATGTCGCCGCGGAACCGGAAATCCGCCAGGAAATTGACGGTCTGTCGATCCAGGAATTCCGTGAGCAGACTCAGCGCGGCGTCGTCGAAGGTGAACCCGGCCAGGGCCTGAAGAAACCGGCCGGTGCCGGCGACCACCCCGTAGCGGCGTGCCTCGGGGAGTCGACGGGTGAACATTTCAAAGCCGGCCTGTCGAGCCGCCGTGCCGTCGCGCAGGGCCGCGGCGAGCATGGTGAGCTCGTACTTGTCGGTGAGCAGTCCGCCGCACTGGGCCGAGTGGTTCACCCGCCAACCGTATCGACTGGACTGCACCCCACCTCGGCTCGGTATCCTGACCGGTATGGCCACGTCAGCACCGACGTCCGCCCCGGTGAAACCGCAGGGCACCGGACAGCGGCACGCCGACCCGGTCGAGGAGACGGCTTCCCCCTGGGTGACCATCGTCTGGGACGACCCGGTCAACCTGATGACCTATGTGACCTACATCTTTCAGAAGCTGTTCGGCTACAGCGAGCAGCACGCCACCAAGCTGATGCTGCAGGTGCATCACGAGGGCAAGGCCGTGGTGTCGGCGGGAAGCCGTGAGTCGATGGAGGTCGACGTGTCCAAGCTGCATGCCGCCGGTTTGTGGGCGACCATGCAGCAGGACCGCTAAAACTCAACCGAAGGGAACCGGACTTCACCGTGCAGAAATGGAAGCGGGTCGAGACCGACGACGGACCCCGCTTCCGGTCTGCGCTGGCCCTTCACGAGGCCGCGCTGCTCCGGAATCTCGTCGGCTCGATCGTCGGGATGCTCGACGCACGGGAGTCCGCTTCTCCGCCAGACGAACTTGAACAGATCACCGGGATACGAACCGGCAACACCCGACCGCCCGAAGACGCCACGACACGCCGGCTGCTGCCGGATTTCTATCGCCCGGAAGGTGATGCGGACGGCTCCGCGGTTGACGCAGACGGCCTGAACGCGGCCCTGCGCAGTCTGCACGAACCGGGGATCATCGACGCCAAACGTGGCGCGGCGCAACAAGTGCTGGCCACCGTTCCCGAACAAGGCGGCCGCTTCGAGTTGACCGAGGAACAGGCCAACGCCTGGATCGCCGCGGTCAACGACATCCGCCTCGCGCTGGGCGCCGTGCTCAGGATCGGACCCGAGGGCCCCGATCAGTTGCCGGCGGGTGATGCGATGGCTGGTCAACTCAACGTGTATCAATGGCTCACCGTGCTGCAGGAATTCCTGGTTGTCGCGCTGATGGGAAGGCCCCGGCGATGAAAGGCATGGGTTCGATCACCGATGTCGGCGGCATCCGGGTGGGCCACCACCAGCGGATCGATCCGGACGCGACATTGGGGTCCGGCTGGGCCACCGGCGTCACCGTCGTCCTGGCGCCACCCGGGACGGTCGGCGCCGTCGACGGTCGGGGCGGAGCGCCGGGCACCCGCGAAACCGACCTGCTGGATCCGGCCAACAGTGTGCGCTGGGTGGACGCGGTGGTGCTTTCCGGCGGCAGCGCTTACGGACTGGCGACCGCCGACGGCGTGATGACCTGGTTGGAAGAGCAGGGCCGCGGTGTGGCGCTGGAGGGCGGGGTGGTGCCGATCGTGCCGGCCGCGGTGATCTTCGACCTTCCGGTCGGCGGCTGGGATCGCCGGCCCACCGCGGAATTCGGCTACGCCGCCGCGGCCACGGCTGCCGGGCCCGACGGCCAACAACCGGCTTCGGGCAGCGTCGGCGCCGGCGCTGGCGCCCGGGCCGGGGTCTTCAAGGGTGGCGTGGGCACCGCGTCGATGACACTGGAGCTCGGGGACGACGTGGTCACCGTGGGTGCGATCGTGGTGGTGAATCCCACCGGCGAACTCATCGATCCCACCACTGGGTTGCCCTGGTCGACCCTGCTCATCGAAGAATTCGGGCTGACGGCACCGCCGTCGGAACAGTTGGCGATCCTCGCCGGCCTGGAACCCAAATCCGTGTCGCTCAACACCACCATCGCCGTGGTGGCCACCGATGCCGCGCTGAGCCCGGCCGGCTGCCGCCGGGTGGCGATCGCCGCGCAGGACGGGCTAGCGCGCACCATCCGGCCCTCGCACACGCCGGTGGACGGCGACACGGTGTTCGCGTTGTCGACCGGGACCGTCGAGGTTCCGCCGCTGCCGGGAACACCGGCCGCGATGTCCCCGGAGACGGGCCTGATCGCCGAGGTCGGTGCCGCCGCGGCGGACTGTCTGGCCCGAGCGGTGCTGTCGGGGTTGTTGTGTGCTGATCCGGTGGCCGGAATCCCGACCTACCGCGGCACCGTGCCGGGCGCATTCGCCGAGCGGCTCGGCGACCGGTCGGGAAGGCCGTGAGGTGGGCATGACTCCCCGCGGGGGAACCGCACCCGCGCCGCGGTCCGAGGAGAAATCCGTCTGGCGCACCGGCGGGGCCACCATCATCGCGTTCGTCGGACTGCTCTACCTGGTCGAAGCCGTGGATCAGGTCGGCGGCCACCAGCTGGACCGCAACGGCATCCGGCCGCTGGAGACTGACGGCCTGTGGGGGGTGCTGTTCGCCCCGCTGTTGCACGCGAACTGGGCGCACCTGCTGGCCAACACCGGCCCGGCGCTGGTGCTGGGTTTCTTGTTGACGTTGACCGGGCTGTCCCGGTTTGTGCTGGCCACCGCGATCGTGTGGATCGTCGGGGGACTGGGGACATGGCTGATCGGCAACGTCGGGTCGTCGTGCGGGCCGACGGACCACATCGGTGCCTCCGGTCTGATCTTCGGCTGGCTGGCCTTCTTGGTGGTGTTCGGGTGGTTCACCCGCCGCATCTGGCAGATCCTGGTCGGGGTCGTGGTGCTGTTCCTCTACGGCGGAATTCTGTGGGGAGCGGTGCCGGTGCTCAACGTGTGCGGCGGGGTGTCCTGGCAGGGCCACCTGTGCGGTGCGCTGGCGGGAGTGCTGGCCGCCTATTGGCTGGCCGCTCCCGAACGCAAGACCCGGAAGCTTCGTCGGGGGGCGGCTGCGTGAGTCCGATCGGAATCTTCGATTCCGGTGTCGGCGGGCTGACCGTCGCCCGGTCGATCATCGACCAGTTGCCCGACGAGGACATCATCTACGTCGGCGACACCGGCAACGGCCCCTACGGCCCGCTGACCATCCCCGAGGTCCGTGCCCATGCCCTGGCCATCGGCGACGACCTGGTCGCGCGGGGCATCAAGGCGTTAGTGATCGCCTGCAACACCGCGTCGGCGGCGTGCCTGCGCGACGCGCGGGAACGCTACGACGTGCCGGTCGTCGAGGTGATCCTGCCGGCGGTGCGCCGGGCGGTAGCAACCACCCGCAACGGCCGCATCGGGGTGATCGGGACGCAGGCGACCATCGCCAGTCACGCCTACCAGGATGCGTTCGCTGCGGCCCGTGACACCGAGATCACTGCGGTGGCCTGCCCGCGTTTTGTCGACTTCGTCGAGCGCGGTATCACCAGTGGCCGGCAGGTGTTGGGACTGGCCGAGGGTTATCTGGAGCCGCTGCAACGCGCCGGGGTCGACACCTTGGTGTTGGGCTGCACGCATTACCCGCTCTTGTCGGGATTGATCCAGCTCGCGATGGGTGAGCAGGTGACGCTGGTGTCCAGTGCCGAAGAGACCGCCAAGGAACTGCTGCGGGTGCTCACCGAGCGCGACTTGCTGCGCCCGCATGAGGCCGCCCCGGCAACGCGGGTCTTCGAGGCCACCGGTGATCCGGAGGCGTTTGCTGACCTTGCTACCCGATTTTTGGGACCGGCCATCACCGGTGTCGGAGCCGTCCACCGCCACGCTCCATTGCACTAGTCGGTGATTTCGATGACGAATAGTGAGCAAAGCGCCGGTGTCTTCGTCATGCTCGCGGCGAACATGGCACAGTAGGGAACGTGCGACTGACCGTGCTGGGCTGCTCCGGCAGTGTGGTGGGTCCGGACTCGCCGGCATCGGGATACCTGTTGCAGGCGCCGGACTCGCCGCCTCTGGTAATCGACTTCGGAGGTGGGGTCCTCGGCGCCCTGCAACGCCATGTCGATCCGGGGTCGGTGCATGTGCTGTTGTCGCACTTGCATGCCGACCACTGCCTGGATCTGCCCGGGTTGTTCGTCTGGCGGCGCTATCACCCGTCGGTGGCGATCAAGCCGTTCGACAAGGGCCTGCTCTATGGGCCCAGCGACACCTGGTCGCGGATGGGCGCGGCGTCCTCGCCCTACGGCGGCGAGATCGACGACATCACCGACATCTTCGACGTCCGCGCCTGGGTGGACGGTGAGCCGGTCACCTTCGGGGAGCTCAGTGTGCAGCCCGGGCTGGTGTCGCATCCGACCGAGTCGTACGGGATGCGGATCACCGACCCGTCCGGCGCGACGTTGGTCTACAGCGCCGACACCGGCTTCTGCGATGCGGTGATCGAGTTGGCGCGCGGTGCCGATGTGTTCTTGTGCGAGGCGTCGTGGACCCACGAGGCTAACCGCCCACCCAACCTGCACCTGTCGGGAACCGAGGCCGGGCGCATCGCCGCCGCCGCGGGTGTCGGACAACTGCTGCTGACCCACATCCCGCCCTGGACCTCGCGTGAGGACGTGATCGGGGAGGCCAAGGCCGAGTTCGACGGTCCGGTGCATGCCGTGGTGTGCGACGAGTCGTTCGACATCAAGCGGTCCTGACGCTGGCCGGATCAATCAGTCTGGCTCCTCGCAGAGGTAGCGCTGTACGGTCGGTCCGATCCAGGTCACCAAATCCTCTACTCCGGCCGAGGCCAGCGGTTCGATCTTGAGCTGGTAGCGCGCGAATGCCAGGCCCACCATGTGCGCCGCGACGAACTCGACACGTAGCACCGCATCTTTCACTCCGAACG
Organism: Mycolicibacter heraklionensis; assembly: GCA_001673575.1. Lineage (GTDB taxonomy): Bacteria > Actinomycetota > Actinomycetes > Mycobacteriales > Mycobacteriaceae > Mycobacterium > Mycobacterium heraklionense_A. The sequence goes on along the minus strand of LZME01000043.1, from coordinate 32,251 downwards.
CGGCCGCTACGCGGTGTGCGACGGGTCCGGCCAGTGTGTCGTGGAGCAGCCTGCGTGCCAACGGTTGGACGGCCGCAGAACGCCATACCGTCAGCAGCGGATCGAAAAGCGTGCCCTCGTCGGACCGTTGGAAGAAATGCCGCACCAGTCGCGCACCGATATCGTCGGGGCTCTCCTCGAGCAGTCCGGCCAGTTGGTGCAGCGGATGCTCCGGAACATCGAGAACCGAAGCGCTGAACAGGCCTTCCTTGTTGCCGAAGAAGTAGTAGACCATCGCGACATCCACCCCGGCGTCGGCAGCGATACGTCGCACAGTGGCCCGCTCGTAGCCATGGCGCGTGAAGTGGTCGCGCGCGGATTCAATGATGCGCTGCTTGTTCTGCTGGCCGCTGCGCCAGCGACCGGCGCGCCCAGGCTCCGTCACGACAGGCAGCTTACTTCAACGACTGTTGACGTATCAGCGCGCAGCGGTCTACGTTCAATCTTGAACGCGTGTTGAAGAAAGGAGCTGGAAATGTCGAAGCGACCACTGTGGGCGAACCATCTGATCTCGGTATTGATCGCGCCCGCCACCATGACGCTGTTCATCCCCGCGGCGATCCTCGCGTTCACCGGGGCTGCGCTACCCGACCCCGCCACCGCGACCGGCCTGCTGCGGATCCTTGGCGGCGTCGCACTCATCGGTATCGGGTTGTGGTTTCTGATCTGGACGGTGTGGCTGTTCGACCGTGTCGGCGAGGGCGCGCTGGCGGTGGGGACGCCGGTCAACCTGGTGGTGCGCGGTCCCTACCGGCATGTTCGTAACCCGATGATGACGGCGGTGTTCTGCCTTCAGCTCGGTGCCGCAGCGCTCGCGGCGTCGCCGTGGCTGCTCGGCTGGTTTGCGGTCTTCTGCACCGCCGTCCTCATCGCGATACCCCTCGCCGAAGAACCCCATCTGGTCAAGCGATTCGGCGCCGACTACCAGGCGTACCGCCGCCACGTCCCGCGGTGGATTCCGCGCGTCAGCGCGTGGGTGCCGGACCGGCAACATGAGATCGCGTCACCTGGGGTAGTGAAGGGAGTGAAGTGATGACCTTCCCGAAAGCACTTGCCCGATGGAACCGGGTCGGGCTGAACCGGATCACCCGCCACATAGCTCCCTGGGCGCCAGGATTCGGTGTGATAACGCACCGTGGCCGCCGTTCTGGGCGGATGTATGAAACCCCGGTCAACGTTTTTCCGACCGCTACCGGAGTCCGGGTTGCACTGACGTACGGCGCCGATGCCGACTGGGTCAAAAACGTTGTCACGGCAGGCGGTTGCCGGTTGCGCACCAGGCGCCGGGACTTGACGCTGACCGATCCGCGGCTCGTACACGATCCAGCTCGTACGAGTGTCAGGCGTTTCGAAGCCCGGATCTTGCGCGCCTTCGACGTCGCCGACTTTCTCGACCTGACGACGCAAGCCGCGTCCGCCTGAGGCGGGCGACCGTCCCCCCGCAAGCGGGAGGTGCCCCCAGCGCCCGGCTCCGCCGCGCTTGCGATCCCCGCTAGGGTTATCCGCGTGTCCAAACGAGAAGACGGTCGCCTCGACGACGAGCTGCGCCCGGTCGTCATCACCCGCGGCTTTACCGCCAACCCGGCCGGATCGGTTCTGGTCGAATTCGGCAACACCCGGGTCATGTGCACGGCCAGCGTCACCGAAGGTGTACCGCGCTGGCGGAAGGGCTCCGGCCGCGGTTGGCTGACCGCCGAGTACGCCATGCTGCCTGCCGCCACCCACACCCGCTCCGACCGCGAATCGGTCAAGGGCCGCGTCGGCGGTCGCACCCAGGAGATCAGTCGGCTGGTGGGTCGCTCGCTGCGTGCCTGCATCGACCTGGCCGCGCTGGGGGAGAACACCATCGCGATCGACTGCGACGTACTGCAGGCCGACGGCGGTACCCGCACCGCGGCGATCACCGGCGCGTATGTGGCGCTCGCCGATGCGGTCACGTACCTGTCGGCCGCCGGCAAGTTGTCGGACCCGCGCCCGTTGTCGTGCGCGATCTCAGCAGTCAGCGTCGGCGTGGTCGACGGCCGGGTCCGCGTCGACCTCCCCTATGAGGAGGACTCGCGCGCCGAGGTCGACATGAACGTGGTCGCCACCGACACCGGAACACTGGTGGAGATCCAGGGCACCGGGGAGGGTGCGACGTTCCCGCGCTCGACCCTGGACAAGATGCTCGACGCGGCGCTGGCCGCCTGCGAGAAGTTGTTCGTGGTGCAGCGCGAAGCGCTGGCGTTGCCGTATCCGGGCGTGCTGCCGGAGGGGCCGGCGCCGAAGAAGGCGTTCGGCAGCTGACCGCGCAGGTGAAGCAACTGTTGGTCGCCAGCCGCAACCGCAAGAAGCTGGCCGAACTGAACCGGGTGCTGGAGCACGCCGGGGTCTCGGGCGTGCAACTGGTTTCGCTCGATGAGGTGCCGCCGTATCCCGAAGCGCCGGAAACCGCGGCGACGTTCGAGGGCAACGCCCTGGCCAAAGCGCGCGACGGCTACGCGGCCACCGGACTGCCTTGTGTCGCAGACGATTCGGGCCTGACCGTCGCGGCGCTCAACGGCATGCCGGGGGTGCTCTCGGCGCGCTGGTCGGGCAGTCACGGTAATGACGCGGCCAACACCGCCCTGTTGCTGGCGCAGTTGAGCGACGTGCCCGACGAGCGGCGCGGCGCGGCGTTCGTCTCTGCGTGCGCGCTGGTATGGGGCACCGGTCCCGAGAGCGAGGTGGTGGTGCGCGGCGAGTGGGCCGGCAGCATCGCTCGAGAACCGCACGGCGACGGCGGATTCGGCTACGACCCGGTGTTTGTGCCGGCGGGCACCGACCGCACCGCCGCGCAGTTGAGCCCGGCCGAGAAGGACGCCGCGTCGCACCGCGGCCGGGCGCTGGAGTTGCTGCTGCCGGCGCTGCGCTCGCTGACGTAACGCCGCCGCGGGGCTCAGAGGTTGAACTGGGCCTTGATGTTTCGGGACTGGAAGTGCTCGACGACGATGCCGAGCAGGGGAATGGTGCCGGACAGCAGCACCCCCACGGTCTTGCCGAGCGGCCAGCGGACCTTGATCGCCAGGTTGAAAGCGGCCAGCAAGTAGGCGAAGTACACCCAGCCGTGGACCACGGCGATCCAGGTCGGCGGGTTGTCCACTTTGACTACGTAGCGCATCACGATCTCGTAGCACAGGGCGATCAGCCAGATACCCGTTGCCCACGCCATCACCCGGTAGGGCAGCAGCGCGCTGCGGATCTTGTCGGCGGGAGCGGCCTGGGCGGGGGAGGAGGTCATGCGGTGTTCCTGTTCTGTCGGTCGTTCTCGGAGAGCTCGGCCAAATAGGCGTTGTACTCCCGCATCGCGGGGTCATCGGTGGGGGCAGCGGCTGCGGGCCGCTCCGGCAGCAGCCCAGCGGGTATCTCGGTCACCGTGTCTTCGGGGTGCAGCTCGGGCGGCTCTTCTTCGTAGCGGACGAACTTGCGGTAGGCGTACACGCAGAACCAGGCGAACAACGGCCACTGCAGCGCGTAGCCGAGATTCTGGAAGGTGCCGTTGACCTCTTGGAACCGGCTCCACTGCCACCAGCCCAGCAACAGGCACGCGCTGGCGGCGACGATCACCAGCACAACCAGTGCTGGTCTCCGACGCCGTGTAGTGGACACCCTATGACGGTACCGCGCGACCTGGCGCGATGGCCGTCCGGAAGGGGTTCGCGTTGTGAGATGCGGCGGACCGGACGCTACGATGACTGCGTTTGCGGGCGTGGCGAAATGGCAGACGCGCCGGTTTTAGGTGCCGGTGCTCGAAAGAGCGTGTGGGTTCGAGTCCCTCCGCCCGCACCAATTGTGATCTCTCGGGAGATCCCCGGACAGGCCGAACCCTCAGGGTTCGGTCTGTTTTTATTTGTGGTGCCATCGTGCGTGGTGGTCTTTGCCTGTTGGTTGGTAGTCGCGGATGCGCTACGTCCGTGCGAGCCCTATCTTGAAGGCGCCGTCGCAGAGGCTTGCAGCGCCTTCGCTGACCAGGGACCTCTTTCGCTCGAGCAGCCGCCGCAGAGGTGCGGGGCGCGATAGTTGTCTGTTAGGTGCACTCCTCGGAAGTTGGGTGTTTCGGCGGATCCGCACTGGTAGAGGCGTCTTCACTAGGTAGTGGTGGCCCGTACCGACTAATGCTGACGCCGCCGGTTCTAACGCTGCCTAGCCAAACCGCGATCGTCGTGAAGGTGCAGTACTGCGCTACTGCAGCTCGCAGTGGTATCACAGCCGATCATCAGTTGTATCGGCCCGGCTGTTGAGGAGGCCGATACGGCAGAGGAGAACGCGCATGGCTATTCGAAACCGTACTCGCGTTCTTGCTTTCGCTGCCGTGGTGGCTGCGGTCGGTCTCCAGATGATCCCCCCACCTGCGGACGCGCGACCGTCCGCTCCACTGGCCCCACCAGCCTGCGGCAACTGGGTGATACCTGCAGGCACATTTGTGATCAACCAGGACAACGGCATCGTGGTGGAGATGGAAGGGTGGAACGCAGACGCGGCGTCAGGACAGCCCATTCGGTCCCTTTCTCCCGCTCTTTTTGGCCCGAAGGGCGTGACGACTGGCCACGTATCCACTGACAAGAATGCCGACATTTACCACGTCGACCACATCTACTTCAGAGCGGACTGGGACTCGAAACAGGGCTCAAGCGATTGGAACGACTACAGCGGCACTATCGATGGCAACGGCATCGCGAGAGGCGCGACTACAAATGACAGCGGGGTAACCAACGGCTGGCGTTCAGCCAAGCCGCTTAAATGCTCAATCCCGCCGAGATTCTCGGCAGTGGCGTACTCGTATCAAGCGTGGTCTGCTGCCGATGGCTACCCCTCTCGCGTCACCGCCGAGAAGAAGGCGTTGGAAAAGTGTTCCGGAGGCTGTTCGGTTGTTTCGGTGCCGAATGAGACTGGGCAGCCTGCATACCAACCTTGTGTCGCAGTGACGGTGGGCTCATACACCAATTACGCGTTCGGGCCGACTTCCGAGGCGGCAAAAGCCAGGGCCCTGCAAATCTACAACGGCATTGGCACGCCGAATCTTGTGCCGGTATGCAAAAAAGACGGCACCCCGCTCATCAATGCCGGTGTGACCTACGCGAAGTTCCCCCCTCGGCAGCAGCCACCGCCGCCTCCGCCTCCCTCGGAGATCACGCTTCGCTTCGACCCCCCGCAGCTAGTGTCGATCACCGGACACGTCGGCATCACCAACAACGCCGGTAAGCCAGCCATCAGCTGCGAATACAGCGATGGAATCTTTCCTGACCCTGACCAGAAATTCGACGTTACTGGGGATGCGGAACACGATCTCGTCCGCCCGGCCCCAACGCCGGGTATCACCTACAACATCACCATTACCTGCCCCCCGCTCACTCCCTACAAAAAATCGTGGAAGTGGTGACATAAGTATCGGGCCGTCACCGGAGAGTTAGCCAGAACGCACGTCGGAAGGATGGTGCAACGTGAACGCTGGTGCCGCCAAGTCGAACTCGGCAGATACCCTTGCAGCGAAGGCCGCTCATCTGTGGACCCTGCGTATGGGCAGACGTATCGGTGCACTATGTCCGTTGGACGACAACGCCGCTGACCCTGTGCTGTTCGTCGAGAACGAGCTACTCGTCGGCTCCGAACATGGCGATGTGGTCGACGAGCTCATACATGGTTTCGGCGGCAGAATTGCGCCACCGAAGGAGATTCCGAAGCCACCGCGGCATCTCACTCATCGCGCTCGCGACATTACCCTGCCTCCGCCGACGCTTAGAATCGTCTTCGGTCAGTCAGTCTCGGCGGCAATGAAGGACAACGACTTCCGCGAACAATCCGGCGTCTCATCCGAAGTAGCAGCATCGATGGCGGCCCTGATAGACCGCTACCCGGAAGGGCTCGTCGGACTGAACTATGTGAGCCGTCCGTGCTGGATGCCACTTTCCTCGATCGTTGAACTCAACGGCATGAGCCCGATCGGTTCCGGCGTCTTCGACGGCGCCGCCCACTTCATCGAAGCCTGGCAACTGATCGATTCGTACCGCATGGCCAAGAAGCCACAGGACGTGATGCTCGCGGTCCTCGACAATGGCTTCTGGATTCCCAATTTGGGCAGTCCTACAGCCAGTCCGGGATCAGCGAGCGGTCCCGATCTACGCAATCCTCTGGTTGGCCTCAACGTCGACGACCCCAAGCTGGGCATTGGGGGCCCGAGTTCGGACCCACTGCGTCGTTGGCACGGTGCGGCCGTCGCTAGTGCCGCCGCAGGCGTAATCAACAACATGACGGGTTCGGTAGGGGCCGGCAGTCAAGTCGCTTTCCCCGTGCTGTTGCTCAGGTCCGAGTCCCTGGCGGGCGATCTTTTTGGTCTCCAACTGTGTGCGGTGTGGGGCGTTGACGTGCTGAACATGAGCTTCAGGTACGGGTACTCATTTGGTTCGCCCGGCAAGGAATGGGACAAGGCTTCGCAATTCGCCGCGCAGAGCGGGGTAGCAATGGTCGCAGCAGCTGGCAATGACGGCCAGACCCTCGTGAAGGGTTCCGCATTTGGGCCTAAGACATACCCCGCTGCAGACCCGCACGTTATAGCCGTTGGCGCGCTCGCCGGTGACAATCTGACAGCTTGGCCGAAGTCGAGTCGCGGTCCGATGGTTGACATTTGGGCGCCAGGAACCGATGTTCCGGTCGCCCCTGACGGCGACAATCCGGCCGTATCGGCCAGGACCGGTACCTCGATGGCCAGCCCCTTGGTCGCCGGCACGATCGCCATGATGCGTGCGGTCGCCCCGACGATGGATATCGCCGAAATCAAGAAGCTGCTGCTCGAATCAGCCCGGGACGGCGCCGGACCAGTCACCAAGGGCCTCGATGCCTACGCGGCCGTCCTCAGCGCCCTGGACTACTCGCTACCGGACTGGACGGACTCGCCGTCCCCGAGGCCGCTCTACCGGTTCGGGTCGTTCGGCGCATACAGACCGCTGAACGACGGGTTCGGCATCGCCAAGGAGCCCGGTGATGTCGACGACTACGCGCTTACCTTGACCGAATACTCCTGGCTAACAGCCGAAGTGAGTTGGTACGAGCGCCTCGCCGACGTGACGGTGACGGTCCTGAACGCCGATGGCGAAACTGTCGCTGGTCTGAAGAAGGTGCCCACCGCCCCAGGCGTACGCCGACGCGATGCGATAGTGCCGCCCGGTACCTACACGGTGCGCGTCACCAGCACCGGCCTGACCGCCTATCACCTCAACGTCAACCCCATGCCTTGGTCCCCAGCGCCGGATCGCTTCGAACCCAATGACACCTTCGATACCGCCACTTGGTTGCGCTTCCGACGCACACCGCTCGACAGTATCGCTGGGAACGGGCCCGGAACTTTCGAGCTGACCCTGCACGAAGAATTCCGCCGCTCTGACACTGTGCCGTGGGAGCAGAAGCGGTGGATGGACAGGGACTATTTCGTGTTCGACGCACCCGCCCGCCAAGGCCGCGTGCTGCCGTGGATCGGGCTCACCTCTGAAGTCCCTGTCGACTTGACGCTGTTCAACGAAGACCGCGCTGTGATCAGGCAATGGTCCGACAAGAAGGAACTGCAGATCCGTCCGCCTGAGTCGGCCAGAAGTTACCTTAAGGTGTCCGGCTCGGAGCCCACCCGCTACTCACTCACGGTGTCGATGCTGGCCGAATTCCGAGTCGGCGACCTACCGACTTTTGAGGTCTTGCCAGAGTGGTGGACCGACCCGGCGCACATCCAATTCGTCAACCACGAGGTGCAGTACAGCGTCGAACTCACCGGCGACCGCCTGGTGAACGGTGTACCGGCGGGCGAACCGATCGTCTTCGACGTGGACGAAAGCAGTTACGTCGAAGCAGAACTCGTCACTTCCGACGGCGCGGTCGTCCAACGTGCGGCCGTGCACGACAACGTACTGACGATCGACACTGGCGGACTCGAGCCGGGCAGCTTCACCCTAAGACTGACCAACCCCACTCCGACGGAGCCCGCCACACTGCGCCTAGTGCCCCCATACCGCAGTGGACTCGACTGACCGACACGAAAGCGAAGTCCAATGTCGCCAAACTCAGCTAACAATTTCATGTTACGCAACAGTCAATTGGATCCACGTACGTAGGCCACCTTGGTGTGTCAGCCATTGGGCTGGGTCGCACCTTGGGGATGGCTTCGGGTTTCTGATAGGCCTATCCCATCCAGCTAATAAATTCGAGGTCGTGGATGTCGAAGCCGCGTTACGCGATGGAACGCGCTTTAATCAGGCGTTTTATGCCTCCGTCGCGTGGAGTAGTGCGCCGCGAACAGCGGACTGCCAGCGCACTTCCAGCTAACTCGCGGGCGTACGGGCTGAAGTGGACGACAAAGGTCGGTTTTTCGGCTGCTCGACTTCGCCCCGCTGGCGCGCCCGCCGGTGTCAGAATGATCGATGTAGTCGTCCGTGGATTGGTGCACCGCGATGAAGATTTGGGTGGCTAGCGCGTTCAGCGTGGCGATGGTCGGTGCCGGTGTCCTTGCCCCGATACCGGTCGCGGCGGCGCAACCCGATGAGGACCAGGTGTTCTTCGATGAACTGCAGCAACAGGGGCTGCACCCCGACTACGCCAAGCAGATCTGCGGCAGTATCAAGTGCGAGCCGCTGCGCAGTCTGATGGTGCAGGAGGGCCACTCGGTCTGCGTGGCGCTGAGCGATTCGCCCCGGCTGGTGCCCGTCTCGGTCATCGCGAATCTGGAAGTGTCACCCGCCGAAGCGCACGCCATCATCAACGCGGCTCGGGATGCCTATTGCCCACAGTTGCCGGATCCTTATCTGCGCGTACCGGGGCGCTGATTCGTTCAACGCTCGGACACGGCCACGGGTATGGGCGTTTCCCCGAACGTCTCGGAGTCTCGGGCCTTGCGTGCGTAGATCACCACGCCGACGGCGGCCACCGCCCAGACGATGTACTGCATGGTCCAGGCCAGCCGGAATGCCTCGAATGAGTAGCCGCCGGCCGTGGCGATAACCATCCCCATCGCCTGCATGATGAGCAGGGTGGCGATGAAGCCGCCGGTGTTGACCATGCCCTGCGCGGTGCCTAACGCGGCTGGCGGGTTGTAGGTGCGGGCGAAGTCAAAGGCCAGCATCGATACCGGCTGGCCCGCCGAAATCACCAGGATCAGTACGACCAGCAACCAGTGCGGCGCGGGGCGCGGCAGCGCCAACAGCGCCGTCCAGGTCAGCGCGATCAGCGCCATCATGGTCAACGCCACACGCGACCGGTGCTGCGGCCAGCGCCCCGAAATCGTTCCGACCAGCAGCCCCACCACGATGAAGGGCAGCACCGACAGCGTCAGCGCCGCACCCGCCATGCCACGCGAAAGTCCCTGCGCGGTGGTCAGATAGGGCACCCCCCACATCAGCGCGAACACGCCGGGGGAGAACGCGTTGCCCATGTGGGTGAAAAAGCCCGCCTTGGTCCCTGGCCGCGACCACACCGTTTTGATCCCACCGAACGCGTCACGGAAGGTCCGCGCGTGCACGGCAACGGGCGTCCCCGGCGGCGCGTCGCGGGTGACGGCGAGTGTCAGCATGCCGGCGAACAGGCCCAGCCCCGCGGCCGAGAGGTAGGCGGCCGTCCAGCCGCTGTGCAGCAGGATTGCCAGGAACGGCACCGCCGAGAGGAACTGGCCGAACTGACCGCAGATGCCGGTCAGCTGGGTGAGCAGCGGAACACGTTTGGGTGCAAACCAATTGGGCAGCAGTCGGATGACCGAGATGAAGATGAACGAGTCACCCAGGCCGATGACGCCGTACGCGCCGACCGCGGTGGGAAGCGAATGGGTCAGCGACAGCGTCAGTTGGGCGGCGGAGAGCACTAGGACGCCGGTGGCGATCATCGCCCGGGGACCGAAGCGGTCCAACAGCACTCCTGCTGGAATCTGCATGGCGGCGTAGATGATCAACTGCACGATCACGAACGACGACAGCGTGCTCGGGCCGGCGTGGAAGCGATCGGCGGCGTCCAGACCGGAGACCCCGAAGGTGGTTCGGTCCAGCACGGCCACCAAATAGGACAGCAGGCCGGTGCCCCACACGATCCAGGGACGCAATTCGGGCCTACCTTGTCTGTCTGGTGGTCTGTCTATTGCAGGACACGGGTTATGGTCGCACACGATTTCGGCGTGGTTTTCGCCGGTGACCGGCCAAAACCGCGCCAAAGTCTGTCCTAGTCTGTGTCGCGTGATGATTTCCCGGCGCGACGTGTTCAAGCTGGCCGCGGCGGTGCCGGCCTCGGTGCCGGCGTTTCGGCGCTGCTCGCCGCGGCCGCCGAGGCGGCGCCGCTGGGCATTCTGCTGGACTATTCGGCCGGGGTTTTGTCGGCCGATGCGATCAAGGCGTCCGGCGCTGCGGGCGCTATCCGCTATGTGTCGGACCGTCGGCCCGGCGCCGACTGGATGCTCGGCAAGCCGATGCAGCTGGCCGAGGCGCGTGACCTGCAGGAGAACGGACTCACGGTCGTCTCCTGCTACCAGTTCGGAAAGCAGGCGACCGCGGACTGGCTGGGCGGCCAGGACGCCGGGGTGGACCACGCCAAGCGTGGCGCACAGTTGCACACGGCGGCCGGCGGCCCGGACAGCGCGCCGATCTACGCCTCCATCGACGACAACCCGTCCTTCGAGCAGTACAAAGAGCAGGTCGCTCCTTACCTGCGGGGTTGGCAATCGGTGATCGGTCCGGAGCGCACCGGCGTCTACGCCAACTCCAAGACCATTGAGTGGGCCCTGCAGGACGGTCTGGGTTCCTGCTTCTGGCAACACAACTTCGGTTCACCCGGCGGTGTCGCGCATCCGGCGGCCAACTTGCATCAGGTGGAGATCGACAGGCGCACGGTAGGCGGCGTTGGTGTGGACATTAACGAGATCCTGGCGCCCCAATTCGGTCAGTGGGCCTGACCAAGCTCCGGTCCGCCGTGCGTCCAGCAAACTAGCTCCGGATCGGGCTGCGCAGGGCTGGGATCGTCGGGCTCGTTCGGGCTCGCAGCCTCCGGTGCCGCCAAAGCCAGTTGGCCTGGCTGATTCAAACATAACGATTAGATAACAATGGAGCCTTGATCTGCGCCGTTATGGCTACTCGACCGTAACCCCACGCATGCAGGACGTTTGTCCCGGATGCTTACGCGCGCCGTCGAGCCCCGTGATATCCGGGGCTGGGTTACCCGAGCGTAGAACTCACCAGTAACCAATTTGCTGCAGAAACGGCACAGGTTCTTATGACACTCTTACGGCTGTAGCGCGGCCGCGAACACGCGAGAACCCGCAGATGGCCGGTCATTCCGGCACCCGTCGATGAAGACGTGACATTAACCAGGGCAGGGGAGATACATAACGTGACGATCCACGAACACGACCGGGTTTCCGCTGACGGTGCAGGCTCGGGGCGGTTCGCCAGTGCCTCGTCCGCTCTGGTGGACTGGTTGACGGGCGGCGAGCCGTACGCGGTCGCCTTCGGTGGACAGGGCAGTGCCTGGTTGGAGTCGCTCGAGGAGCTGGTGTCTTCGGCCGGCATCGAGACGGAGCTGGCCACGCTGGCCGGTGAGGCTGACCTGCTGCTCGAGCCGATTGCCAAGGAACTTGTGGTGGTCCGGCCCATCGGCTTCGAGCCGCTGCAATGGGTGCGGGCGCTGGCGGCCGAGGACCCCATCCCGTCGGCCAAGCAGCTGACTTCGGCGGCCGTGTCGGTGCCGGGCGTACTGCTGACTCAGATCGCCGCAATGCGGGCCCTGGAGCGTCAAGGGCTGGATCTTTCGGCCACCCCGCCCGTCGCTGCGGCCGGGCACTCGCAGGGCATCCTGGCCGTCGAGTCGCTGAAGGCCGGCGGTTCCACCGACGTGCAGCTGCTCGCGATCGCCCAGTTGCTGGGTGCCGCCGGAACGCTGGTGGCCCGTCGCCGCGGCATTTCGATCCTGGGCGACCGCCCGCCGATGGTGTCGGTAACCAACGTCGACCCCGAGCGCATCCGGCAACTGCTGGACGAGTTCTCCCAGGATGTGCGCACGGTGCTCCCACCGGTGCTGTCCATCCGCAACGGTCGTCGTGCCGTGGTGATCACCGGGACTCCCGAACAGCTGTCCCGTTTCGAGTTGTACTGCGAGCAGATCGCGGAGAAGGAGGCCGCCGAGCGCAAGAACAAGCTGCGCGGCGGCGCGGTCTTCGCTCCGGTCTTCGAACCGGTACAGGTTGAGGTCGGTTTTCACTCGCCGCGGCTGTCCGACGGTATCGAGATCGTGGCGCAGTGGGCCGCGCAGGTGGGCCTCGATGTCGAGTTGACCCGCCAGCTGGCCGACTCGATCCTGGTGGGCGAGGTCGACTGGGTCGACGAGGTCACCACGCTGCATGACGCGGGTGCCCGCTGGATTCTGGATCTGGGACCCGGCGACATCCTGACCCGGCTGACCGCGCCGGTGATTCGCGGCCTGGGCATCGGAATCGTGCCGGTGGCCACCCGCGGTGGTCAGCGCAACCTGTTCACCATCGGCGCCGTTCCGGAGGTCGCTCGGCCTTGGACAAGCTACGCCCCGTCGGTGGTCACGCTGCCCGACGGCCGGGTCAAGCTCGACACCAAGTTCACCCGGCTGACCGGCCGCTCACCGATCCTGCTGGCCGGCATGACGCCGACCACCGTCGACGCCAAGATCGTCGCCGCGGCCGCCAACGCCGGGCACTGGTCTGAGCTGGCCGGCGGTGGCCAGGTCACCGAGGAGATCTTCAACGACCGGGTCGCGGAGCTGACGACGCTGCTCGAGCCCGGGCGGACCGTCCAGTTCAACTCGCTGTTCCTGGACCCCTACCTGTGGAAGTTGCAGGTGGGCGGAAAGCGGTTGGTGCAGAAGGCGCGTCAGTCCGGTGCCCCGTTCGACGGGCTGGTGATCAGTGCCGGCATCCCCGAGCTGGAAGAGGCCGTCGACCTGATCGCCGAGCTCAATGAATCCGGCATCAGCCACGTGGTGTTCAAGCCCGGCACCGTCGAGCAGATCCGGTCGGTGATCCGCATCGCCGCCGAGGTCCCCACCACGCCGGTGATCGCCCACGTCGAGGGTGGTCGCGCCGGTGGGCACCACTCCTGGGAAGACCTCGACGACCTGCTGTTGGCGACTTACTCCGAGCTGCGCTCGCAGCCCAACATCACGCTGTGCGTCGGCGGCGGAATCGGTACCCCTGAGCAGGCCGCCGAGTACCTGTCCGGCCGTTGGTCGCAGCAGCACGGCTTCCCGTTGATGCCCGTTGACGGCATCTTGGTGGGTACCGCGGCGATGGCCACCCTGGAGGCCACCACGTCGCCGGCAGTCAAACAGATGCTGGTCGACACCAAGGGCACCGACCACTGGATCGGCGCCGGAAAAGCGCAGGGCGGCATGGCGTCCTCGCGCAGCCAGCTCGGGGCCGACATCCACGAGATCGACAACGTCGCCTCGCGGTGCGGCCGGCTGCTCGACGAGGTCGCCGGCGACGGCGAGGCAGTCGCGGCCCGTCGCGACGAGATCATCGCCGCGCTGGCCGCCACCGCCAAGCCCTACTTCGGTGATGTCACCGAGATGACGTACGCGCGGTGGTTGCGCCGCTACGTGGAATTGGCGATCGGCGCGGGTGACTCGACCGCCGACACCGCCTCACCGGACAGCCCGTGGCTGGCCGACACCTGGCGGGAGCGGTTCGGTTCGATGCTGCAGCGCGCAGAAGCGCGGCTCAACGAAGTCGAGTCCGGTCCGATCGAGACCCTGTTCGCCGATTCCGAAGGCGCACAGTCGATCCTGGAGCGTCCCGAAGAGGCCATTGCGGCGCTGCTGGCTCGTTACCCCGAGGCCGAGACCGTTCGGCTGCACCCGGCCGACGCGCCGTTCTTCACCCAGCTCTGCAAGACGCCGGGCAAGCCGGTCAACTTCGTACCGGTGATCGACAAGGACGTGCGCCGTTGGTGGCGCAGTGACTCGCTGTGGCAGGCGCACGACGCCCGCTACACCGCCGAGCAGGTCTGCATCATTCCGGGCATCACCGCCGTCGCAGGGATCACCCGGGTCGACGAGCCGGTCGGCGAGCTGCTGGATCGCTTCGAGCAGACGGCAGTTGACCAGGTGCTGGCCGCCGGCGTGGAGCCCACCCCGGTGACAGCGCGACGTCGGGGCCGCACCGACGTGACCGGCCCGCTGGCCGTGCTGCTCGACGCCCCCGACGTGCTGTGGGCTGGCCGCACGGCCACCAACCCGGTGCACCGGATCGCCGACCCCGACGAGTGGCAGGTGCACGAGAACCGCGCCGCCACCCACCCGTCGACCGGGGCGCGACTGGAAGTCGCCTCGGATTCGAACGTCGTGCTGAGCGTGCCGTTGTCCGGTGTCTGGATCAACATTCGCTTCACCGTGCCGGCAGCCGTCGTCGACGGGGCCGCCCCGCAGGTGTCCACCGAGGACGCCGCCGCCGCGATGCGCGCGGTGCTGGCCATCGCCGCCGGTGTCGACGGCCCGGAGGCCCTGCCGCCGGTCCACGACGGCTCGGCCACCGTCACCGTGGAGTGGAACCCCGAGCAGGTCGCCGACCACACCGGGGTGACCGCGACATTCGGCGCACCGCTTGCGCCGGGACTGTCCACCGTTCCCGACGCACTGGTCGGCCGGTGCTGGCCGGCGGTGTTCGCCGCCATCGGCTCGGCGACCACCGACGCCGGGTTCCCGGTGGTCGAGGGCCTGCTGTCCCTGGTGCACCTGGACCACGCGGCGCAGCTGCTCGCCGCGCTGCCGGCGGAGCCGGCCGAATTGACCGTTACCGCAACGGCTTCGGCGGCCACCGACACCGAGGTCGGCCGCGTCGTCCCGGTGTCGGTCACGGTCGCAGCGGCCGACGGCACCGTGCTGGCCACCCTGGAGGAGCGCTTCGCGATCCGCGGACGCACCGGTGCCGCGGAACTGACCGACCCGGTTCGGGCCGGCGGTGCGGTCTCCGACAACGCCACCGACACGCCGCGCCGCCGTCGGCGCGATGTCACCGTGACCGCGCCGGTGGACATGCGGCCGTTCGCGGCGGTCTCCGGCGACTACAACCCGATCCACACCGACCGGGCCGCGGCATTGCTGGCCGGCCTGGAATCGCCCATCGTGCATGGCATGTGGCTCTCGGCCGCGGCCCAGCACGTGGTGACCGCCACCGACGGCCAGGCCCGCCCGCCGGCGCGGCTGGTCGGCTGGACCGCGCGCTTCTTGGGCATGGTCAAGCCCGGCGATGACGTCGACTTCCGCGTCGACCGGGTCGGGATCGACCTGGGCGCAGAGGTTCTCGAGATCAGCGCACGGATCGGTTCGGACCTGGTGATGTCGGCCACGGCTCGGCTGACCGCGCCCAAGACCGTCTACGCGTTCCCGGGTCAGGGCATCCAGCACAAGGGCATGGGCATGGAGGTCCGTGCCCGGTCCAAGGCCGCTCGTAAGGTCTGGGACTCCGCGGACAAGTTCACCCGCGAAACCCTGGGCTTCTCGGTGCTGCACGTGGTGCGCGACAACCCGACCAGCCTGATCGCCTCCGGCGTGCACTACCAGCACCCCGACGGCGTGCTGTACCTGACGCAGTTCACCCAGGTCGCGATGGCCACCGTGGCCGCCGCACAGGTCGCCGAGATGCGCGAGCAGGGCGCCTTCGTCGAAGGTGCGATCGCCTGCGGTCACTCCGTCGGTGAGTACACCGCGCTGGCCTGCGTCAGCGGCGTCTACGAGCTGGAAGCGCTGCTGGAGGTGGTGTTCCACCGCGGCTCGAAGATGCACGACATCGTGCCGCGTGACGCCATGGGACGCTCCAACTACCGACTGGCCGCCATCCGGCCGTCGCAGATCGATCTCGACGACGCCGACGTCACCGCGTTCGTCGCCGAGATCGCCGAGCGCACCGGTGAATTCCTGCAGATCGTCAACTTCAACCTGCGCGGCTCGCAGTACGCGATCGCCGGCACGGTCGCCGGCCTGGAGGCTCTGGAGGCCGAGGTCGAGCGGCGCCGCGAGATCAGCGGCGGCAAGCGCTCGTTCATCTTGGTGCCCGGTATCGATGTGCCGTTCCACTCGAGCGTGCTGCGCATCGGCGTGGACGACTTCCGCCGTTCGCTGGAGCGGGTCATGCCGCGCGACCAGGACCCGGCGCTGATCGTGGGCCGCTATATCCCCAACCTGGTGCCCAAGCCGTTCACCCTGGACCGAGAGTTCATCCAGGAGATCCGCGACCTCGTGCCGGCCGAGCCGCTCGACGAGGTGCTGGCCGACTACGACACCTGGCGCAACGAAAAGCCCGCCGAGCTGTGCCGCAAGATCGTCATCGAGTTGCTGGCCTGGCAGTTCGCCAGCCCGGTGCGTTGGATCGAAACCCAGGACCTGCTATTCATCGAGCAGGCCGCTGGCGGGCTGGGCGTGGAACGGTTTGTCGAGATCGGGGTGAAGACCGCCCCGACGGTCGCCGGACTGGCCACCAACACGCTCAAGCTGCCCGAGTACGCCCACAGCACCGTGGAGGTGCTCAACGCTGAGCGCGACGCCGCGGTGCTGTTCGCCACCGACACCGACCCGGAGCCGGAGCCGGAAGAAGAAGAGGCACCGGCCCAGGCCGCCGCGGAGGGCGCCCCGGCCGAGGCGGCAGCACCGGCGCCCGCCGCGCCGGCCGCACCGTCGGGCGGACCTCGCCCCGATGACATTGCGTTCGACGCCGCCGACGCCACCTGCGCGCTGATCGCGCTGAGCGCCAAGATGCGCATCGACCAGATCGAGGCGCTGGACTCCATCGAGTCCATCACCGACGGCGCGTCGTCGCGGCGCAACCAGCTGCTGGTGGACCTGGGCTCGGAGCTGAACCTGGGCGCCATCGACGGCGCCGCCGAAGCCGACCTGTCCGGGCTGAAGTCGCAGGTGACCAAGCTGGCCCGCACCTACAAGCCGTACGGCCCGGTGCTGACCGACGCGATCAACGATCAGCTGCGCACCATTCTCGGACCGTCCGGCAAGCGCCCCGGTGCCATCGCCGAACGGGTCAAGAAGACCTGGGAGCTCGGTGACGGCTGGGCCAAGCACGTCACCGTCGAGGTGGCGTTGGGGACCCGCGAGGGCAGCAGTGTCCGGGGCGGCGCCCTGGGCGGGTTGCACGAGGGCGCCCTGGCCGACGCCGCGGCCGTCGACAAGGTCATCGATGCGGCCGTGCAGGCCGTCGCCGCACGCCGCGGTGTCGCGGTCAGCCTGCCCTCGGCAGGCGGTGGCGGCGGCGCGACCGTGGACGCGGCCGCGCTGGGCGAGTTCACCGCCCAGATCACCGGCCGCGACGGTGTGCTCGCCTCGGCGGCCCGGCTGGTGTTGGGCCAGCTCGGATTCGACGACGCGGTAAGCGCCCCGGCGGGTGCCACCGACAGCGAGCTGATCGACCTGGTGACCGCCGAATTGGGTTCGGACTGGCCGCGCCTGGTGGCGCCGGCCTTCGACGGCCGCAAAGCGGTGCTGTTCGACGACCGTTGGGCCAGTGCCCGCGAGGACCTGGTCAAGCTGTGGCTGGTCGACGAAGGCGAGATCGACGCCGACTGGCCGCGTCTGGCCGAGCGTTTCGAGGGTGCCGGCCACGTGGTCGCCACCCAGGCGTCCTGGTGGCAGGCCCGGGCGCTGGCCTCGGGCCGGCAGATTCACGGCTCGCTGTACGCCCGGATCGCCGCCGGCGCGGAGAACCCGGGCCGGGGCCGCTACAGCGACGAGGTGGCGGTGGTGACCGGTGCCTCCAAGGGCTCGATCGCGGCATCGGTGGTCGGGCAGCTGCTCGACGGCGGTGCGACTGTCATCGCCACCACGTCTCGACTCGACGACGAGCGACTGAGCTTCTACCGCGACCTTTACCGCGACCACGCTCGGTTCGGTGCCGCGCTGTGGGTGGTGCCGGCCAACATGGCTTCGTACTCCGACATCGATGCGCTGGTCGAGTGGGTCGGAACCGAGCAGACCGAAAGCCTTGGGCCGCAGTCGATCCACCTCAAGGATGCGCAGACGCCGACGCTGCTGTTCCCGTTCGCGGCGCCGCGGGTCACCGGCGATCTGTCGGAGGCCGGTGCGCGTGCCGAGATGGAGATGAAGGTGCTGCTGTGGGCGGTGCAGCGTCTTATCGGCGGCCTGTCGAAGATCGGCGCCGAGCGCGACATCGCCTCCCGGTTGCACGTGGTGCTGCCCGGCTCGCCCAACCGCGGCATGTTCGGCGGTGACGGCGCCTACGGCGAGGCCAAGGCGTCGCTGGACGCGCTGGTGTCGCGCTGGAAGGCGGAGTCCTCGTGGGCTTCTCGGGTCAGCCTGGCCCACGCCCTGATCGGCTGGACTCGCGGCACCGGGCTGATGGGCCACAACGACGTCATCGTCGATGCGGTCGAGGAAGCCGGCGTCACCACCTACTCGACCGAGCAGATGGCGGCCATGCTGCTGGGCTTGTGCAACGTCGAGTCCAAGGTGGCCGCGGCCAACGCCCCGATCGAGGCCGACCTGACCGGTGGCCTGGCCGAGGCGAACCTGGACATGGCCGAGCTGGCTGCCCGGGCTCGTGAGGAGATGACGAGCGAAGCCGCAGCCGACGACGAGGCTGACGCCGGCAACACCATTGCGGCGCTGCCGAGCCCGCCGCGGGGCCACACTCCGGCACCCCCGCCGGCCTGGGCCGACCTCGACGTCGACCCGGCCGACCTGGTGGTCATCGTCGGTGGCGCCGAACTCGGGCCGCTGGGCTCGTCGCGCACCCGCTTCGAGATGGAGGTCTCCGGCGAGCTGTCGGCCGCTGGGGTGCTCGAGCTGGCCTGGACCACTGGCCTGGTCAAGTGGGAGGACGACCCGACCCCGGGTTGGTATGACACCGCGACCGGTGAGCTGGTCGACGAGGCCGAGCTGGTGGAGCGTTACCACGACGCCGTGGTGGAACGCGTCGGTGTTCGCGAGTTCGTCGATGACGGCGCGATCGACCCCGACCACGCCTCACCGCTGCTGGTCAGTGTGTTCCTTGACAAGGACTTCTCGTTCGTGGTCTCCAGCGAGGCCGACGCCCGGGCGTTCGTCGAGTTCGACCCCGAGCACACCGTGGTGCGCCCGGTGCCGGACTCCTCGGACTGGCAGGTGATCCGCAAGGCCGGCACCGAGATTCGGGTGCCGCGCAAGAGCAAGCTGTCGCGCACCGTGGGTGCGCAGATCCCGACCGGATTCGACCCGACGGTGTGGGGGATCAGCCAGGACATGGCCACCTCCATCGACCGGGTGGCGCTGTGGAACATCGTCGCGACCGTCGACGCGTTCCTGTCGGCGGGCTTCACCCCGACCGAGCTGATGCGCTGGGTGCACCCGTCGCTGGTGGCCAGCACTCAGGGCACCGGCATGGGCGGCATGACCTCGATGCAGACCATGTACCACGGCAACCTGCTCGGGCGGGCCAAGCCGAACGACATCCTGCAGGAAGTTCTGCCCAATGTCGTTGCCGCGCACGTGGTACAGAGCTACGTCGGGTCCTACGGCGCGATGATCCACCCGGTGGCCGCCTGTGCCACCGCGGCGGTCTCGGTCGAGGAGGGCGTCGACAAGATCCGGCTGGGCAAGGCCGAGCTGGTGGTCACCGGCGGCTACGACGACCTGACCCTGGAGGCCATCATCGGCTTCGGTGACATGGCGGCCACCGCCGATACCGAGATGATGCGCGCCAAGGGAATCAGCGACTCGAAGTTCTCCCGCGCCAACGACCGGCGCCGGTTGGGCTTCGTCGAAGCTCAGGGTGGCGGCACCATTCTGCTGGCCCGCGGCGACCTGGCCGCCAAGATGGGCCTGCCGGTCCTGGCGGTGGTGGCTTACGCGCAGAGCTTCGCCGACGGCGTGCACACCTCGATCCCCGCTCCGGGACTGGGTGCCCTGGGTGCGGGCCGGGGCGGCAAGGACTCGATGTTGGCCCGTTCGCTGGCCAAGCTGGGTGTGGGTGCCGACGACATCGCGGTGGTCTCCAAGCACGACACCTCGACGTTGGCCAACGACCCCAACGAGACCGAGCTGCACGAGCGGCTGGCCGACTCGCTGGGCCGCTCCGACGGTGCGCCGCTGTTCGTCATCAGCCAGAAGAGCCTCACCGGGCACGCGAAGGGCGGCGCGGCGGTCTTCCAGATGATGGGCCTGTGCCAGGTGCTGCGCGACGGGGTCATCCCGCCCAACCGCAGCCTGGACTGTGTCGACGACGAGCTGGCCACCGCCGGGCACCTGGTGTGGGTGCGCGAGACGCTGGAGCTGGGGGAGAAGTTCCCGCTCAAGGCCGGTTTGGTCACCAGCCTCGGCTTCGGTCACGTCTCCGGTCTGGTTGCCCTGGTACACCCGGCGGCGTTCCTGGCGGCGCTGGACCCGAGTCAGCGTGCGGCGTATCTGGAGCAGGCTGACTCTCGCGTGCTGGCCGGTCAGCGGCGACTCGCCTCGGCGATCGCCGGTGGCAAGCCGATGTACGAGCGGCCCGCGGACCGGCGGTTCGACCACGACTCACCGGAGAAGCGCCAGGAGTCGGCGATGCTGCTCAACCCCGCGGCACGGCTCGGCGACGGCGACGTCTACATCGGATAGCGTCACTGGTTATGGGCATCGTTGGTGTCGGGATCGACCTGGTGTCGATTCCCGACTTCGCCGAGCAGGTCGACCAACCCGGGACGGTGTTCGCCGAGACGTTCACCCCCGGGGAGCGTCGCGACGCCTCGGACAAGAGTTCGTCGGCGGCGCGGCACCTGGCGGCCCGCTGGGCGGCCAAGGAGGCGGTGATCAAGGCATGGTCGGGGTCGCGGTTTGCCCAGAAACCGGTGCTGCCGGAGGCGATTCACCGCGACATCGAGGTGGTCACCGACACGTGGGGACGTCCGAAGGTGCGACTCTCCGGTGAGATCGCGCAGCATCTGGCCGACGTGACGATCCACGTGTCGCTGACCCACGAGGCCGACACCGCCGCTGCCGTCGCCATCCTGGAGATCAATTGACGCCGAGCAGTCGTGAAAACCCCCAAAATGCTGCGTCGTAGGGTGCTTTCATGTCTGCTCGTCGTAGTGAACTGATTCAGCGAGTCCGCGACGTCCTGCCGTCGGTGCGGGCCGACCTGGAGGATCTGGTGCGCATCGAGTCGGTGTGGGCCGACCCTGCGCGACGACCCGAGGTGCACCGCAGCGCTCAGCGTGTCGCAGACCTGCTGAGCCTGGCGGGTTTTCCGCAGGTGCAGATCGTCGCCGAGGGCGGTGCGCCGGCAGTTATCGCGCACTATCCGCCGCCTCCGGGTGCCCCGACTGTGTTGCTCTACGCGCACCACGACGTGCAGCCCGAAGGCGACGTGGGGCAGTGGGATTCACCGCCGTTCGAACCCACCGAACGCGACGGGCGCCTCTACGGCCGCGGCACCGCCGACGACAAGGCCGGTATCGCAACACATCTGGCGGCATTCCGGGCGCACGGCGGCCACCCGCCGGTCGGTGTGACGGTCTTCGTCGAAGGTGAGGAGGAATCCGGATCGCCGTCGCTGGGGGCGCTGCTTGCCGCGCACCGCGAGGCGCTGAGCGCCGACGTGATCGTGATCGCCGACTCCGACAACTGGAGCACCGACGTTCCCTCACTGACGGTGTCGCTGCGGGGGCTGGCCGACTGCGTGGTGGAGGTCGCGACGCTAGACCACGGTCTGCACTCGGGGTTGTGGGGTGGGGTGGTGCCCGACGCGCTGACCGTCCTGGTGCGGCTGCTGGCAAGCCTGCACGACGACGAGGGCAACGTCGCCGTCGCCGGGCTTCATGAAGGCACTGCGGCACCGGTCGATTACCCGCCCGAGCGCGTACGTGCCGATACCGGACTGCTGGACGGGGTGACCGAGATCGGCTCCGGCTCGGTGCCACAGCGGATGTGGGCCAAGCCTGCGATCACCGTTATCGGTATCGACACCACGAGCATTGCGGCGTCGTCGAACACGCTGATTCCGCGGGCCCGCGCCAAGATCAGCCTGCGCGTGGCACCCGGCGGCGACGCCGCCGCTCACCTGGACGCGCTCACCGCTCACCTAGAGCAGCACGCGCCGTGGGGAGCCCAGGTGACCGTCACCCCGGGCGATGTCGGCCAGCCCTACGCCATCGACGCCACCGGCCCGGTGTACGACGCCGCGCGGGCCGCGTTCGTCCAGGCCTGGGGCGTTGAGCCCATAGACATGGGCATGGGCGGCTCCATCCCATTCATCGCCGAGTTCGCCGCTGCATACCCGCAGGCGACCATTCTGGTCACCGGGGTGGAGGACCCCAGCACCCAGGCGCACAGCATCAACGAGAGCCTGCACCTGGGTGTGCTGGAACGCGCCGCTACCGCCGAAGCGCTGTTACTGGAAAAGCTGGGCGGTCAGCCCGCCTGATGATCGCTGGCCCACCGCAACTACCGCAGACCGTGCCGGATGCCGTACGACAGCTGGCCGGCGACGATGATCCACGCCCGGTGTGGCTCAACGAGGTCGGCGGCACCACGTTCGAGGTCACCGGCCTCGCCGGGCGCCGCTTCATCAAGTGGTCGCCGATCGACAGCGGTATCGACCTGTCCGCCGAGGCGGCGCGACTGCGGTGGGCGCTCGACTACATGCCGGTGCCACGCGTAGTCGATCACGGCCGCAACGAACAGGGGCAATGGCTGGTCACCGAGGCACTGCCCGGCACCAATGCGGTCGCGCCGCGATGGATCGCCGACCCGCGCCCAGCAGTGACGGGCATCGGGCGGGGACTACGGGCGCTGCACGACGGCTTGCCGGTGGCGGAATGTCCGTTCGACTGGAGTGCCGAGCGGCGGGTCGCGGACGCCAATCACCGTTCCGGTCAACTGGATCCGGCTGAGTGGCCTGCTGAGTTCGCCGGATTCACCGTTGCGCAGGCGTTGCAGCGGGTGGCCGATCCGCCTCCGGTTGATCGGCTGGTGGTGTGCCATGGCGACGCCTGTGCACCGAACACCTTGCTGAGCGACGAGGGGCGCCCCACGGGGCACGTCGACCTCGGCGAACTGGGGATTGCCGATCGCTGGGCCGATCTGGCGGTGGCCACCTGGAGCACTGAGTGGAACTACGGTGCCGATTGGACTGATGTGCTCCTTGATGCCTACGGAGTCCGACGAGACCAGGAGCGCATCGACTACTACCGGCTGTTGTGGACCCTCGATCCTTGATCGGCGGGCCCACAAGGGCCACTTGTGATTGCATGGGGAGATGGCGCTGAGCCCCCGCATGCCCGATCTGTCGGCGTTCGAGATGTTGGTGGCTATCGCCAGAACCGGCAGCCTTGGCGCTGCGGGGCGGGAGCTGGGGCTGACGCAGCAGGCGGTTTCGGCACGCCTGACAGCGATGGAAGCCCAGACCGGTGTGCGACTGGTAACGCGTAGTGCGCGTGGTTCGCAGTTGACTTCGGCCGGGGCGGTCGTGACGGAATGGGCGGACCAGCTACTGGATGTCGCCAGTCACGTCGATGCCGGGCTGGCTTCGTTGCGGACCGCAAGCCGCAAGAAGATGAAAGTGGTTGCGAGTCTGACGATCGCCGAACAGCTGATGCCTCGCTGGATTGTGTCACTGCAGACCTCCGCGACGCGGACCGGCCGCGAGGCACCGGAGGTCATTCTGACCGCCACCAACAGCGAGCAGGCCATTGCCAGCGTGCGAGACGGATCGGCGGACCTGGGCTTCATCGAGAGTCCGGGGGCGCTGACCGGTATTCGCAGCCGTGTCGTCGCGCACGACGACCTTGTGGTGATCGTGCCACCCGACCACAAATGGGTGCGTCGCGCCAAAGGTGTCACCGCCGCAGAGCTCAGCCAGGCCCCGCTGGTCGTGCGGGAACAGGGTTCGGGCACCCGTGACTCACTGACGTCGGCGTTACGTGCAGTGCTGGGGCACGAGGTGGAACAGGCACGCCCGGCATTGGAACTGTCGTCGTCGGTCGCCGTGCGTGGTGCCGTACTGGCCGGGGCCGGGCCGGCGGTGATGAGCAGGTTGGCGGTCGCCGATGACCTTGCGGTCGGCCGGCTTCGCAGCGTCGAGGTCCCGGAATTAGACCTGCACCGGGAGCTTAGGGCGATCTGGACGGGTGGGCGGACGCCGCCGGCCGGTGCGGCGCGGCACCTGTTGAGTCATATCGGCGGCAACCGGCTGCGCTGATACACGCCGAAGCTACGTGCCGTACTGCAACCACAGGGGCAGCGCGCCGTTGAGCCGCTGCATGAACTTGATCATTCCGATCCGATACTGCCCAGATCCGAACGAGTCGATTCCGTACTCGGGGAAAGCAATTCCGACCCCGAACAGTCCCGGGGCCAGGATCCCGTTCACCGGGTCGTATTCCAGCTCACCCCACTGCGGGGTCGCGGGGAGCTGGCGTCGGGTGAAGCCGACGGTGTAGACAACGTGGCTACAGGATTGGAGCTGCTCGGAGAACTCCTTGTCGTCTACCCGATACCGTTCCAGGCGCTCCGGATAGGTTCCGTCGATGTTCTCGCGGGCCCACGTTGCGGCATTTCCCTTCAGGCCAGTGTCGTCGAACAGAATCTGATCGCCAAGGTAGACAGCGTATTTGGTAGGGCTCCGATAGAAGTTGACGACCTTCTGTGCCTGGGTGTTCAACAGGTTGGGCAGGGCCACCATCGATGAGTGCGACGAACCGAAGACCGCTACCGTGGCGTCGCCCAACGCCAGCTGACCGAGCTTGTCGGGGTTCAGTGCCACCTCGAGCGGAATCTCTTCCAAGTGCGGATGCTGAAGTGTCTTGGGAACTGAACCGACGGCCAGGATCACGTTCTTGGCTTCGATCTCGGAGTCCGGGGTGCTCACCAACCACCGCCGGTTGCGCAGGGTGAGCTCGGTGGCCACCGCGCGAATGGCGTTGACCCGCTCTGAGAGGTGTTGGGAGATCCATACCAACGGATCGGCGATGAGGCCGAGCGGGCAGGTGTGACCGGGATCGATGTCGGTCAGCTCAAAGTGGGGCGCTTCGGAGAACCGGAATGCCTGCGAGCCGTTCAAGTAATCGAGGAAGAGCGACACATGGGTGTTGCCCGGGACGGCGCGCCATTTGGCGCCGATATCACCGGCGGCAAAGTCGGGATCGATCCAGACGATCTCGCTCCCGGGGACGCCATGGTCGAGCAGCCGGCCCACCGCGGCAATACCCGCGGGACCTGCTCCGATCACTGCCCAGCTGTGCTCAGTCATCTTCCTGCCTTCCAACGAGCTGGGAGTAGCGCGCCTTGTTGATCGCTCGATCCCGACCGTTGGAAATAATGCTCCGCCCGCCGGCAGTCCGTGGCTAGTCGGGTTGTCCTTGTCAGCTCACAAACCTTGTTTGTGGGGGTAGGTTCAACTCCCCTCCGCTGCCGCCTCCAACGCGGCAATGTCGAGCTTGACCATTGTGTACATTGCCTGTTTCGTCCGGCGTACGCGCTCGGGGTCTGGATCGGTCATCAACTGCGACAGCCGTTGCGGGATGATCTGCCAAGACAGGCCGTATCGGTCGGTGAGCCAGCCGCATTGGACTTCCTTGCCGCCAGCGCTCAACGCGGCCCAGTAGTGGTCGACTTCGGCCTGATCGGCGCAGTAGACCTGGATCGAGATGGCTTCGTCCAGCGTGAAGTTCGGTCCGCCGTTGATTGCGGAGAACTGCCGCCCGTCGAGGTCGAACAGCACTTCCAGCGGGCTGCCGTCGCGCTCGGGATTCTCCGCGCCCCAGTAGGAGATGTCGGTGACCTTCGAATTGGGAAAGATCGACACGTAGTACTCGGCGGCTTCCAGCGCCTGGGTGTCGAACCACAAACTCGTCCGGATGACCGGCATGCCCTGCTCCTTCTCGGTCGGCGGAAAGCGACCTCGGGGGTCAGACCGACAAATCGCGCCGCAGTTTCGCGACGTGTCCGGTGGCCCGCACGTTGTATTGGGCTTCGGCGATCTTGCCCTCCTCGTCGACGACGAACGTCGAGCGAATGACGCCCTGCACGGTCTTGCCGTACATCTTCTTCTCGCCGTAGGCGCCCCAGGCCGCCAGCACCGACTTGTCCGGGTCGGACAGCAGCGGAAAGGTCAATCCCTCGGTGTCGCGGAACTTGGCCAGCTTGGCCGGCTTGTCGGGGGAGACGCCGACGACGTCGAGGCCGGCGTCGTTGAAGTCGCGCAGGTTGTCCCGGAAGTCGCAGGCCTGCTTGGTGCAGCCGGGGGTCGACGCGGCCGGGTAGAAGTAGACGACAACCCGTCGTCCGCGGTAGTCGGCCAGCGACACGGTGTTGCCGTCGGCGTCGGGAAGACTGAACGCGGGCGCTTCATCGCCGGGCGCCAGGCGTGCGGTGTCGGTCAACAATTGCCCCTTTCTGCTCGCCGGAGCGTGAGACGAACCCCGGCTGCTCTAGGGTAGTTCGACAGGGGCAGCATCGGACAGGGAGGACGACAGTGGCGGAACGCGATCCCGACACGATTAAGAAGGACATCGATCAGGCCCGCGAGCAGCTGGCGTCGACGGTCGATATCCTCGCGGACCGGGCCAACCCGCGTCGGCTGGCCGACCGCGCCAAGGCCCGGGCGGTCGAGATCGTCACCCAACCGGCGGTGATGGCGTCGCTGGCCGGTGTCGGCGGGCTCATCCTCATCCTGACGATTCGCCGAGTCCGCAACCGCTGAGACCGCCGCGCTCCGGCGCGAAAATTGGGGTCTGGTGGCGTGATGCTGCCGGGGCGAAGATATTGCGGTGCGCGCCCAACAGCCCCCGGCGCCGCGGCCTGACCCGATCGGCTACACGCTCAAGCGGCTGGTGCTGGGACGGCCGCTGGTCACCGGTGCGCTGCGCTCCGAGCGGTTGTCGAATCCGGTTGCGTTAGGAGTACTTTCACCCGACGCGATCTCGTCGAACGCCTATGGTGTCGAGGAGATCCTGATCGAGCTGCTGCCGTTCGCCGGTCTGGCGGCATTCGCGCTGCTGCTGCCCATCACCGGTGTGGTCCTACTGATCCTGGTACTGGTCACCGCCTCGTATCGCCAGGTGGTGATGACCTACACCCGGGCCGGCGGTTCCTACATCGTCTCGCGGGAGAACTTCGGCCCCCGCGTGGCGCAGGTCGCCGCCGCGGCGCTGCTGATCGACTATGTGGTGACCGTCGCGGTGCAATCGGCGGCCGGCACCGTGGCCGTCGTCTCAGCGATCCGCCCGCTGGGCCCCTACAGCCTGGAGATCACGGTCGCAGTGGTGATCGTGATGTGTTACGCGAACCTGCGCGGTGTGCGAGAAGCCGGCCGCACGTTCGCGGTACCGACCTACTTCTTCATAGGCATGCTCGGGCTGATGATCATCGTCGGCGTGGTGCGCGAGACCTTCTGGGGCTTACCGGTTTACGACGCCGAGCATCTCCCCGGGGCGGTGCCGGTGCATCAGGGCAATGGGCTGATCATGGGGGCGACGGTCCTGGTGGTGCTGCGCGCGTTCGCCAACGGCGGGTCATCGCTGACCGGTGTGGAGGCCATCTCCAACACCGTCAGCGTCTTCCAGAAGCCGCAGGGCCTCAACGCGCGGCGGGTGCTCACCACGATGGCGTGCATTCTGGGCTTCCTGCTGGCAGGCGTCACCTACCTGGCCTACCGCACTCACACCCCGCCGTACGCGGTCGGGTATCCCTCGGTGCTCTCCGAGGTGGCCCGGGCGGTGTTCGGCGGCGGCTGGCTGGGGCAGGTGCTCTACGTACTGGTGCAGACGGCGACGGCGTTGATCCTGTTCACCGGCGCGAACACCAGCTTCAACGGGTTTCCGATGCTGGCCAGCTTCGTCGCCGAAGACCGCTTCCTGCCGCGCCAGTTGACCAAGCGCGGGCATCGGCTGGTCTTTTCCAACGGGATCATCGTGCTCACCGTCTTGGCGGTGACTCTGCTGGTGGTCACCGGCGGTTCGGTCAACGCGCTGGTGCCGTTCTACGCGATCGGGGTGTTCACCGGATTCGCGATGGCCGGCTACGGCATGGCCAAACATCATGTGACGCATCGGGAATCGGGATGGCGGTATAAGCTCGTCATCAATTTCTCGGCAGGGCTGTTATCCACCGTGGTGGTGGGGATCTTCGCGGTGGCGAAGTTCACCGAGGGAGCCTGGCTCGTCGTGGTCGTGTTCCCATTGCTGGTGGTGGTGCTGATCCGGCTCAACCGGGAATACCGGGCCGAGGCCGCGATCCTGGAGCGATTCCGCACCGACCGGCCTGACTCGGTCAAATACGCCCGTCACCGGGTGATGGTCTTTGTGCATTCGCTGGATCTGGCGGTGCTCGAAGCCCTGCGTTACGGCAAAGGGCTCTACGCCGACGATCTGGTCGCTGTGCACCTGGTGGTCGACGCCGCCCACGCTGCGCTGCTGCAGCAGCGCTGGGAGTACTACGGACTCGATACGCCGCTGCGGGTGGTCGACTGCCCGGACCGTCGGCTGACGCGCACCGCCCAGCAACTGGTCGACACTGCGCGGGCCCAATATCCGGACTGCCACGTGACCGTGTTGTTGCCCCGACGCACCTACGCGCCGCTGCTGGGCCGGCTGCTGCACGATCGCACCGCCGACAAGATCGCCAAGGCCGTGAGCGTGGTTCCCGACGCGGCGGCGACGATCGTGCCCTACGACGTGCAATCGCGTGTGCGGCAGGCGTTTCCGGATCTGTTCGAACAGCGCCTTGTTCGCGAGGTGGGGAAGCTGCAGCAGTGGGTGGCGCGCCACGACCAGCAGGACGTGGACCGCTACGAGCATCCGGCGCCGCCGCCGGATGCCATCGCGGTGGACGCCCTCATCGTCGGTCACCTGTCCACCATCGAGGGCCGGGTCAACGAGGTCGATGACAGCATCAGTCGCGGCAAGCCGGTCCGCGTCGCGGTGGTCGGCGACGGCACCGGCGAGCTGCGCGCGACTTTTCATGCGGGACGGGGCACCGACATCGGCCCGGGTGACGTGGTTGCCCTCACCGGTAAGGCGCGACGGAACGGCAATGGGCCGGTGTACATGTCCGACCCGAGTTACCGGATCGTCAAGGAGGCGGAAGGGTCGACACCGTCGCAATAAGACCGAAACGGCCGGGAGGGACTCAGGGTCCCTCCCGGCCGCCGTTGCGTTCTACATGTTCAGGAATCGATGGGTCTAGAAGCCCAAGGCGTCCCACAACCCGCCGTCCAGCAGGTCAGCTCCGGCCGCCCCGAGGTCCGGCACCTCCACGGCGTTGACCGGTAGATCCGCGGTGCCGACGGTGAGGGCCTCGGCCGCCCGTGCCGGCCACTGGTTCAGCAGCAGGTCGAAGATGCCATCTTCGGTGAGTATGCCGGTGAAGACGTCCTCGGTCTCGGGCACGATGTATCCGTTGAGCACGGTGTTCAGCAGGTCGGCGGGCAGGTTGAACAGCGCCTCTAGGTCGCCGCCGGCTGCAGCGGTGATGTTCTGGGTCAGTTGGTACACGGCACCGATCATCGGCGACATCATTGCGTCGCTGACCTGCTTGATGAACGCCCAACCATCGAGGGGCCCGATGAATTCGTTCAGCAGGCTGGACTGGTTCATCATCTCGCGGGCGGGAATGGACAGCACCGGGCCCAGGGACTTGCCCATCTCTTCGATGCCGTAGAGGTACCAGATGTTGAACTCGTTGAATGCGTTGAAGGGGTCTCCCTGCGACATGTAGTCGGAGATCCGCTCCATCAGCACCTCGAGCCCCGGGTACCGGACGGGGTTGGACTCGTCGCCGTCGATCATCTTGTCGAGCGCCTCGTTGATGCCGGCGAAGCCCGAGGTGATGAAGCGAGGTGACATGCCCTCCCGCGCGTCCAGCGGGACGTCTTCCATGCCGATGATCAGCTGGGCGTAGTCGCTCCAGTTGCTGCCGTACTGGCCCAGCAGAGTATTGACGTTGGAGCTCTCCATCAGCGCGGTCAGGTTCTCACTGGTTCGCTCGAACAGCGATTCCCAGCCCGTCAACTGCACAGCCTGTTGCCGAATGGTGTCCTGCAGCATGGGCGCAACCGGGTTGACGGCGATCAGGCTCGCTCCCGCCAACGCGATCCCGGCGGCCGCTAGGCGGGTTGGGCGGCCGTTGCCGAGCCTGGTCGTATCGGGATGTACGGCGAACTCCACAGGTGACTCCTTCAGCTTTGTCTGTGTGATTCCCTAGGGTTAGGGGGCAGAATCCTGCGAGTTCGATAATAAGCATTACCATAGGGAAACCTAACCTAACTGGGTGAAGGTTCGGTGAACAGTTGGTGACATCGGCGGACTTGCCGCAGGGCGGAGCTACCATCCCCGGGCCCGGGCGGCTGGATGGGTCGGCGTCGCTGCGTTGCGGCAGCGCGTCGACGAGGGGCGCAGGTTGCGATGGCAGCGATCGTCGCGGCCACGCCGAGCTGGCCCATGATGGCCGCAACCCCGCTTCGGCACAAGCAACGCAACAGCAGACCTGATCTTGGTCTGTTGATGGGAAACGGATTTCGAACCGATCGCATACACCCGAAGGCGCAGCGGAATATCGAAATATCCTCCGAACTAAGTGCGCCGTCAGGGTTTCGAACCCCGGACCCGCTGATTAAGAGTCAGCTGCTCTACCAACTGAGCTAACGGCGCTGGGCGGTCAAGAACCGCGAAAGAGACAATAACAGGCGCCGCGCCGGGAGACGAAATCGCGACGTCAGAGCGCTCTTCTGGACGGCACGGCGGCAGTTCCGATTA
Organism: Mycolicibacter heraklionensis; assembly: GCA_001673575.1. Classification (GTDB taxonomy): domain Bacteria; phylum Actinomycetota; class Actinomycetes; order Mycobacteriales; family Mycobacteriaceae; genus Mycobacterium; species Mycobacterium heraklionense_A. Next base: position 1,487 of record LZME01000043.1, on the reverse strand, counting down.
CCCACTAGACTGCCTGCGAGCAGCATCAGCATGGTCAGGTGGGAAAAGCATGGGGCAGGTTGGTTTGGCGGAACGTTGTCGGGGGTTCGGGTCCCGGGCAGCGGCATTGCTGATGGTTCCGGCCGCGGTAATGAGCTTGAGCGCGTGCGGCAATAACGCCGACGCCGAAGCGGCCAAGATCATCACCGACAAGGGCACTCCCTTCGCTGACCTGCTGATTCCCAAGGTCACTGCGTCGGTAACCGACAAGGCTGTCGGGGTTGCGGTGGACGCGCCGGTGACCGTGACCGCCGAGGACGGCGTGCTCGATTCGGTCACCATGGTCAATGAGTACGGCTCTATCGTCGACGGCAAGCTCAGTGCCGACGGGTTGACCTGGGCGACATCCGAGCAGCTCGGCTACAACAAGCGCTACACGGTCAACGCGAAGGCGCTGGGCCTCGGTGGCGTGACCAGCCGGCAGATGACGTTCCAGACGCACTCGCCGCAGAACCTGACCATGCCCTACGTCATGCCGCGTGACGGCGAGGTCGTCGGCGTTGGTCAGCCGGTGGCAATTCGGTTCGACGAGAACATCGTTGACCGCGAGGCGGCCGAGAAAGCGATCACCATCACCACCGAGCCTCCGGTGACGGGCGCGTTCTACTGGCTGAACAATCGCGAGGTCCGCTGGCGGCCCCAGGCCTTCTGGAAGCCCGGAACCAACGTCGACGTGCAGGTCAACACCTACGGGGTGGACCTGGGCAACGGCGTCTACGGGCAGGACAATGCGACCAGCCACTTCGTCATCGGCGACGAGGTGATCGCCACCGTCGATGACGACACCAAGTCGATGGTGGTGCGCATCAACGGCGAAGTAGCCAAGACCATGCCGGTCTCGATGGGCAAGGAAAGCACCCCGACCAACAACGGCACTTACATCGTCGGGGAGCGCTTCGCGCACATCGTCATGGACTCGTCGACCTACGGGGTTCCGGTCAACTCGCCCAACGGATATCGCACTGACGTGGACTGGGCCACCCAGATCTCCTACAGCGGCATCTTCGTGCACTCGGCCCCGTGGTCGGTGGGGGCCCAGGGTTACGCCAACACCAGCCATGGCTGCATCAACGTGAGCCCCAGCAACGCGCTGTGGTTCTACGACCACGTCAAGCGCGGCGACGTGGTGCAGATCAACAACACCATCGGCTCGCTGCTGCCCGGCAATGAGGGCCTCGGCGACTGGAACGTGCCGTGGTCGCAGTGGCAGGCCGGCAACGCCAAAGACCCAGTGCGCTAGGCCCCGTCAGGCCGGGGGCGGTCCGGCTTCCTCGCGCAGGTACTCCTCGCTGCCATTGGGGTAACCCCCGCCGAACGTGGTGATGTGCACGTGGTCGTAGTGGCCGTTGCCGCCACCGCTGGGCCCGGCGGGCGTGTAGTAGGTGCCGCGCCAGATCGCGTCCTGCATGGCGAACCGACCGGCGTTCTGCCGGACGTACGCGACGATC
>LZME01000042.1 GCA_001673575.1 Mycolicibacter heraklionensis | reverse complement strand
GGGTCGCGGACTGCCCCGCGGCGGCGAAGCGCACGTGTTCGATCCGTTCCAGCGCCTCGGCGACCGCGACAACACCAGCGGCGTCGGTCTCGGGCTGTCGGTGGCACGAGGTTTCACCGAGGCGATGGGCGGCACCATTTCGGCGACAGAGACACCGGGCGGCGGGTTGACCATGGTGGTCGACCTGGCCGCACCGGCGGGAGAGAGCTGATGAGCACACGAGTCCTGGTAGTCGATGACGAGCCGCAGATTCTGCGCGCGCTGAAGATCAACCTGTCGGTGCGCGGCTATGAAGTCGTCACCGCGGCGACCGGCGCCGGCGCCCTGCGTGCCGCCGCCGAGCAACGCCCGGACGTGGTGATCCTCGATCTGGGGCTGCCCGACATCTCCGGCATCGAGGTGCTGGCCGGGCTGCGGGGCTGGCTGACCGTGCCGGTGATCGTGCTGTCCGCTCGCACCGACTCGGCCGACAAGGTGGAGGCGCTCGACGCCGGCGCCGACGACTACGTGACCAAGCCATTCGGAATGGACGAATTCCTGGCTCGGCTGCGCGCCGCCGCGCGACGCAACGCCGCGACCGCCGAAACCGACCAGCCAATAGTGGAGACCGCTTCGTTCACCGTGGATCTGGCGGCCAAGAAAGTCACCAAGAACGGCGGCGAGGTCCATCTGACTCCCACCGAATGGGGCATGCTGGAGATGCTGGTGCGAAACCGGGGAAAGCTGGTCGGCCGCGACGAGTTACTCACCCAGGTTTGGGGCCCGGCATACGCAAAGGAAACTCAATACCTTCGGGTCTATCTGGCGCAGTTGCGCCGCAAACTCGAGAACGATCCCTCGAACCCCAAACACCTGCTCACCGAGGCAGGGATGGGCTATCGATTCGAAGTGTGAATTTTTGAGGTTTTGAAATCCGCCGGCGCGGATATGCCTGGGAGAACCTAGCGGAAGGAGTTTTACCGTGATGTTCTCCCAGATCGCCAAGAAGACGGCAGTAGCAGCGGCCGGCCTCACGACGGCCGGAATGCTTGCGGTGGCACCGGCTTCTGCGGACCCGACGGTGGTCGGATTCGGTCAAACCCAAGAGATTCAGAGCCCGGGTGGGGCCATCGCCTACACCGTCAGCGACCTGCAACCCAGCGGGCACAACGACGGCATTTGGTACTCGGATGTGACCGCCCGGGCGGTAAGCGGTTCGCCCACTCCGAACATCGCTGACTTCAACGCGCGCGCCGTCAACAGCTCAACATTCGCGGTGATGAAGGGCAATGAGGTCGACGGCCTGCCCAACGGGCCGATCGCCGCGGGTAGCCAGACCAGTGGTCGGCTCTACTTCGATGTCAAGAACGGCACCGCGCCCGACAGCGTCGTCTACCGTGACGCTGCCGGAGTCGACAAGGTTGTCTGGAAGCACGCATAACGCGTCATAGTCACGTCGCCGGGGGCGCGGCCAGATCCACAACCATGGTGAGGCCGCCTCCCGGCGTCTCCGTGGCGGAGACCGTTCCGCCCATCGCCTCGACGAACCCGCGTGCGACCGACAAGCCCAGGCCGATCCCGGTGGTGTTGTTCTGATCGCCGATCCGCTGGAACGGCTCGAAGAGGCGCTCCCCGCCCGGCGGTAGGCCACGTCCCTGATCGGCGGCGTTGATCAGAACCCGATCCCCGACCCGACACGCACTGACCCGGATCGGGCCATCGGGTGCATAGCGCAACGCGTTGTCCAGAAGATTGGCCAGCACCCGTTCCAGCAGTCCGGCGTCGGCCAACGCCACTTCGTCACCAACGTCGACTTTGACCCTGTCGATGCCCGAACGGAAGAAGCCGGTCTTGCCCCGCCCGATACTGACCAGCGCCCGTTCCACGACTTCTTCCAGGTACACCCGGCCCAGCTCGGGGTGTACCACTCCGGCGGCCAACCGGGAAGAGTCGAGGAGATTTCCGACCAGAGCGGTGAGTTGGTCGATCGACTCTTCCACGGTGGCCAGCAGTTCACGAGTGTCCTCCGGCGAGAAACCGACGTCGTCGGCGCGCAGGCTCGACACCGCGGCCTTGGCGCCCGCCAGGGGCGTACGCAGATCATGGCTGACCGCCGACAGCAGCGAGCGGCGCAGCTCATCGGCTCGCATCACAGCCTCCGATCGGCTCGCCTCATCGGTCAGCTCACGTTGCCTGACCAACCCGGCCGCCTGCTTGGCCACCGCGGACAGCACCCGCCGATCACGCGCCGCCAACTGCCTGCCGGAAATCAGCATCCAGAACTCGTCGTCGCCGACGTCAATGGCGGTGTCCGCGGCGTCGACAGTCGTACACGGGTCATTGCCCGCGGCCGCGATCACCGCCTGACCGGCCTGCTGGCCGTCGATGGTAGGCCTCCGCAGGATGCTCACCGCCCGTAGGGAATATGTCTCCCGGACACGTTCCAGCAGCGTCTCAAGGTCGGCGCCCCGCAACACCGACCCGGCGAACAAAGCCAGTAGCTCGGCTTCCTGGGAGGCACGCCCGGCCTCCCGGGTACGTTCCGCGGCACGATCCACGAGCACCGACACCGCGACCGCAACCAACAGCAGCACGATCTCCGTGACCGCGGAATCGGTTTCGGCGATGGTGAAGCTGTGCCGGGGTTCGATCAGGTAGTAGTTGAGCAGCAGCCCGGAGATCAGGGCCGAAAGGATCGCTGGGGCGACACCGCCGAGTAAGGCCACCGCCAGCACGCTGACGAAGAACAGCGCGCTCTCGCCGCCGAGGCGCAGTACCGGATCCAGCCATGTCGCCGTGATCGCGCAGACAACCGACGGTACGAGCACCGCGGCCAGCCACGGCAGCGCACGCCGTTGCCGTGGCGAGATCGGTGTGATTCGCAAACCTTGCTTGGACTCTTCGTGAGTCACGATGTGGACGTCGATCTTGCCGGACCGTCGCACCACCATGGCGCCGATGCCCTCGTCGAACAAGTGCGCCCAGCGGGACCGCCGCGACGTCCCGAGCACAAGCTGGGTCGCGTTGACTTCCCGGGCGAAGTCCAGCAGTGCGGTCGGCACGTCGTCGCCGACGACGAGGTGCAGCGAGGCACCGAGACTGGTCGCCAGCTCACGGATCTTTCCCAACCGTGCACTAGGAACGGCCGAGTGTCCGTCGCCGGCCAGCACATGAAGCGCCAGCAACTCGGCGCTGGACTTCGATGCGATCCGCGAGGCACGCCGAACCAGCGTCTCCGACTCCGGGCCGCCGGTCACGGCCACCACCACCCGCTCGCGGGCTTCCCAGGTGGCGGTGATCTTCTTGTCTGCGCGGTACTTCGCCAGTGCGGCGTCCACTTGGTCAGCCACCCATAGCAGTGCCAATTCCCTTAGCGCGGTGAGGTTTCCGCCGCGGAAATAGTTGGACAACGCCGCGTCGACCTTCTCCGGTGCGTAGACATTGCCGTGGGCGAGCCTGCGGCGCAGCGCCTCCGGATGGATGTCGACGAGCTCGATCTGGGAGGCCTGACGGACGAACGAATCCGGCACCGTCTCCTGCTGCTCAACCCCGGTGATCTGCGCGACGACGTCGTTGAGGCTCTCCAAGTGCTGCACGTTGACCGTAGAGATCACCGTGATTCCCGCGGCGAGCAGTTCCTCGACGTCCTGCCACCGTTTGGGGTTCACGCTGCCCGGCGTATTGGTGTGAGCCAACTCGTCGACGAGCACGACCTGGGGTCGTCGAGCCAGCACCGCAGGGACGTCGAGTTCGGGAAACCGTCTTCCCCGATAGTCGATCAGGCGGGGCGGAACGACCTCGATGCCCTCGAGCAGTTCCGCTGTCTTGCTCCGGCCGTGCGTCTCGACGACAGCGGCCACCAGGTCGGTGCCTCGTTCCAAGCGCCGGTGGGCCTCGCCGAGCATCGCGTATGTCTTGCCGACGCCGGGGGCCGCCCCCAGGTAGATGCGCAACTCCCCACGTCTGCCACGCGAACCATAAGCAGTCACCGGTAGATCATCCATCGGAACAGCAACCCGGAACAGGATGCTCATGGTCCAGTTCCACGTTCACTGCGACCACATTGACGCGGGACTCACCGAGGAATCCGAGCAGCCGGCCGCGCTGGTGGGCGCGGACCACGGCGCGGACCTGCTCGGCGGGTATCCCCCGGGCCCTTGCGACCCGGTCGACTTGAAGCTCGGCGTAGGACGGTGAGATATCGGGGTCCAGGCCGCTGCCGCTGGCGGTGACCGCGTCGGCGGGAACCCGCGGGTGCTCGGCCGCAGCGCCCCGAATCGGGACGATCTGGCCGGCCGAGTAGTCCTCGCCGGGCCGGGCGCACGCCACCCGAACGCCGCGATAGCTGAACACAAACGGATCACGGCCGGGGGCACACGGCTCGTTGACGCTGACCACACTGGTCGGGCGGGCGACGGTGCCGTTGGGGCCACGCGGGCCGAACACCGCCAGCACAGCGCCCCGCCCACTGGCAGTGCAGAACGGCCGCGACGCGGCCCCGGCGTCAAGGCTTTCGGTCTTCGCAACGGCGACGCTGCGGGCGCAGATCTGGGTGAGCAGGCTCGGCCGATCGGGTAGGTCGACGATGCTCTCCGGGCCCAGATTGCTCGCTCCGCTGGCCAACGTGTCGTAGCCGACTCCCGCTCCCGACGGCCTGCCCTGAAAGTACTGCGGCAGTGGCCGGCCCGCAGGGTCGGTGAACGATTGCCCGATCAGTGCGCTCGCCACCGGTCGGCCAGCGGCGTCGGTGATCAACGAGCCCTCCGCACGACTGTGCAGGCCCGGGATCTGCGCCACCAGCCAGACGAACACCGGGTAGCCGATACCGAGGACGGCCGTCAAGACCAGCAGCGCACGCAACGCGGCCCAGTGGCCCCGAATCAAGCCCGCGAATCTCATATCACCTCATCCCAGGCAGGAGTTGAACCAACAGGTCGATGAGTTTGATCCCGAAGAACGGGGCCACGATCCCGCCCAGGCCGTAAACGGCGAGGTTGCGGCTGAGCAACTTCGACGCGCTGCCCGGAACGTAGCGAACCCCACGCAACGCGAGCGGAATCAGCGCCGCGATCACCAGCGCGTTGAAGACCACCGCCGACAGGATCGCCGACTGCGGGCTGTACAACCTCATCACGTTGAGCAGCCCCAGGCCCGGGAAGATCGTTACGAAAAGCGCTGGGATGATGGCGAAATACTTGGCGATGTCGTTGGCGATCGAGAACGTGGTCAGGGCGCCTCGGGTGATCAGCAGCTGTTTGCCGATCTCTACGATCTCGATGAGCTTGGTGGGGTCAGAGTCCAGGTCCACCATGTTGCCCGCCTCCTTGGCGGCGCTGGTGCCGGTGTTCATCGCCACCCCGACATCGGCCTGCGCCAGCGCCGGTGCGTCGTTGGTCCCGTCGCCGGTCATCGCGACCAGTCGGCCACCCTGCTGCTCGCGTTTGATCAGCATCAACTTGTCTTCGGGGGTGGCTTCGGCGAGGAAGTCGTCAACGCCGGCCTCATCGGCAATCGCCTTGGCAGTCAACGGGTTGTCCCCGGTGATCATCACGGTCCGGATACCCATCCGGCGCATCGCGTCGAACCGCTCCCGCATGCCCTGCTTCACCACGTCCCGCAGATGAATGACACCGAGCACCACGGCGGGACCGCCGACGAGCACCTCGCCGACCACCAACGGCGTTCCGCCGGCAGCACTGATGCCGTCCACGATCCGGCCGAGATCTGCCGGGATATCCCCGCCGTGGCCACGCACCCAGTCGCTGACGGAATTGGCGGCGCCCTTCCGCAATTGGCGGCCGCCGATGTCGACGCCGGACATCCGGGTCACCGCGGTGAACTCGACCCAGGACGCCGTGGTGAGCTCGCCCGGTGTCCGGGTTCGCAGCCCGTAGGCCTCCTTGGCGTAGACCACGATGGAACGGCCTTCGGGAGTTTCATCGGCAAGGCTGGACAGTTGTGCGGCGTCGGCGAGCTCGGCGGCGGATACCCCGCATACTGGCAGAAAATCGGATGCCTGCCGATTACCCAGCGTGATCGTGCCGGTCTTGTCCAGCAGCAATGTGTTGACGTCGCCGGCGGCCTCGACAGCCCGGCCGGACATGGCGAGCACATTGCGCTGCACCAGCCGGTCCATGCCGGCAATTCCGATGGCCGACAACAGCGCTCCGATCGTGGTGGGGATCAGACAGACCAGCAGTGCCACCAAGACGATGCCGGTGACGCCGTTGCCGTCGAGCGCCGCCGTATCCGCGACGCCCGGGTTGTTGGCCTTGGAGTAGATCGCCAATGGTTGCAGCGTTGCGACCGCCACCACGAAAATCAGGGTCAGGGCGGCCAGCAGAATGTTCAGCGCGATCTCGTTCGGGGTCTTCTGCCGGTTGGCGCCCTCAACCAGCGCGATCATCCGGTCGACAAAGCTCTGCCCTGGCTTCTGGGTGATCCGGACTACGATCCGGTCCGACAACACCAGTGTCCCGCCGGTGACCGCGGAACGGTCCCCGCCGGATTCGCGGATCACCGGGGCCGATTCCCCGGTGATCGCCGATTCGTCCACCGACGCGATGCCCTCCACCACGTCGCCGTCTCCAGGGACGATCTGGCCCGCTTCGACGACGACGATGTCGCCCCGTTGCAGCAGCGGCGCCGCGACCGCCTCCTCGGCGCCGGGCGTGTTGGGCGTCCAGCCGCGCAGCCGACGTGCGATGGTGTCGGACTTGGATTTTCGCAGCGCGTCGGCCTGCGCTTTCCCGCGGCCTTCGGCGACCGCCTCGGCCAGATTCGCAATGACCACGGTCAGCCACAACCAGCACACGATCAGCCAGCCGAACCAGGTCGGCTCGCCGATGGCCAGCATCGTGGACCACACCGCGCCGACCTCGACGATCAGCATCACCGGGTTACGCCACAGGGTGCGGGGGTCGAGCTTGCGCAACGCCGCGGGCAGTGCCGCCAGCAGCATGGCGGAGTCGAGCGGCCCGCCCGGCACCCGCCGCTGACCGGCTGGCGCCGATGGCGTTAATACAGTTGTGGCCGAGCGCATTTCAGTGCAGCCCTTCAGCGAGTGGCCCCAAGGCCAGTGCCGGCAGGAAGGTGAGGGCGACCAGAACAAGCGTCACCCCGACGACCATGCCGACGAATTGGGGTTTGTGGGTGGGCAGCGTGCCAATGGATTCCGGCGTCTGACCCTGCGCCGCGAGCGCCCCGGCCAGTGCAAGCACCAGGACCATCGGCAGGAACCTGCCGATGAGCATCGCTACCCCCAGCGCGGTCTCGTACCATGTCCCGTCGGCTGCCAAGCCGGCGAACGCGGAGCCGTTGTTGTTCGCCGCGGAGGTGAATGCGTAGAGCACCTCGGAAAGCCCGTGCGGTCCGGTGTTGGCCATTGCCGAGCGCAGGCCCGGCAACGCAGTAGAGATCGCCGTTCCGCACAGCACAACCACCGGGGTCACCAGGAAATAGCTTGCCGCCAGCTTGATCTCGCGTGGACTGATCTTTTTGCCCAGATATTCGGGGGTCCGCCCGACCATCAAACCCGCCACGAACACGGTGATCACCGCGAGGATCAAGATGCCATACAGGCCCGATCCGACACCGCCGGGGGCGACCTCCCCGAGCTGCATGTCGACTATCGTCAGCAGGCCGCCCAGACTGGTATAGGAGTCGTGGGTGGAATTCACTGCGCCGGTGGAGGTCAACGTGGTCGCCGCGGCGAAGACCGCCGAGTCGGGCACGCCGAGCCGCTGCTCGATCCCTTCCGTTGCCGCCCCCACCGCGGTCGGGACGGTGCCGTGATGCGCCAACTGCGACCAGCTGAGCAGGCTGACGCTGATGAGGGCGATCACGGCCATCACGGCGGCGATGGCGTGACCCTGCTTGGTATTGCCCACCATTCGGCCAAACGTTCGGGGCAGCGAGAAGGCTATGACCACCAACAGGAAGAGCTCGACCCAGTTGGTCCACGCGGTCGGATTCTCGAACGGATGCGCAGAGTTGGCGTTGTAGAAACCGCCCCCGTTGGTGCCGAGTAGCTTGATCACCTCCTGGCTGGCCACTGGGCCGCCGGGAAGGGTCTGCGGTGCACCGGTCAGGGTCGCGATGGTCTGGTCGTTGAGGTGAAAGTTCTGGACGACCCCGCCGGCGATCAACACCGTCGCGCCCACGAGGGCGATCGGCAGCAGAATCCGCAGCGTGCCGCGAACCAGATCCACCCAGAACGAGCCCAGCACTGCGGTGCGCCGACCAACGAACCCGCGGACAAACGCGACGGCGACCGCCATGCCGACCGCGGCGGAGACGAAGTTCTGCACCGCCAGGCCGGCCATCTGCACCAGATGCCCTTGCGTCGACTCGCCCGCATAGGCCTGCCAGTTGGTGTTGGTGACAAAACTGACCGCGGTGTTCCACGCCAACCCAGGCGTCATCGATGTCGCCGGATCATTCAGGTGCAGCGGAAGTCTGCCCTGGATGAGCTGCAGAACGAACAAGAACACCACGCACACGGCCGAGAACGCCAGCACACTGCGGGCGTAGCCGACCCAGGTCTGCTCAGACTCCGGGTCGATCCCGATCGACCGGTAGACGAATCGCTCGCCGCGGGAGTGCGTTTCGCGGGTGTAGACCCGATACATGTAGTCGCCCAACGGTACGTGTACCGCCACCAGCGCCATCACCAATGACGCCAGGAACAACACGCCCGCGGTTGTGGTACTCAACTAGAACCGTTCCGGGAACAGCAGTGCGGCCACCAGCAGCACTACCACCGCCAGGGCCAGCGTCAGACCAACGACATTGGCGGGGTTCACAGTCGCTCAACCAACTTCAACGCCCCGCCCAGCAGGGTGAAGATCACCGCCGTCAACAATAGGTAGGCCACGACAGCCACGTGTTCTCCGTTCTCGAGAACCCGACCGGGTCTGACCTGAAGTTAGACCCGGCCACCAGGCACGACGGAGACCGTTGACGCTTTCTTTACGCTGGACGAGCCGACCTTTACGCCTTTACAGCCGGCCGGAAGATCGCTATGCGATCGACAGCACGATGCCGTCCAGGATGTCGTGTTCGCTGACCACTAATTCCGCGATTCCGGCGCGCTGCCCCAGGACGCGGGCCAGCTCCTGAACCACGAGCGCCCCGCCGCCGATGACATCAACGCGGCCGGGATGCATCGGGCCCAGGGCGGCCCGCTCGGCGCGGCTCATGCCGATCAACCGGTCACAGACCTCCGTGAGATCTGCGAAGCCGACCCGCGACAGATGTATTGCGGCCGAGTCGTATTCGGTCAGGCCGTGAGCCAGGGCCGACAGCGTGGTCATGGTACCCGCCACCCCCACCCAGGTTCGGGCGTGCTGCACCGGCACCGCCTGCACCGCCTCGTCGAGTAGTTCGCGGGCCACAGCGCGCGCAGCGGCGACTTCGTCGGCGGTTGGCGGGTCGGAGTGCAGGCAGCGTTCGGTCAGCCGGACACAGCCGATGTTGGCCGAGAAACTTGCCGACACCCCATGGTCCGGATCGCCCAGCACCACCTCGGTGGAACCACCGCCGAGGTCGACGACAACGAACGGCCCGTCGGCACTGTCCAATTCACCCACCGCACCGCGGAAGGACAGTTCGGCTTCGTCCTGACCGGTGATCACCTCGGCGACCGCACCCGGAACGGCGCGTCCCAGCACCTGTGCCGTCATGTCGAAGAACACGTCACGGTTGGCCGCGTCGCGAGTGGCTGAGGTCGCCACCATCCGCACGCGTGAAACACCGTGTGCCACCAGCAACTCGGCGTAGTCGTCCAGTGCCGCGCGGGTGCGCTCGATCGCCTCGGGAGCAAACCGCCCGGTGGCGTCGACGCCCTCGCCCAATCGGACGATGCGCATCTCCCGGTGGATGTCGCGCAGTCGGCCGCCGACCGGCTCAGCGATCAGCAGGCGAATCGAGTTGGTGCCGCAGTCGATTCCCGCCAGCCGTTTCACAGCCAGTCCTGGGGCCGGAGAATCCCCGCCATCGCCGGCTCGGCGGCCAGGATGGCCAGCGCCTCGTCACCGAACGGGTTGACGCCACGCCCCTTGGCCAGGGAATGCGCCATCAGCACGTGCAGGCATTTCACCCGATCCGGCATGCCCCCGCCGGTGAATGTGGTTCCCAACGTTTCGATGGCATCCCGCTCGGCGAGATAGGACTCGTGAGCGGCCCGGTAGCCGGCGGCGAGCTCTGGATCCTGCTTTAGCCGCTCGGTCATGTCGGCCATCAGGCCCGACGATTCCAATCGGCTGGCCGCGGCGGTCAGCGCCGGGTGCGTCAGGTAGTACAGGGTGGGAAACGGTGTGCCATCCGGCAGCTTCGGGGCCGTCTTGACCACGGCGGGTTCGCCATTGGGACACCGATAGGAGATCTCCAGGACGCCGCGCGGCTCTCGGCCCAGTTGCCGGCCCACCGCGTCCAGGTCGGCGGGATCAACCAACGGGCACCACCGGTACGGGCGGAGCCGGAACCCACGGCGGTGCCGGCGGCGGAGGCGGAGGGTGCGGCGCGTCGGCGATGGTGTGCCACAGCGCGGTGTACCAGGGATCCCCGCTTGGCGCGGCCAGGGGTTCGACACCCGGCTCGCCCGGCACCTCGGGCGGCGCAGGCAGCTGGACCTGATACGGGATCTCGCCGGGCATGACGAAGCCAAGCCGCTGACGGGCCTGCGCCCGGATGTGCGCGGGGTCGTCCAAGTTGGCTTTCTGTTGCTGCAGGTCGGTGATTTGGCGATGCAGTGTGGTCTCCAATTGGGACTGCTGTTTCATCTCCGCGTGTTGGGCGAAGAAGGTACGGACCGGCCCGGCGACGGTCAGCGTAAGCACGCACATCACCGCGGCCAAGATCACCGCCCGCCGGGCGGTGAAACCGACCCGCAGTTCCGAGCTCTGCTCGGCCGCCGCTGCAATGGCTCGTTTGACCGCACCGGCCGGTGACGGCGATGGGGTCCGCGCCGCGCCGGTCCCCCGGCGCACCGGCGGAGTCCGGCGCGGGTGCGCACGTCCGTTCTCCCCGCCCCGTCCCGGCCGCGACGTCGCGGCACGCCGCTTGGCGTCAGGCCGTTTCGGATCGGACATGGCAGCGGCCCCTGGCGGCTACTTGCTCTCCGGCGCGTAGCGGGGGAAGGCCAGCTCGCCGGCGTAACGGGCGGCGTCGCCGAGTTCCTCCTCGATCCGCAGCAGCTGGTTGTACTTGGCCACCCGCTCGCTGCGGGCCGGGGCACCGGTCTTGATCTGGCCGCTGCTGACCGCCACCGCCAGGTCGGCGATGGTGGTGTCCTCGGTCTCGCCGCTGCGGTGGCTCATCATGGTGCGGTAGCCGCTGTGGTGGGCCAGGGTGACCGCGTCCAGGGTCTCGGTCAGCGTGCCGATCTGGTTGACCTTGACCAGCAGTGCGTTCGCCGCGCCCCGCTCGATGCCTTCCTCGAGCCGCTCGGGGTTGGTGACGAACAGGTCGTCGCCGACCAGCTGCACCCGGTCCCCGATCGCGGAGGTCAACGAGACCCAGCCGTCCCAGTCGTCCTCGGACAGCGGGTCTTCGATCGACACCAGCGGGTAGCTGTCGAGCAGCTTGGCGTAGAACTCGGCCAGCTGGGCGGCGGTGCGGTTCTGCTTCTCGAACGCGTAACCGCTGCCCTCGGTGTAGAACTCGGTGGCCGCGACGTCGAGGGCCAGCGCGACGTCGGTGCCCAGCTTGAGCCCGGTGGCCTCGATCGCGGTGCTGATCAGGTCGAGCGCCGCGGTGGTGCCGGCGACGTCGGGGGCGAAGCCGCCTTCGTCACCGAGCCCGGTGGACAGCCCCTGCTTCTTCAGCACTGCCTTCAACGAGTGGTAGACCTCGGTGCCCCAGCGCAGCGCCTCGGCGAAGTTGGGGGCGCCGATCGGGGCGACCATGAACTCCTGAACATCGACGCCGGTGTCGGCGTGGGCGCCACCGTTGAGGATGTTCATCATCGGCACCGGCAGGATGTGGGCGTTGGGGCCGCCCAGGTAGCGGTAGAGCGGCAGCGCCGCGGAGTCCGCGGCCGCCTTGGCCACTGCCAGCGAGACGCCGAGCATGGCGTTGGCGCCCAGCCGAGACTTGTCCGGGGTGCCGTCGAGGTCCACCAGCGCCTGGTCCACCAGCCGTTGGTCGTCAGCGCTGATTCCGATGACTGCCGGCGCGATCTGGTCCAATACGGCGGTGACTGCCTTCTGTACGCCCTTGCCGCCGTAGCGGGCGCCACCGTCGCGGAGTTCAACGGCCTCGTGCTCGCCGGTGGATGCACCGGAGGGCACCGCGGCCCGGGCGAACGTGCCGTCTTCCAGCGCGACCTCGACCTCGACCGTGGGGTTGCCGCGGGAATCGAGGATCTCGCGGGCGCCGACCTGCTGGATGATGGGCACTGACTTCTCCTTGAGCGTGGGTGGGGCTGGCCGTCGTGGTCTATCGGAGGCCTGCTGGGAGCCTAGCCGTACCTCGCCGTACTCCGTACCGGACACCTCTACAGCGGGCGCCCGGCCGCGTACGCGGCGGCCCAATCCCGGACTGCGCGGGCGTAGATCTCCGACTCGTTGTAGGCCATCAAGGCCGTCATCCAGCCCTTGGGTGTGGCCAGGTCTTTGCCGCGCCAGCACAGATAGCCGGCTGCCGACAGGGCGGCGTCATCGATGTTGTCGGGGCTGACGACGCCGTCGTTGTTGGCGTCGACACCGTAGAGCCGCCAGGTTTCGGGAATGAACTGCATGGGGCCCATCGCGCGGACCACGCCGTCGTCGTCGGCGAGGTCCGGTTGCACCTCTTCGACGATGTGCAGATTGCCTCCGGAGCCATCGAGCCGGACCCCGCGGATCTTGGGCCGCACGTCTCCGTTACGCGCCACCGTGGCGTTGTTGTAGTGGCCGTGATGACTCTCGATCTGACCGATGCCCGCCAGCGTGGTCCAGCCCAAATGACAGTTGGGGTTCTCCACCTCCGCGACCCGCGCGGCGTAGGCGTAGGCCTCCAGCGCGGTGATCGGGATGCCGAGCATCGGGGCACGCTCTGCGGCCCATTGGTAGAGCTGGTCGGCGGGCCGGCCCGAGGCGACGTCAGTACTGACCGGCGGGACCGGGTCGCCGGGGGGCGGTGGCACGCCCTGCGGGATGGGATTACCGAGCTGCCAGCTGCAACTGGATGCCAGCAGTACGGCCGTCGCGCCGACGACGGCGGCCGTCCGCAGCCAACGTAGCGCCGACACCGCTCTCCCCAACCTCGAAGCTATGGTTTTGCGTCCATCGTTCCATGACTAGTCGACGGGCGAGACGCCACCGACCGACCGTTTCGCCCCCGTGTGCCGCAAAAACTGGCTCTGCCAGCGCGAATTCAGCCGAGTCTATGTGGCGGTTAACCGGTCAGCTCGCCGCGTTCCGGATCAGCCAGCAGCGCATCACGTGCACGCGCGACCCGAGATCGGATGGTGCCCACCGGGCAGCCACAGACCGCCGCGGCGTCGGAATAGGACAGCCCGAACAATTGAGTCAGCAGCAGGGCCTCACGCTGATCGGCCGACAGGTCGGCGATCAACTCGGTCACCTCGACCACGTCCTCGAAACCGCGGGCGGGCCGGTCGCGGTCCAGCAGCAGCTCGGGGTCGGCGCCCGGCGCGGTGCGCGGACGCGCCTTGAGGTAGCGAATGTGGTCGGCCACGACCCGCCGCGCGATGGCCAGCAGCCAGGTCCGGGCACTGGAGCGGCCGGCGAAGCGCGGGATCGCGCCGATCGCCCGCAGGAAGGTCTCCTGGGTCAGGTCGTCGGCACTGACACCGTCGAAGAGGTAGGCCACGAATCGCCAGACATCGTGCTGAGTGGCCTTGATGAAGGACTCCAGTGCACGGGCATCGCCGGCTGCGGCGGCAACGGCGAGGGCGGTGACAGCATCGTCGTCGATCCGGTCAGCTCCCGCCATGAACATCAACCTTAGACCCGGGGTCGCGGCGCTAATACGACGCATGGTCGTAGAGCTGTCGGCGTGGTTGACCGACCGCAGATGACGCCGGCGACCCCGACCGGCGGCCGCCGCCGAGGCCGCCCCTTCGGCGGCGCCGTCGGCGTCCCAGCGGGCCGGGCGCGAGCCTGCGCCGCCGATGCGCTGGCGCGCCACCAGCAAAGCGAACACCAAGCCGATCAGCACTGGCAGGTGGCTGGCGATCCGAGCCGCGGTCACCTGACCGTGGTAGGCGTCGACAGCCACATAACCGCCTAATGCCAAGGCATATACCCCGGCGATCGCGGCGACACCGGCCGCCACCGATGGCCAGATACCGGCGGCGATCATCGCGCCGCCGAGCGCCAACAACCATGCGGTGGACTCATGCAGCAAATGCGCTCCGGTGGCAGCGCCGTGCCCGTGGCCGTGCGCCGACACCATGCCGAAGTCCACGCCTGCGATCTGGATGGCCGCCATCGCCACCTGGAGCACTCCGACGGCAACCAGCGCCGGACGTCGAAATCCCCACCGCGACCAGAAGCTGTCGTCGGCGCTCTCGGCGGTGATCGATGTCACGCCGGCGGCCGCCAGGATCTGGGCGGCCAGGTCAGGGCCGGCGTCGGTGTCGGTGTCGCTGTTGATGTCCGTGAGCCGGCGGGCCTGGGCGGCAGCGCCGACCAGCCAGCGCCGGCAGCCGCGGCATGATGCCAAATGCGCATCGACCTGCTGCGCCGGCAGCTCCTGCTGCTCACCGTCGAGCAGCGACGACAGGGTCTCGCGCACTACCTCGCACCGCATGCCGCCATAGTCGCCTATTCGGCGCTGGGAAACAAAGGTTCATTCGCAAGGAACCAAATCGGCCCCCAACGCGACTACTGATTGACGACTTGAAGATCGAGCTCGCCGGGAATCGGGAAGGAGGTGTGTTCGATGACCGCACCGGTCTGGCTGGCGTCGCCGCCGGAGGTGCACTCGGCGCTGCTCAGCGCCGGTCCCGGACCCGGTCCGCTGCTGGAGTCGGCGTCGGCATACTCGGCGATGAGCGCGGAATACGCCGAAGTGGCCGCCGAACTCGACGCGGTACTGGCCGGAGTGCGGGGCGCCTGGCAAGGCCCCAGCGCCCAGCAGTACGCGGCCGCGCACGCCCCCTATCTGAGCTGGCTGGCCGAGAGCGCCGCCAAGAGCACCGCCGCGGCCGGCCTGCACCAGACCGCGGCCGCGGCGTACACCGCCGCGCTGGCCGGCATGCCGACCCTGGCCGAACTGGCCACCAATCACGCGGTGCACGCCACGCTGGTGGCGACGAACTTCTTCGGCATCAACACCGTCCCGATCGCGCTGAACGAAGCCGACTACGCCCGGATGTGGGTGCAGGCCGCGGAGATGATGACCGTCTACCAGAGCGTCGCGGGAGCGGCGCTGGCCTCGGTTCCGGCCGCGACGCCCGCGCCGCCGATCGTCGCCCCGGGGGCTGCCGAGGCCGCTGCCGCCCCCAGTTGGGAACAGCAGCTCAAGGACCTGATCACACAGTTCAACATGGGCTTTGCGGACCCGATCGCCAAGTGGTTGTGGGCACAGTTGGGCGTCGACGGATATCCGATCGAGGCGTTTCCGTTTGCCAGCTCGGTCACCCAGATGCTGCTGGGGATCCCGGGGATGTCCCCGATTCTGGCCGGGGCCCTGGGCTGGTTCACCTTCCACACGCTGATGCTGTTGTGGCCGATGGGCCAGATTGCAGTAATGATGGCGATCCCGATCGTGATGGCCGCGGCGCCCGCCCTCGCCGCGGCCGCCGGGCTCGGCGCGCTGGGCGCGCTCGGCGCGGTCGGGGTCGAGCAGACCGTCGAGCCGACCCCGCCCATGCCGGTGGGCGGCAGCGTCGGCGCCCCGGTCGCCGCGGGTGCCCCGGTGCCTGCGGGAGCCGAGGCGTGCGCCTGCGCGGACCCGATCTCCTCAGCCGGGCCGACCGCTCCGGCCACCGCGGGTGCCGGGATGCCGGCCGGCGGCGGGGCGGGGGGCGGACCGGGCGTCGGATTCGGGCCGACCTCGTGTCTGTACCTGGTGAGCAGTGTCTCCTCGTCGGCGCGAAGCTCCAGCGGTGCGCGGCGTTCCCGCGGTGCCGAGGAAGAGGCGTCCGAGAGCCAGGGCACCCCCGGAGAAGCCACGGCGCAGGCCCTGGCCGCCAAGCGCCGGCAGCGGCAGCGCGCCAAGCAGCGCGGGTTCGGCGACGAATACATGGATATGAACATCGGTGTGACGCCGCAGTGGGATGGCCCCCCGGGCGCGGCAAGCGCCTCGGATTCCGGTGCCGGCCCGCTGGGCTTCGCCGGCACCGCGGCCGAGACCAGCCGTCAGGCTTCCGGGATCGCTGTGCTCACCGGTGACGGGCTCGACACCGAGCCGCGAGTCCCGATGCTGCCGGGCAGTTGGGGCGAGAACCCGAACTGATCGACTCCGCGAGCCCGACGTTTTGCAGCGAAAGTACGAGTAGGCCCCTGCAAAACGTCGGTTTCGGCGCGAGGGTGCGGGGCCGCGAACGCTAGGGCTGCGGCCAGTGGGCGCGCCACTGCTCTTCGGTGGGCTCGCCGATGACCGCCTTCTCCACCGCCCGGACGGTGTCCATGAGTTCCAAAACCGCTGCCCGCAAGTCGTTTTCGGCATCGATGTCGGCGGCCACCGTGACGGTGGTGACCGTCTCGGGGATCAGATCTGCCGGCACGCCGGCGCGGGCGAGCCGCTGCAGCACCTTTTGAGCCAACGCCAAGGCCGGCTGCGCGGTCGGCACATCGTCGAGAATCGACTCCCTGAGCTTGATCGCTGCTTTCTCTAGAGCCTTGCGCTCTTCCCACTGTGCCACCTGCTCGGCCAGCGAGATCTCTTCGCCGGCGAGCACCGCGGGCGCCCGATTGCTCAGCTTGCGCAGCAGCGAATCCGCGACGTCGTCGATGCCGAATGAGTTCTCCAGCGCATCCTCGGCGATCCGGGCGTGGAACAGCACCTGCAGGAGCACGTCGCCGAGCTCCGCGCACAGTTCGTCGGCATCGCCGCTGCGGACCGCGTCGAACAGTTCGTAGGTCTCCTCAAGCAGAAACCGGCGCAGCGAGTCGTGGGTCTGCTCGCTCTCCCACGGGCCGGTGGTGCGCAGCCGGTCCATGATCGCGACCGCGTCGATCAGCCGCTCCCCCGGCGGCGCGTCCGGCGCCGCGATCAGCGCCTCCCCGGCCTCCAGGCGAGCGACGACGTCGGGATGGTTGCGGTCCGAAGACAGCAGCACCGGGGCTTGCACGTCGCAGGCACCGACGAGCACCGATCGTGCGGCCGGCAACGACCACGGCACTACGATCGGCAGTTCCTCGGTGTAGACGACCTCACCGGCGAGCAGCGCGAGGGCTTCGACCGGGACAAGCGAGGGTCGGCGGGGGTCGACCAGGACGACGGTCATCGTGGTTACCGTACTGCGGGCACCGCGCCGGTGACGTCGATAAGGCCCTGCGGCTTGCCGTCCAGTGCCGAGATCAGATCGGCCACCATCTGGACGAGTTCGACGTCGCGGATACGGGGCGCACCGACGGGCGCGCCGGCACCCCCGGCACGCGGGATCGGCACCTGCACAGTGGCGGTGGTGGCGCGGTAACTGGCCGACGGGTGCATCCGCTTGAGCCGCAACTGGGCGGAGTCCGGCAGCGTCATCGGGGCCAGCCGCAGCGTCGTCGCCGAAGCTGCGGACACCTCGGTGATCCCGGCGGCGCGACACAGCAGCCGCAGCCGGGCCACCGCCACCAGCCGGCCGGCCGGCTCGGGAAGCGGCCCGTAGCGGTCGGTGAGTTCCTCGACCACGGCGGCGATCTCGTCGTCGCCGGGGGCGGCGGCCAACCGGCGGTAGGCCTCCAGCCGCAACCGGTCGGAGTTGATGTACTCCGGCGGCAGGTGGGCGTCGACCGGCAGGTCGATCCGGACGTCCTTGACCTCTTCGGTGGTGATCGTCTCGCCGTTGAAGGCCGCCCGATACGCCTCGACCGCCTCACCGACCAGCCGCACATACAGGTCGAAGCCCACCCCGGCGACGTGCCCGGACTGCTCCACGCCCAGCACGTTGCCGGCGCCGCGAATCTCCAGGTCCTTCATCGCCACCGCCATCCCGGCGCCCAACTCGTTGTTCTGGGCGATGGTGGCCAGCCGGTCGTGGGCGGTCTCGGTCAGCGGCCTCTCCTTCGGGTAGAGGAAATAGGCGTAGCCGCGTTCCCGGCTGCGTCCCACCCGGCCCCGCAGCTGGTGCAGCTGCGAGAGCCCGAAGGTGTCGGCGCGTTCGACGATCAAGGTGTTGGCGTTGGAGATGTCCAGGCCGGTCTCGATGATGGTGGTGCACACGAGGATGTCGTATTCCCGGTTCCAGAAGCCCTGCACCGTGGTTTCCAGCATTTCTTCGGGCATCTGACCGTGCGCGACGACCACCCGGGCCTCGGGCACCAGGCCGCGCACCCGGGCGGCGGCCGCGTCGATCGAGCTGACCCGGTTGTGCACGTAGAACACTTGGCCGTCACGCAGCAACTCGCGGCGCAGCGCGGCAGCGACCTGCTTGTCATCGTGGCCGCCGACGTAGGTCAGCACGGGATAGCGGTCTTCGGGCGGGGTGAGGATCGTCGACATCTCCCGAATGCCGGCCAGGCTCATTTCCAGGGTCCGCGGGATCGGGGTGGCACTCATGGTGAGTACGTCGACGTGGGTGCGCAGGGCCTTGATGTGTTCCTTGTGTTCGACGCCGAACCGCTGTTCCTCGTCGACGATCACCAGGCCGAGGTCCTTCCAGCGCACCCCGGTCTGCAGCAGCCGGTGGGTGCCGATCACCACGTCGACGGACCCGTCGGCCAGGCCGTTGACCGTCGCCTTGGACTCTTGTGCGTCGGTGAACCGTGACAGTCCCTTGACGGTGACCGGGAAGCCGGCCATTCGGGTGCTGAAGGTCTGCAGGTGCTGGTCGGCCAGCAGTGTGGTGGGCACCAGCACCGCGACCTGTTTGCCGTCCTGGACCGCTTTGAATGCCGCGCGCACCGCGATCTCGGTCTTGCCGTAGCCGACGTCGCCGCAGATCACCCGGTCCATCGGGACCGGCTTTTCCATGTCGGCCTTGACCTCGCTGATCGCGGTGAGCTGGTCCATGGTCTCGGTGAACCCGAACGCGTCTTCCATCTCGGCCTGCCACGGGGTGTCCGGGGCGAACGCGTGGCCGGGCGCGGCCTGGCGCTTGGCGTAGAGCGCGACGAGTTCGTCGGCGATCTCACGGACCGCTTTGCGGGCCTTGGTCTTGGTCTGGCTCCAGTCACTGCCGCCGAGCCTGCTCAGCGCCGGGGCCTGGCCGCCGACGTAGCGGGACAGTTGATCCAGGGAGTCCATCGGCACATACAGCTTGTCGGTACCGTTGGCGCCGCGCTTGCCGGAGGCGTACTCCAGCACCAGGTATTCGCGCCGCGCCCCGCCGACGGTGCGCTCGGTCATCTCCACGAACTTGCCGATGCCGTGCTGGTCGTGCACCACCAGGTCGCCGGCGGTCAGTGCCAGCGGGTCGACGGCATTGCGGCGCTTGGCCGCCAGCCGCTTGCCTTCCGGGCCGCTGACCCGGTTGCCGGTCAGGTCGGCCTCGGTCACCACCACCAGGTTGGCGCCGGGGATGACCAGGCCCTCGTGCAGCGGACCCTTGAGAACTCCGACCACCCCGGGCGGCGGGGTGGCGCCAGCCTCCAACAGCGTTGCCGCAGTCTCGGATTCGGCCAACTGCTCGACGATCCGCCGGGCCGTGCCGACGCCGGGGGCAACCACTGCCGCACGTCCCCCGGTCGCGATGTGCGCCCGCAGCATGGCGAAGATCTCGTCGATGTCGCGTTGCCGGCCGCGGGCCGACGGCGACGGGCGCACGTCGAGTTCGGTCGCGTCCGGGTCGGGCAGCTGGCTCAGCGTCCACCACGGATGCCCGGTGTCCAGCGCCGCCTGGCGCACCTGCGCGAACTCCCGGAATCCCGACCCACCGAGCTGTTCGATGTCGATGGGGGCCTCGCCGCCGATCGCCGCGACCGACCAGGACGCCTCCAGGAATTCGCGTCCGGTCTTGATCAGGTCGGCGGCGCGGGCGCGGATCTTCTCCGGATCGCAGACCAACACCGGGGTGCCCGGACGCAGCTGATCGGTCAGCAGCACCTGCGGGCCAGGGCGCAGCACCGGGCCCAGCGCCTCCATGCCGTCGACCGGGATGCCCTCGGCCAGCTTGGACAGCATCTCGCCGACGGTGCCCAACACGGCGTTCTCGGTGTGCGGCTGATCGCGGGCCAGCTCGGCCGCGCGCGCCCGCACATCGTCGGTGAGCAGCAGCTCCCGACAGGCCACCGCGACCACGGTGCCGACCTCGACCTCGGGGATGGAGCGCTGGTCGGCCACCGAGAACGGCCGGATCTCGGTGACCTCGTCACCCCAGAACTCGATGCGCACCGGATGTTCGGCGGTCGGCGGGAAAAGGTCGAGGATGCCGCCGCGGACCGCGAACTCGCCGCGCTTTCCGACCAGGTCCACCCGGGTGTAGGCCAGCTCGACCAGCCGGGCGATCACCGCCTCGAACGGAATCTCGTCGCCGACGGCCAGCATGACCGGTTCGATCGCGTCCAGTTGGCCGTTCATCGGCTGTAGCAGCGACCGGGCCGTGGTCACCACCACCCGCAGGGGCGGCCCCAGGCGGGTGTCGTCGGGCCGGGCCAGCCGGCGTAGCAGCAGCAGGCGGGCGCCGACGGTGTCCACCCCGGGCGAGAGCCGCTCGTGCGGCAGCGTCTCCCAGGACGGGAACAGGGCGACCGTGTCGCCGTACACACCGCGCAGCTCCGCGGTCAGGTCGTCGGCCTCGTGGCCGGTGGCGGTGACCACCAACAGCGCGCCGGCGCGGGCCAGCGCGGCGGCGGTGAAGGGCCGGGCACCGACCGGACCCACCAGCGCCAGTTCGGCGGGCGGATCGCCCGCGCGCTCGATGAGTTCGGCGAAAGCCGGCGCGGTCAACGCCAGGTCTACGAGCCCCGCAATCGGGTTTTGGACAGTCTGGTACCCCGGTGCGGTCATGATGTGGGCAATTCTAGGCGGTGTGGCGCAGGCCGACGATTTGCGTTGCGGTACAGGCCTTATTCGTCGTGCAGGGTGGGGTCGGACTCCAGGTGAGTCAGTCCGTTCCAACACAGGTTGACCAGGTGCGCGGCCACGACTTCCTTCTTGGGTTCGCGGACGTCGAGCCACCACTGGGCCGTCATCGACACCGAACCGACCAACGCCTGGGCGTACAGCGGAGCGGTCTCCGGGTCCAGCCCGCGCTTGGCGAAGTCGCCGGCCAGAATCGACGACACCTGGCCGATCGCGTCGTTGAGCAGGGTCGAGTAGGTGCCGGAGCTGATCGACGCCGGCGAGTCGCGGATCAGGATGCGGAATCCGTCGGTGTGCTCGTCGACATAGGTCAGCAATGCCAGCGCGACACGCTCCACCCGCAGCCGGGACTGGTTGTTGGTCGCCTTGGTCAATGACGTGGTGATGCCGTCCAGCAATGCTGACATCTCGCGGTCGACCACCACGGCGTAGAGACCCTCTTTGCCGCCGAAGTGCTCATAGACCACCGGCTTGGACACGTTGGCGCGCTGCGCGATCTCCTCGATGGAGGTGCCCTCATACCCACGTTCGGCGAACAGCGAGCGGGCGACATCGATGAGTTGGTGACGGCGCTCGCTACCTGTCATCCGGGCCCGAGGCGCCCGGCCGTCCTTGTCCAGACCAGCCACGCGACCAGGGTAGTCCGTTGGACTAGACCGGATTGTCCGACTTCTTACTCGGGCCGCGGGCGGCCCTCGCCGTCGTCGGACTAAAGTCACTGCGGAACACCGATCCGTCGTGGTGTAATCGGCAGCACCTCTGATTTTGGTTCAGATAGTTCAGGTTCGAGTCCTGGCGACGGAGCTCAGATTTGTCCCACCCCTTTGGCGCGAGCGTGCACAGAATGACAGGCTAGGCGGCGTGTCGACGCACAAACACGCTCCCTCGCGGACAGGAGACGGCCCCGCGGCCGGCCAGGACGCCGTCATCGTCTTGGCGGCCGGAGCCGGCACCCGGATGGTCTCCGACACCCCCAAAGTGCTGCATGAGCTGGGCGGGCGCAGCATGTTGGCGCACTGCCTGCAGGCGGCCGCCGGCGTCGAGCCCGGCCACTTGGTGGTGGTGTTGGGCCACGAGCACGAGCGCATCACCGGGCCGGTCGCCGAGCTGGCGCAGGCCCTGGACTTTCCGATCGACATCGCCCTGCAGGACCAGCAGCTCGGCACCGGGCACGCGGTGCTGTGCGGCCTGGCGGCCCTGCCGGACGACTTCGCCGGCACCGTCGTCGTCACCTCCGGCGACATCCCGCTGCTGGACACCGCCACGTTGCAGGCGCTGATCGAAACCCACCGCACCGCCCCGGCCGCGGTCACCGTGCTGACCACTACGCTGGCCGACCCCACCGGCTACGGCCGCATCCTGCACACCCAGGACGGTGAGGTCACCGCGATCGTCGAACAGGCCGATGCCACCGAGTCGCAGCGGGAGATCCGCGAGGTCAATGCCGGGGTCTACGCCTTCGACATCGCCGAGTTGCGTTCCGCGCTGGGCCGGCTGGGCTCCGACAACGCCCAGCACGAGCTGTACCTCACCGACGTGATCGGCATCGTTCGCGGCGACGGCCAGGTGGTTCACGCCCGCCATGTCGACGACGCGGCATTGGTGGCCGGCGTCAACGACCGGGTGCAACTGTCCGCACTGGCGGGCGAACTCAACCGCCGCCTGGTGGCCATGCATCAGCGGGCCGGCGTCACCATCATCGACCCCACCACCACCTGGATCGACGTGGACGTGACCATCGGGCGCGACACCACCGTTGCGCCCGGAACCCAACTGCTCGGCCGCACCGTCGTCGGAGCGCACTGCACGATCGGCCCCGACACCACCTTGACCGACGTCACGGTGGGCGACGGTGCGTCGGTGATCCGCAGCCACGCCACCTCGTCGGCGATCGGCGCCGGTGCGACCGTCGGACCGTTCACCTACCTGCGTCCCGGCACGGTGCTGGGTTCCGAGGGCAAGCTGGGCGCGTTCGTCGAGACCAAGAACTCCACCATCGGCACCGGGACCAAGGTTCCGCACCTGACCTACGTCGGCGACGCCGACATCGGCGACCACAGCAACATCGGCGCCTCCAGCGTGTTCGTCAACTACGACGGCCAGACCAAACGGCGAACCACGGTCGGCTCGCACGTGCGCACCGGCTCGGACACCATGTTCGTCGCGCCGGTCACCATCGGCGACGGCGCCTATACCGGCGCCGGGACCGTGGTGCGCCACGATGTGCCGCCGGGCGCACTGGCGGTCTCGGCCGGCCCGCAACGCAACATCGAGAACTGGGTGCAGCGCAAGCGGCCCGGCAGCCAGGCCGCCGCGGCGGCCGAGTCGGCAAATAACGCCGAAGACGCCGGCCAGACTCCACCCGATCTGTCATCGTGAGCTTGATCGCGTTGAGGCAGCCCGAGGCGAAATCGCACGCCGGGCTACGTACCATAAGGCCCGAGTTAACTCGACCGAAATCCACAATCTCCTACTGCGGGGGCAGCACGTGAGCCACGACTGGACAGACAATCGCAAAAACCTGATGCTCTTCGCTGGTCGTGCGCACCCGGAGCTGGCGGATCAGGTCGCCAAAGAACTGGACGTACCGGTTACCGCGCAGACCGCCCGGGACTTTGCCAACGGCGAGATCTTCGTGCGCTTCGACGAATCGGTGCGTGGCTGCGACGCCTTCGTGCTGCAGTCGCACCCGGCGCCGCTGAATCAGTGGCTGATGGAACAGCTGATCATGATCGACGCGCTCAAGCGCGGTAGCGCCAAGCGGATCACCGCGATCCTGCCGTTCTACCCCTACGCGCGCCAGGACAAGAAGCACCGCGGCCGCGAGCCGATCTCGGCTCGCCTGGTCGCCGATCTGCTCAAGACCGCCGGCGCCGACCGGATCGTCACGGTGGACCTGCACACCGACCAGATTCAGGGCTTCTTCGACGGCCCGGTGGACCACATGCGGGCCCAGCCGCTGCTGATCGGCTACATCAAGGAGAACTACGGCAACTCCGACGTCGTGGTGGTCTCACCCGACTCCGGCCGGGTGCGCATCGCCGAGAAGTGGGCGGACTCGCTGGGTGGGGTGCCGCTGGCGTTCATTCACAAGACCCGCGACCCGTTGGTGCCCAATCAGGTCAAGTCCAACCGGGTGGTCGGTGAGGTGCAGGGCAAGACCTGCGTGCTGATCGACGACATGATCGACACCGGCGGCACCATCGCCGCGGCGGTGAACCTGCTGCGCGAAGACGGTGCCAGCAACGTGATTATCGCCGCCACGCACGGGGTGCTCTCGGACCCGGCATCCGAGCGGTTGGCGGCCTGCGGCGCCAGCGAGGTGATCGTCACCAACACGCTGCCGATCACCGAGGACAAGCAGTTCCCACAGCTGACCGTGCTGTCGATCGCTCCGCTGCTGGCCAGCACCATCCGGGCCGTGTTCGAAAACGGCTCGGTCACCGGACTTTTCGATGGGGACGCCTGACATGGCTGACGCGGTGGTCTATCACAACCCGCGCTGCTCGACCTCGCGCAAGACGCTGGAGCTGCTGCGCGACAACGGTATCGAGCCGACGGTCGTGGAGTACCTGAAGACCCCGCCGTCGCGTGCGGAGCTGGCGGAGATGATCAGCGCCGCCGGGATCGGTGTGCGCGACGCGGTGCGTACCGGCGAAGCGGTGTACGCCGAGCTGAACCTGGCCGGTGCATCCGATGACGAACTGCTCGACGCGATGGTCGCCAACCCGATCCTGATCCAGCGGCCGTTCGTCGTCACCGGTAACGGCACCCGGTTGGCCCGTCCGATTGACGCGGTCCGCGAGATCCTGTGACCCCGCTGCGCTTGACGGTCGCGGCATTGGCGTGCGCGACCCTGGCCAGCGCCACATCCGGATGCGGCGCCAAAACCCCCGACTATCAGTCGATTTGGGGCAACGGCAGCACGACCACCACCTCGTCGGAACCGGAGGCTCCGGTCACCGTGGGCCGCTACCTGGAAGATCAGGGCGTGGCCGCGGAGGCGGTGGCCCCCAACGCGCCGACCGACCTGACCGTGTCGATCCCCACGCCGCCGGGCTGGACGAAGAAGGAAAACCCGATGCTGCCGGCCACCACGCTGGTCCTGGGCAAGGGCGAGAAGTTCCCCCGGGCAATTTTGAGTGTGGTCAAGCTCAATGGGAACTTCGACTCGAAAGAGGCCATCCGGCACGGGGTGGTCGACGCCCAGCTCTCGCCGAACTTCCGGCTGCTGGACGCCTCCAACGAGGACTACCTGGGTTTCCCGTCATCGATGGTGCAGGGCACCTACGACATGGATGGTCAACGCCTGCACAGCTGGTTTCGGATGGTGATCGCCACCGGTTCGGCGCCGGCCGAACAGCGCTACCTGGTGCAGTTGGCGGTCACCGCGCCGGCCGACGAGGCGCCCAAGAACGCCACCGACGTCGAGGCGATCATGAAGGGCTTCACCGTCGCGGCGAAGTGACCCCCACCGGAGTCGGGTCTTGTTAAAGTGACGCACCCGTTGAAGGGAGTTCCGTCATGTCACTCGTTCGCCTGTCCTCGCTGAGCCTGACCGGTTTCGGCGTAGTCGCCGTCGCGACCGGCCTGCTGGCGCCGGCCACCGCGCTGGCCGACCCGCAGCCCGGCTGCACCGCCGCCGACATGGCCAATGTGGCCACCGGCGTTGCCGCCTCGACATCGGGTTACCTCTACGCGCATCCCGACGTCAACGAGTTCTACACCGGCCTGCACAACCGGCCAGACGACCAGGTGCCCGAGGCGGTTCGCAGCTTCTTCGCGGACAACCCGCAGGCCCATTCCGACCTGCTGGGGCTGCGCCAGCCGCTGGCCGACTTCCGCGCCCGGTGCGGATTGCCCCAGCCCGAGCACCCACTGCTGGACCAGTGATGGCACGCCGGATCTGGGTCGTCGCGGCACTGACTTTGACCAGCCTGCCGGGCGCCGTGGTCGTGTTCACCCCGGCCGGGACCGCCACTGCGGGCTGCGTCGGCGTGGGCCGCCGGGTGTATGTCAGCGGATGCGCCGACCCGGTGCCCCCGCCGGCCTACTACGCGCCGCTGCCCGAGGACGTGCCTCCGCCACCGCCGCCTCCGCCGATCAACACCTGCGTGGGCTACAACGGCCGCTGGGTGCACGCCAACAACTGCAACTAAGCGCGCCGCCTAGTTCTTCACCGCCTTCGGCGGTGCCCACGAGCCGTTGAGCGCTTCCTCCTTGGGCCAGTACAGCCGCAGGATCATCTGGAACGGCCCCTGCGGTGCGGGCAACCAGTTGGATTCCTTGGCCGCGCCGGGAGATTGGTTCTGCACGTAGACGGTGATTCCGCCGTCGGGATCGCGGGTCAGGTCCGGCAGCATCGGCGAGTTGATCAGATACCGGTTGATCGGGTTGGCCACCAGCAGGCTTTCGGGCATCTTGTACATGGTCAGCGACCAGAACGAGTTGACCGGTGGCAGCGCCTCCGGGGCGAACCGCAGGGTGTAGCCTCCTGCCCCGCTCAGCGGCGCGCCGTCGGAATCCACGGCCACCACCGGGTAGATGGCCTCCTGCTGGGAGTTGCCGTAGATCCCGAGCACCGCACCGGCCATCCGGTAGAGGTAATTGCCGGCGAGGAACTCCCGAGTGCCGAACAGCTGCCCCGAGGTCACCTGGCCGGTGTCCAACTTGTCCTTCTTGAACGCGTTGAGTTCCGCCCAGGCGTCGGCCATCCCGGCCTGCACGGCGTCGCGGGCCTCGGCGCTGAGTTCATCGGCGCTGAAGGTGCCGTCGGGGCCGATGCCGATACCGGCGAACCGGGTCCGCAGGTCCTGCTCCCCCGGCAACACCGGCGCGTACTTCAACAGAAAGTTCAAGATCTCGAAGAACTTCGGTGAGGTCTTCTGCTCGTCGGGTGTCAGTGGCGCGATGAAATCCACCGGCGGGGCGCTCACCGCGGGTTGCTTGAGGTAGGCCGACAGCGGCTCCACGGTGTAACCGGCCTGGATCTTCTTGACGTTGTCGATGTCCGCCGGGTCGAACAGCTGGGTGCGGTAGATGACCAGTGCGAAGTCGGTCTCGGAGCGGATCACCTCGTCGACGCCCTCGGGCTTCTCGCCGCTCCATCCCGGTCCGGCCAGCAGGTACGTGCCGCCGCCGTTGCCGGTGGTGCGGCTGCCCACGTAGGCGAAGTTGTAGGTATAGGCGTCGATGAACTGCAGCGAGTAGTAGCGGCCGGCCTCGATCGGCGGCACGGTGAGCACCAGCGGCTCGGCCCGCAGATCAGCGCCCAGCATCGTGTAGGGCGTGTCGGAGTTCGGCGTCTGCACGGCGGTGTCGTCGGGGGTGTAAACCCTTGCGGCGCTGTGGGTCTGGTTCCAGTCACCCTTGTACTGCGACCCCGCCTTGTCGACGAAGTAGGCGTGCTGGATGCGGTAGGAGTCCACCATCGGGAAGCCGTAGACGTAGGCCTCCTTCGCGATCTGACGGACCTGATCGGCGGAGGTTGCCGGCGCTGGACCGACCGGTTCGGCCGACTGCCTGCTACCGCAGCCGCCGACTGCGGCGAGCATCACGACGATCAACCCGAGGGTGGTCCACTGCCTCACATCGCTCCTGAGTCCGTTCGGCATCCCGGCACACGGGGGCGCGCCTCGTTAGAGTGTCAGCCATGGCCTCCTGGTCCGCCACCGATCTGCCGTCGTTCGCCGGGCGATCCGTCATCGTCACCGGAGCCAACAGCGGTTTGGGCGCCGTGACCGCACGGGAATTGGCCCGTGTGGGTGCCGCCGTCACGCTGGCCGTCCGCAACACCGCCAAGGGCCAGGCCGCCGCGGCTGGCATGCCGGGTGACGTAACGGTTCGCGCCTTGGATCTGGCGGACCTGTCCTCGGTGCGTCGGTTCGCCGAGGAGACCGCGGCCGTCGATGTGCTGATCAACAACGCGGGCATCATGGCGGTGCCCTACGCCAAGACCGTCGACGGTTTCGAAAGCCAGATCGGCACCAACCATCTGGGTCATTTCGCGCTGACCAACCTACTGTTGCCCAAACTCACCGACCGGGTTGTGACGGTGTCCTCAGCCCTGCACCGGATGGGCTACATCAGTCTCAAGGACCTCAACTGGGAGTCGCGGCGGTATTCGGCGTGGTTGGCCTACGGCCAAGCCAAGCTGGCCAATCTGCTGTTCACCAGCGAACTGCAACGCCGGCTCGTCGCCGCGGGTTCACCGCTGCGGGCGCTGGCCGCCCACCCCGGCTATTCGAGCACCAATCTGCAGGGCCAGACCGGCAATCGGATCGGCGACCTGGTGATGCGCACCTTCGGCAACGGCCTGTTCGCCACCAGCCCCGACTTCGGGGCGCGCCAGACCCTCTACGCGGCGTCGCAGGATCTGTCCGGCAATACCTTCATCGGCCCGCGCTTCGGCATCGTCGGCCGCAGCGGGCCGGTGGGCCGCAGCCTGTTGGCCAAGCGCGGCTCCACGGCCGCCGAGCTGTGGGAGCTGTCTGCGCAGCTCACCGGGGTTCAATTTCCGCTCTGAGCTGCCGATGCGCTAGCCTGACCAGGCGTCACGGCGAGGGCGGCCCCATTCGGCCGCCGTTATCGACGAGGACCTCCTAGATGGTTGTCGCGATCTGGCCGTGCCCCATGCATGCCGTAGCAACCAAGGAGTTCCCCATGGCTAAGACCCCCGCCACCAACCAGCTGACCGTTTCGGTGCGCACCGAGACCGGCAAGGGCGCCTCGCGCCGGGCCCGCCGCGCAGGCCGCGTCCCCGCAGTCCTCTACGGCCACGGCACCGAGCCGCAGCACCTGGAGCTTCCGGCCCACGACTTCGCGGCCGTGCTGCGCCACTCCGGCACCAACGCCGTGCTCACCCTCGACATCGAGGGCAAGGAGCAGCTGGCGCTGACCAAGGCTCTTGAGATCCACCCGATCCGTCGCACCATCCAGCACGCCGACCTGCTGGTCGTGCGCCGCGGCGAGAAGGTGACCGTGGAGGTCAACGTGGTCATCGAGGGCGACGCCGCGCCCGGCACTCTGGTCACCCAGGACGCCACCGCCGTGGAGATCGAGGCCGAGGCGCTGTCGATCCCCGAGCAGCTGACCCTCTCCATCGAGGGCGCCGAGGCCGGCACCCAGTTCACCGCCGACGGCCTGGAGCTGCCCAAGGGCGTGACGCTGATCTCCGACCCCGAACTGCTGCTGGTCAATGTGATCGAGGCGCCGTCCGCTGAGGAGCCGGCCGAAGGTGCGGGCGAGGAAGCCGGCGCGGAGGCGGGCGAGGCCGCAGCCGCAGAGTCCGAGTAAGCCGAGCACCGCGTGGCCGAGTCACCACCGGTCCTGGTGGTCGGCCTGGGCAACCCGGGCCCGAACTACGCACGCACCCGGCACAACGTCGGCTTCATGGTCGTCGACCTGCTCGCCGAGCGGATCGGGTCGGCGTTCAAGCTGCACAAGAAGTCGGGTGCCGACGTGGCCACCGGGCGCCTGAGCGGGCGCTCGGTGGTGCTGGCCCGGCCACGCTGCTACATGAATGAGTCGGGCCCCCCCGTGGGGCCCCCCCCCCACCGCCGGCCCCTCTAACCTCAACCCCCCCCCCCCCCCCCCACCCACCCCAAATCATTCTCTTGTTGGGGGGGGCCGCGGCGACTGCTCGTGCTACTAGCGCTCGGCGTGGGTTAAGTGACCAGCGCGACGGAGTTGGCCCGGCGCAGCTTGCCCGACGGCGTCTTGGGGATACTGCCCGGTCCGAGCACCACCACGTTGCGGGGCCGCATGTCGACCTCGGTGACCACCTCATGGGCGACCTGGTGCTCGATACGGCGTACCTCGACCGGGTCCTGCCAGGCGTTGGATTCCACCGCGACCGCGAACGTCTCCCGTGAGTGCCCGGCGTCCAGGCGCACCGCGACGGCACATCCCGGGCGCACGCCCTCGACGCGGCCCGCGGCCCGCTCGATGTCAGTCGGGTAGATGTTGCGGCCCGCCATGATGATGACGTCTTTGACGCGACCACACACCACGACGTGGCCGTCCTCCATCTGGTAGCCCAGGTCGCCGGTGTCATACCAACCGTGCTCGTCCTGCGCCGGCAGGAAGCCCGCCATGGTCAGGTAGCCCGGGGTCACCGGCTCACCGCGCAGTTGGATCACTCCGACCCCGCGCGGCGGCAAGGAATTGCCGTGCTCGTCGACGATCCGGATCTCGATGCCTTCCAGCAGCGGCCCCAGCGAGGCCAGTCGCCGGGTGTTGCCCTTGGTGGCGGGCACCGCCTGGCGCAGCGCGGCCAGCAGGTCGGCGTCGACCTCGTCGACCACCAGGCCCGCACCGCACTTGGAGAACGACACCGCCAGAACGGTTTCGGCCATGCCGTAGGCCGGCAGGATGGCCGCCGGGTTCAGCCCGAACGGCTTACCGGCGTCGATCAGGTCCTCGACGTCGGCCGGCTCCACCGGTTCGGCACCCGAGAGCGCGAACCGCAGGGTGGACAGGTCGAACTGGCCCGGCGTGGCCTGCTTGCGCAGCCGCTTGGCGAACAGCGCGTAGGCGAAGTTCGGGGCCGCGGTCATGGTGCCCTTGTACTTGTCGATCAGCTTGGCCCACAGCAGGGTGTCCCGCAGGAAGTCCATCGGGGTGATCTTGACCAGTTCGGCGCCGAAGTACATCGGCACGGTCAGGAAGCCGATCATGCCCATGTCGTGGAAGCACGGCAGCCAGCTGATCATGACGTCCTTCTCGACGTCGTACTCAGCGCTGATGAACATCGCCTCGGCGTTGGAGTAGATGTTGCGGTGGGTGATCTGCACGGCCTTCGGTGACCCGGTCGAGCCGGAGGTCAGCTGCATCAGCGCCAGATCGTCTTCACCGGCTTCTTCCGGATCGATCGGTTCGGCGGCCAGCAGGTCAGCGACCGTGACGACTTTCAGGCCCTTCTCTTCCAGCACCGGGGCTGCCGGCATGAACGGGTCGGAGATGATGACTGCCTTGGCGTCGATCATGTCGACGACGGTCATGGTGTCCTCGGCCCACACCGCCAAGTCGGTGCGCGGGGTGGGCTGATGCAGCATGGTCAGGCTCGCGGCGCGCATCCATACGCCCTGGGCGGTGGGAGCGATTTCGACCGGGGCACCGGCGAGCACGCCGACGGCGTCGCCCGGGCCGACGCCGGCCGCAGCCAGTCCGCCAGCGATACGCCGGGCGCGTTCATGGACTTCAGCCCAGGTGTGCCGGACGGGTGTGTGCGGCTCACCGGTGACCATGCCCTTGGACGACTCCCGGGCACTACGGAACATGTTGTCGGTAAACCTGCTCACGACGGCCTCCTAGCCGGCACCAGTACTTTCCATACGGGCTCAGATTTCATGTTCCACCTGCTGTTGACCACTCCGCGAGAGGCACACGCACACAATTCGGTGGCGGTTAGATCTCGATACCGTAATGCGCGGCCCACCAGAGCGGCGAGCGTCTGGGTGGCAAGGTTGTCCTGGCCGCAAATAATCACCGGGGGCCATCTTAAACTCCTCTTAATCCGCGGGCAAATCTGCCCGTAGAGCGGGAGGACGGTCAGGCGCCACTGACCGACGACGGCACCACCCGGGCACCGTAGACCGGACCGCTGGCCACCCGCACCGCCCGTCCCGCGCCGAGCGCCGACAGCTCGACGGCGACGTCGGCCGCCGACTGCGCCGAGCTGCACAGGAACGCGCAGGTCGGACCGGATCCGGACACCACCCCGGCCAGCGCACCCGCCTCCACGCCGGCGCGCAAGGTGCGGCGCAGGTCAGGGTTGAGGCTGATCGCCGCCGCCTGCAGGTCATTGCCGAGCAATCCGGCCAGCCGTTGCGGGTCGCCGGCGGCCAACGCAGCCAGCACCGGCTCGGGATCGCCCGACTCGGGCAGCTTGCGCCCGGAGTCGCGCAGCCGGTCCAATTCCTTGAAGACCGCCGGCGTCGACAGCCCCCGGTCGGCGAAGGCCAGCACCCAGTGGAACGTCTCGCGGGTGAGCACCGTCGCCAGTTCCTCGCCGCGCCCGGTGCCCAACGCCGTGCCGCCGTGCAGCGCGAACGGCACGTCGCTGCCCAGCCTGGCGGCCAATGAGTGCAGGTCGCGGCGCGGCACGCCCAGTTCCCACAGCACGTTCATGCCGACCAGCACCGCCGCGGCGTCGGCGCTGCCCCCGGCCATGCCACCGGCTACCGGTATGGACTTGTCGATGCTGATCGCCACGTCCGGAGCCCGGCCCACGTATTCGGCCATCAGCTCGGCGGCCTGCCACGCCAGGTTGCGCTCATCGGTGGGCAGCACATCGGCGCCCTCGCCGCTGACCCGCAACGACAGCACGTCGGCGTCGCGGACGGTCACCTCGTCGACCAACGAAACCGCATGAAAGACGGTGGTCAGCTCGTGGTAGCCGTCATCGCGACAGTCACCGACGGCCAGGTAGAGGTTCAGCTTCCCCGGTACCCGCACGGTGACCGAACCGGTCGGGGACCACTCGGTTGCGGTATTGCCGTCGGATGCGGTCACGCCGATGAGACTATCGGTCCACGGCGCCCTAGTACCCGGGCTCCGGGCCGAGAATCCCGCCCGATCAGGAGAACAGGTCGGCGAAGTCGGCGCTGATCGAGCTCAGCGCGCTACTCATCACCATGAACTCGAACCCGCCCGCCATGGTGACCAGACCGGTGGTGGCCGCCAGCGGCATCCCGATCGCACCCAGGAGATCACCCTGCATCAGTTCGTTGAAGAACAGGCTCGCGGTGTAGGCCGGCAGCGTGGTGACCAACGAATTGATGATGTCGGCCGTCGGCAGCAGCGTCGCGTACAGGCTTGCCGCGGCACTGGTGAGGGTGTTGACCACGTCCATCAGGCTCGGCAGGCTGAAGTCCGCAGGACCGCCACCGTCCAGACCGAACAGATCAGTCGCGCTGCCGGAACCGATGTTCTGCAGGTCGGCGATGAAGTCGTTCCAGCCCTGCTCGGCACCGTTGGCCAGGGCAGTGAGCACGTCCATCGGGTTGACGTCGGGGAACACACCGAACGGCGTGGAGACGTCCGCCGGCCCCTGGTCCCAGCCGTGCTCGATGTTGCCGTAACCGAGGTTGATCAGCACCCGCAGGGCCGGCTGCAACAGGTCGGCGAACGCGTTGCCGAATGCGTTGCCGCGCAACAGCTCCAGCAGCGGCAGGTTCTCGGTGGGGATCATGAAGTACTGGTTGTTGCCGGTGTAGTCGCCGGAGGTGTCCAGCTCGATGGCCGTCGCCAACTGAGCGTCGGTCAACGACGGGTAGCCGCCGTGGACGAACATGATGCCCAAGAAGGCGTTGATGTCGGCCAGGAAGTTCAGCGGGTACTTCGGGAAGTCGGCGAACCCGTCGTACTCCCGGATGTAGTTGACTGTCTCCCAAGGCGTCTCAGACGGCGCACCGCCGCTGAACGTGACTCCGAGGGCAGGCATGCTCAGCGGAACACCGGGAACGTCGAAGCGGGACAGCAGTCCGCCGTTCGGGTTGGCCGGGCTGCCCAGCGACACGAAGGACAGCTCGTCAGATGTCGGGCGCTCGTCCTCGGGCAGGGCCAGCAGCTGGTCCATCACCAGCCCGTTGATGACACTGCTTTGCGAATAGCCCAGCACCACAAGGTCATTGCCCTTGCCGGTCTCTTCCATGATCTTCTGGAACAGAATCGTGGAGCCCTGCTGCAGCGAGGTGTCCAGCGGTAGCGTCTTCACGCCGGTGAGCGGATAGAGGCCTTCCGGCGTGAACAGCGGGTTGGTGGCGTCCACGTGGAAGGTCGGCTGGCCGTCGAACTTCGGCGTCACCGGGGAGATGAACCGCTCACTGAGGGCGGCCAGATACTGCGGCGGCGGGATCGGCAGCCCACTGCCGCCCATGATCCACGACTCGGTGTCCAGCAGAGTGGTCTCGGCGACCACGCTCTTGGCGGTCGCGGCCAGTGCGGGCGAGACCACGGGAGCGACACCCAATGCCGCAATGGCGGCCAGGGTCAGAGGTACCGCGCCGATGGAACTCAGGTTGCGATGGGACAGAGTTGTCATGGCGGCCTCCTGGATACTGATGCAATCGGGTCGATTATTCACCTCGCGACAGCGAAATGTCATCGCTTTATAGCTAAGCGATCATGTTACTCTCAGTTTTCTGCGAGGTAGCTGTGCGCGCCCTAATCTGAGGTCATGAACGCAGCCGGCGACTACGGCGGCTACCTGATCGAGCGCGAGGTCGGCCGCGGCGGGCACGCCGGGGTGTATTTGGCCCACCACCGCAGCAGCCCCGACGTGCCCGTGGCGCTGAAGGTCCTCGACGAATCGCACCGCTCCCCCGCCGAGCAGGGCCGGCTGGACCGTGAGTTCGCGTTCGCCAGCGCCCTCAAACACCCCCACATCGTCGCGGTGTACCGGCACGGGCCGTTCTGGTTGGCGATGCAGTACGTCGACGGCGGCAAGGCGACCGGCCTGCGCACGCTGCGGGACCGCCTGGCCGCGCTGACCCAGATCGCCGCCGCGCTCGACTACGCGCATCGTCGCGGCATCGTGCACAGTGACGTCAAGCCCGCCAACATCCTGATCCATGCCGACTTCGGCCGGGCCGGTGCGGTGCTGACCGACTTCGGAGCGGCCCACGCCGTCGTCGAAGACGTATGGCACCGGGCCCGGCATTCGGAAACTCCCGAAGTCTCGTTGCCCTACACCGCGCCGGAGATCCTGCGGGGCAAGGCCCCGTCGGCGGCCAGCGACGAATACGCCTTGGCCTGCACGGCGGTCGAGCTGTTTACCGGAGCGCCGCCCTTCCCCGCTCAGTGCGCAGCCGATCTGGCCGATGCACACCTGCGGCTGCTACCGCCGCCGCTGTCCGACATGCTCGGTCCGGCGGCGCGAGCCGCCGACGTGGTGGTGCAACGTGCGCTGGCGAAGTTTCCGGCGCGCCGCTACGAGTCCTGCGCCGACTTCGTCGAAGAGTTGTCCCGCGCGCTGCTATCGCACGCCGAGCCACCACCGAAGCCTGTCGAGACCTGAAGCAGGCGCACGAAATCGTCGATCGCCAGTGTCTCGCCGCGACTCATCGGATCGATGCCCGCGGCCTCCAACAGCTCGGCAGACTGCGCTCCCGATCCCGCCCAGTCGGCGAACGCGTTGCGAATAGTCTTGCGGCGCTGCGCAAACGCGACGTCGATCAGAGTGAAGACCTGTCGGCGAAATGCATCATCGACCGGCCACGGGGCGGCGTCGTACCGGTCGATACGTACCAGCCCGGAATTCACCCGCGGCACCGGCCAGAACACGCTGGGCGGCACCGTGCCGCAGCGGCGCACCACACCGAAGAACCGCGCCTTGGCGCTGGGCACCCCGTAGTCCTTGCCACCCGGCTCGGCGGCCAGTCGCTCGGCTACCTCCAACTGCACCATGACCGTCACGGTGCGGATGGAATCGAACTCCGACAGCAGGTGCAGCAACGCCGGAACCGCCACGTTGTAGGGCAGATTCGCCACTACCGCCGTGGGCGCGGTCGCCACCTCGTCGCGGCGCAGGGTCAAGACATCGGCGCCGAGCACCTCGAGCCGGGCCGCGTCAGCGGGTGCGTGTTCGGCGATGGTCTGCGGCAATCGGGCGGCCAGCACCGGATCCTTCTCGACGGCGATCACCGTCGGGCCGTGCTCGAGCAACGCCAGGGTCAACGAGCCCAGCCCGGGCCCGACCTCGAGGACATGGTCGTCGGCGGTGATACCGGCGCCGTCCACAATCCGGCGCACCGTGTTTGCGTCGTGAACGAAGTTCTGCCCCAGCGATTTCCGGGGCCGCAAGTCGAGTTCGTTTGCCAGGGCTCTGATGTCACCGGCCCCGAGTAGCCCGATGGTCAGCGCCTCCCGCTGCACACCGGCCAGGCGCCCCAGCCTTGGCGGGCCTGGGTGACCTCCGCGATCGCGATCTGCTCTTCACGGGTAGCCATATCCGCGCGCGGCGCGTACTTCAGACCGCCGTTGGCTACCCACGTGCCGTAGTCGAACTGCACGCCGCCGTAGAAGCCGTTGCCGGTGTTGATCGCCCAGTTTCCGTGCGACTCACAGTTGGCGATGCGGTCCCAGGCCGCTCCGTACACCGACGGCGGAACCTCGGTGCCGGGCTTGGCGCCGACTCGCAGTACCGAGTCGCGGGCCGGGGCCACCACCGCGTTGGCGACCGGCAGGCGGCCGGTCTCGGCGCCGTTGACGGTGGCCACCGAGTAGGTCACGTCCTGGGTTCCCGGGGTGCCCGGGTCGTCGACGACCTGCCGGCTGATGTTCATGGTCGGGTCTTCGATGCGACGGGCCGGCGGGGGCAGCGGCACCCGCTCGGTGACCTGCTTGACCCGGATCCGCGTCACCTGGATCGCCATGCCCTCGGTGACCGGGGCCGATGCCGCCGGGATGACCTTGTCGGCCTGCTCCAGCGGGGCGCCGTCGGCGGCCAGCAGTTCGCCGACATTGGGCGCGGCGAGGTGCACGGTGCGCACCACACCACCGTCGTCGATCGTGACCGTCTTCGCGCTCACGACCGGCAGTGCCATTCCGGCCAGCGGGACGCGGCTGCCGCGCGACGCCGCAGCGGGGGCGGTGTCGGTCATCGAGAGCTGGGCCAGTGCCTCGTCCACCGAGAGCGCCGTCGTCCACACCTGCTGGGGCTCGCGCCCGTCCAGCGACACCTGTAGGGGCCGGCCGCGGCGGACCATGATCGTGTCGGAGTCGCGCACCTGCGCGTTGCGGGCGGGGGTCACGTCGTCGCGCTCGCCGAGGTTGAAGCCGTTCTCGGAGACGACGTCGATGACTCGCGACCGCATGGTGGTGACGGTGATCGGGGTTCCGTCAACGTCCAGCGTCACGGTCTTGGCGCTGGCGACCGCGAAGCCGCCGGCAAAGGTCAGCACCAGCAGCAAAGCGCCGACCAGAAGCCGCAGCATCGGCGATGGCGCCTGATGCAGCCTGGTCAAAGCATTCAAGGCAAAAACCTCACGACGTTGAAGGCACGGCAATGGGGCGTCATGCGCCCCAGGTTCGATAACGGAACGGTAACGAACCGACACGCGGTCGGCAACCAAGTGTGATCTGCTCGACCGTCACCCCAGCCCATACACCCGCCGGGCGTTGCGGTTCGTAACCTGCGCCAGCTCGGCTGCCGGTCTGCCCAACAGCTCGGCCAGCGCTCTGACAGTGTATGGCAGACAGTAAGGCTCATTCGGTGAACCACGGTACGGATGCGGAGTCAAAAATGGCGCATCGGTCTCCACCAGAAGCTGCGCATCCGGAATCAACGCTGCCGCTTCCCGCAGGTCACGTGCGTTTTTGAAGCTGACGGTGCCGGACAGGCTCAATATCCAGCCAGCGTCGATGCAGGTGTGAGCCATCTCCGGGCCCGACGAGAAGCAGTGGAAGATCACCGTCTCCGGGGCGCCTTCGGCGCGCAGCACATCGAGCACGGCGGCGTCGGCGTCGCGGTTGTGGATCATCAGCGGCTTGCCGGTGCGCTTGGCCAGGTCGATATGCCAGGCGAACGCCTCGCGCTGGGTCTGCGGGTCCGCACAGCCCTCCAGACGCCCGGGCCAGTACAGGTCCATGCCGGTCTCCCCGACCGCCACCACCCGAGGATGGGCGGCCAGCGCCTCGATCTCGGAGCGGGCCGCGTCGGTGAGCGTATTGGCGCGCGTGGGATGCAGCGCGACCGCTGCGTACACCCGGTCATCGGCGTCGGCGGCCTGAGTCACCCAGCGAGCCGACGCCAAGTCGTCGGCGACGGTCACCGCCGCCTGCACCCCGACCGCGGCGGCGCGGTCCATGATGGCGCGCACCGACGAAGCATCGGCGCCGCCGCACGCGTCGAGATGAGTGTGGGCGTCGACCAGCGGACTCAGCTCCTGCGGTGCGGGCGGCGGAGTTTTGGCTGATCGTTTCGAGCTCACCCGCACACAATAAGGTGGCGAGTGATGAGAAGAACGCAGCCTTTCTACGTCACCACCGCGATCACCTACCCCAACGGTGATCCGCACATCGGCCACGCCTACGAGTACATCGCCACCGACGCGATCGCCCGATTCCACCGGCTCGACGGGTTCGACGTGCGGTATCTGACCGGCACCGACGAACACGGGCTGAAGATGGCCGAGACCGCCGCCGCCGAGGGCATTCCGACCGCGGAGCTGGCGCGGCGCAACTCCGATGTGTTCCAACGGTTGCAGCGCAAGCTCAACATCTCCTTCGACCGGTTCATCCGCACCACCGACGCCGATCACCTGGAGGCCTCCAAGGCGATCTGGCAGCGGATGGTCAACGCGGGTGACATCTATCTGGACGCCTACTCCGGCTGGTACTCGGTGCGCGACGAGCGGTTCTTCACCGAGGGCGAGACGCGGCTCACCGAGGACGGCTCGCGGGTCGCCGCCGAGACGGGTGCGCCGGTGACCTGGACCGAGGAGCAGACCTTCTTCTTCCGGCTCTCGGCCTATGCCGACCGGCTGCTGGCGCACTACGAGGCGAACCCGGACTTCATCGCCCCCGACGTGCGCCGCAACGAGGTGGTCAGCTTCGTCTCCGGCGGGTTGCGGGATCTGTCGATCTCGCGTACCTCGTTCGACTGGGGCGTGCCGGTGCCCGGGCACCCCGACCACGTCATGTACGTCTGGGTGGATGCGCTGACCAACTACCTGACCGGCGTCGGCTACCCCGACACCGACTCGGAATCGTTCCGCCGGTACTGGCCCGCCGATCTGCACATGATCGGCAAGGACATCATCCGGTTCCACACCGTGTACTGGCCCGCCTTTCTGATGTCGGCCGGAATCGAGTTGCCGCGCAGGGTGTTCGCGCACGGCTTCCTGCTCAACAGCGGCGAGAAGATGAGCAAGTCGGTGGGCAACGTGATCGATCCGGTCGAGTTCGTCGACAAGTACGGCGTCGACCAGGTGCGCTATTTCCTGCTGCGCGAGATCCCCTTCGGCCAGGACGGCAGCATCTCCGACGAGGCGATGATCGGCCGCGTCAACGCAGACCTGGCCAACGAGCTGGGCAACCTGGCGCAGCGCTCGCTGTCGATGGTGGCCAAGAACCTCGACGGGGTGGTGCCCGAGCCGACCGCCCAGGCCGCTGACGGCGAGGAACTGCTGGCACTGGCCGACGCGCTGCTGGAGAAGATGCGGTCGGCGTTCGGCACGCAGGCCATGCACCTGGGCCTGGAGGCGATCTGGCAGATGCTGGGCGCCGCCAACCGGTACTTCTCGGCCAACGAGCCGTGGAAGCTGGCCAAGAGCGAGTCGGCGGCCGATCAGGCCCGCTTCGGCACGGTTTTGTATACCACGCTGGAGGCGGTGCGGATCGCCGCCCTGCTGGTGCAGCCGGTGATGCCGGACTCGGCGGGCAAGCTGCTGGACTTGCTGGGCCAGACCAGCGAGCAGCGGATGTTCGCCGCCGTGCCCGAGCGCCTGACGCCGGGCCTGACACTGCCGGCGCCGTCCGGGGTGTTTCCGCGTTACCAACCCTGAGCGCGAACGCGGGCCAGTGATCTGGGCCACAAGCTGTCACATCGCGGAGGCGCGCGGTGTCTTGAGGGCATAACCCCGAAGAGACAGGAGCACCTCATGACCCGCATCCAGGTCGTCATCATCGGCGGCGGCTACGCCGGCACCCTGGCCGCCAATCGGCTGCGCCAGCACCCGGACGTCGACATCACCCTGGTCAACCCGCGCCCGGCATTCGTCGAGCGGATCCGGCTGCACCAGTACGTTGCCGGCACCGGCACGGCCACCATCGACTACCCCGAACTGCTCGGTGACGGAGTCCGGCTGCTGGTCGACTCCGCCACCCGGATCGACGCCGCCGACCGGCGCATCCAACTGGCGTCGGGCACCGTCCTGCGCTACGACTTCCTCATCTACGCGGTGGGCAGCACCGGAGCGATCACCCCGACGGTTCCCGGCGCCGCCGAATTCGCCTACTCCATCAGTGAATTCGAGTCCGCGGCCCGGCTGCTGACCCGGCTCGGCGAGCTGGCTCCCGACGCCCCGGTGACGGTGGTGGGCGGTGGACTGACCGGCATCGAGGCGGCCTCCGAGCTGGCCGGACAAGGTCTGCCGGTGACCCTGGTCTGCGGCGAGATGCTGGGCCC
Source organism: Mycolicibacter heraklionensis (assembly GCA_001673575.1). Lineage (GTDB taxonomy): Bacteria > Actinomycetota > Actinomycetes > Mycobacteriales > Mycobacteriaceae > Mycobacterium > Mycobacterium heraklionense_A. Next base: position 19,038 of record LZME01000042.1, on the reverse strand, counting down.
GTCACTGCACGCGGCGGGCCGGCGCTCGGTGGCCAAGGCGCTGCGGAAGCTGGGTGTCGATGTGCGCGAGGCCGCGGTCGTCGCCGAGGTACGCGCCGACGCGCTGGTGCTACGTGGCGGCACCGTGCTGCCCAGCGCGGTGACGGTCTGGACGGCCGGCTTCGGCGTGCCGGACCTGGCCGCGGCCAGCGGACTGGCCACCGACGCGTTGGGCCGGCTGCTCACCGACGAAACCCTGACCAGTGTCGACAACCCGTGGATCGTGGCGGCCGGAGATGCCGTCGCCCCCTCGGGCCGGCCGCTGCGGATGAGCTGCCAGGCCGCCCTGCCGCTGGGCGCCCAGGCCGCCAACACCGTGTTGGCCCGCATCGCCGGCACCTCACCGGTCGCGCTGGACCAGGCGTTCGCCGCCCAGTGCATCAGCGTGGGGCGCGATGCGGCGACCGTGCAGTTGTCCCGCCGTGATGACACCCCGATCAAGGCGTTCGTCGGCGGCCGGCTTGGCGCCGTAGTCAAGGAATCGATCTGCAAATACACGGTCAAATGGATTCGGGACGAGGCGGCCAAGCCGGGCTCGTACCGTTGGATGAAGGCCGGCACCCGGGCGGCCCGGAGCGAGCAGCAGGCGGCGGTGTGAAAAACGAACAAGCCCAACGGTTCACCGAGCTGCGGCCGTTGCTGTTCACCATCGCCTACGAAATCCTCGGCTCGGCAACCGAATCCGACGACGTCTTGCAGGACAGCTACCTGCGCTGGGCCGAGGTCGATCTGGCCGAGGTCCGCGACGTCAAGGCTTACCTGGCCAGCCTGGTGACCCGTCAGGCACTCAACGCACTGCGGGCCGGCGCTCGACGCCGCGAGGAGTACGTCGGGCCGTGGCTGCCCGAGCCGCTGCTGCTCACCGAGCACGATCCCTCGGCCGATGTCGTACTGGCCGAATCGATCTCGATGGCCATGCTGGTGGTGTTGGAGACACTGCGCCCGGAGGAGCGCGCAGTGTTCGTATTGCGCGAAGTGTTCGGTTTCGACTACGACGAGATCGCGGCCGCGGTCGGCAAATCCGCGGCCGCGGCTCGTCAGGTCGCGCACCGGGCCCGCAACCACGTGCAGGCCCGGCGACCGCGCTATGCCCCGATAGACCCGCAGGAGAGTGCGCGGATCACCGCGGAGTTCATGACCGCGGCGGCGGGCGGCGACATCACCACCGTGCTGTCGATGCTGGCACCCGACGTGGTGTGGACCGCCGACAGCGGCGGCAAGGCCAGCGCCGCCCGGCGGCCCATCGTCGGCGCCGACAAGGTCGCCCGCACGGTCATCGGGCTGCTGCGGCAGGGGGCGCAGATGCCCGACGTCCGGGTGGACATGGGTGTCTGCAACTCCGCACCCGCGGTGCTGCTCTACAGCGGCGGGCGTCTGGAGGGCGTGTTCACCTTCGAGATCGTCGACGGGCTGATCACGAACTTCTACGCGATGCGCAACCCGGACAAGCTGGCGGCGTTGGCGGCCGCCCGCGAGATCACCCGAGGCGCGGACGTCTGACAAGCTAGTGCCGTGCGGATCGAGCGGCTCGGCGACTTGGGAGCGGCACCGGAGGTGCTGCGTCGGGTCGGCGTTGCCACCGACCGCCATGGGCTGCCGTCGCCGGCCGCACTGACCGGCGAGTGGTTCGGGTCCACAGCGGTGATCGCGCCCAGCGTGGCCGTCGAGCCGGTCGGCCCCGGCGAGGTGTTCGACGTGCCGAATGGCCCCGCCTCCAGCGAGCAGTCCGGTGTGGTGGGTGGCGGCTGGATCGGCTATCTGTCCTACCCCGATGCCGGCGCCGACGGCCTGGGGCCACGCATCCCGGAGGCTGCCGGCGGCTGGACCGACTGCGTGCTGCGTCAGGACAACGCCGACGGGCAGTGGTGGTTCGAAAGCCTGTCCGGCGCGGCCATGTCGAGCTGGCTGGCCGAGGCGCTGACGACTCCTGCCCCGGCCCGGGGATGCCGCATCTACTGGGAGACCCCGGACCGCCAGGCGCACCGCGCCGGAGTGCTGGCCTGCCTGGAGGCCATCCGGTCCGGTGAGGTGTATCAGGCCTGCGTGTGCACCCGATTCACCGGAACCGTCACCGGCGCCCCGCTGGACTTCTTCACCGACGCGGTAGCGCGCACCGGCCCGGCGCGTGCCGCCTATGTGGCGGGCGGCTGGGGCGCGGTGGCCTCACTGTCACCGGAGCTGTTCCTGCGGCGCCGCGGTCAGGTGGTGGACTCCAGCCCGATCAAGGGCACCCTGCCGCTGTATGCCCGCCCGTCGGCGCTGCGCGCTTCGACCAAGGACGTCGCGGAGAACATCATGATCGTGGATCTGGTCCGCAACGACCTGGGCCGCGTGGCCGTCACCGGCACGGTCACCGTGCCCGAACTGTTGGCGGTGCGACCCGCTCCGGGGGTGTGGCATCTGGTTTCGACGGTCTCGGCCCGGGTGCCCGAACAGCTGGGCATGGCTGAGTTGCTGGCTGCCACGTTCCCGCCGGCGTCCGTGACCGGAACCCCCAAACACCGCGCCCGCCAATTGCTTTCGCAATGGGAAATGTCGCGGCGCGGCGCCTACTGCGGCACGGTGGGATTAGCGTCACCGGTGGCGGGCTGTGAACTCAACGTCGCGATCCGCACGGTCGAGTTCGACGCCGCCGGCGGCGCGGTGCTGGGGGTCGGCGGGGGGATCACCGCGGATTCCGATGTCGACGCCGAGTGGCAGGAGTGTCTGCACAAGGCCGCCCCGATCGTCGCCGACGGTCAGTCCCGGGAACGCAGCACCGCGTCGTAAAGCTCGCGTCGCGACACCGCGGCGGGAACCTCGGCGATCACCTGCGCGCAGGCGTCCTTGACCCGCATGCCCTCGCCCGCCAGCCTGTTCACCTCGGCCACCAGCGTCGCCAGGTCGGCGCGCGGGGTCGCCCCGGCCAACACCACGGTGATCTCCCCCAGCACGCCGTCGACGGCCCAATCGGCCAGCTCGGCCAGCGTCCCACGCAGCACCTCTTCGTGGGTCTTGGTCAGCTCCCGGCAGACCACCGCGCGACGGTCCCCGCCGAGTTCGTCGACCGCGTCACGCAGGCAGTCGGCCAACCGCCGCGGCGATTCGAAGAACACGCACGTGCGCCGCTCGTCGGCCAGCGAGGCCAGCCACGCCCGTCGCGCCGCCTGCTTGCGGGGCGCGAAGCCCTCGAAGCAGAACCGCTCCGAGGCCAGCCCGGACAGCGCCAGCGCGGTCGTCACCGCCGACGGCCCGGGCAGGCAGGTAACCGCCAGCCCGGCCTCGGCGCACGCGGACACCAGGCGGTAGCCCGGGTCGCTGATCAGCGGCATCCCGGCGTCGCTGACCACCAGCACGGTGGCCCCGGCCGCTATCTCGGCAAGCAGCGTCGGCACCCGGGTCGCCTCGTTGGCGTCGAACAGACTGACCACCCGGCCGGCGATCTGCGCATCGAGGGACTTGGCCAGTGCCCGCACCCGCCGGGTGTCTTCGGCGGCCACGACATCAGCGGTGCTCAGCGCTTCGACCAGCCGCGACGAAGCGTCCCCGGGTTGGCCCAACGGGGTGGCACCCAGCAGCAATCGACCATCGGGCATGGCGCACAGCCTACGATCGTCGGAATGAGCGCTCCGACCGCTACCAGGCCCGCGGCCGTGCCGGAGCGCTCTGCTCCGGTGATCAGCCCGGGGCTACTGGTGCCAGTCGCCGATTTCGGCCCGACCGACCGGGTCCGGGGTTGGGGCGTCACCGCCGCGGTGACGCTGTTGGCCGCGGTGACCCGTTTTTCGAACCTGTACACCCCGACCGACGCCGGCACCCCGATCTTCGACGAGAAGCACTACGCGCCACAGGCCTGGCAGATGCTGCACAACCATGGTGTCGAGGACAATCCCGGCTACGGCCTGGTGGTCCACCCGCCGGTGGGCAAGCAGCTGATCGCGATCGGTGAGGCGCTGTTCGGCTACAACGGGCTGGGCTGGCGGTTCACCAGCGCGCTGCTCGGCGTGCTGGCGATCGCGCTGCTGGTGCGGATCGTGCGGCGGATGACCCGTTCGACGCTGGCCGGCGGGATCGCCGGGCTGCTGCTGGTCGGCGACGGCGTCAGTTTCGTCGCCGCGCGCACGGCGCTGTTGGACGGCTTCCTGACGTTTTTCGTGGTGGCCGCGTTCGGGGCACTGATCGTCGATCGCGACCAAGTGCGAATGCGCATGCACACCGTCTTGACCGACGGGCGCTGCGGCGCGACCCCCTGGGGCCCCCGACTCGGGGTGCGTTGGTGGCGCTTCGGCGCCGGGGTGCTACTCGGCTTGGCCTGCGCCACCAAGTGGTCCGGCCTCTACTTCGTGGTGTTCTTCGGCGCGATGTCACTGGCTTTCGACGTGGCCGCCCGCCGGCAGTACCGGGTGCGCCGGCCGTGGTTGGGGACGCTGCGCCGCGACGTCGTCCCCACTGCGTACGCGATGGTGCTTATCCCGTTCGGCGTGTATCTGGCGTCGTATGCGCCGTGGTTCGCCTCGGAGACCGGCGTGGACCGCCACGAGGTTGGCCAGTCGATCGGATTCGAGAGTCGGTTCCCGGTGCCCGATGCGCTGCGCTCGCTGTGGCACTACACCTATCAGGCGTATCACTTCCATGCCGGACTGACCAACGCCGCCGGAAACCACCACCCGTGGGAGTCCAAGCCGTGGACATGGCCGATGTCGCTGCGCCCGGTGCTCTATGCGATCGACCAGCACGACGTTCCCGGCTGCGGCGCGCAGTCCTGCGTCAAGGCGGTGATGATGGTGGGCACGCCGGCGATGTGGTGGCTGGCAGTGCCGGTGCTGGGCTACGCGTTGTGGCGCAGCCTGGTGCGCCACGACTGGCGCTACGCCGCGGCGCTGGTGGGCTACTGCGCGGGCTGGCTGCCGTGGTTCGCCGACATCGGTCGGCAGATGTACTTCTTCTACGCGGTGCCGATGGCGCCGTTTTTGGCGATGCTGCTGGCCCTGATCTGTGTCGACATCATCAACGACGGCAGAACCCGTACCGAGGAGCGCTGGGCGCTCGGGCTGCTTGCGGTGTCGGGCTACGTGGCGCTGGTGTTGACCAACTTCGCCTGGCTGTATCCGATACTGACGGGGGTACCGATCTCGCCGGCGACGTGGAACATGGAGATCTGGCTGCCCAGTTGGTCATAGCGCCATTGGCCAGTGCCCGGTCCTCGAGATTGCGCCCAGGGCTGCTACTGAGGCTGATCCACAGCCCTGTGCGCAATCTCAACGCGCGGGCCCCCGGATGTCGGTGGCGGTCATCACCATCGACCCATGTTCGAGGTGTTCAAGGGAACCGAGGCGCTGGCCGGCGGCCTCACTCGTGGCACCCTGCGGTGGAACTACTCCGCGCTCTTTCCCGACGTCTACCTGCCAAAGGACGTGCCACCGACCTTGCGCGCCAATACCGTTGGCGCCTGGCTGTGGTCGGGGCGCAAGGGCGTGATCGCGGGCCGTGCCGCGGCGGCACTGCACGGCGCCCGGTGGATCGACGCGACTACGCCGATCGAGATGATCTGGCGCAACGGACGGCCACCGACGGGAATCATCGTGCGCAACGAGCGCATCGACGCCGACGAGCTAGTCGACATCGACGGGATGCTGGTGACCGGCCCGGCGCGTACCGCTCTGGACCTCGGCCGGCATCTACCTCGTGACCTGGCAGTACGGCACCTCGATTCGTTGAGCCGTGCCACCGGAGTTCAGGCTCGAGACGTCCTGATGCTGATCGAGCGTCATCGCAAGGCGCGCGGATTGCGTCGAGCGGTGCTTGCACTCGACCTGATGGACCCCGGCGGCGAGTCGCCCAGGGAGACTTGGCTGCGGCTTCTGCTCATCGATGCCGGGCTTCCGCGGCCCAAGACACAGATCCGCGTGAGCGACGGCTTCAACAACGCCTTCATCGACATGGGATACGACGAGCCGAAGATCGGCCTGGATTACGAGGGCAAACACCACAGTACGGATCGGGCGCAGTACGTCCACGGCATCGGGCGTGCTGAGCTGCTCGACAGCCAGGGGTGGATAGACCTGCAGGTGGTGGCCGAACATAGCCGGAGGTTCATCCTGCATCGGCTGTCGGAGGCATTCGTCCGCCGCGGCCAGCCGTTGAGATTGCGTACTGGGTCGTGAAAACCGGCCGCCAACAGCCGTAGACGCAATCTCGACGAATCGAACGGATGTGCGATAGGCTGCGGGCGTGGCGATACCGGTACAGGAGTCGCTGTTCGACCTCAGCGAACGCCGGCAGCTCGGTGCGGGCGCCTGGCTCGACGTTCGCCCGGGCTGGCTCTCGGAGGAAAGCAGCGAACTGGTCAGCGAACTGCAGTCGGTCATTCCCTGGCGGGCCGAACGCCGCCGGATGTATGACCGGGTGCTCGACGTCCCGAGACTCGTGAGCTTCCACGACCTGTCCACCGGAGAGGCGCCGCACCCGGTGATCGCCAAGCTGCGCCGCCGGCTCAACGACATCTACGCCGGGGAACTCGGCGAGCCGTTCACCACGGTCGGGTTGTGCCTGTACCGCCACGGGGGTGACAGCGTGGCCTGGCACGGCGACACCATCGGCCGCGGCGCCAGCCAGGACACCATGGTCGCGATTGTCAGCGTCGGCGCCACCCGCACGCTGGCCCTGCGCCCGCGCGGAGGCGGCGCGGCCCTGCGGTTGGCACAACACCACGGCGACCTGGTGGTGATGGGCGGCTCGTGTCAGCGGACGTGGGAGCACTCGATTCCCAAGACGGCGACGCCCACCGGCCCGCGGATCAGCATTCAGTTCCGTCCGCGCGGCGTGCGCTAGCCGAACGCGCTAGTTGCGGATCGCGTCGACCGCGGCCACCAACAGCTCGCGGGCCCGGGCGGTGTCGACCGGGGCGATGGGCTTGCCCGGCTGCACCAGGGGGTTGGCGGTGACGAGCACCTGGTAGGGGCCGAAGTAGGCCGAGTAGTTGTAGAGCTCACCGATGCGCGACTTGCCGGCGGCGACGGCCTCGATCACCCGGTGCACGCCCAGGGTCTTCACCCCGTCGATGTGCGGCGCCTCGACCGTTTCGATCAGGCCGCGCATCGCGCCCCCGGAGAAGCCGATCCGCCGGCAGGTGCGGCCCGGCTCGCTGACCGAAACCGGCTCGGAGGTCTCCAGCGCGATGGTGATGAACCGGTTGCCCTGGCCTTCGGCGGCGACAGCGGCCATGTTTCCCTGCACGCCCTGCGGCAGCTGCTGACTGATGGCGAACTTCGAGCAGTCGGCCGGATCGAAGGTCAAGCCCGGGGGAAGTGCGGTGCCCGCCAGGAGCTTGGGGTCGATCCCGGTACGTGGAATGGCCTTAGCCTCGAACTCGGGGCCGAAGGACGACTTGAGGTCGACCACCTTGCCGATGTCGGCAGACACCTCGGCAGGGCTGGAGTTGCAAGCGGCAAGCAGGCAGACGCAGCCGATGGCCAGTACCGCGCGAAGGGTCAACATCGCAGCCAATTTACCCAACGCGACCTGGGCCGTTGGCAGCGGTTACCCCACGGATTGGATCGCTTGGCGGCCAACCTCTTTGATCTGATCGGCGGTCGCAGGGTCGAACGGCAGCCGGTCCTCGCCGGGAACGTCGAGCACGGTGGTGACAACACCCGGGTCGTCGCGCTCCCAATAGGCGCCCAGATGATCGAGGATGGCGCGCATGGGCGCGTTCTCCGAGAGCACCCGCGCGGTGAACTTCTCGATGCCCTCGAGCCGGGCGATCACCGCCACCGCGCCCATCAGATAGGTACCGATGCCGCGGCCCTGGTAGCTGTCGCCGACGATGAACGCGATCTCGGCGAAGGTCGGGTTTTCGGGATCGCGGACGAATCGCCCGTCGGCGACGAACGAGCCGTCGAGCTCGGTGATCACCCACACGAAGTGATCGACGTAGTCGACCTCGAACAGGTAATGCATCAGCGCCGGGTTCGGGGTCCGGGTGGTCTGGAACCGCCGGTAGAGCGTCTCGCCGGAGAATTCGACATGGCCCGTCACGGTTCGGACGCTGTCGCCGGGCAGCACCGGCCGCAGCAGCAGTTCGGTGCCGTCGCGGGCCCGGATCGGCACGGCGGTGAGGTAGGCGGCCAGGCGTTGGCGCGCGATGCGCACCAGCCGACCCATGACCTCGGGGACGTGCACCATCTGGTGGAAGGCCTGCTCGTCACCGATCCAGCCCGTCAGGGGCGTCGAGGTGGTGACGGTTGCCGTGCGCAAGCCCTTGCGCAGCAGGGCGATCTCACCGACCACCATGCCGGCCGTCACCTCGTTGACTACCACGGCGCCGTCGTCGCCGATATGCTTGACCTGGGCTGATCCCGACGAGATCAGGAGGAATGACAGCGCTTGCTCGCCTTGCCGCATCAGTTCGGCACCGGCGGGAGCCTGCAGGGGGCGCAATCCGGCGGCCAGCGGCGCCAGATCAGCCGCGGAACACCCGGCGAAGATCTCCATCTCCGCGAGGTCAGCGGCGGGGAAGGCTCCATCGGGTGCTGCGGTAACCGGGTCCCACCGCGACATCACCATTGAAGTGCTCCGCCCCTAGTCCGCCAACCTAGGTTAACCGGTACCCCGCGAATGTTAATGATTTAACAATGCTGTAACGGCCAGGATTCGGCGTTAGCGATTCCGGCCGCTAGCCTGTGGCCGCTGACTGCGACACGCGAGGAAGAGATCATCCAATATGACCGAACTGAATCCGAAGCTGCACGACATCTACGACGAGGTGCTGCGGCGCAACCCCGGTGAGGCCGAATTCCATCAGGCCGTTTTCGAGGTGCTCAGCAGCCTCGGCCCGGTGGTGACCAAGCACCCCGAGTACGTGGACCGCGCCGTCATCCGGCGGATGTGCGAGCCCGAGCGCCAGATCATCTTCCGGGTGCCGTGGCTGGACGACAACGGCGACGTGCAGATCAACCGTGGTTTCCGGGTGGAGTTCAACTCGGCCCTGGGCCCCTACAAGGGTGGCCTGCGTTTCCACCCCTCGGTGTACCTGGGAATCATCAAGTTCCTCGGCTTCGAGCAGATCTTCAAGAACTCCCTGACCGGCCTGCCCATCGGCGGCGGCAAGGGCGGGTCGGACTTCGACCCCAAGGGCCGCTCGGACAACGAGATCATGCGGTTCTGCCAGTCCTTCATGACCGAGCTCTACCGCCACCTGGGCGAGTACACCGACGTCCCGGCCGGTGACATCGGCGTCGGCGGCCGTGAGATCGGCTACCTGTTCGGCCAGTACAAGCGCATCACCAACCGCTACGAGTCGGGCGTGCTGACCGGCAAGGGCCTGAGCTGGGGCGGGTCGCAGGTCCGCACCGAGGCGACCGGTTACGGCGCGGTGTTCTTCGCCGACGAGATCCTCAAGACCTCCAAGGACTCCTTCGAGGGCAAGCGGGCCGTGGTGTCCGGTTCGGGCAACGTGGCGATCTACGCCATCGAGAAGATCCACCAGCTCGGCGGCACCGTGGTGGCCGCTTCGGACTCCAGCGGCTACATCGTCGACGAGAAGGGCATCGACCTGGAGCTGCTCAAGGAGATCAAAGAAGTCAAGCGCGAGCGGATCGAGGCCTACGCCAAGGCCCGCGGCGGGGCGACGCAGTTCGTCAGCGACGGCTCCATCTGGGACGTGGCCTGCCAGATCGCAGTGCCCTCGGCCACCCAGAACGAACTCGACGGCAACCACGCCGCCACGCTGGCCCGCAACGGCTGCAAGATCGTCGCCGAGGGCGCCAACATGCCGTGCACCCCGGAGGCCGTCAAGCTGTTCGGCGAAGCCGGTGTGACCGTTGCCCCGGGCAAGGCGGCCAACGCCGGTGGTGTGGCCACCAGCGCGCTGGAGATGCAGCAGAACGCATCGCGGGACTCGTGGAGCTTCGAGTACACCGAGCAGCGCCTGGCCGCGATCATGCAGAGCATCCACCACCGCTGCCTGGTCACCGCCGACGAGTACGGCGCCCCCGGCAACTACGTGCTGGGCGCCAACATCGCCGGCTTCATCCAGGTCGCCGACGCGATGACGGCACTGGGCCTCATTTAGTCCCTCTTGACTCTGCGTCCATGGCGGGGTGCTCTCGCACTTCTCCGCCATGGACGCAGAGTCAACGTGCTTTCGCCCCGTTATCGCTTAGCATCGCCGGTATGAATCGGATTCTGGGTGCAGCCGTGTTCGTCGGGAGCGCCGCCATCGCCTTGCTCGGTAGCGCACCGGCGTACGCCGACGACGCCAGCTATCTCGCGGCACTCGACGCCAACGGCGTCTTCAAGTCCGGTCCGCCCAACGCCCGGCTGTCGGCCGGACACCGATTCTGCAACCAACTGCGCGCCGGCTCCACCCCCGACCAGGTAGTCAACGATTACGTGCGGCGCCCGTCATTCGGTGGACCGTCCATGGTCGACGATCTGACCGTCAACCTGCGCCCGGTGATCGACATCGCGCAGCACGAACTGTGCCCTGACACCCTGCACTGATTCGTCGGCCTAGACCGCCTTACGTTCGGCGGCGGCGACCAACTTGCGCGTCAAAGTTCCGAGCACCACTCGCAGCACCAGCCAGTAGGCCATACCCACGGCGCGCCAACGCGTCTCGTACCGGCCGCGCCATGTCACTTCGGTGCCGCCGCTGCCCTCGACGAACGTGACTTCCGCCTGATAATCGCGGATCGGACCGTCGACGAGCATGGTGTAGCCGTGGCGGCCGGGCGGCTCGTGGATGGTGACCATCTCACGGGTCGGCCGTTTGCGCCGCCCGACGGCCCGGATTGCGCCCACGCCGCTATCGCCGGCCGGGCTCAGCGACTCCCAGCGCGAATACGGGATCAACGGCGCGGCCCACTTCGACCAGCGGGCGCCGTCGGAGACGAGATCGAACAGGGTCTGCGGTGCGGCCGTCGTGCGGCTCGAGATGACGCATTCGTAGCGGTGAACCATGGCCGACACGATAACAGAACGTTGTTCTATTATGTGGTGGTGTCACCATCCCCTCCCCTGCCGTTCGCCCGCGCCCGCAACGAGGCGCAGCGCCAAGACCGGTTGACGCAGCTCACCGTCGCCACCCGCGAGCTGCTGACCCACACCCGGGCCACCGCACTGACGCTCGGCGACGTCGCCGTGGCGGCCGGGCTCGCGAAATCGGGCATCCTGCGCTACGCCGGGTCGCGTGAGGCGCTGCTGCTGCGGGTGATGCATGACGAGCACCTGGTCTGGATCGAGGCGTTGGCCGGCGAGCTGCCGCGTACCGCCCCGGCGACGGCACTGGCTCGCACCCTCGCTGCTCACCCAGTGCTGTGCGACCTCATCGCGGCCTCGCCCGCGCTGATCGCCAAGCTCAGCCCCGACGAGCTGCGCGTCCTAGCGGCCCAGGCCGACGACGCACAACGACGCCTCGGTGCGGCGCTGCGGCCCTCGCTGCCGCTCTCCGACGACCAGCTCGGCGCCCTGACTGCGGCGGTGCACGCCTTCACGGGCACCGCGTGGGCCTGGACGAACCCGGATTCGACTCAGCCGATCGTCACCGACTTCGAGTCGACCGTCCTACGGCTGCTGGAGATCTTCATCGCGGGGCTGGAGTCGACGAGGTGACCGGTCAAGGATCTCGTCGACCAGCGGAATATCGACGTCGCCGTCGGAGACCACCGCCGGCGCCCACAGCCCGGCGTTCAGGTCGTACTTCTCGGTGAGAAACCGCAACCGATACGCCTGCTGGGCGCGTTCGAAGGTCTGCTGCGCGATACGGGCGTTGAGCCCGCCGTTGACCACCGCACCCAAGATCGGAACCGCCTGCGCCAGCTTGCGTTTGGCCAGCCGGAACCCCAGCGCCATGGAGACCTGGCTGATCACGTTGTCCGCCTGCTGGGGCTGCAGTTGGTGCCAGGACTCCTGACGCATCATCTGCTGCGTCAAGCGCGACAGCGACGCCAACGCTGCGGCCTTCTCGGCGGAGTTACCGGCGGTGGAATAGGCGATCACGCCCGACGCGAACGCCTGCTCGTCGGGCTCGCGAACGTCGTAACCGTAATGCGCCGCAACCAATGCCACGATCCGGCCCATGCCGACCAACACCGCGGTCACGTCCGCCACGACGGCCGAGGCTGCGACGGTCATGGTCGTGCCGCCGGTGACGGCGCTGGTCACCGCCGAACCCGTCACCGCCAGCGAGGACGCCGCACCTTCGGCAATGGCCAGGGCGACGTAACGCTCCTTGCGGCGCGGGACCGAGCGGTCGCAGTGTTTCAGGTCGAGGCTCTTGACCTCGCGGTAGGACCGCACCGTGAGGCCTTCGTCGGCGAACATCGCAAAGACGTTGGCCGGCTTGACCGAATTGAGCCCGCGCTCGACCAACACGGTGTGCAGGGCTTCCAAGGCCTTAGTGGTGATCTGGTCCACCTTGCCGATTGCCGCGGTGGCACCCGGGACCTGCTCGACCCCGGAGCGAACTTGGGAGACCACGTCTTTGGCGCGGTCGGCGATGCCCTGACTGAGGCCCTCGAACCATCCGGGCGGTTCGGCGGCGATGGCCGCCTCCAGCAGCGCGTCCCATTGCTTGCGCTCGTAGGAGGACATGACCGGCCGACCAGACTGAGCCACGTGGGAGATCCTACCGCTCACGACCGGCCGAGGAGTGGGCGAAGATCAAGGCCCATAGGCGAATCGATCGGAATCTCGCCGGCCGCGACGACGGCCTGCGCCAGCGGCTGCAGGGCACCGATGAGGTCGTGTCGTTCGGTATCGGTCAGCGCCTCATATGCCGGGGCGGCGAGCCGGTCGGTTTGTTCTTCGATCTGTGCCTTGATCCGGACGCCGTCCGGGGTGAGCCCCTCGGCGGCGGCAAGCCCCTTGTCGCGCAGTGCGTTCGTCAGCCGGTTCCACTCGTCATCGGTGAAGTCGCGGGCGACGGTGTAGGTCTGGCGCGGTGCGCCCGAGGCCAGGGCGTGGAACACGTGGGATTCGCGGCCCTCGATGCCGGCAGCCAGAAGTGCCGCGATATGGCCGTCACCGCGATGCTCACGCAGCACGGTGGCCGCCTGCCAGAGCCGCGCCAACGGCGGATCGGGCCACGGCAGTGCATGATTCGCGGCACCCAGCACACGGCCCGTGATGGGGACCGCCGACGCCGCCCGTGCGGCGAGTTCGGCCGCGCGGGCTACCCCCGGGCCGTCCGCCAAGCCTGCGAGGTGGCGCCGCAGCGCGGCAACGGCCCCCGCTTGGCGTGCCTCGAGGGCCGCTTCGGGGGGCGCGAAATCCCACGCGGCGGGCACTGCCTTGGCGACGCGTTCGAAGGAGAAGTTGTAGAACGCCGCATGCACGACTTCGGCGCCGACCGCCCCCAGTGGCGCCGCGCGGCCGGCGAAGTAGCCCATCCAGAATCCGCGATAGCCGGCGGCGTCGAGTGCGGCCAAGGGTTCCGGCGAGAAGTAGACAACCGCGTGCAGCGGCTCTAATAAACGCCAGGCGTCACGAGCGCTAGGAACCGTGGCCTCCGCTTTGTCCGTCGCGATGCCCATACCGGAAGGAAAGCACACCGCCATACTCCGCGTATTCGTTGACACTTGTCATTGACGCTCGTCAGTGACGGTTGCTAGCGTTCGACCATGACGACCGCCCGGGCAGTCAAGAAGACCCGATCGCCAGCCAGCGGTGCCCGCGAAGCCCGCCGCCTCGAAACGAGGTCGCGCCTGTTCGAGGCCGCGGTGTCAGAGATCCGCCAGTACGGACTCGCCGGCGCAGACGTCAGTGCCATCGCCGGCGCCGCAGGCGTGGCCCGGGGCACCTTCTACTTTCACTTTCCGACCAAGGAGCACGTCCTTATCGAGGTCGAACGCAACGAGGAGCGGCGGATCATCGGCGAACTCGCCGACGCCGACGGCGACCTGGCGTCGGTACTTTCCCAGCTTGTCCAACATGCCCTGCGCGCCAAGCAGCGGTTGGGCACAGAGGTCTTCCAAGACATGCTCGGCCTGCATTTCTCCTCGACCCGTCCGGTCGAGGACGAGTTGACACAGCATCCGCTCGCGGAGTTCCTGGTCGACCTGATCGAGCGGGCGCAGGCCGCAAACCAGGTTCCCCAGGAAAGCGACGCCGCCGAACTCGGGACGTTCTTCCTTACTGGGCTTTTCTCATTGTTGTCCACCGGAGCCCACGACCCGGCACTGCTGGATCGGTACGTGTCAACGATCGTCAAAGGAATGGAGATCCGATGAACGGCACCGGAATTGACGGCTACCGCGACTACTTGCGTGAGCGCGACGGGGAGGCAGACCTGCTCAACCGGCGATTGGCCAATCGCGAAGAGTTCTTCAGTCGCCTTGAAGCCAATCCCGTCCGGTCAGCGAAAGCCATTGACCGACCGACCTTTCTTCGCAACCTACGCAGCAGGCGGCCCGAGCCCGGCTTGGACCGCACCATGCTGTTTGCGCTGGCGACGGCGAAACTCAACCAGGCCGAACGATTCGGCGTCGGGCTGGGCGAGACCTACGGACGCAACAGCGACGACGATCGGCCGCCCGAGAACGTCTACCTCGAACTGGAAGAGCACTACCACACCAGGCTGCTGGCGTACGCGCTCGACGTTTTCGGCCTGCCCTTTCAAGTTGTTCCCCCGCCGTTCGTCATGCGGCAGTTCGTCAAAACCGGGGTGTTCATTCCCGAGCGACTCGGCTTCCTGTTCGTCGGTGCGGCCGAGATGGCGGGCTGCCTCATGTTCGACGAGCTACGTCGTGCCGGCACCGCGCTGTTTGCCGACGAACCCGACGTGGCCGAACGAATCAACTTGCTCTACAGCGAGATTCTGACCGACGAGATCGGCCATGTCGGCTACTGCGCGTCCCGCTGCACGGCCGGAGAGCGGGCGCTCATGCGCCGTATCTACCCGCTGATCGGACGGCTGATCGCCCGACAGACGGCCGAGATCGACCTGCTGATCGGCCCCAAGGCGCTGCGTGCGCGGCTGGATCGTCCCTTCGACCTCACGGAACTCAGCGCCGAACTGAACAACCCGACGTACGTCGTCGCACACCCGTAATACCACCCGGATCCGGCGGGAATAGCACACCGATCCGAACCCCGGGACCGTCACCGTAGCGGATCAGCTGCAGAACTGTAACGGCCGGCAAACAGTTCTGTTGTGCTGACCAAGATTGGTGATAAGCACTTGACCACCCGTGCTACTAATGCAGCGTGACCGACCTGCACCGACCGTCACCGCAGCTGCCCGATTGGGACGCTGCCGGCACGGAACGGGGTTCGCATCGGCGTCCGAATCGGGCAGGCGCGCACCGGATCGGAAACGAGGCGAGCCGCCGTCCCCGCCGCTATTACCCGATCTCCGAAATCCTGCATATGCCGGATCTGCCCGAGCCACGGAAAGCCGTACCGGCCTCCGGCTGGCGACGATTCGTTTATGCCGCCTCGTTCCACGGCATCAATGCCGGGGAATCGCCTCTTGAACAGCATTTCCGTGCACTCCGCGACCAGATCGGTCAGCGGATGCACAAAAACTTGGTGATCGGCGTGGTCTCCGGCAAAGGCGGCGTCGGCAAGACCACGATGACCACCTGTATCGGCGGCATATTCCGGGAATGTCGATCGGACAACGTCGTGGCGATCGACGCCACACCGGGCTTCGGGACGTTGGCCGACCGAATCGACACGCGCTCACCCGACGGCTACACCGAGATCATCACCAAGATCGACGTTCGGGGCTACACCGATATCCGGGAACATCTCGGCCACAACAACATCGGTTTGGATGTGCTGTCGGGCAATCGAACGTCCGACCAGCCACGTCCGCTCTTTCCGTCGATGCTGAACGAAGCGGTGGCCCGTCTTCGCCGCACTCACCAGGTCGTCCTGATCGACACATCGGACAATCTGGAGCATGCGGTGATGAAGGCGGTGTTCAATACCTGCGACGCGTTGATCTTTGTGTCCGGACTTACCGGCGATACCGCACTGCCGGTCGCCCGTTCCATCGATCTGCTGCGCGCCATGGACTACGACGACCTGTTGGCGCGTTCGATGGTCATCCTCAACAACAGCCGCAACCACGCCACGCCGAATGCGCGACGCTACCTCACCGATCTGTTCACCGAGGCCGAGATCCATGCCGAATACATGCCATACGACTCGCACCTTGCCCAGGGCGGCATCATCGACACGCAGAACGGGCTTCGCCCCCAGAGCCGGCTACGACTGTTCGAAATCGCGGCGATGCTGGCGGATCAACATGTGCGCAAGGCCGATCGGCTGAACTGACCGGGCCGAATCCGTCATTGCGCCTCCCAGGGATTGAGCAAAGACACTCCGATCCGCTGAAAGTCCCTGGTATTGCGGGTGACAAGCACCAGATCGCGTACGACCGCGGTCGCCGCGATGAGCGCGTCCATCTCGGGTAGCGGGTCCGGGATGTGCAGAGCCGCAGCCGCTATCGCTATCGGCTCGTCGATCGGCAGGAGTCGACCGCTGAACATCGGTCGGACATCCTCGTCGAGCCAAAGACGGAGCGGGGCTGCGCCGGCGGAATCGACACGTTCTTTTCGCCGAACTCCTCGCTCAAGCTCCAGCAGCGAGACGATACTGAGGGCCAGACTCCCGACCTCTTGCCGCCGCAGCCAGTCCATCAGCGCCGACGATCGCTTTGAACGCGCATCGCTGACGACATTGGTATCGAGCAGATATTTCACAGGTCAAGCTCGCGCGGTGCTTCCACCCGCCGGTCCGGCAGCTCGAGCTCGATATCTTGGGTGCCCCTCGCCCATAGGCGATCACCCACGAGCTGCCGTTCGCCGGAAAGTCGGTCGAACTCCGCCGCGGTCAACAGCACATGCGAGCGGCGACCGTGATCAGTGATCGTCACCGGCCCCTGCTCGGCCGCCCGCTTGGCGGCCGAGACATCACGGTTGAACTCGCGACTGGTGATCGTGAGGCCCATGCCACCCCCTCGGTTGTACCTATAGTAGGTAGTTTAGCCGGGATGGCGGCGCATCGGGTGATGGCAACGACGGCCGGACAATGGACGTCGGCTGGGAGCACCGAGATCACACAGCCGAATCACCATCGCGGGCGTGCGATTTTCCGAGAAATCGAATTGAATAACCGCATAGGTGAACTACCGTTCGAGCTGTGAACACCGGCAACCCATCACCCGATGCGTGAGCTTGCCCCGATAGTCGGGGTTCTCTTCCTCGTAGGACTGCTCATCAAGTTCTGGTGGGTATTCCTTATCGTCGCGGCCGCGTATGGCGCCTACTTGTACCAGAAGGGGCGGGATCGGCGGCAAACAGCAGTAACCAGCGACGCGCCGTCAGCTGTGATGCCTATTCCACGCAGCAACACGGCCAGGCAATACGTCGACCCGGACCCGCCGGCGAGCGTATTCGTGTCAGTCGCACTCCCGTATGCCAACCTGACCCGTCAACCCACCGGCTGGCCAGCTGATCAAGCCGTCTACACCGCGATAGACCTCGAAACGACCGGGCTGGACCCGACAGTTGATCAGATCGTCGAGATCGGCCTGGTGAAATTCACGGGGGACGGGGCGATTATCGACGAGTTTGCGACGCTGGTGAATAATCCCGGCTCGTCACCCAGCGCACGCGGTGTACACAACATCGATGACGCCCAACTTGTGGACGCACCAGCAATCGGTGATGTCCTGCGCGAAGCGTTCGCGTTCATGGCCGGAACCGTAGTGATCGCCCACAAATGGGAATTCGAAGAGGGCTTTCTCGCGGCAGCGGCCCAGCAATGCGGCCTCCAGCTGCCCAACGTGGTGGCGGCCTGCACGTGGAGAACAGCTCGTCGCCAACTCGACGGCCGCGGCTACAGCGCCAAGATCCTATACAAGTCCGCCACGGGTGAATTTCAAGACAACGCACATACCGCGCTGTCCGACGCCAGGGCTGTCCGCGAAATTCTGCTCTGGCTTCTGCGCACCGCTCCTCAAAGGCTCTACCTGACAGCGGAACCGCCGCGGCTGAGCTCGGTGCCCTTCGCAGGCGGTTCCTGCCTGATCAGCTGTCGGCCTGCCCCGATGGGCAGTTCGTCGATGGCCGAACTCATCGCTGCCTTCCCGCAGTCTCCAAACCCGCGCGCTGGTGAGCCTGACGAGGTCGAGAAATACCTCGCACTGCTCGCCGAATGCGTGGAGGATGGCTGGCTCACCTACGAGGAAACCCGCGCGTTGACGCAGCAGGTGCAACGCACTCGACTGACGGGAACGCAGATCCGCTACGTGCACCGGCAGGCATGGGAGTCACAGTTCCCGGACCATGACCGCCCGTTGACAGAAGTCGATCCCGTGAGCCGCCGCGAACGCTACTTGATGGCCGAGGCGCTGGGCCTACATGACCTCGCCCACGATATTCAAGCAGTCATTCAAAGCCTCGACGAACCGAAGCCGTCGCCGACGGCCCGGTACCTGAAGAGCTTGCGTATCGGGATCGTCGGCGAGACAACAGATTTAGTCTGCCTGCGGAATCGCGCAATCACATACGGCGCCAAGATTGCGGTCAACATCACCAAGACTGTCCAGTGGATGGCGACAACGACACCTGACGCGACTGACGCCCCGCATAATTCGGCCCGCAGGTTCGGAATCGTCATGCTCGACCCGGCAGACGCCGCTCTACGTCTCGATGAGGCAATTCGAGATGCAGAGCTGAAAGCCCTTGATCGACAACGCGAGATCGACCGCATGGAGGCCGAACGCCAAGCCTACCTCGATGAGCGGGAAGCCTACTGGAGGCCAGTTTGGCGACCGATAGAACTGGACTACGACCCCGCGCAAGAATACTACTGAGCCACCAACGCGGCACACCGAAGAATACGAGTGCCATGCAATCGGGTTAACGGCTTCGCTCCGCGACCTTCTAGAAGCGACCGAACTGACCTGTCATTTCTCTGTGGAGCTAAGGGTGTGTGAGTTCACGACATAGGTGACAGATGAGTCGCGACATGGGTGACACCTGCATCGGTGGCTGCTGAGTCGCG
>LZME01000041.1 GCA_001673575.1 Mycolicibacter heraklionensis | reverse complement strand
GGGGTGTCATCCGTCAGGACATCCCGGACTGATGTCTCAAGACATCCCGGACAGTTCAGTGGGTGTCGAAAGCGCGCCTGGTCATCACTGCCGTGGTCCTAGAAGGCCGTCCCGCAGCGGAGGTCTGTGCCCAGTACGGCATCTCGAGGTCGTGGCTCTATGAGCTGCTGGCCCGCTACCGCGACGAAGGCGACGCCGCGTTCGAACCGCGCTCCCGACGCCCACACACCTGTCCCACAGCGATACCGCCGGACACCACCGAGATGATCGTGCGCCTGCGCAAACAACTGGCCGAAGCAGGCCTAGACGCCGGGCCGGCAACCCTGGTCTGGCATCTGCAGCATCACCATCAGCTCCGCGTATCGCCCGCGACCGTCGCCCGGATCCTGACCCGCCAAGGCCTCGTCACACCCGCCCCCAAAAAACGCCCGAAGGCCTCCTACATCCGCTTCGAAGCCGAAATGCCCAACCAAACATGGCAATCAGACTTCACCCACTATCGCCTCGCCGACCGCACCGACGTCGAAATCCTCACCTGGCTCGACGACCACTCCCGCTACGCCCTGCACTGCAGCGCCCACACCCGCATCACCGCCCAAATCGTCCTGGCGACCTTCCGGCAAACCGCCTGCGAACACGGCCATCCCGCCTCAACACTGACCGACAACGGCATGGTCTACACCGTTCGATTCGCCAGCGGCCGCGGCGGCCGCACCGCACTCGAAGCCGAACTGGCACGCCTGCACATCCAGCAGAAAAACTCCCGACCCAACCACCCCACAACCTGCGGCAAAGTCGAACGATTCCAGCAGACCCTCAAAAAATGGCTACGCAGCCAACCCAACCAGCCACACAACGTCACCGAACTACAAACCCTCATCGACCACTTCGTCGACGAATACAACAACCGACGCCCCCACAGCTCACTGCCACACCGCACAACACCAGCAACGACCTACCAAGCCCGCCCCAAAGCCATCCCCACCACCGAGCTCCACCGCGACAACCACCACCGCCTACGACACGACCGCATCGACAAACACGGCAAACTCACCCTGCGCGTCAACGGAAAACTGCACCACATCGGCATGGGCCGAACCCTCGCCCGAACCCCCGTCACCCTGCTCATCAGCGACCTCGACGTCCGCATCCTCGACGCCACCACCGGAGAACTACTCCGAGAACTCACCATCGACCCCACCCGCGACTACCAACCAACAGGCAAAGACCGCCACGCACGATGGCACCACAAACAAAAACAGGCCGAACCCTGAGGGTTC
>LZME01000040.1 GCA_001673575.1 Mycolicibacter heraklionensis | reverse complement strand
GTGGCGCAGTTGGGTCGCAACTTCGCGGTGATCTACGAGCAGGCCAACAGCCACGGTCAGAAGGTGCAGTCGGCCGGCAACAACATGGCCAACACCGACGCCTCGGTCGGCTCCAGCTGGGCCTGATCGCCCGCAATTTCGCAGCGCGGCAGCACACCCGATCCATGGGTGTGCTGCCGCGTGCTGCAATTGGCGGGTGGTGCCGAGCGGGCACGCCCTCTCGCGTGATCCAATAGCCAAGTACTCCACTAGCCAAATCCAGCGAACAACCCGGTAGAGGAGGGTAGTGATGGACCCGAGCACTCGCACCGACATCACCGTCAACGTCGAGGGTTTCTGGATGCTGCAGGCACTGCTGGACATCCGCCATGTTGCTCCCGAGTTGCGGTGTCGGCCTTACGTTTCCACCGACTCAAGCGACTGGTTGTCGGAACACCCCGGCATGGCGGTGATGCGCGAACAGGGCATCGTCGTCGACGACGAGGTCAACGAGACCGTCGCGGCGCGAATGCGGGTGCTTGCCGCGCCCGACCTCGAGGTGATCGCGCTGCTGTCGCTGGGCAAACTGCGTTACGGCGTCATCGACGCCGAGGACCAGGAGCCCGGCACCCGCGACATCCCCGACAACGAGTTCCGGGTGCTGTTGGCGCGGCGCGGTGAGCACTGGGTGTCGGCGGTACGCGTCGGCACCGACATCACCGTCGACGACGTCTCAGTGACCGACGCGGCCTCGATCGCCGCGCTGGTGATCGACGGGATGGAATCCATCCACCACGCCGACCCGGCCCAGATCACCGCGGTCAACGTGCCGATGGAGGAGATGCTGGAGGCCACCCAGAGCTGGCAGGACTCGGGTTTCAATATCTTCACCGGGGGTGACCTGCGCCGGATGGGCATCAGTGCCGCCACCGTCGCGGCGCTGGGGCAGGCCCTTTCGGAGCCGGCAGCCGAAGCCGCGGTCTATGCGCGGCAATACCGCGACGACGCGAAGGGTCCCAGCGCCTCGGTGCTGTCGCTCAAAGACGGGTCGGGCGGCCGGATCGCGCTGTATCAGCAGGCGCGCACCGCAGGCTCGGGCGAAGCATGGCTGGCGATCTGCCCGGCCACCCCGCAGCTGGTTCAGGTGGGCGTCAAGACCGTCCTGGACACCCTGCCCTACGGCGCTTGGAAAACGCATCGGCGGGTGTAGCGGTCTGCTCGGTAGATTTGGGCGCCGAATGCCAAGTGTCGCAACGAAAAACTGCGGGTAAACGCAATCGTGCGAATTGCATGAAGTGCCTTTAGAATTGGACTGACTTTAAAAATGACAAATTGCGAGGCGGCACCTATGGGTTCTATGCGGTCAGTATTCGTCGGTCGGGTGATGCAGCCATGACCGCGGCGATCGAGTCGGGCCAGGCGGGCGGCGAGCTCGCGCCGTCGGCCCCCCGGGCCGTGGTGGTCGGGGTCATGGCGGGCGACGGCGTCCAGATCGGCACGCTGCTCGACGCCGACGCCCCGGTCTCGGTGATGCTGGACCCGCTGTTGAAGGTGATCAACGGCCGGCTCGCCGAACTCGAAGAACCCACGCTGCAAGCCGAGGGCCGGGGTCGTTGGGTGCTGTGCCTGGTCGACGGCACCGCGCTGCGGCCGAACCAATCGCTGACCGAGCAGGACGTCTACGACGGCGACCGGCTGTGGCTGCGCTTCATCGAAGACCGGGAGCGGCGTTCGCCGGTCATTGAGCACATCTCCACCGCGGTCTCGGTGAACCTGGCGAAGCGATTCGCTCCGGTCGACGCGGCGACGGCGGTGCGGGTCGGGGTGTCGACCCTGTCGCTGGGTGTGCTGCTGGCCACCGGACTGCTCGCGGCGTGGCGGGTCCAGCACGACAGCTGGCTGACGGCGGGTTTTGGCGCGGGGGCGGGTGCCGGGCCCTGACCCGGGGCCGGTTCCTCGCCCTCGACGGGCGGTGGCGGCGGCGCTGGTGGCGGCGGCATCACCAGGATCGTCGTCGCCGGCGACGGGGTCGGTGGCGGCGGCTCGTTGGTGGGAACCGACGGCGGCCTACGGGTCTGACGCGGCGGTGGCAACGGGGCCAGCCCGTTGTCCGGCATCGCGGCGATCAGCGAGGCCACCAAGGTCCCGTGCGCATCACAGTCCGACAGCCCGTCGCCGCCGGCCATCACGTAGTCGCCACCGGGGATCAGGTTCGGCAGCCGCGGGTGCGGGGTCACGCCGGTGTCGATGACGGCGACGGTGACGCCTCCCCCGCGACCGAACTTCCAGGCCTCCGGCAGGTTGAGCATGTCCATGTAGGCCGGCTGCACGCGGAAGTCGGAGTTCGGCAGCACGCCTACCTCAGTGCAGTACGCGGTCTGCCGCATGGTCTGCGGGGGACCGGGCGTGCCGTCCGGCGGCAGCGCCGCCGGGTCGATCCCGGGCGGCTCGATGGCGCCGACAGCCGGCATTCCGGCCAGCGAGCCGCTGGCCATCATGATCATCGCGGCGCCGGCGGCCGCGGTGCGCTGCAGCCGACGCACGCCCCTACCGGTACCGGATCGCTTCATAGGTATTCATCAACCACAGTGCCAGCGGGAACAACGGCATCAGGCAGAGGTATTCGATCCACTCGACGAACTTGCGGAACAACGGGCTGTAGATGGTGTTCGGCACGATCACCGCAGACAGCAGCCCGAACATCGGCACCAGCACCAGCACGGCCACACCGACCACCAGTGCGGTGGGCGTCCACAGCACCACCGCGAAGCGCACCACCACAGCTGCGATGATCACCAGGCCGGTCAGCGTCACCGTGACCGCCTGCAAGCGGTCACGGAAGGAACGGCCCCGCAGCACCAGGAACCCGGCGGTCAGGGCGGCCAGCAGCACCGGCAGCCACGACCGGTCCGAGTGGGGGTCGCACAGCCCGGTCATGCACACCGCGATCAGCACGCCCAGCCCGGACAGTAGGCCGGTCATGAACGACCGCGCACGCTCGGCGCGCAGCACCACTTCGCGGACCGACTCCGGCCCCTCCAACGACGGCGGGGCGCCGGGAGTGCTCACCACCGTGGTGGGCAGGTCGGGGCGGGCCTCGAAGACCCACCGGCTGGTGGCCGATGGGAAGACCGGCAGCCGCAGGCCGGCCAGCCAGCGCGACAGCGACGGAGTCCACTGGTAGGCCAGCACACAGACCAGGTACACGCACGTCATGAGGGTCACCGCGCCGGTCAGGAACAGCATCCGCAGCACGCCGGCGAACATCACTGCCACGCTGATCGCAGCGACGGCCGAGTAGGCGGCCAACTGCCGTCCGGTGAGCCGGATGACGGCCAGCGCTGCGATACCGGCGACGCCGAAGCCCAGCGCGGCATGCGCGGCGCCCACCTCACCGGGTACCGCCGCAGCGGCCGCCACCACCAGCGGAACCAGGCCGGTGGCCAGCAGAATGTCACCAACCTGCCGGTCGGACGCGTTGCGCGCCTGCATCAGGATCAGGGCAGCGGCGATCAACACCAGGAAGGCCAGCCCCGCGCCAAAACCCGCCGTCAGCCAGCTGTCGTGCTGGACCCGCCACGCCGCGAGCAGTCCGGTGGCCAGCAGCA
>LZME01000039.1 GCA_001673575.1 Mycolicibacter heraklionensis | reverse complement strand
CATCAGGAAGGCGATCTTGGCGTCGCGGGCCGTGGCCGCCGCGAGCTTGATCAACTCCTGATCAGGAGTCTTGGAAAACCCGTAGTTGAAGCTCGACCCGCCCAGCCCGTCACCATGGGTCACCTCGATCACCGGCACCCCGGCGGCGTCGATCGCAGCGACAATCGCCGAGACCTCCTCAGCAGTGAACTGGTGACGCTTGTGGTGGCTGCCGTCGCGCAGCGAAGTGTCGGTGATCCGCACATCGAAGATGTGGTCGCTCATTACGCTCCTCCAGCCTTTGCTGCCGCCATCTCGCGGGCGATCTCCTCGCCGACCTTGGTCGCGGCGGCGGTCATGATGTCCAGGTTGCCCGCATACGGGGGCAGGTAATCGCCGGCACCCTCGACCTCGACGAACGTGGTCACCACCGCACGCCCACCGGAATTCAGCGACGGCTCGTCGAACTGCGGCTCATTGAGCAACCGATAACCCGGCACATAAGTCTGCACCTGGGCGACAACATCCTTGATCGACGCGGTGATCGCGTCACGGTCGGCGTCCTCGGGGATCTGGCAGAAGATGGTGTCGCGCATGATCATCGGCGGATCAGCCGGGTTCAAGATGATGATCGCCTTACCGCGCTCGGCACCACCGATGGTCTGCACACCCGCCGAGGTGGTCTTGGTGAACTCGTCGATGTTGGCGCGAGTGCCCGGCCCAGCCGACACACTCGCGACGCTGGCCACGATCTCCGCATACGGCACGGTGCCGCCCTGGGCTTTGACCGCGCGGGTGACCGCATACACGATCGGAATGGTCGCCTGACCACCACAGGTGATCATGTTGACGTTCGGTGCATCCACATGCTCGTGCAGATTCGCCGGCGGAATCACCGCCGGACCCACCGCAGCCGGAGTCAGGTCGATGGCCCGGATGCCGGCCGCCTCGTACTTGGGCGCATACGCCTTGTGCACGTAGGCGCTGGTGGCCTCGAAGACGAAGTCCGGCTTCTCATCCAACCCCAGCAGCCAGTCCGCCCCCTCGGCCGA
>LZME01000038.1 GCA_001673575.1 Mycolicibacter heraklionensis | reverse complement strand
CGGGTGTAGACGGAACCGCCGGCGGCAATGGTGGTCTGGGCGGTAACGGTGGCCAGGGCGGTCTGCTCGCCGGCAGCACCACCCAGCACGCGGCCTCCGGCAACGGTGGCAATGGCGGCGCGGGCGGTCAGGGCGGCAACGGCTACGACGGCTTGACCGGCGTCAACGCCGGCAGCGGCCAATCCGGCACCAACGGCGGCCAGGGCGGCAACGGTGGTGCCGGCGGTACCGGCGCCGTCGGTGGCGTCGGCGGTAACGCCGGCAATGGTGGTGTCGGCGGCAACGGTGGCAACGGCGTCAACGGCGCCAACGCGACGTCCGCCGGTGCCGACGGCTTCAACGGTGGCAGCGGCGGCAACGGTGGTCAGGGTGGCGCCGGCGGCCAAGGCGGCAACGCCGGTACCTCCACCTCCGGCAACGCAGCCGCCAACGGCAACGGCGGCAGCGGCGGGCGCGGCGGTAACGCGGGCATGGCCGGCGACGGCGGCCGGGGCGCCGACGGCGACGCCACCACCCCCGACGGCGGCAAGGGCGGCACCGGCGGCGAGGTCGGCACCGCCGGCAACGGCGGATCGGCTGGTGCGCACGGCACCGGTGGCCAGGGCGGCACCGACGGAACCGTCGGCAGCAACGGCACCGCGATCACCGGTCCGGCCGGCAACGGCGGCCAGGGTGGTAACGGCTTCAGCCCCACCAGCTCCGCTGAGAACGGCGGCAACGGTGGCAACGGCGGTGCAGGTGGTGCCGGTGGCTCGCACGGCAACGGCGGCGACGGCGGTCAGGGCGGTGCGGGTGCCACCGGCGTCGGTGGGACCGGCGCGGCCGGCACTGCAGGCACGGCAGCTCATCCCGATGGCGGCGCGGGCGGTTCCGGTCTGTCCGGTGGCAACGGCGGCAAGGGCGGCAACGGCGGTGCCAGCGGCAGTCTGGCCGCCAACCACGCCGGAAACGGTGGCGCCGGCGGGGCCGGAGGCGCGGGCGGCAACGGTGGCACCGGTGGAGCCGGCTATGACGCCGCCACCGACCCCAACGCGTCAGCCGGCACCAACGGCGGCGCCGGCGGCAACGGCGGTGAAGCCGGCTCCGGTGGCACCGGCGGCGCCGGCGGTAACGCCGGAGCGATCAACGGCGCGGCCAGTGCAGGTGCCAACGGCAACGGCGGGGCCGGCGGAAACGCCGGCGTCGCAGGGCAGGGCGGTAACGGCGGCAACGGTGCTGACGGCAACGCCTCCACCCCCAACGGCGGCAACGGCGGCAACGGAGGTGAGCCGGGCAACGTGGCCGGCACGGGCGGTGCCGGTGGCGCGCACGGCACCGGCGGAACCGGTGGCGTCGATGGCGCGCACGGCGCCAGCGGCACCCCGGTCACCACGGCGTCCGGCAACGGCGGCAACGGTGGCAACGGCTACAACGCGGCCTCTGACCCCGCCGCCACTGCGGGCACCGATGGTGGTGCGGGCGGCGCGGGCGGCAACGGTGGCTCGGCCGGTAACGGCGGCAACGGTGGAGCCGGTGGTAGCGCGGCTACGGGCGTCGGTGGCTCCGGCGCGGCAGGTACGGCCGGAACTGCCTTGGACCCCAACGGCGGCAACGGGCTCCAGGGCGATGCCGGCGGCAACGGCGGTAAGGGCGGCAACGGCGGTAATGGCGGTCTGCTGAGCGTCAACACCGCCGGCAACGGCGGTAACGGCGGCACGGGCGGTGACGGTGGCGCCGGCGGCACCGGCGGTGCGGGCTACAGCGCGACGGTCGCCGGGGCCAACGGCGGCGACGGTGGCAACGGCGGCGAGGCCGGCTCGGGTGGCACCGGCGGTGCCGGCGGCAACGCCGGAACCGCGCAGAACGGCAGCGTCGTCGGTCTCAACGGCAACGGCGGCAAGGGCGGTAACGCCGGCAGCGCCGGCGAAGGCGGCGACGGTGGCCGGGGCGCCGACGGCAATGCCACCACCCACAACGGTGGTGACGGTGGCGACGGCGGTGACGCCGGCAATGTCGCGGGCACCGGCGGTGAGGGCGGTGCGGCCGGCACCACGATCGGCGGCGGCGGCACGGCCGGTTCCGCGGGCGCCAGCGGCACCCCGGCCGCCGGCCCGTCCGGTAACGGCGGTAACGGCGGCGACGGCTACAGCCAGCCGGGTGCAGGCACCGGCGGCCAGGGAGGTGCCGGCGGCGACGGCGGCAACATGGGCAACGGTGGCGACGGCGGGCGCGGCGGCGACGGCAGCGCCGGCACGACGGCTGGCGGATAGGCGTCAGGTCGTCGAGTGAACGGATGTCCGCGATGAGATCGCTGCCCTGGTACGCCAGGGCAGCTGGGCCGAGCACCTGTAAGCACAGGAAGCGCTCCGTATCCCGAGCTGCGTCCATCCGGATTCGGATGGTTCAGGTAAGTACCGCGATGACATGGGTGGATGGCTCGACGCCCGGCGGATTCTCCGTGGCGGATCGATTCCCGATCTGACTGTGGCCGCGCAGCAGGCGCGGCGTCAGCGGAGCACAACATCACAACCATCCATGGGCCCATGCACTGGGCCACCGTTTGAGAACTTGGGGCAGTAAATGACTGGAAAGCGTCAGCGCGCACGGCAGACCGGAGTCGGGAAGCACATCGGAGGCTCGCGTCGCGCAGTGCTGGGTGCGGGTTCCGCGGCGGCGGCCTTCTTGGCGTTCGGTATGACGCCGTTGGTGTCGGCGCCGGCAGCGCAAGCTGATGGTGAGTTCGATTGGCTGCTGGATCTGTTCGACCCGGCGGCCTGGCCGAGTGCCGATGCGGACACGGCGGTGGCGTTCGACTGGGGGTCGTTGTTCGATTCGTCGGCGGGCTTGGCCAGTGGCGACCCGTTCGACCTGAGTGCCTACATCGACGAGTTCGTCTACACGCCGTTGCACGCGGGCATGGTCGACTGGATCGAGAGCCCGTTGGGCATCGAGGTCAACTCGTTCATCAACGAGACGTTCGGGTTCGGTTCGATCATCATCGGCAATGGCGCTGCCGGCATTGCCGGTGTCGATGGCGGCAATGGTGGTGCGGGCGGTTGGCTGTTCGGTGATGGTGGCGACGGTGTCGCCGGCGGTGATGGTGGTGCGGCAGGGCTGTTCGGCAACGGCGGCGCCGGCGGTGCGGGTCTGGCGGGCCTGGCCGGTGGCGATGGTGGTGCCGGCGGTTCCTGGATGGGCGTTGGCGGTACCGGTGGTGTGGGCGGCGACGGTGGTGGGGCCGGCGGTAATGGTGGCGATGGCGCGGGTTGGTTGTTCGGTTCCGGCGGTGCCGGTGGAGCCGGGGGAATCGGAGCCGCCGGTGCGGCGGGTCTGGCCGGTGCTACCGGGGTGTGGGCTTCGGGCGGAGACGGCGCGGGTGCGGTCGGTGGCAATGGTGTCCTCGGCGGTAACGGCGGCAATGGTGGTGCCGGTGGTAAGGCGTCGGGCTTGTTCGGCAACGGTGGCAATGGTGGTGTCGGCGGTGTCGGTGGTGTCGGCGGTAATGGTGGCCGCGGTGGTGACGGTGCTGCTGGTGACTGGGATGTGGCCGCCAGCAATGGAAATGGTGGTGATGGTGCCGGTGGTGGTGATGGCGCCAATGGTGGTCAGGGCGGCCAGGGTGGTCTTGGCGGTGCCGGCAGCAGCTTGGGTTCTGCGGGGGTCAACGGGCTCGGTGGTGCCGGTGGTGCCGGCGGCAACGCCGGAATCGCCGGCGATGGTGGCGCCGGCTTGGACGCCACCAGCGAACATCCCGACGGCGGTGACGGCGGTAACGGCGGCGATCCGGGCGCGATCGGTCACGGCGGTCAGGGCGGCCTGATCGGTGGGTCGACCACCGAGCATGCGGCCAGTGGCGCCGACGGGCAGGCGGCCGCGCACGGCGGCAACGGCGGCAACGGCGGCGACGGCTTCGATGTGGCGGCCTACAACGCCGCCCACGCAGGCGAACTGGGCTTCAAGGCACTGAGCATCGCCGGCGGCAACGGCGGTCTTGGCGGCAACGCCGGCGCGGTCGGCGACGGCGGAACCGGTGGCAACGGCGGTAACGGCGGCGACGGCGGTCGGGGCGGCAACAGTGGCGTGCTGTTGGAGAACGGCCACGGCGGCAAGGGCGGTGCCGGTGGCAACGGAGGCAACGGTGGCGCGGGCGGCGCCGGCGGCTGGGAGGCCGGCCAGGGCGGTGCCGGTGGTACCGGGGGCAAGGGGGGTGCCGGCGGGGCCGGCGGTGACGCCCTGAACCCCAACTCCGGAACCGGTGGTGACGGTGGTGTCGGCGGTCGGGGCGGTCTTGGTGGTGCCGGCGGTGCCGGATACACCGGAGCGGCGGGCGTGCAAGGCGTCAACGACGGCGCGGGGGAGAACGGCGGCAACGGTGGTGCCGGTGGTACCGGCGGCGAGGGTGGCGCCGGCGGTAACGCGGGCAACGGTGCCACCAGCAACGGTGGAAACGGCAATGGCGGTGCGGGCGGCAAGGGCGGCGACGCCGGCGCCGGCGGTAACGGCGGCCGGGGCGCGGACGGCGATGCCACCCATGTTGACGGAGGTCGCGGCGGCAACGGTGGCAACGCCGGCGTCGAAGGTGCCGGTGGTGCCGGTGGTAGCGCCGGCACTGGCGGCAACGGTGGCACTTCTGGCCTGCACGGCGGCGCCGGCAGCCAGGTGACCAGCGGCGGCAACGGAGGCGACGGGGGCAACGGCTTCACCTCCACGGTGGCCGGGGCCTCCGGTGGTAACGGTGGCGCCGGCGGTGACGGTGGCAACCTCGGCAATGGTGGCAACGGCGGGGCCGGCGGCAACGGCGTGGCCGGGACCAACGGTGTCGGGACCGACGCAAACGGCAACGGCAACTCCGGCACCAGCGGTGGCTCCGGTGGCTTCGGCGGCAAGGGCGGTAACGCAGGCACCGGCCTGAGCACCCTGACCGGTGGCATCGGCGGTGCCGGTGGTTCGGGCGCCGACGGCGGCGACGCCGTGGCCGGTGCGGCCGGTGCGGCCGGTTCGTTTACCTCCGGTGACGGCAATGGTGGTGCCGGCGGCAACGCCGGGACGGCCGGCGCCGGCGGCAACGGCGGCAATGGCGGTGTCGGAGGCACCAACGGTGACGGCAGCTCGGCGGCGACTGGCGCCGGCGGCAACGCCGGTAGTGGCGGAGCGGGTGCTCTGGGCGGCGACGGTGGTGCGGGCGCCCACGGCGACGCGTCGCACCTCAATGGCGGCAACGGCGGTCGCGGTGGCGACTCCAGCCAGGGCGGTGCCGCGGGCACGGCCGGCACCGGTTCCTCGACGGGCAGCGCCGGTTCCCAGGGCGCTGGTGTGACCGGCCCGGCCGGCAACGGCGGTCGGGGTGGTGACGGCTTCACCTCCGGCGTGGCCGGTGCTTCTGGCGGCAACGGTGGTGCCGGTGGTGACGGCGGCAATCTGGGCAACGGCGGCAACGGTGGCGCTGGTGGCGACGGTGTGGCCGGCGTCAACGCCGTCGGCACCGACGGCAACGGCAATGGCAACTCCGGGACCGCCGGTGGCTCGGGTGGCTCGGGTGGCAAGGGCGGCAACGCCGGTACCGGCTTGACCACGTTGACCGGTGGTGTCGGTGGCAATGGCGGTTCGGGCGCCGACGGTGGTGACGCCGCGGCCGGTGTCGCCGGTGCGGCTGGATCGTTCGCCACCGGTGACGGCAATGGTGGTGCCGGCGGGAACGCCGGGACGGCCGGCGCCGGCGGTAGCGGCGGTAACGGCGGTGCGGGCGGCACCAACGGCAACGGCAGCTCCGCTGCGACCGGTGCCGGCGGCAACGCGGGCAACGGTGGCGACGGTGCCGCGGGCGGCAATGGCGGCGCCGGCGCCAACGGCGATGCGAACAACATCAACGGTGGCAACGGTGGTCGCGGTGGTGACTCCAGCCAGGGCGGTGCCGCGGGAACGGCCGGCACGGGTTCCACCACCGGCAGCACCGGCGCGGCGGGTGCCGGCGTGACTGGCGCGGTCGGCAACGGCGGCCGTGGTGGCGACGGCTTCACCTCGAGCGCGGCCGGCGCTTCCGGCGGCAACGGCGGCCGCGGTGGCGACGGCGGCAACCTCGGCAACGGTGGCGACGGCGGCGCTGGCGGCAGCGGTGTCGCAGGCACCAACGGTGTCGCTGCGACGGTCGCAGGCGACAACGGCACCAGCGGCACAGACGGCGGGTCCGGCGGCAACGGTGGCGCGGGTGGTCTCGGCGGCTCCATCTCCGGGCATGGCGGCAACGGCGGTGCCGGCGGTGCAGGCGCCCAGGGCGGAAACGCCGGCGCTGGCGCGGCCGGGGTGAACGGCAGCTACCTCAACGGCGGTGACGGTTCTGGCGAGAAGGGTGGCGACGCCGGTGTCGCCGGCAATGGCGGCCGGGGCGGCAACGGCGGTGCGGCCGGTGGTGTGGCCGCGGGCGGTACTGGAGCCGACGGCGCGGTGGGCGCAGCCGGGTCCGGCGGCGCTGGTGGCGACGGCGCAGCGGGTGGCAACGGCGGCGACGGTGCGGCCGGCGACGTGGCAAACCTCAACGGGGGCAACGGCGGAGCCGGGGGGAACTCGAGCACCGGTGGAAACGGCGGCGCGGTCGGTACCGGCGCAGGCGCTGCGACCGGCGGCACCGCGGGCAGCAGCCCCACCGGCCCGGCCGGCAACGGTGGCGCAGGTGGCGCCGGATTCACCAACGCGACCGGCGTCGGTGGCGACGGCGGTAAGGGCGGCGACGGCGGCAACATCGGCAACGGTGGAGCGGGCGGCTCCGGCGGCTCCGGTGGCGACGGCGTCGACGGCGACCAGGGCACGCTGGCCCACATCAGCGGCACCGACGGCACCGCGGGCTTCCACGGCGGTAAGGGCGGCGACGGTGGTGTCGGCGGGTCGACGTCGGGCAACGGCGGCACCGGGGGTGTTGGCGGGGCCGGCGGCAAGGGCGGTTCCGGTGGCGACGGTCTGGCCGGCACCAGCGCCACCACGGCCGGTGGTGCCGGAACCGACGGTGGTTCCGGCGGCAACGGCCAGGCCGGTGGCTACGGCGGTGCCGGCGGCAACGGTGGCGCGTCGGCGCATGGGACCGCGGGTGCCAACGGAAACGGCGGTGCGGGCGGTGCGGGCGGTGACGCCGGCACACCGGGCGACGGCGGCAACGGCGGCGACGGCGACGCGGTCACCGTCAACGGCGGCAACGGCGGTGCGGGTGGCAACGCCGGCACCGCGGGCAGCGGCGGCGCCGGCGGTGCACACGGCACCGGCGGTACCGGCGGCATCAACGGCGGCGACGGGGCCGACGGCACCGGAGTCACCGGCCCGGCCGGTAACGGCGGCACGGGCGGCAACGGCTACAACGCCGCCACCGACGCCGGGGCCGCCGGCGGCACCAGCGGCGGGAACGGTGGAGCCGGCGGCAACGGCGGCAACATCGGCAATGGTGGCAACGGTGGCGTCGGCGGAGACGGTAAGACCGGCGTCGGCGGGACCGGCGCGGCCGGCACCGCGGGCGCGCTCGCAGATCCGAACGGTGGTGCCGGTGGTCAAGGCCTGGCCGGTGGCAATGGCGGCAAGGGCGGTGCGGGCGGCAACGGCGGTTCGCTGGCGGCCAACGTGGCAGGAAACGGCGGCAACGGCGGCAACGGTGGGGCCGGCGGCGCCGGCGGGACCGGTGGCGCCGGCTATGACGCCAGCACCGGATCGGTGGCCGGCGCGAGCGGCGGCAACGGCGGTAACGGCGGTGAAGCCGGATCCGGCGGCACCGGTGGCGCCGGCGGAAGTGCCGGCACCACCAGCCACGGCACCGTCGGCACCAACGGCAACGGCGGCAACGGCGGCAGCGCCGGAACCGCGGGCGAGGGCGGCCAAGGCGGCAACGGCGCCGCCGGTGACGCCAGCACCCCCAACGGCGGTAACGGCGGTAACGGTGGTGACCCGGGCAGCATCGCCGGCACCGGCGGCAACGGCGGCGCGGCCGGAACCACGGCCGGTGCCGGGGGCACCGACGGGACCGACGGCGCGAACGGCACCCAGGCCATCGGTCCGTCGGGCAACGGTGGTAACGGCGGCGCCGGATATGACCCGTCGCACGACCCGAACGCGGTGACAGGGGCGTCCGGTGGTGCCGGCGGCAAGGGCGGCAACGGCGGCGCGATCGGCAACGGTGGCGACGGTGGTGCCGGCGGTAGCGGCACGGCGGGCATGGCCGGCCTCAGCGCCACCGTCCCGGGCGGCTCCGGCCTCAACGGCCAGGACGGCGGCGCGGGCGGCAACGGCGGCGCGGGCGGACTCGGCGGTGCCTTGTCCGGCAACGGCGGCGCCGGGGGTGCCGGTGGTTCGGGTGCCGACGGCGGCCAGGGCGGCAGCGGCATGAACGGTGCTGCCGGCGCGGTGGCCTCTGGAATTGCCGGTCAGGCCAACAACGGCCAAGACGGTGGCGACGGCGCCATCGGCGGTCAGGGCGGTAACGGCGGCAACGGTGGCCTCGGTGGGACCGCGGCGCACGGTACCACGGGCAGCCTCGGAGCGGGCGGCAACGGCGGCAACGGCGGCGCCGGTGGCACCGCGGGTAACGGCGGTGCCGGAGCCAACGGCGACGCCACCAACCACAAGGGCGGCGACGGCGGGGATGGCGGCGACGTCGCTTACCCGAGCGCCGCGGGTGGCACCGCCGGGACCGGTTCTGGCAACGCTACGGCGGGCAGTGCGGGCAGCGTGCCCGGCGGCCCGGTCGGCAACGGCGGCAACGGCGGTGACGGCTGGAACAACACCGGCACATCCGGGACCGGCGGTGCCGGCGGCGCCGGCGGTGACGGTGGAAACCTGGGCCTTGGCGGCAACGGCGGCCACGGCGGCAACGGCCCGAACGGATCGGGCCCCAACGGCTGATCCGGTTCCGACAGACCGACGCGGCTGCCCCGGTAACGGGGTGGCCGCGTCGCTTTTTCTGGCGAGAAAAAGGCGGGAGAATGCCCGTTCTTATTATCAACCGCTGCGCTTATCGCCACTGGTGACGACGTGTTACCGAACAGCAATAGGGGCATCCGAAACGCGCGGATAGCCGCGAGTTCCGCCCCAGCCGTCGAAGCCCTGCGGAGGATGCCGGAGCCGAGGCCGTCGCCCTTCTGTCTCCGTCTGGGCCGGCACGCCGTCGGAGCCGCTCCCTTGAATGGTGGGCGCCGGGCCGGTCCGGCGACGCGGCCGCTGGTGGCCTGCACCTGGTGTCCTAAGGCGCCGCGATGGGTGGCCGCTGATCCCCGAGCCTGCAACTACCAGCAAACACGCTGAGCGCTCGATTCCGTCACTGAGAGCATGCGGGTGCGCCACTTAGCTGTTAATAGCCTGTGAGGGTGCAACTGACAACACTGGTTGTAACTCACATTACGGAGGACAACTAACCGTAATTAGGGTTCACAAGCGTCAATATCGATCGTTGGTCTGTCAGAGTGTACAGGGGTTGACGGATCCTGAATCGGTGTTAACGTAGTTTCCCAATGCGAATGCTGTGCCCGCGTTGTGCATCAGTTAAGGGGGAATCCGTCATGGCTAGTCATCTTCGGGGTGGATCTAAGGGTCGTCGCAACTGTGTCTTTGGTGCCGGGACCGCGGTCGGTGCGTTCCTCGCCTTTGGGCTGGGGCCGTGGGCGGGGGCGCCGGCCGCGCACGCCGATTTCGACGATGTGTGGGTGGATCTGTTCGGAGCCGACCTGGGTAACGCCGTGGCCGACCTGGGTGCCGATTGGGGTGACCAGGCGGCCTGGGCGGTGGTATTCGATCCGGGCAGTTGGACGCCTTTCTTCGACGGTCTCGGTGAGCCGGCAACGTGGGATGCAATTCTGGCGGATCTGAATCTGGCCGGTATTGGGGCCGCCTCGGTTGATCTTCCGGGTGCCTCGGACGCGTCGTTCAATTGGAGCGAGATTAATTGGCTGATGCCGTTCGGTGACGGAGCGGACGGCACCGCCGCCCACCCAGATGGTGGCGCCGGTGGCTGGATCTTCGGCAGTGGCGGTACGGGCTGGAACTCGGACGGTACGGGCGGCGTCGACGAGGGCGGCTCGGGCGGGCAGGGCGGCCTGTTCGGGGGGAACGGCGGTGACGGTGGCTCCGGTTACGACGGTGGTGCCGGTGGCGACGGTGGTGCGGCCGGCCCCTTCGCCTGGTTCAGTCACGGCGGCGCGGGTGGCGATGGCGGTAACGCGGTCACCGCGGGCGGCGATGGTGGTGCCGGTGGCGCCGGTGGTGACGCCGCCCAGTGGGGTCTGTTCAGTACGCCCGGTATCGGCGGCAATGGTGGTGATGGATTGGCCGGTGCCGCAGGCGCTCTCGGCAGCTTTGTCACCGGCGACGGCAACGGCGGTTCCGGGCAAGCCGGCGGTAACGGCGGCAACGGTGGTGCCGGCGGTAAGGGCTCGACTTTCTTCGGCGCCGGCGGCAAGGGCGGCGCGGCGGGTAATGGTGCCGCGGGCGGCGAGGGTGGCGGCGGTGCTGCTGGGCACGACGCCGGCTTACTCGGCAATGCCGCCACCGGTGGTAACGGTGGAACCGGCGGTGCCGGCGGCGACGCGGGCAAGGCCGGTGCGGGCGGCGCAGGCGGTTGGTTCGCCAGTGCGGGCGCTGCGGGTGCGGGAGCCGACGCCGGTGCCGGTGGTAACGGTGGCGTTGGCGGCAATGGTGGTAACGCGAACGGCGCGACCGGCGACGCCGGTGACAACGCTGTGGTCGGCAGCGGTGCCGACGGCGGTAACGGCGGTACCGGCGATGACGGTGGTGTCGCGGGCAATGGTGGTGTCGGCGGTGCCGGCGGCGCAGCAGGTACCTCGACGAACGGCACCACGGCCACCGACGGCTCCGGCGGAAAGGGCGGCAACGGTGGTGATGCCAACGGCGGAACCGGTGGTGCCGGTGGTAGGGGTTCTGGCGGGGGCAGCAATGCGGTTGCCGGCAACGGCGGCAACGGCGGGGCCGGTGGTGACGGCGGCACGGCCGGTACCGGCGGCGCCGGTGGCGCCAATGGGAGCGGCACCGGCACCGGCGCCAGCGGGACGAATGGGTCTTCGGCCGGTGGTGCCGGTGGTGCCGGCGGCCAGGGCGGCAAGGGCATAGGCACGTACGACTTGTTCGGTAACGCCCAGGCCGGCGGTAGGGGCGGCACCGGCGGCATGGGTGGTGCCGGTACCGACGGCAGCGTCGACGGCAACGGTGGTGCCGGCGGGGCCGGTGGTGACGGCGCCAGCAACGGCACCGGTGGAAGTGGCGGCAGCGGCGGCGCGGGTGGCGCCGGCGCTCAAGGCACTACCAGCGGGCCGGGCTACGGCGGTGGCGGCGGTGGCGGCGGCGGTGGCGGCAGCGTCTTCACCAACGGCGGGGCCTCCGCGAGCGGAACTGCCACCGGCGGTGACGGCGGATCCGGCGGTGCGGGTACTGCCACGGCTGCTGGCGGCCATGGTGGCACCGGTGGGCAGGGCAAGGTCTCCGCGTTCGGACCAGGCAGCAGTGCGAACGGCGCGGCTACCGGCGGCAACGGTGGCAACGGCGGGATCAACGGCGGTACCGGCGGTGACGGTGGCGCCGGGCTCATCGACGCGAAACTGGGCGGAAGCGTCACCGGTGGTGCCAGCACCACCGCTACCGGCGGAATCGGTGGCAACGGAGTGAACGGTGGTACCGGCGGTGTCGGTGGTGCGGCCGAGATAACGACAACCGGTGGTGATGCAGCGACGATGGGCGGTACTTCCTCTGGCACTGCCAACGGCGGCGCGGGCGGAACCGGCACTGGTACGGACAGCACAGGCGGTAACGGCGGCTCCGGGACGATCCGTAGCGGCTACCAGCAGACCTACCTCGGCCAGGGTGGTCCCGGAGGTACCGCCAGTGGCACCGCGACGGGCGGAACCGGAGGTGACGCCACCGGCGGCGGCACCGGCGGCAATGCAGGCTCCGGCGGTGTCATCGCAGGCGGAACAGGATCGACGTCCAACGGAACCGGCATCGGTGGCAATGGCGGCGATGGGCTGGACGGTGGCACGGGCGGTAACGGAGCGACCGGGCAGATCACCGTCTTGAACAGCGGTTCGCACGCCAGCGGTACCGGCCACGGTGGTAACGGCGGCACCGGCACGGGTGACGGCAGCAAGGGTGGCAACGGCGGTACCGGCTGGGCTCAGGCGTTGAGCCAGGACAGCACCATCTCCAATGCCACGGCTACCGGCGGTGATGGCGGTGCCGGCAGTAACGGCGGCATCGGCGGCGCCGGCGGCACCGGCGTGATGCAAACCGCCGCGGGCCCGGGTAGCCCCGGCACCAGCGGCGCCAACAGCAGCATTACCGACAGTTCGGTCAGCGGCGCCAGGGGCGGTGACAGCAGTACGGCCGGCGTCACCGGCGGCGGCGGAGGCCGGGGGAACCTGGTCACCGGCAGCCGTTCTGTCAACACCACCGGTGGCGACCAGATCGACGGCGTCACGGTCGAAGGTGGCGACGCGTACGGCACTGCGATAGGCGGTAGCGCCGAACTGTCCGCCGCGAATGGCTCGACGATCACTGATTCGCAGGTTATCGCCGGCGACGGCGGCGCCGGTGGATACGCGACCATGACGGCCGACGGCGGCTCCAGCATCTCCGGCAGCAGTGCCTCGGGTGCTGACGGTGGTTCGGGTGGTCTGGGCGGTTATGCCACGGTGAGCGCTACCGACGGGGCCAGCATCTCCGACAGTCACGCGATCGGCGGCCA
This sequence comes from Mycolicibacter heraklionensis, assembly GCA_001673575.1. Lineage (GTDB taxonomy): Bacteria > Actinomycetota > Actinomycetes > Mycobacteriales > Mycobacteriaceae > Mycobacterium > Mycobacterium heraklionense_A. The sequence continues at coordinate 25,733 of LZME01000038.1, read as the reverse complement.
CAACAGCGACAGTGCTGTTGGCGGCAAGGCAACGGTGTCGGCCGACGGCGCAAACAGCACTGTGGACGGCAGCACCGCGACCGGCGGTAATGCCGGTGCAGGCGACACCAACGGCGGTGTTGGCGGCAAGGGCGGCGACGCTCTGGTCGGGGCGAGCCAGGGCGGCACGGTCAGCGCCGCCACCGCTACCGGCGGTGACGGCGGCGCTGGCACCAATGGTGGACACGGTGGTACGGGTGGCTACTCGGAGGTCACCGCCGGGCTGCAAGGCGGCACCGGAGGCAGCGCGACCGGCGCAGGCGCCGGTGGTGATGGTGGGGATGCGAACGGTACCGGCAGCGTGGGCGGCAACGGCGGCAGCGGCAATATCCAAGGCGGCTTCCTCCGGACTGGTTATGGGGGGAATGACGGCGCGGCCAGCGGGTTCGGTACCGGCGGTGACGGCGGCAACGCAAACGGTGCCGGTAGCCACGGCGGCAACGGCGGCACCGGCAGCGTCGTCGCCGGCGGAAGCGGTGCGGTAGCGGCCGGTTCCGGTATCGGCGGCAACGGCGGCGCCGGTATAGCTGGCGGCACCGGAGGAATCGGCAGCGCCGGTCAGGTGGCAGCCCTGAACACCGGGGCGCAAGCCAGCGGCACCGGCCACAGCGGGAACGGCGGCGACGGCACCGGAGTCGGCAGCGTGGGCGGCGCTGGGACCATCGGCAATGTCCAGGCATTCGGCCAAAACAGCCAGGCCAGCGGCACCGCCACCGGCGGTGATGGCGGCGCGGCAGGCAACGGCGGCCACGGTGGCACCGGCGGCCAGGGCAGGGTCGTCGCCTTCGGAAGCGGCAGCATCGCCACCGACAGCACCGCGACGGCCGGCGCCGGCGGCGACGCCACAGACGGCGGTTCCGGGGCTCTCGGCGGCCAGGCCTACGTCCTGGCGGGCACTCCAGGACTTACGGGGCTTGGCGATCCCACCAGCGGCGGCACCGTGACCGGCAGCACCGCCATCGGCGGTACGGCCGGCGACCTCAATGGTGGTATCGCCCAAGTCCAGGCGATCAACGGTTCGATTTCCAACAGCACTGCCATGGCCGGCGACGGCGGTGCCGGCGGTTTCGGTGGCTACGCCACGATCAGCGCCACCAACAACGGCGCGATCTCCGGTAGCGACGCGACCGGCGGAAACAGCACCGCGGGCGGCGCCGGTGGTGAGGCGACAATCTCCGCCGACGGCGCCGGCAGCTCGATCGCGGGCAGCGACGCTACCGGCGGCGATGCCGGCAGCGGCGGCGACGGCGGCCACGGCTTCATCACCGCCACCAACGGCGGCGCCATCACCAACACGCCTGCCACCGGCGGCGACGGCACCGACACCGCCAACGGTGGCAACGCCGATGTCTCCGCCGACGGCATTGGCAGCTCCATCGCCGCCAGTTCTGCGACGGCCGGCAACGGCGGCGTAGGTGACGGCAACGCCGGCGTGGGGGGCGCCGGCGGCGCGGCCGGCATCGCAGTCGTCAACGGAGCCCAGGTCATCGACACCACCGTCGCGGGCGGCGTCGGCGGCAACGGCATGGACGGTGGCCAGGGCGGCCTCGGCGGCTTCGGTTTGGCAGGGGCAACCGGTGCGGGCAGCACCATCACCGGGGCGAGCGCCACCGGCGGGGTCGGCGGCCTGGGTAACGCCGGCCACGGCGGCACAGGCGGCAGCGGTCAGCTGATCGTCGACTCCGCGGGCGGCACGATCGGCGGAGCCGGCAACACCGCCACCGCGGTCGGCGGTGCCGGTGGCGCCGGAATCGATGGAGGCCAGGGCGGAAACGGTTCGTGGGGCGAACTCGAGGCCGACGGCGCGGGTGGCAACTCCTACGGTCTATCCACCGGCGGCGCCGGCGGGGAAGCCACCGGGGCTGGAAGCGTAGGCGGCAACGGCGGAAGCTCCGATATCGAGAGCGCTAAGACGACTAGCGGCTTCGGTGACCCGACCCTCGGTGGCCCCGGCGGTACGGCCAGCGGTACCTCGACCGGCGGTGCCGGCGGCACCGCCGTCAACGGCGGCCATGGTGGTGCCGGCGGCAAGGCAAGTATCGCCGCCGGCGGCCAAGACGCGGTAGCCAGCGGCACATCGAACGGCGGCACAGGCGGCGAAGGAGACGGCGGCCAGGGCGGCAACGCCGGATACAGCCGGATTACCGCTCTGGGTGAGAACACCACGTCTACCGGCGGCAGTGCCACCGGCGGTGATGGCGGCAAGGGCACCGGCGGCGGCACCGGCGGCACCGGCGCTGACGGCAACATTGGTGCCGCGCTCACCAGCAGCGGGAGCGCCACCGACCATCCGACCGCCAACAACAACACGGTCGTCGGCGGGAGCGGCGGCCTTGGTGGCAGCGGTCATACCGGAGGCAATGGAACCGAGGCCGACGTCTATGCGGTCAACCACGGAGAGAACCCGGGGTGGCCTAACCCGAACAGCAATCAGACTGTCAACGGGGCGGACGGCGCGAACAACCCGTAAGGGAGTAGAAGCGGGCGCAACTGGCCGCCCTCTGCAGCCATCGCGGCCCGGTCCAAGGACCGGGCCGCGATGGCGTTGGGGACTTCGGACGGAGGGCGCGCCGTCGCGTCTGCTCTGGCAAACAAAGCGTAGGTAGTTTTACCTAATCTGAGAGAAAAATAAGTGGTGAACAGCAGCTGTGAATATGGGAATTCGGGTTCACTACGCAAGCGCGATTTTCTCATAGGCACTGGTCAAGATGCTGAAAACAATCGTTGTCGGGCGCTTGCAGGTTCCTCACAGAAATAGGGGTTGACTAAGAATTTGCCGCTGCTAACCTAGCCCCCCATTAGTTTTGCCGCCGTCGTAAATATCTGCAGCTAAGGGGCACGTGCCATGTCTCGCTTCCGTCAGAGTGGTTTCAAGAGTCGTCGTCGCAGCAACCGGGCGTTGGGCTCCGGAACCGCAGTGAGTGCGTTTCTCGCGTTTGGGTTGGGCCCGCTGGCCGCGGCGCCTACCGCGCACGCGGATATCGAAGACGTGTGGGTGGACCTGTTCGGTCCGGACCTGGGCACGGCCGTCGCGGACCTCAGTATCAACTGGGGCGATCAGGCTGCCTGGGGCGTCGTCTTGGACTCGGCTAGCTGGGACGGGGTCTTCGATTCGTGGGGCGATACCGCCACCTGGGATGCAGTGCTCGCTGACCTGAACCTCAACATCGGGGCGGCTGACTTCAGCTGGCCGGGTTCTGCGGCCGCGTCGTTCAACTGGGGCGAGATCAACTGGTTCATGCCGTTCGGTAATGGCGCCGATGGCACGGCCGCGAACCCTGACGGCGGCGCCGGCGGCTGGATCTACGGCAGCGGCGGCGCGGGATGGGACGCCGATGGGTCGGGCGGCGTCTACGACGGCGGTGCGGGCGGTCAGGGTGGCCTGTTCGGCGGCAATGGTGGCCACGGCGGCGACGGGTTTGACACCGGTGCCGGTGGCGATGGCGGTGCCGCCGGCTGGTTCGCCTGGCTGAGCCACGGCGGTGATGGTGGCGACGGCGGAACCGCGGTCACGGCGGGTGGCGACGGCGGTGCCGGTGGTGTCGGTGGCGACGCTGCACTGTGGGCGTTGTGGAGCACGGCCGGTTCCGGCGGTACCGGTGGTGACGGTGCGGTCGGCGCGGCGGGGCTGGCTGGTGTGTTGGCCGGCGCCGATGGTGGCGCGGGTCAGAACGGTGGCGCCGGCGGCAATGGTGGTGCCGGCGGCCGCGGCTCGAACTGGTTCGGTGAGGGCGGTAAGGGTGGTTCCGGTGGTACGGGTGCCGCCGGTGGTATCGGTGGCCACGGCGCTGATGGCCAGGACGGCACCGTCAGCCACGTTGATGCGATCAGCGGCGGCAATGGTGGTGTCGGCGGTAACGGTGGTGCCGCCGGTAAGGCCGGCGCGGGTGGTGCCGGTGGCTGGTTCGCAGACTCGGGTGCTGCCGGCGTCGCGGGTGGTCAGGGTGACGGGGCGATCGGTGGCAACGGCGGCGTCGGTGGCGACGGCGCCAACGGTGCCGACGGCGCCAACGGCAACGCCTCGCATGTCGACGGGTTCGCCGGCCAAACCGGTGGCGCCGGCGGCAACGCGGGTCAGGGCGGTGCCGGTGGCCAAGGCGCCAGTGGTCAGGCAGCCAGCGGCTCCGGCGGTACAGCCGGTACCGGCGGCCGGGGTGGCAATGGTGGAGCGGGCTACGCCGGCGCCGACGGCAGCGCGCTGTCGCACGATGGCGCGGCCGGCGGTAACGGTGGCGCCGGTGGCAACGGCGGTAAGGGCGGCCTAGAGGCCGATGGCGTCACGCGCGCCGCCGAAGGCGGCGGCGGAAACGGTGGTGATGGCGCCCACGGCGGTCGCGGTTATGACGCGCTCGCCGATGGCGCGGCGGCGGGCACCTCGGGTGGACACGGCGGAGCTGGCGGCAACGGTGGTGTCGGCGGAACCGGCGCCACCACCGGCACGCATGGCGTCGGTGGTGTCGGCGGCAACGGTGGTTCCGGTACCGACGGCGGTGACGGTGCGGCGGGCGTCACGGGCACGGCATCGACCATGAACGGCAGCGCGGGCGGTAACGGCGGCAATGGCGGCAACGCCGGCGTCGGTGGCGCCGGTGGCGATTCCGGTAACGGCAACTACGCCGCGTCGGGCACCCACGGTTCGGCCGGTAAGGGCGGCGACGGAGGCGTCGGTGGCAACGGCTATGACGCGGCCACGGATCCCGGCGCGCTCGCGGGCACGGCCGGCGGCAACGGTGGCGCCGGCGGTAACGCGGGCCTCGGGGGTCTGGAAGCCGACGGATCGCGCGCGACCTCCGGCGTCGCCGCTATCGGCGGTAACGGAGGCGACGGCAAGGACGGCGCCCACGGGGTCGATGGGAATGCCAACCACATCGACGGAACGGCCGGTCAAGCCGGTGGCCGTGGTGGCAACGGCGGGCAGGGCGGTCTGGAGGCGGACGGCACCTCCCGGGCTGCGGATGGTGTTGGCGGCGACGGTGGTGCGGGCGGCAAGGGCGGCGCCGGGTGGGACGCGGTAGCCGCGGGGGCGGGCCCGGGCAGCGATGGTGGCGCCGGCGGCGCCGGCGGTAACGGTGGCGCGGGAGGAACTGGCTCGGTTACGGGGCTGCACGGTATTGGTGGTGTCGGGGGTAACGGTGGCTCGGGCACCGCTGGCGCCAACGGCGCGATCGGCACGGCCGGTAGTGCGCTGAATCCCGACGGTGGGGCCGGTGGCAACGGTGGCAATGGTGGTAACGCCGGTGCTGGTGGCGCCGGTGGTGATTCCGGTGGCGGTAACCACGCCGCGTCGGGCACCAACGGTGTGGCCGGCAAGGGCGGCAACGGCGGCTCTGGTGGCGCCGGGTATGACGCGGCCTCCGATGCTGCGGCTGCGGCTGGGACCTCCGGCGGTAATGGTGGTTCCGGTGGTAACGCCGGGCTGGGTGGCCTGCTGGTCGGTGGTGGTCGTGCCGCGGACGGCGCCGCGGGCGTCGGTGGTGATGGCGGCTCGGGTAAGGCGGGTGCCGCCGGCACGGCGGGTGACGCGGTCAACGTCAACGGCACGGCCGGCACCTCCGGTGGCAACGGTGGTAACGGCGGCCAGGGTGGTCTGCAGGCCGATGGGACCAACCACGCGGCGTCGGGCAAGGGCGGTAACGGTGGTGCCGGCGGCGTCGGTGGTGCCGGGTATGACGCGGTCAGTGCTGGTGCGGCGGCGGGCACGTCCGGTGGCAACGGCGGCGCCGGTGGCAACGGTGGTGTTGCCGGTACGGGTTCGACGGCCGGAACGCACGGCGCCGGCGGGATCGGCGGCAAGGGCGGTAGTGGCACCGCCGGCGCCAACGGCGCGATCGGGACGGCCGGGGATGCTGTCAACACCACCGGCGGTGCCGGTGGCAATGGTGGCAATGGTGGTAATGCCGGTGCTGGTGGCGCCGGTGGTCTCTCCGGTGGCGGGGTCCAGGCCGCGTCGGGTGGCAATGGTGCGGCCGGTAAGGGCGGCAACGGCGGGGTCGGTGGCGCCGGGTATGACGCCGCCAGCGACGCCGGTGCGGCCGCGGGCACTTCCGGCGGCAATGGTGGTGTCGGTGGTAACGCCGGGCAGGGTGGCTTGCAGGTCGGTGGTGGTCGTGCCGCGGACGGCGCCGCCGGCGTCGGTGGCAATGGTGGCTCGGGTAAGGCGGGTGCTGCCGGCACGGCGGGCACCGCAGGCAGCGTCGACGGCACGGCCGGCACCTCCGGTGGTAACGGCGGCAACGGTGGCCAGGGTGGGCTGCAGACCGATGGCAGCCATGCCGCGTCGGGCAAGGGCGGTAACGGTGGTGCCGGTGGTGCCGGTGGCGCCGGATATGACGCGGTCAGTGCTGGTGCGGCGGCGGGCACGTCCGGTGGCAACGGCGGGGTAGGTGGCAACGGTGGTGTTGCCGGTACGGGTTCGACGGCCGGCACCCACGGCGCCGGCGGTGTCGGCGGCAAGGGCGGTTCGGGCACCGATGGCACCAACGGGGCCATCGGCACGGCCGGTAGCGCACTGAATCCCGACGGCGGTGCCGGTGGCAACGGTGGCAATGGTGGTAATGCCGGTGCTGGTGGCGCCGGTGGTCTCTCCGGTGGCGGGGTCCAGGCCGCGTCGGGTGGCAATGGTGCGGCCGGTAAGGGCGGCGACGGCGGCGCTGGTGGTGCCGGGTATGACGCGGCCTCCGATGGTGCTGCTGCGGCTGGCACCTCCGGTGGCGACGGTGGCCTGGGCGGCAACGCCGGCAAGGGTGGCCTCCTAGTCGGTGGCGGCCGTGGCGCTGACGGCGCGGCCGGTGTCGGTGGCAACGGCGGCGACGGCAAAGACGGTGCGGCCGGGGCCGCCGGTGATGGCACGAACGTCGACGGAGGCGCCGGCCAAGCCGGTGGTAACGGCGGCAACGGCGGCCTGGGTGGTCTGGAAACCGATGGCAGCCACGCCGCCCAGGGCAACGGCGGTAACGGTGGTGCTGGTGGTGCCGGTGGCCAGGGCTACAACGGTCTGGCAGGAGTCGACGGGGATCCCGACGGCGGTCACGGTGGCGCCGGTGGCGTCGGTGGAACCGGCGGTGCGGGCGGAACCGGAAACGTCGGTGGCACTGGAGGCCAAGGCGGTGCCGGTGGTTCTGGCGGTAACGGCGGCGAAGGCTTCAGCGCCACCGGCGGCGACGACTCCGGTGGTAATGGCGGCAACGCCGGAACGGGTGGAGCCGGCGGCAAGGGCGGCACGGGTGGTGACGGCAGCGTCGTCAACGGCAATGGTGGTGCCGGTGGTGACGGCGGCAACGCAGGAACGGCCGGCACGGGCGGTGATGGCGCCGGCGGAGGTGGCGGAGACACCGCGGGCGCAGGCGGTAACGGTGGTAACGGCGCCGCCGGTGGTGCGGCCGGTGCTGGCGGTGCGGCCGGTACGGGTGCGGGAACGGCCGGTACCGGCGGTGCGGCTGGCACGTCGGGCGCGACCAGCGACGGCGGCAACGGCGGCAAGGGTGGCGACGGCGATGGTGTCGGCAGCGACGGGCTGCTCGGCCAAGCCGGTGGTATCGGCGGTACCGGTGGCATCGGTGGTGCGGCTGTAAATGGCGGCGCGGCCGGTAAGGGCGGCGACGGCGGTGCCGGCGGTACCGGTGCCGGCATCGGCGCCGGCGCGGTCGGCGGGTCCGGTGGCCTCGGCGGCAGCGGCGCCCTGAGCGCCGGCACGGATGCCGGCTTCGGCGGTGCCGGCGGTGGTGGTGGCGGTGGTGCCTATGTGGGCGGCACCAACGGCGGCACCGCTACCGGTACTGCGACCGGCGGTAAGGGCGGCGACGGTGGCGCCGGTAGCACCACCGCGGCCGGCGGCCACGGCGGTACTGGTGGCGGCGCGACCATCCACGCCGACGGCCTGGGCAGCGACATCACCGACGGCACTGTCACCGGCGGCGACGGCGGCAATGGTGGTCTCAACGGTGTGGTCGGCGGCGACGGCGCCAGCAACTCGCTGATCGCTACCGACGGCGGCTCCATCGAAAACACCACGGTGGCCAGCGGACAAGACAGCGACAACGCCCTTGGCGGCGGCGCCTCGCTGCTGGTCACCAACGGTGGCAGTGTCGCTGGCAGCACGGTGACCGGTGGCAACGCCGGTGACGGCTTCGACGGCGGCGCGGCGGCCATTGCTGTTGACGGCGCGGACAGCGCGGTCATCAACGCCACGGTCACTGGTGGTAACGGTGGTTCGGGCGGTGCCGGCGGCAGCGCCAACGTGACTGCGACGGACGGCGCCGTGATCGACACGGTCTTGGCGACCGGCGGCAACGCCAGCGACAGTGCGGCCGGTGGTGCAGCGGTCATCACCGCTGACGGGACCGGTAGCAGCGTCACGGACAGCTCGGCCACCGGCGGCAATGCCGGGATCGGTGACGCCAACGGCGGTACCGGTGGTGTCGGTGGTAGCGCGACGGTCGAGGCCAACTCGGGTGGCATGGTTGACAAGGTCACTGTCGCCGGTGGTACCGGTGGTGCTGGCGAGACCGGCGGCACGGGTGGTGCCGGCGGTGTCGGGTATGCGAGCGCTGAGCAGGGTGGCTTCGTTCATGACGCGACGGCCACCGGGGCTAGTGGCGGCACCGGTAGCGATGGCGGCGTAGGCGGTGTCGGTGGCGGCGGCGCCGTGTATGCCGGTCTGGAGGGCTACGGGACCGGCGGCGATGCCTCCGGCACGGCGATCGGCGGGGTCGGTGGCAGTGCCGAGGGTGCGGGCAGTGTCGGTGGTGCCGGTGGCCTTGGCGGTATCCAGGCGGCCTGGAGCGATGGACAACCCGGTGGTTTGGGCGGCAACGGCGGTACCGCGTCCGGTAATGCGACCGGCGGTGCCGGTGGTAATGCGACCGGTGGCGGTACCGGCGGCATCGCCCGCAACGGTTCCATCATCGCGGGCGGTGCCGGCGCAGTGGCCTCGGGCACCGCGGTGGGCGGTTCCGGTGGCGATGGCCTTGCCGGTGGTACCGGCGGCAACGGCATCGGCGGTCAGGTGTCGGCGCTGGCTGACGGCGCCGAGGCTGGCGGCAAAGCCTACGGTGGCAGTGGCGGTGACGGCGTCGGTGTCGGCGGCAAGGGCGGCGACGGTGGGTTGGGTTGGGTCCGGGCACTGGGCGAGAACTCCACAATCACTGATGGTCAATCAAACGGTGGCGATGGCGGTACGGGTAGCGATGGGCTGACCGGCGGTAATGGCGGCCAGGCCTATGTGCAGGCCAATTCGGCTAACAGCACCAGCACCGACAGTTCGGCGACCGGTGGACGTGGCGGCGACAGTGCTGATGGCGTCAATGGCGGCAATGGCGGGCGCGCGACGAACTTCGTCGGAGGTGACGGCGGCAACCCGGGCACTGGTAGTGACCACGTCACGGATAGTCACGTCACTGGCGGCGCCGGTGCTGCCGGCAGTGCTGGCGGAACGGCCGGGATCACTACCAGAAACGGCGGCACGGTGACCGATACCGTGCTTGTCGGTGCCGATGGCCAGACGGGTTATGGCGCGGGTGGTGCGGCGACGGTCACGGCCGACGGTGGTCAAGTTGAGAACAGCACGCTGGCCGGCGGCGCGGGCGGTGCCGGAAGTGCCGGAGGCGGCGCCGGCGGCAGGGGTGGTGCTGCCACCATCACGGCGAACACGGGCGGCACGGTGTCCGACGCTGACGTCACCGGTGGCGTGGGCGGTAGCGGCGGCGACACCCTCAACGGCGGCGCGGGTGGCACTGGCGGGACGGGCGGTGCCGGTACCGTCACTGCCTCTAACGGTGGCAGCGCTACCGGTGTGGCCACCGGCGGCGTCGGCGGCGACGGTGGCGCGGGCGACGCCGGCGGCGCGGGCGGCAACGGCGCTACCGGCGCCATTGGCAGGCTCACGGCCGATGGTGGCACGGTCCACGGCACGGCCACCGGTGGTGCTGGCGGTGACGGCGGTGATGCCAGTGTCGACAAGGCCGGCGCTAACGGTGTTGCCGGGGGTGTCGGGGAGGTCAAGGCGTCAGCGGGCGGTAGTGCCAGCGGTACGGCGATCGGTGGTGCTGGTGGTACGGCCGGCGTGACGGGCAACACTGCCGGTAGCGGTGGTGCGGCGACGATCTCTGCTGACGGTGCGGCCAGCTCGGTGCAGGGTGGTACGGCCATCGGCGGTGCCGGTGGCAATGGCGGTGATGGCCGGGGCGCGGCCGGTGGTGCGGCGACCATTGAGGCGCGCAACGGTGGCACTGTCACCAACACGGACGGCACCACGGCTGTCGGTGGTGCCGGCGGCAGTAGCGGGCAAGGGGCTGCTGGCTTTGCCGGCGGTAACGGCGCGGCCGGCGGCAAGGCCACTATTACTGCTGACGGTGGCACGGCCAGCGGTGCGGCTTCCGGTGGTGTCGGGGGTGGCGGTGGCAATGCCAACACCGGCGGTGTCGGTGGTAACGGTGGTGTCGGCGGTGCTGGCAGCATCACGGCCACGGGTGGGACGGCCGGTGGCTCGGCGTCCGGTGGTGCCGGTGGTACCGGTGGTGACGCCAGTGTCGACAAGGCTGGCAGTACCGGTGGCGCGGGCGCAGCTGCGACTGTCACGTCAGCGGACACCAGCACCGCTACCGGTACGGCGATCGGTGGTGCGGGTGCTATGGGCGGCCTGACTGGCAGCTCTGTCGGTGCTGGTGGTGCGGCGTCGATCTCGGCTGACGGTGCCAGCGCGGTGCAGGGTGGTACCGCTACCGGCGGCGACGGCGGTACCGGTGGCAATGGTGTCAAGGGCCAAAACGGTGGTGCTGCGTTCATTGAGGCGCACAACGGCGGCACCGTAACCAGCGCCACCACGGCTACCGGCGGTAATGGTGGTAGCGGCGGCGAGGCCATCGGTGGCAAGGCCGGTGGTGCCGGTGGTCTGGCCGGTAACGCCTCTGTGATTGCTGACGGTGGTACGGCCAGTGGTGCGGCTACCGGTGGTGCCGGTGGTAACGGCGGCGACGCCACCACGGCTTTCAACGGTGGCGCCGGTGGTGCTGGGGCAGATGGCCGGATCACGGCTAACGGTGGGACAGCCGGTGGTGCGGCTACTGGTGGTCGCGGTGGCGATGGCGGTGAGGCGTCGTTGGTTAAGGCCGGCGGGGTCGGTGGCAAGGGTGGTGCCGCGACGGTGACGGCTTCGGACACCAGCTCAGCGTCGGGTACGGCCATCGGTGGCGCCGGGGCGACGGGTGGTTTGGCTACCGCCGCCGCTGGAAATGGTGGTGCGGCGACGGTCTCGGCTGATGGTGCGAGCACTGTGGCGGGCGGGACCGCGACCGGTGGTGCTGGCGGCGTCGTCGGCAATATCGGCGCCACCGCTAACGGCGGTATCGGAGGAAACGGTGGTGCCGCCTCGATCGAGGCGCACAACGGTGGCGTGGTGACCAACACGATTGTTGGTGGCGAGGACACCACCTCGGCGACCGGTGGTGCCGGTGGTAACGGCGGTGACGGCTTCAGCACCAACAGGATCGGTGGTGCCGGCGGCATCGGTGGTGCCGCGACAGTGATTGCCGACAACGGCACGGCCGGTGGCGCGGCCACCGGTGGTGACGGCGGTAACGGCGCTAACGCCACTGCTGCCGCGAATGGTGCGGCCGGCGCGGCCGGCAGCACCGGCACGATCAGCGCCACCGACGGTGGTGTGGTTACCAACGGCACCGCCACCGCCGGTGACAGCATCAACGGCGTGGCGGGTGGTGCAGCGAGTGTTACCGCCGACGGGGCCAGCAGCTCTGTCTCCAACAGCTCTGCCACCGGCGGCAACGCCGGGTCCGGCGCCAATGGTGGCGCGGGTGGTGCTGGTGGCTCGGCCAGTGTGGTCGCGGAGCAGGGTGGCGCGGTTACCGCGGGCCACGCCCTTGGCGGCACCGGTGGCACTGGCACCGATGGTGGCGCCGGTGGTGCTGGTGGAGCGGCGCGGGTTCTCTCCGGTGGTGCTCAGAGCACGGTGGAGGGCACGGCTGCGGCCGGTGCCGGCGGTGCGGGCAGCAATGGTGGCACGGCGGGTGCCGGGGGTAATGCCTTCGTTGACGCCGGTATCAATGATGGTGGCGTGATCGTCGGTAGCGATGAGCACACCTCGGGTCTTGCCACTGGTGGTGTCGGTGGTGCCGCAGATGGCAGCGGTAGCACCGGCGGCACGGGTGGCCTCGCTATCGTGCGGGCACCCGATGGCACGGTGGGTATTGCTGGTGATCCCGACCAGGTGCAGGCCATCGGTGGTGTTGGCGGTGCCGGTAGCACGGGTGGTCACGGCGGTAACGGCGGCGCCGGTTACGCCTTCGTGGGCAACGGCGGCACGGTCGGTAACGCGGGTGAGGCCACTGTGGTCGAAGGCGGCGCCGGTGGTGCCGGCGTTGACGGCGGTACCGGCGGCAATGGTAGCTACGCGCAGGTGACGGCCGGCCAGGACGGAACCGCGTACGGCTCGTCAACCGCCGGTGCCGGTGGCACGGGCACCGGCGCGGGCAGCGTGGGCGGTAACGGCGGCAGCGCCAACATCCAAGGGGCCTACACCAGCGGCGGCCTGGGCGGCAATGGCGGTACTGCGCAGGGTGTGGCGACCGGTGGTGCCGGTGGCGACGCGGTCGGTGGCGGCAAGGGCGGCGCCGGCAACACCGGCAGCATCGTTTCTGGTGGGCTGGGTGCTCAGGCCAGTGGTTCTGCGCACGGCGGCAACGGCGGCGACGGTATCGACGGCGGCACGGGCGGTCGAGGCTTTACCGGCCAGGTCGGGGCGCTCAACGAAGGCGCGACGGCTAATGGCACGGTGACCGCAGGCAATGGCGGTGACGGCACGGGGGCCGGGGCGGTAGGCGGTCAAGGTGGCTACACCTACGTCCAGGCTGTCGGTAAGGACTCGTCTGTCACCGGAGTGACTGCTACCGGCGGTGACGGCGGTGCCGGTTTCACCGGGGCTAATGGCCGGGTCACCTCAGATACGGTGATCATCGCCCGGGGCGAGGGTGACACCATCACCAACAGTCAGGTCACCGGAGGTAACAGCGCCGGCACTCTGCAGGGTCCTGGGGCGCGGATCACCACTGACGGCGGTCATGTCGCCGACAGCTCGGTGTCGGCCGGGGAGAGCACTAGTACCACCCTGGGCGGTTCGGGCAGCCTGGAGGTGACCGGCGGTGGCAGTGTCACCGGTGCCCACATCTCCGGTGGTGACGCGGGCTCGGGCACCGGCAGGGGTGGCGGGGCCACCGTCACGGTCACCGGCGGCACCGTCAACGGTCTCGAGGTCGATGGCGGCAGTGGCGGGGTGAACGGCGCTGGTGGTTCGGCCACCGCGACCGTTACCGCGGGTAGCTCCATTTCGAACAGCTCTGTCGCCGGTGGTAATGGCAGCGCCACCGCGGCTGGTGGCAACGGTGCGATCGACGCGACCGGTGGGGCTGCGATCGACGATGTTGAGGTCGTCGGGGGCGATGGTGGCAGTGCGGCCAACGGTGGCACCGGTGGCGTGGGTGGTGTGGCGGTTGCTTCGGCGACTGGTGCGGACAGCACGATCACCAGTGCCCAGGCTTTCGGCGGTGACGGCGGTACCGGTAACAATGGGGTCGGCGGCGCCGGCGGTGCGGGCTACCTGGTGGTCGATAACCCGGGCGGGTCGATCGGTGACGGCGTGAATATCGCGATCGCTCAGGGCGGCCACGGTGGAAACGGTACTGATGGTGGCACCGGCGGTAAGGGCAGCTGGGGTGAGTTGGCGTCCGGTGATGCGTCGGCCACTGATGCCACGGGTGGTAGCAGCTACGGCATCTCCACCGGTGGTGCCGGCGGCAACGCCACCGGCACCAACAGTCACGGTGGTGACGGCGGCAGCTCGGTCATTCAAAGCTCGAAGCTGACCAACGGCGGTCTTGGCGGTGGCCCGGGTGGCACCGCTAGCGGGACGTCGACCGGTGGTGCCGGCGGCGACGCCGTCGGTGCGAACAGTCAGGGCGGTGACGGGGGTAAGGCGAGCATCGTCACCGGCGGTGATGTCGACAATGTTGCTGACGGCACGTCCCTGGGTGGCCGCGGTGGCGATGGCGTCGATGGTGGCCAGGGCGGTAACGGTGGTCAGTCTCGGTTCGGTGCCTACGGCAACGACGGTGCCGGCGCGGCTTCTACGCTCACTGATTCCAGTGCTACCGGTGGTAACGGTGGTAGTGGTACTGGCAGTGGCTATGTGGGCGGTGACGGTGAAGACACCAACTTGGTGATCCAGCACGGTGACCAGGTGACTGGGGTGACTGCTCCGGGGGTGAACGGGCAGAACCAGCCTGTCGTGCCCTAGCTGCGGTATCGGGCAGAAAAGGGCCCCGGTTAGGTCGCCGATAGGCGGCTGGCCGGGGCCCTTCTGCGTGCGGCTTCGATGGTGTCGAGCCGCTGCAGGTTTCGCTGCCGCCGATCAGATCGGCAAAGACGCGCCCGATTGTGGCCGGTCCTGAATCAGGCCGCCCGGAAGATCAGCGTCCGCTGCACCACGAAATTGATCACGGTCGCGGTGCCCTGCGCGGCCACAAAGGCGACCGGCAACGCCCACCGCTGGTAATCCAGCATCGCCAGGCAGACGTGGTTGATCCCCACCTGCACCCCGAACGTCAGCGCGTAGAGCGTCATCACCGCGATGAAGCGCCCGGCGTGGGCCGAGGATTGGAACGTCCATCGCCGGTTGATCAGGTACGCGGTGGTGGTGCCGGCGACGAAGCTGATCGCTTTGGCGATGTCGACCGGAACGCCGGCTCCCAGGTACAGCAGCAGGTAGAGCCCGAAATCCACTATCGCTGACAGGGCTCCGGTGACCAGGAAACGCCACACCTGCGTCGACAGCTGCAGGGGACGGGGGGTCATCTCGGCCACCTGCGAATCCTAATCAGCGGGCCGCGTGAGGGCGCTCCGGGTGACCGAGATAGCCGGTTCGCTTGTAGGAGCGTGATAGAGAACCTAACTGTTTCACAGTTTTAAGCTCAGCGTGAGCGTACTGGAGGTCTGGGGCGATCGGTTTCATATTCGGATGTGTGTCCAACTAACCGGCTAGTTAATTCGTAAACCGACAGTTCACATCGATTTCAACAAGTTTCCAGGTTCTCGATGTCATCTCGGTTGCCTGTGTAGTCGGCCCTCTGTTATCTTAACGGAGGCTTAGCAATTTACGACGCTGTCAGCCGCCAATAGCTAATCCTCACCTGAAGGGAAAACATGTCGAACCGATCTGCCGCCAAGAGCAGGACTCGTCGTCTCAGTCGCGCCGTCGGCGCCACCAGTGCCGCGGGCGCTTTCCTCGCGTTCGGTTTGACGCCGGTCACGGCGGCGCCCGCCAGCGCTGACTTCGAGGACTTCTTCGGCGACTTGTTCAGCTGGATCGAGCCGTCGGCGGCCGACACCTCCGGTTTTGACTGGTTGGGTTTCAGCGCTTTTGACGGTGACCTGGCCGGCTCGGCAGCTGCCAGCCCGCTCGATGGCCTCAACACGCTGGTGGCCAACACCCTTAACACGCTGATCTACCAGCCGATCTACGGCATCAACCAGTTCCTGATCAACGACCTGGGGCTGCGTATCGACGGCGTCTTCGACAACGGCGACAACGCCTACGTGGGCTTCAACGAGGACGGCGACCTGGTCTACAACGCCGCCTCCGCGGGTGGCTTCCTGTTCGGTGACGGCGGCAGCGGTGCGTTCCTCAACGCTGACGGTGAAGTGCTCGGCGCCAACGGCGTGGTCCTGCTGGACGAGAACGACAACGTTGTCACGCTCGCCGACATCGAGAACGGCACCTACTCGTTCGCTTCGAACGACTTTGACCTCAACGGCGGCAACGCGGGCCTGATCGGCAACGGTGGCGACGGCGGCAGCTTCTTCGGTCTCGGTGGCGACGGCGGTGCCGGTGGCTTCCTGATGGGTAACGGTGGCGCTGGTGGTACCGGCGGCATCGGTGACATCGGTGCGGTCGGCTTCGCCGGTGGTGTCGGTGGCGACGGTGGCTTCCTGATCGGCAACGGTGGCGCTGGTGGTACCGGTGGCGTCGGTGGTACCGGTGCCGCGGGTGGCATCGGTCAGGCCGGTGGCGTCGCGGGTAACGGTGGCGCGGGCGGCAACGGTGGTGTGGCCGGCCTGTTCGGTAACTCCGGTGCCGGTGGCACCGGTGGTGCCGGTGGTGTCGGTGGTGCCGGTGGTGCGGGTGCTGCTGGTGCGGACACCGAGGACGGCAACGGTGGCAACGCCGGTGTCGGTGGTGTCGGCGGTAACGGTGGTGTCGGCGGTAACGGTGGCGCCGGTGGCTTCTTCGGTGTGCACACCCCCGGTGCTGCGGGCAACGGTGGCGCGGCCGGTGTCGGTGGTGTCGGCGGTAACGGTGGCGATGGTGTGAACGGCGCCGCCGGCGACTTCGTGAACGGCAACGGCGACGGCGCCGCGGGCGGTAACGGCGGTAACGGCGCCCTCGGTGGCGCAGGTGGCGTCGGTGGCGCGGCCGGCACCGGCTCCGTCCCGGGTGTGGCTGGTGCCAACGGCGACGGTGGTGCCGGCGGCAACGGCGGTCGCGGTGGCGACGGCGGTACTGGTGCCGAGGGCCTGGGCGCTGGTGGCAACGGCGGCAACGGTGGCGCGGCCGGTAACGGTGGCGCGGCTGCGGCCGGTGGTGCCGCTGGTGGCGAGGGCGCCAACAACGGTGCGGCCGGTGTCGACGCCGACGGCGGCAACGGCGGCAACGGCGGCAACGGCGTCGCCGGCGACAACGGTGTCAACGGGACCGTGTCGCTCAGCGGGGGCGGTAACGGCGGGCCGGCAGGCAATGGCCAGAACGGTGGTGCCGGTGGTGCCGGTGGGGCCGGTGGTAATGGCGGCGGCCAGGCCGGCAACGGCGGCAACGGCGGCAAGGGCGGCAGCGGTGCTGCCGGCGGCGACGGCGGGGAGACCGGCTACGGGATCCACGAGGAGAACAACGGCATCCATGGCTTCGGCGGCTCCGGCAACGGTGGCGACGGCGGTGCTGGTGGCAACGGCGGCGCTGCGGGTCTCGGCGCGGCAAACGGCAGCGACGGCCTGATCGGCGATGGCGGCCACGGTGGGGCCGGTGGCAACGGCGGCGACACCCCCGACATCAGCACTGACGCCGTCGCCGTCGAAAACGCAACGACACCGATCGGAGGGCCCGGCAACCTCACCGGTGCCGGTGGGGCTGGCGGTGCCGGTGGTAGCGGTGCAATCGGTGGTAATGGTGGTGCCGGCGGTAACGGTGGTAACGACCACACCGCCGTTGGTTCTAACGGCGGCAAGGGCGGCGACGGTGGTGCCGGCGGTGCCGGCCTGGCCAACACTGACGGCACCGGCGGCGTCGGCGGTAACGGTGGCAACGCCGGTAACGGTGGTGACGGCAGCACCATCCGCTGGGGCGAGCCGAGCGCTACGCTCAACCTCCCGAACTCGTCTGGCACCATCAACGACGTCCAGGGGGGTGCCGGTGGTACTGGTGGCGCCGGTGGCGCCGGTGAGACCCACGGTGGCAACGGCGGCGACGGTGGCAACGGCGGCAACGTCGTCATCCCGGAGCGGGGTGACGATGGCCTCAACGGTGGCGCGGGTGTCACCCCGGGTACCGGCCTCCAGGGCGGTGCCGCTGGTGCTGGTGGCGCCGCTGGTGAAGGACCGGACGCCGAGAGCAACGGAACCGCTGGCCAGCCCGGTACCCCCGGTACCGCTCCTTAGCCGCCGGTCATCGAGGGTTAATCCCGGTAGTTCGGACAACGCAAAAGAAACACCCCGCACAATCGTGCGGGGTGTTTCTTTTGGTCATGTGGACCGCAGTGCCGGATTAACAAAGAACTGCCACAGACAAGTGTTGCGTGTGCGCGAATCCGGCGCGGCGACACCAGCTGCGATCCCGGCTAAATGTCTTGTCGCAGTTGCTGTTTGAGTCCACTGGATGTGACCGGCCGCCCGGATGAACAAACGCTGCAAATCACTGGCCGCGGGCCGCAAACGATTTCATCTCAGTGTTCAGTCTTGGGTTCGAAAATTCCGTTGCACTGCAATACACTCAGTCCCTATGTGGACTGCGTCGAACGGATATTCTCGGGCCATCGCCAGCGTTGCGACCGCTGGTGTGGTCGCGTTTACGGCCGGCGGCGTCACGCCCATCCCGGCCGCGGCGTCCCCCGTGGCTCTCCCGCCAGCCGCCGTCTTCACCCCGGTCGAGTTGACGGCGCTGTCCTCCGACTCCAGCCTCATGGACATCATCGGCACTTTGACCGGATTGAACTGGATCATCCCGATTCTGGACGACCCGGGAACCCCGTGGTTCCCGGTGGTTATCGGCCTCGAGGCGCTCGGTGAGTTGTTCTTCGTCATCCCGCTGACGCTGCTGGTCGGTGCGCCTCTGCTCGTGCTCACCGAGGGTTGGCAGGGTGTCGAGGACACCATCACCTTGCTGGGCACGGCCGGCGACGCCATCAAGGACCTGTTCGACAACATGGTGGAGTGGTACGAGACCCGTAACTGGCTTACCGGTGAATTGCTCGAACCCAGCTCCAGTGAGGCAGGCGTCTTCGGCCTGGCCGATGTCTTCCACCCGGGCGGCATCGATGAGGTTGTCGCCCCGGTGAATCTCGACGATGCGTTCACCGTGGGCGCTGTCGACGCCGGGCTGACCCCGGACGGGTTCGATGCGGCGCTCACCGACTTCGGCCTGGGCGACCTGATCGCCTGATCCGCGGGGCGCTGGGCTCCGTTGTCTCGCGCTGTTGTTCCAGCGCGTCGTCTCTGCCCTCGTCTCACCTCCGTCGAGCTTCGCGCTGAGCAGCTACCACCTAACGCTGCGCGATATCCCGTAGGGAGTAGCTGTCCCGCGCAGCTGAGACGACTGCGGCCCGGTCGAAAGTCCGGGCCGCAGATTTCGTTGCTGCCCTGGGGGTGGGTTCCGCTCGGTAGGTCGCGCCCAACGGACACCTGAGTCGCCGATGGCTACAGCACCGCCAGGTTCTCAGCCTCGTGGATCACTCGGTATTGCCGCTCTAGCTACCACCCGATCCTGGCGCGCGGACGTCCGAATTGCGCGTTAACCCGTGGTCGGAAGGGTGCTACTTGCAAACAAGCGTCCTTATCGCGACTTTGCTAGCAACGGGCGCAAAACCTCGGTCGGCCGTTTCGAGTAGGCCAGAAAATGGACATAACACTCCTTATGGTCGCACGAAAGTCCTCTCGATAAGACTTCTTTCTACACAAAGTGCCTGGTCACAGGGCTGGCGGTCGAACGCCCGCGCCCTCTATTTGTCGGAATTGGTTGCCGAATTTGAAAAAGGTCTGTTACCTTAACGCCGGATAAGCAATTTACGTCCCTGTCAACAGTCAAGAGCTAATCTGCCCCGGGGAGATCTCATGTCACACCGCTCTGCTACCAAGACTGCAAATAGCCGAGTTCGTCGCGCCGTGGACGCCACCAGCGCCGTGGGGGCGTTCCTGGCCTTCGGTATGACGCCACTCACGGCCGCGCCGGCCAGTGCCGATGGGCTCGACGGCCTGTTCGACGACCTGTTCAGCTGGGTCGAGCCGCCGGCGGCCGACACGTCGGGACTTGAATGGCTTGGTTTCGACGGGTTTGGCGGCGACTGGGCCGGCATGGCGGCGGGTACCGACCCGCTGCAGGCTCTCAACGAGCTGGTGGCCAACTCGATCAACATGATCATCTACCAGCCGCTGTATGACATCGGTCAGTTCTTGATCGGCAGCGGCCTGCACCTCGACGGCATCTTTGCCAACGGCGCCAACGCCTACGTGGACTTCAACGCTGACGGCGACCTGGTCTACCACGCGGCGAGCGCCGGCGGATTCCTGTTCGGTGACGGCGGCAGCGGCTCGTTCGTCGATGCGGACGGCGACGTACTCGCCGCGAATGGCAGCGTCTTGCTCGACGCCGATGGCAATGAGGTCACGCTGGCCGACATTGAGAACGGCACCTACGACTTCGCTGCCGGTTCGACGTTCACCCTCGACGGCGGCAACGCCGGCATGCTCGGCAACGGCGGCGACGGTGGCAGCGGCATCGGGCTCGGCCTGGTGGGCGGCAGCGGCGGGGCCGGCGGTTCCCTTATGGGCAACGGCGGCGACGGGGGCGCGGGCGCCTTCGGCATCGACGGTATCGGCGCCGCCGGCACGGACGGCCTGGTGGGTGGCGTCGGCGGTGCCGGCGGTTTCTTCTTCGGTAACGGCGGCAACGGTGGTACCGGAGGAAACGGCGGCAATGGCGCGGCTGGGACCAACGGAAACGTGGGCGCCGACGGTCTGAGCCCGGCCGGTGGTACCGGAGCCAATGGAACCGACGGCGGTAACGGCGGCGACGGCGGCGACGGCTTTGCTGGTGGTAACGGTGCCGCCGGCGGTAACGGTGGGGCCGCTGGCCTGTTCGGTAACTCCGGCGCCGGCGGCAACGGTGGCATCGGCGGCAACGGTGGTGTCGGTGGTAACGGCGGGAACGGTGGCGCCGGGGGCAACGGTGATGTGAACAATGGCCCCGAGATCGTGCCCGCGGCGCTCATTCCCGCCAGTGACCCGGGTGGTTCGGGTGGCGCGGGCGGTAGCGGCGGTAACGCGGGCTCCGGCGGGGCCGCTGGCGCTGGTGGTGCCGGCGGCAATGGCGGCGGCGGTGGCTTCTTCGGCGTGCACCCCTCGGGTGCCGCGGGCAACGGTGGCGCCGGTGGCGTTGGCGGTGGTTCCGGCCTTGCCGGTAACGGTGGCGCCGGCGGTAACGGTGGCGCCGGTGGCGGTACCGCTCCGGAACTTACAACGGAGGCGGTCGGCGACGAGCTCGTCGGCGGCGGTGCCGGCGGCGCCGGTGGTGCCGGCGGCAACCTCGGCGCGGTGGGCGCCGGCGGTGCGGGCGGTGCCGCCGGTATCAGCGCTGGTCCCTTCGGTGGCACACCCGGCACCGCGGGCGCGGATGGCGCCGACGGCACGCTGCCGGACACGGTGTCGGGCAACGGTGGCGACGGCGGTGCCGGTGGGGCAGGAATCGGTGGCACGGGCGTGTCCGGCGGTAACGGTGGTGCCGGTGGTAACGGCGGCAGCCACGGCAACGGCGGCAACGGCGGGGCCGGCGGCAACGGCGACCAGGGCGCAGCCGGTTCTGACAGTCAAGACCCGGCCACGGCCGGCGGCGACGGATCCGTCGGCGGCAACGGTGGCGCCGGTGGTGTCGGCGGCAACGGCGGATCGGTCTCGGGCAACGGCGGTAACGGTGGTGCCGGTGGTGTCGGCGGCACGGGCGGCACCGGCGGTCGCGGCGCGGATTCGAACGACACGGCTGTGGCGGCAGGGGCCGGCGGCAACGCCGGTAACGGCGGCAACGGTGGTGTCGGCGGCAACGGTGGTTCGGCGACCAACGGCAACGGCGGCAACGGCGGCAACAGCGGCAAGGGTGGCAACGGCGGCGTCGGCGGTGAAGGCGGCAGCGGAGCCAACGGTTCGAGCGTTGGGCCCTCCCCGGCCCCCACCCCGCCCAATGGCGGCGAGGCGGGCGCAGGCGGCAACGGCGGCAACGGCGGAGCGGCGGGCGCGACGGCCGGAACCGGTGGCAAGGGTGGCGGCGACGGCCACACCGACGGCACCGCCGGCAGCATCGGCCAGATCGGCAACGGCGGTGACGGCGGGGCCGGCGGCGTCGGCGGCAACGCGCCCACCGACATCAACACCGGTGACTTCCTCGGCAACGGTCTGAGCCCGGCCCACGCGGACGCCACCGGCGTCGGCGGCTCCGGCGGCAGCGGCGGGAACGGCGGCACCGGTTACCAGGCCGGCAACGGTGGTTCCGGCGGCACCGGTGGCGAGGGTGTCTACGGCGGCACCGGTGGTAAAGGTGGCACCGGCGGTGCGGCGACCAGCACCGCTGATGGTGGCAACAACACCGGCGGCAACGGCGGTGCCGGCGGCGCCGGCGGCGACGGGTCCGGTCATGGCGGCTACGGCGGCGACGGCGGCGCCGGCGCCAACGCGACCGGTGACCAAACCGCCGGCAACGGCGGCAACGGTGGCAACGGCGGCAACACCACCGGCCAAGGCAACATCGGCGAGAACGGGACGCTGGCCGGCGGTCACGGTGGCAACGGCGGCGCCGGTGGCACCTCCGAGGACGGCCAGGCGGGCAACGGTGGCAGCGGTGGCACTGGCGGCACCGGCGCCCCGGTCGTCGGGGCTCTACCCGACGTGGGGTTGAGCACGGGCGGCTCCGGCGGCACCGGCGGTGACGGTGGCGCCGCCAGCGGTGCCGGCCACGGCGGTAACGGCGGCTCCGGCGGCAACGGCAACACTGGCAGCTTCGACGGCGGCCACGGCGGCGCCGGCGGCAACGGCGGCACCTCCGGCACCGGCACCGCCGGTAACGGCGGCTCCGGCGGCGCGGGCGCCAACGGCGTCGGGATCGGCGACGGCGCAACCGGCGGCAACGGCGGCAGCGGTGGTGCCGGCGGGGTCGCCGACGGCCAGACCGCGGGTCAAGGCGGTGGCGGCGGTGGCGGCGGCGGTGGCGCCATCGTCGGCGAAAGCAACGGCGGCACCGTTACCGACAGCACCGCGACCGGTGGAAACGGCGGCAACGGCGCGGCGGGCAGCACCACCGGCGTCGGCGGCAACGGTGGAAACGGCGGCTCCGGTGTGATCGTGGCCGATGGTGAGGGCAGCACCATCGATGGAGCCCACATCTCTGGCGGTGACGGAACCGACGGCGGCGCGGGCGGTGTCAACGGTCAAGACGGCGCGGACAACGCACTGATCAACAATGGCGGTGGCGCAGTCAGCAACGTCACGGTGGCCAGCGGCCAGAATGTCGGCGACCACGTCGGCGGCGGCGCCACGGTGACCGTCGGCAACGGCGGCAGCATCTCCGACAGCACGGTCACCGGCGGTGACGCCAGCGCAACCGCCGACGGCGGTGCGGCCAGCCTGACCGCGACCGGCGCCGGCAGCGCCATCACCAACAGTCACGCGACCGGCGGCAATGCCGGTGTGGGCAGCGACGGCGGCGCCGGCGGTGCGGGAGGTGCGGCGAGCATCGTCGCGACCGACGGCGCGATCATCGACCAGACCACCGTCACCGGCGGCGCCGGTGGCACGGCACTGAACGGTGGCACCGGCGGTAGCGGCGGTGAGGCGGTTGCCTCGGCGACGGGTGCATACAGCACCATCACCGGCACCGCCATCGGCGGTACCGGTGGCACCGGGGACAACGGCACCGGCGGTGACGGTGGGGCGGGCTACCTGGTCGTCGACAACGCCGGGGGCGGCATCGGCGGCGGCAACAACGCGATCGCACAGGGCGGCAACGGCGGTACCGGTACCGACGGTGGTGTCGGGGGCAACGGCGCCTGGGGTGAGCTGGAGTCCGGTGAGCTCGGGCAGGGCAGTGCTGCGGGCGGCAGCTCCTATGGCACTTCCACCGGCGGTGACGGCGGTAACGCCACCGGCGAGGGAAGTCACGGCGGTAACGGCGGCAGTGCGGACATCCAGAGCTCGAAGGTGACCAACGGCGGCGCGCTGGGTGGTCCGGGCGGAACGGCCAGCGGCATCGCGACCGGCGGCAACGGCGGGGACGCCACCACCGACGAGGCCGGCAACGGTGGCACCGGCGGTGACGGTGGCAAGGCCAGCATTGCCACCGGCGGTGACCCGGGCAACGTCGCGAACGGTGTGGCAACCGGCGGCAAGGGCGGTGACGGCCTCGACGGCGGTACCGGCGGCAAGGCCGGGTCGAGCCGGCTTGACGCCTTCGGCAACGACGGCGGCGGGGGCACTCCATCCACGGCCACCAACGGCACCGCCACCGGCGGCAACGGCGGCAGTGGCACCGGCTCCGGCGCCACCGGGGGCAACGGCACCGACGGCAACATCGTCAACCAGGGCGGTACGCAGTCGGACGGCCAGACCGCAACCGGCAACAACGGGGCGAACAACCCGTAGCCCCAGACAAGAAGGGCCCCGGCTCTGGCCGCCTCTGGCGGTGCAGGGTCGGGGCCTTTCCGTACTCGGCGATACGCCGTCCCGCCGAGCGTGAAGTCACCTTCACGCTGAGCGCCGAACGCGAAGCGACCTTCACG
This sequence comes from Mycolicibacter heraklionensis, assembly GCA_001673575.1. GTDB lineage: Bacteria > Actinomycetota > Actinomycetes > Mycobacteriales > Mycobacteriaceae > Mycobacterium > Mycobacterium heraklionense_A. The sequence continues at coordinate 1,608 of LZME01000038.1, read as the reverse complement.
TTCGGCGCAGGGGGTGCCGCCGCCCGATTACACCCAGTACGCCACTCGTGCCCGGTACTGACGCAACACCAATGCGGCCACCACCCAGCCGACCACCGTCAGCGCCAGCACCACCGCCCAGTGCCGCAGTTCTTGGTGCGCTCCCAGCAGTGGGGCCCGCACGATGTCCAGGTAGTGCATCAGCGGGTTGAACTCCACCACCGCCGTCCAGCGTGACGCCCCTTGAGCCCGCAGGGTGTCGTAGTTCCAGATGATCGGCGTCATCAAGAACAGCAGCTGCACCACCGAGAACAGCAGCGGGGCGATGTCGCGGTAGCGGGTGGCCAGAATCCCGAAGCACAGCGACACCCAAACGCAGTTCAGTGCGATCAGGAGCAGTGCCGGGATCACCGAAAGATCCGCCCACGACCAGGGTTTCGGGAAGATCAGCGCGATCGGTATATAGATGACGATGTTGTGTGCGAACAGGATCATCTGGCGCCACACCAGCCGGTAGACGTGCACGCTCAACGGCGTCGGCAGCTGCTTGATCAGCCCCTCGTTGGCGACGAACACGTCGGCGCCCTCCAGGATGGCGGCGTTCAATAGGTTCCACACGATCAGCCCGAGCGTCACGTACGGCAGGTGTACCGCCAGGTCGAGGTGGAACAGCTTGGAGTACAGGCCACCCATCGCCACCGCGGTGGTGACGGTGCTGCTGGTGATCCAGAACGGGCCCAGCACGCTGCGCCGGTAACGCTGTTTGATGTCTTGCCAGCCCAGGTGCAGCCACAACTCGCGGCGGCCGAACCCGTCCACCAGATCGGCCCGCGCCCGCGCGAAACTCTTGGACTCCGCGGCAACGTCGTCGAAACTCATGATCTGCCGAACCTCTCTCGACGTCCCAAGCGGCGCAACCTGATCCACTCACGCAGTCCGGCCACGTCCCCGCGGCGCGACACCACGAAGAACCAGCCGAACCGCAGCCACTCCTGGACCAGCAGCCGGCGCATCCCGGGCTGGGCCATCAGATAGCCGCGATTGCGGTAGGTGAAAAAGCGCTTCGCGGCATTGTCGGGATACTGCGTGTGCATCCGGCCGCCGAGGATCGGCTTGAATTCCTCGGTGCCGCTGGGGTGTAGGTACGCCGCGGTCAGGCATGTCCCGAACGGCAGCCCGGAGCGCACCAGCCGCCGGTGCACCTCCACCTCGTCGCCGCGGATGAACAGTCGCAGATCCGGCACCCCCACCGCCTCGAATGTCTCGGCGGTGAACAGCGCCCCGTTGAACAACGATGCGATACCGGGCAGCAGATCGTCTCCGTCACGGACCAATTCGTCGACCCGCCGCCGCCATACCAGGCCACGCCGCAGCGGAAACGCCAGCCGCTCCGGCTCGTCGATGTTGCACACCATCGGCGAAACCTCGGCCAGACCGTAGCGGGTCGCGCAGTACAGCAGCCTATCCAGCACCGCGGAATCCGATGGCCGTCCGTCGTCGTCGGCCAGCCAGACCCAGTCCGCGCCGGCGGCCAAGGCGTGCAGGATGCCCAGCGCGAAACCGCCTGCGCCGCCGAGGTTTCGCCGTGAGCCCAGGTAGGTTGAGGGCACTGCCACATCGGCGACCAGC
>LZME01000037.1 GCA_001673575.1 Mycolicibacter heraklionensis | reverse complement strand
GCAGGGCCCCGATCACCCGTAACGTCGCTGTCGGTGGCCGGGGGATAGCCGGGGCCCGGCGGGTAGCCCTCGAAGCTCGGCGGGTACGGCCAGCCGCCCTGGTCGGGCGCGGGCGCACCCGGGTCCGCCCAGGGCTGGTCGGCATTGCCTCGTGGATTCTCGCCAGAATCCCCGCCGTGAGCTGTCATGCTGTTCAACCTAGCCGATGCGCCGCGACCGGCCTGTCGTCCGACAGCCGCTTCCCGGAGCGAGGAGAGAGAAATCCCATGACCAGCCCGTTCCAGCCCGGATACCCTCCCGCCGGCTACGGCAATCCCCCCGGTTATCCGCCGACGGGCTACGGCACACCGTATCCGGGCAGCTACTTCAATCCGGGTCAGGCGCAGAAGACCAACGTCTTGGCGGTCAGTTCCCTGGTGGTCTCGCTGCTCGGCCTGGTGTTCTGGCCGCTGGGGGTCGCCGGCGTCATCCTCGGCGGCGTGGCGTTGAGCCAGATCAAGTCGACCGGTGAGGCCGGCCACGGCATGGCGGTGGCCGGGACCGCGATCGGTGCTGTCGCCGTGACGCTCTCGCTCATTCTCGCGATGATTGCCCTGAACTAGGCGGCTCGAACGGCGGTGCCTCACGGCGCATTCCGGCCGCACGGCCCTTGCCCGCCACCACCAAAGCCATCTTGCGACTGGCCTCGTCGAGCATCTCGTCACCGAGCATCACCGCACCGCGGGCTCCCCCGGCCTGCGAGGTGTGCCACGCATAAGCCTCCAGGATCAGCTCGGCGTGGTCGTACTCGGATTGACGGGGGCTGAAGATCTCGTTGCCCGCCGCGATCTGGTCGGGATGCAGCACCCATTTGCCGTCGAAACCGAGCGCGGCCGAGCGACCCGCCACCCGCCGAAACGCCGCAACGTCACGCACTTTCAGATACGGCCCGTCGACCGCAGCCACCCCGTGGGCGCGCGCCGCCACCAGGATCGTCATCAAGACGTGGTGGTAGGCGTCGCCCTCGGTGTAGCCCTCGGGCTGCTCGCCGACCTCCAGGGTGCGGGTGTTGAGGCTGGCCATCAGATCGGCCGGTCCCAGCACCAGCGCTTGCACCCGGGGCGCTGCGGCAATCGCGTTGATGTTCATCAGGCCGCGAGCGTCCTCGATCTGGGCGTCGATACCGATCTGGCCGACCGGCAGCCCGTGGATGGTCTCCAGCTGGGTCAGCAACAGGTCGAGTGCCTGCACATGCGAGGCGTCAGACACCTTCGGCAGCACGATCACATCGAGTCGAGTACCGGCGGCACCGACCGCCGAGACCACCTCGATCAGGTCGGCATGGGTCCACGGTGTGGTCCAGTCGTTGACCCGCACCCCGAGCAGCGGGGCCGTCCAGTCGCGCGTGGTCAGCGCTTGGGCGACCAGGGTCCGGGCCTGCTCTTTTGCCGCTGGAGCGACAGCGTCCTCCAAATCGAGAAAGACCTCATCTGCGGACAGGCCCTTGGCCTTGTCGATCATCTTCTGGCTGCTGCCAGGTACCGACAGGCAAGTACGGCGGGGGCGATACACGTTGGTCACCTAAATACTCCTACCCTTTCAACCATGGCGTCGAGCAACAGGGTTTACGCAGCGCGACTTGCGAGGATGCTGGTGCTAGGCCCGTTCGGCGAATCCGTCGGTCGGGTCCGCGATGTGGTCGTCAGTCTTAGCATCGTGCGTCAGCAGCCGCGTGTGCTGGGACTCGTGGTCGAACTGCCCACCCGCAGACGCATCTTCGTGCCGATTCTGCGGGTCGCGTCGATCGAGCCCAATGCCGTCACCCTCAACACCGGAACGGTGTCCCTACGCAAGTTCAATCAGCGGCCCGGTGAGGCACTCGTGCTCGGTCAGGTCCTGGACACCAAGGTCCGGGTCACCGACCCGGAGCTGCCCGAGCTGGCCGGCGTCGATGTGGCGATCACCGACTTGGCCATCGAACAGAGCCGTACGCGCGACTGGCTGGTGACCCGAATCGCGGTGCGGCACTCCCGGCGGTTGGGCCGGCGCGCCGCCGTACACATCGTGGACTGGCACAACGTGCAGGGCCTGACCCCGTCGGCGCTGGCGATGCCCGGACAAGGCGTGGCGCAACTGCTGCAGCAATTCGAGGGCTGGCGGCCGATCGAGGTCGCCGACGCCATCCGCGAGCTGCCGCCTAAGCGCCGCTACGAGGTGATCAACGCCCTGGACAACGCCCGGCTGGCCGACATCCTGCAGGAGCTGCCCGAGGAACGTCAGGCCGTCGTGCTCGGCCAGCTGGGCACCGATCGGGCCGCCGACGTGCTGGAGGAGATGGACCCCGACGACGCCGCGGACCTGCTGGGCGTGATGAACCCCACCGAGGCCGAGACGCTGCTGGCACGGATGGACCCCGACGACTCCGATCCGGTGCGCCGCCTGCTGGAGCACTCCCCCGACACCGCCGGCGGGTTGATGACCTCCAATCCGGTGGTGCTGACCGCCGACACCTCGGTCGCCGAGGCGCTGGCCCGGGTGCGCGACCCCGACCTGACCCCGGCGCTGTCGTCGCTGGTTTTCGTGACGCGCGCACCCACCGCCACCCCGACCGGCCGCTACCTGGGCTCGGTCCCGCTGCAGCAGCTGCTCCGGGTGCCACCGGCCGAACTCATCGGCGGGTTCGTCGACTCCGACCTGCCGGCATTGAACCCGGATGTGTCGCTGGCAGAGCTGACCCGCTACTTCGCCGCCTACAACCTGGTGTGCGGGCCGGTGCTCGACGAGCAGAATCACCTGCTGGGCGCGGTGACGGTCGACGACGTGCTGGACCACCTGCTACCCGATGATTGGCGCGAAACCCCCGAGCCGGACCTGGGGCCGAAACTCGCTGGGAGGCAGTCGTGACCGACCGCTCGACGTCCCAGCGGCTGTCCACGCCCCGCACCTCGCGGCTGCCCAGCCTGAACATGGATCCCGACGCGCTGGGCCGATTCACCGAATCGGTGGCTCGGTTCTTCGGCACCGGGCGCTACCTGGCCATTCAGACCCTGATCGTGGTGGCCTGGATCCTGCTGAACGTCTATGCGATCCGATTCCAATGGGACCCCTATCCGTTCATCCTGCTCAACCTGGCCTTTTCCACCCAGGCCGCCTACGCCGCTCCGCTGATCCTGCTGGCCCAGAACCGGCAGGAGAACCGGGACCGGGTCAGCTTGGACGAGGATCGCCGCCGCGCCGCGCAGACCAAGGCCGACACCGAATACCTGGCTCGGGAACTGGCGTCCCTGCGCCTGGCGGTCGGCGAAGTTGCCACCCGCGACTACCTGCACCATGAGCTCGAGCGGGTCCGGGAACTGCTGGAGTCCCTGCGGCCCGAGCCCGGCTCCGCCGCCTCGGAGTCCCCCCACCGGCAGTCCTGACAGGCGACGCAGACCAGATAACGGTCATCAGCAGGACGCGTGTTGGGTATGGTGACCTAGTTCACGAAGCCCGAGCGGTTTCACGAGACTTTTTCGAAGCGGACAAGGGGCGGTCGAGTGCCAACAGGGGGCGGCGCACCGGAACGCGTGTCCCGCGCTGCCAAGGTGCGGCGGGCGGCCCGCTCGGCCCTGCGACCTGCCTTCGGCCTGGCGTTCATCACCCCGCTGGTCTTCGCCGGCGCCGTGGGTGCCACCCCCCGCTCGCCGTCGACCTCGCTGCCGCTGCGCAACGCTGCGATCACCCCGCTGGCGGCTTCGGTGCACACGTCCGGCCGCTACTCGGGCCCCTCCGTCGTCGCTATCCCCCGCTCGCAACCGAATCTGCACGTGGCCGCGGGTGCCCCGTCGGCCCCACCGGCGGCCGTCGTCTACGCACCGGGCACCTTGGGGATCCCCAAGACGGCGCTGGCGGCGTACCAAAACGCCGAGCGGCAGATGGCGGTCGCCGAGCCCGAATGCGGGATCAGCTGGAACCTGTTGGCCGGGATCGGGCGTATCGAGTCCGGGCACGCCAACGGCGGGGCCACCGACGCGCGCGGCAACGTGCTGCAGCCGATCTACGGGCCGGCGCTGGACGGCACCCTGCCGGGAAACGAAGTCATCGTGGCCAGCAGCGCCCCCGGCCGGGTGGTGTATGCCCGCGCGCTGGGCCCCATGCAATTCCTGCCCGGGACCTGGTCACGGTATGCCGCCGACGGCGACGGCGACGGTCGCGCGGACCCGCAGAACGTCTACGACGCGACGTTGGCGGCCGCGCGGTACCTGTGCAGCGGTGGGATGAACCTGCGCGAACAGTCGCAGGTACTGACCGCGATCCTGCGCTACAACAACTCGATGGCCTACGCGGAGAACGTGATGGGTTGGGCGGCGGCCTATGCCACCGGGGTGGCTCCCGTCGACCTGCCGCCGATCGTGGGCCCGGCGCCGCCGATCGCGGACCTGCACCTGGAGCACCTGGAACACCCGGAAGGGCTCGGGCCGGAATCACTCGCCCTGCACGGGATGTCGCGGCTCGATCACCCGGCCGAATCGTCGCTGATCGACCTGGGTCAGCCGAGCTTGCAAGACTGGGCATCCCAGGCACCGCCGTGGCTGCCCCCCTGGATGACCTCGCCCGAGCAGCAGCAACAACAGCAGCTGGCGCGGCCATCGGCGGCCTGTCGGATGATCTGTCTAGAGCCCCAAGCGGTGCCGGCCCCACCGCCCAACGGCGTCCCGACGGCCCCGTTCGGCCCCCCGGAGGCTCCGGTCCCGTCCGCGCCGATGCCGGCCTACGCCGTCGCGCCGGCCCCGCTGGACGTACCGGGCGCACCGCCGCCACCGGCGCCGGCCGGTGCACCGCAGGATGGGCCGCAGGCCGTCCCGCCGGCCTGACGTATCTCACAGGCAAAGGCCCTGCCGTACTGCCTTAGACTCGGTTGCGATGTCCGAGAATCACGATGACACTGCAGCCCTGCACGACGCCATCTATGCAGCGTTGGGCACCGTGCTGGACCCCGACATTCGGCGTCCGATCACCGATCTGGGCATGGTCAAAAGCATCGAGATCGCGGACGACCACAGCGTCCACGTCACGATCTACCTGACGATCGCCGGCTGTCCGATGAAAGCCGAGATAACCAACAACGTGACCACGGCGATCAACGACGTGCCCGGCACCGGACCCGTCAAGGTCAGCCTCGACGTGTTCAGCGACGAACAGCGCGCCGAGCTGCGCAAACAGTTGCGCGGCGACGCCAAGGAACCGGTCATCCCGTTCGCCCAGCCGGGCTCACTGACCAAGGTGTACGCGATCGCCTCCGGCAAGGGCGGGGTCGGCAAATCGAGTGTGACCGTCAACCTCGCGGTCGCGCTGGCCGAACGCGGGATGTCCGTCGGGGTACTCGACGCCGACATCTACGGCCACTCGGTGCCGCGGATGATGGGCGTCACCGCGCTGCCCACCCAGGTCGACTCGATGATCATGCCGCCGATCGGCTACGGCGTGAAGGTGATCTCGATCGCGATGTTCACCCAGGGCAACACGCCGGTGGTGTGGCGGGGCCCGATGCTGCACCGGGCGTTGCAGCAGTTCCTCGCCGACGTCTACTGGGGCGACCTGGACGTGCTGTTGCTGGACCTGCCCCCGGGCACCGGCGACATCGCGATCTCGGTGGCCCAGCTGGTGCCGTCGGCCGAGATCCTGGTGGTAACCACGCCGCAGCAGGCGGCCGCGGAGGTCGCCGAGCGGGCGGGGGCGATCGCCCTGCAGACCCGCCAGCAGGTTGTCGGGGTGGTGGAGAACATGGCCGGACTGGCCATGCCCGACGGGTCCACCATGCACCTGTTCGGCGAGGGCGGCGGCGAGCGGGTGGCCGAGCGGCTGACCCGGGCGATGGGCCGGGATGTGCCGCTGCTCGGCCAGGTGCCGATCGACAGCGAAATGGTGACCGGCGGCGACTCCGGATCCCCGGTGGCGCTCTCGCCGGACTCCGCGGCGGGCAAGGAGCTGCGTCGGATCGCCGATCAGCTGGCCACCCGCCGACGCGGACTGGTGGGGATGTCGCTGGGTCTGGACACCGGGGGCTCTCGGCGCTGAGCCTGATGGGCCTACGGAGACGCCCGATCTTCCGGATCTAGGTGGCGTCGGTGTCGAAGGGAGCCGGCGCACCCGGCTCGGGTACCACCGCCGGTATCGGCGGCATCGGACGCGGCTCTGCGGCCAGCGAACCGACCGCGGTGAACAGCGAATCGTCGCCGTCGAGCAGATGCCGGGTCAGCGCGGCGCGCGGGGTCATGCCACGCAACTTCTGCAATTCGCTCAGCGGAACCCGCAGGTCATCGAACTCCGGACCGATCTCGTCGCGCAGCTGGTCGGTGGCGTTGGTGACGTAATCCCGGGCCTGGCGCAGCGCACCAGCGGTCCACCGGATCGCTCCCGGCAACCGCTCCGGGCCCAGAATCACCAACCCGAGCACCACCAGGACCAGCATCTCGCCCCAGCCGACATTCGCGAACATCGAGGCGGACTCTAACCGTCAGGGGTGGGGGTCACCGTCAGCGTCACGTGCCGCCCATCCCGGACCACCTCGACGGGCGCTTCTTTGCCGATGGTCAGGTTGCGGACCGCCACGACGAATTCGTCGGCGTTGGCGACGCTGCGGTCACCGATCTTGACCACCACGTCGTTCTCCAGGATGCCGCCCTTCTCCGCCGGGCTGCCCACCTTGACGTTGGCGATCTGCGCGCCCGACGCGATGGCGTTGCTGACCGAGCGAGCGCTCACCCCCAGCGTGGGGTGCACGATCTTGCCGTCTTTGATCAGCGCCTCGGCCACGGTCTTCATCTCGTTGACCGGGATCGCGAATCCCAGGCCACTGGCACTGTCGGACAACGACTTTCCGGCGGTATTGATCCCGACCAGCTGCGCGTCCATGTCGATCAGCGCACCGCCGGAGTTGCCATGGTTGATCGAGGCGTCGGTCTGCACCGCGTCGATAACGGTGTCGGTGTCAGAGTCGTCGCCGGACAGCGGGACCGGTCGGTGCACGGCGCTGATGATGCCGTGGGTCACGGTGCTGCGCAGACCCAGCGGAGCGCCCGCGGCGATAACCTCATCGCCGACCCGGATCTTGTCCGAGTCCCCGAGACGGGCCACCGACAAGTTGTCGACGTTGTCGACCTTGAGCACGGCCAGGTCGGTCTTCGGGTCGCGGCCGACCAGGTTGGCCAGCACCTCTTTGCCGTCGTTGAACACCACCGTCGTCTTGAACTTGCTGGGGTTGTTGGCGGCTTCGGAGATGACGTGGTTGTTGGTGACGATGTAGCCCTTGCCGTCGATGACAACACCCGAGCCCTGCATGCCCTGGTCGTCGCTGACAGACTCGATCGTCACCACCGAGTTGGCGATGGCCTCGGCGACCTTGGCGAACCGCCCGGCCGGCTCCTCGGCGTTGCCCTTGGTCGACAGCGTCACCTTCGACGTCGTGAAAGCCTCGACGACCTGGGCGGTGGTACGTCCGACCCAGCCGCCGACCATGCCGATCGCCAGCGCGATCGCGGCCAGCGTGGCCAGCGCACGGTAGGAGATCCGGTCGCCGAACAGCACATCGCGCACGCCGAGACGGCCACCCAACTCGCCGGCTGCCCGCGGTGCGGGCGGAACCACGGCCGGCGAGCCGAGCGCGGCACCGGCGGCGGGGTCACGCCACGGGTCACCGGTGTCTTCCAGCCCGTCCGGTTTGCCGTTGCGGCCCAGCGCGCCGGCGTCGGCGGGATGGCGCTGCAACGAGGGTCCGGTGCCGTACGGCCGGCTGAAGGCCTCCTTGAGCACCGGGTCCGGCGGCAGGTCACGCGGCGTGAACTCGCCCTGCTCCCGGTACTTCTTGGGCCGTACGTCGGCGGGAGTGAAAGAACCGCGCACCCCGTCGGGCCGGCCGAAGGCCTTCTTGGACGCGTTGTCCACGGGGGGCCGGTAGACGGGTCGCGGAGCCAAGCGGTTACCGCCGGCGTTCTCGTTGTTGGAGCTCACCTATTCCTCTTCCGGGTCCAGCCCTGGGGCGCTTCCAGGCTCCGCGAGCACAGCATCACCGGGCGCTGACGCCGCTGGAGATCCACCTTACCGACGTTTGCGGCGTTCTTGAGGTTTGCCATCGTCGAACCGGGCAGGCATCGGCCTGGTGGGCTCGTCAGGCGCACAATCGGCCGGGGATTCGGGGATCTGGGCGAGCAGGCCGAGCAGCGCGGAGGGGATCCGGATCGGATGCGAATCACGCAGGGCCGAGCGCGCCCGGCCCTGGTATTCCACCTCGGCCGCGCAATCGGGACATAACGACAGGTGGTGGGCCGCACGCAGGTGAGCGTTCATCCGCAGCTCGCCGTCGACGTAGGCGGTGATCGCCTCACTGCAGAGGTGTTCGGTGGACCCGAACTGCCGCGGGGCACCGACCGGCGCGTCACTTTGCGAGGCGAACTGAGCGGGCAGCCAGGAGAACGCGCGACGGAAGACACCTCCGCGGTCCGTCACACCGGACTCCTCTCCTGTCGCATACCCACATCAGCACTCGATCGGGCCGAATAAAGACCCAATAAGAATGTAGCGCGATACCGCACACAGACGTGGAAACCGAGGCGGCGTTGACGCACCGGTCCCAGCTTCGCCTCTCCTGCGTCGAGCCTCGCTGAGCCGTCGGCCGAAACTCAGCCGGCCGCGACACCGCCAAAGGCTGAACCATCACGCTGGGCGGTTCGGGCGGCCAGGTAGTCCCGCAGGGCCTGCCGACCCCGGTGAATGCGGCTGCGCACCGTGCCCAGCTTCACACCAAGAGTCGCGCCGACCTCTTCGTAGGACAGACCTTCGATGTCGCACAGCACGACTGCGGCCCGGAACTCCGGCGCCAGCGAGTCCAACGCCGCCTGCAGGTCGGGATCCAGCCGCGCGTCGTGGTAGATCTGCTCGGGGTCCGGCTCGTCGGCGGGCACCCGGTCGTAGTCCTCCGGCAGCGCCTCCATGCGGACCCGGCCGCGCCTGCGCACCATGTCCAGGAACAGGTTGGTGGTGATGCGGTGCAACCAACCCTCGAAGGTTCCGGGCTGGTAGTTGTGCACCGACCGGAACACCCGAATGAAGGTCTCCTGGGTCAGATCCTCTGCGTCCTGCTGGTTTCCGGAGAGCCGGTAAGCCAGCCGGTAGACCCGGTCGGCGTGCTGGCGCACCAATTCGTCCCAAGACGGCATGGCCGCCACATCACCGGTGGCATCGAACACCGCGGTGCCCTGCGGCTCCTCGGCCGGTTCAACCCATTCGGCGGCTGAGTAACGCTCCGAGTGGGTGGTCGGGTGCGACATGGCGACCGGGGGCAGCAAAGTGGTCATGGCTGTTATGGCTGCGTCCTCCAGCTCAGGGCCGCCGTCAGGCGACGGCAGCGCACTATCGCGGTCAACGCGCAACGGGCCCCTCGTATTCCGAGCGTCTCGAGGCCGGTTCATACCTCGTTCCATGCCGATACCGTTGCCTATCGCTGTATGTCAGCTCTGTGCTGTCACTGAACGCCGACTGTGAACCTGTGTTCGAATACGCCGAGCACTGCGGTTATACGTCCAGGTAACAGTTCGGACACGGCCCCCGGCCCGGGCGTGTCGAGCGGGCGCGCCGGTGCGCGGGCTGAAACGGCTTTGTCTTACGCTGCCGACATGGCCAGCACCGACGACACTCCCGGGGAGCCGCGCAGTCGAGCCGACGCACTGTTGGCGCACGCCGAGGACTCGATGACCGAGGACGCGGTTTTGGCGGCCGCCCGCGACCGGGCCCGTGAGATCGGCGTCGCGTCGATCAGCGCCGCGGTCGGAGCGCTGCTGAGCCTGCTGACCAAGCTCAGCGGCGGCAAGGCGGTGGTCGAGGTGGGTACGGGCGCCGGCGTCAGCGGACTGTGGCTGCTGTCGGGCATGGGCGAAGACGGTGTGCTGACCACGATCGACATCGAGCCCGAGCATCAGCGCACCGCCAAGCAGGCGTTCGGCGACGCCGGTATCGGTCCGGGCCGGACCCGCTTCATCAGCGGCCGCGCCCAAGAAGTGCTGACCCGACTGGCCGACGAGTCCTACGACCTGGTGTTCGTCGACGCCGACCCGATCGACCAGCCCGAATACGTCCTGGAGGCCGTGCGACTGCTGCGGCCCGGCGGCGTGGTCGTGGTACACCGAGCCGCCTTGGGCGGCCGGGCCGGCGATCCGAGTGCCAACGACGCCGAGGTGATCGCGGTGCGCGAAGCCGCCCGACTGATCGCCGTCGACGAGCGGTTGACCCCGGCGCTGATTCCGCTGGGAGACGGCCTGCTGGCCGCCGTCCGCGACTAGTAATTCCCCCGCGTACCCCTTCGCGAGCGTGCGTGGTTGTACGCGACACGCCGCGTTCTGACGTACAAACACGCTCCCCCGCAAGCGGGAGTACCCCCACCTCGCGCAGGTGGGGCCAAGGCCTTGACACCCGACTGAACGCGTGTTTAGCGTATTGAACATGCGTTCAGCGGACCTGACGGCTACGGCGAAAATCCGCGATGCGGCCATCGACCAGTTCGGGCGGCACGGCTTCAGCGTGAGCATCCGGGCCATCGCCGAGGCCGCCGGCGTCAGCGCCGCGCTGGTCATCCACCACTTCGGCTCCAAAGATGGGCTGCGCAAGGCCTGCGACGAGTTCGTCGCCGAAGAGATCCGCAGCGGCAAATCCGAGGCGATGCGCTCAGCCGACCCGGGAACCTGGTTCGCCGCGATGGCCGAAATCGAGTCCTACGCACCGATGATGGCCTACCTGGTCCGCAGCATGCAGTCCGGCAGCGAGCTGGCGAATACGTTGTGGCGCAGGATGATCGACAACGCCGAGGGCTACCTGGACGAGGGCATGCGAGCCGGGACCCTCAAACCCAGCCGCGACCCGAAAGCCCGAGCCCGCTTCTTGGCCATCAACAACGGCGGCGGATTCCTGCTGTATCTGCAGATGCACGAGAACCCGACCGATCTGCGCGCCGTGTTGCGTGACTATGCCCGCGACATGGTCCTACCCGCACTCGAGCTGTACACCGAGGGCCTGATGACCGACCGCACCATGTACGACGCTTTCCTGGCGAGCGAACACGGAGGGACCGATGCGACCTGACAACCAGTGGCCGGCAATCGAAGTTCGGGGCCTGGAGAAGAGCTTCGGCCAGGTCAAGGCGCTCGATGGACTGGATCTGACCGTCTACGGCGGTGAGGTGCACGGCTTTCTCGGCCCCAACGGCGCCGGCAAATCCACCACGATTCGCATCCTGCTGGGCCTGGTGAAGGCCGACAGCGGGACCGTGCGGCTACTGGGTGGCGACCCGTGGACCGACGCGGTCGAGCTGCACCGCGAGATCGCCTATGTGCCCGGCGATGTCACCCTATGGCCGTCGTTGACCGGCGGTGAGATCATCGACCTGTTGGCGCGAATGCGCGGCGGCATCGATGAGCGCCGCCGCGACCAGTTGATCGAGCGCTTCGACCTAGACCCCAGCAAGAAGGCCCGGACCTATTCCAAGGGCAACCGCCAGAAGGTCTCGCTGATCTCCGCCTTCTCCTCGCACGCCCGACTGCTCGTGCTCGACGAGCCCAGCAGCGGCCTGGACCCCTTGATGGAGAACGTCTTCCAGCAGTGCGTCGCCGAGGCGAGCCGGCGCGGTGCCACCGTTCTGCTGTCCAGCCACATCCTGGCCGAGACCGAGGCACTGTGCCAGCGGGTGACGATCATCCGGGCCGGGCGCGTGGTCGAGAGCGGTTCACTGGAATCCCTGCGGCACCTGCGCCGCACCTCGATTCAGGCCGATCTGATGCGCGATCCCGGTGATCTAAGCCGTATCCCAGGCGTCGCGGACGTGCGCTACACCGGGACCGTGCTGCACGCCCAAGTCGACAGCTCCAGCCTCGCAGAGCTCATCGCGGTGCTCGGCGCAGCCGGCGTGCGCAGCCTCACCAGCCAACCGCCGACGCTCGAAGAGCTGTTCCTGCGTCACTACGACACGGTCCAGGCATGACCACCCTCGTCGCACAGCCCGCTTCCCCGCAACACCGCCGGGACGGCTCGAATCTTGTTGGCACGCTGGGGTTACTGCGGCTGTGCCTGCGCCGCGACCGCATCGTGCTGCCGCTGTGGGTGCTGCTGTTGTCGCTGCCGCTGGCCAGTGTCTACATCGCGAGCATCGATGCGATCTATCCCACCGCCGCCGACCGCGCCGGCCTGGCGGCCACCATCATGGCCAGCCCGGCACAACGCGCGATGTACGGCCAGGTCTACAACGACTCCCTCGGAGCGGTGGGCATCTGGAAGGCCGGGATATTCCACCTTCTGATCGCAGTGGCGGTGATTCTGACCGTCATCCGGCACACCCGCGCCGACGAGGAGACCGGCCGCACCGAGTTGATCGACTCGACCGCGGTGGGCCGCTACGCCGGGCTGACCGGCGCACTGCTGCTGGCGGCGGACGCGTCGGTGGCCACCGGCGTGATCGGGACGGCGGGGCTGCTGACCACCGAGGTGCCGGCAGCCGGATCGTGCGCGTTCGGGGCGGCACTGGCCTGCTCCGGGCTGGTGTTCACTGCCGTGGCCGCGGTCGCCGCCCAGCTGTCCCCCAGCGCACGGTTCGCCCGCGGCGCCGCATTCGGTGTGCTGGCCGGCGCCTTCACCCTGCGCGCCGTGGGCGATGCGGGATCGGGTGGGCTCTCGTGGCTGTCGCCGCTGGGGTGGTCGCTGCAGGTCCGGCCCTACGCCGGTGACCGCTGGTGGGTGCTGCTGCTGCACCTGGCGACGACGGGCACGCTCGTCTGGCTGGCCTATCACCTGGCGGCCCGCCGTGATGTCGGCGCCGGGCTGCTGGCGGATCGGCCAGGCCCGCGCCGGGCGGCGCCGATCCTGTCGGGTGCGTTCGGCCTGGCGTGGCGGCTCGACCGCGGGGCGCTGCTGCTGTGGACGACGGGCCTGGTGCTCTACGGACTGCTGGTCGGCAGTGTGGTGCACGGTATCGGCGACGAGGTGGGCAGCGACCGCGCCCGCGACATCGTCATTCGGCTCGGCGGGACCGCGGCATTGGAGCACGCCTTCGTCGCGGTGGCGTTCACCATGCTGGGCATGGTCGCCGCCGCGTTCGCGGTGTCGCTGGTGCTGCGGCTGCACCAGGAGGAGACCGCGACACGCGCCGAGACGCTGCTGGCCGGAGCGTTGTCACGAAACCGTTGGCTGGCAAGCCATCTGGCGACCGCACTGGTTGGCTCGACATTCGCGATGCTCGCGGCAGGGCTGGTGGCGGGAATCGTCTACGGAACGGCGGCCGGCGACATCGGCGAGCAGTTGCCGGTAGCACTGGGCAGCGCCGCTGTGCAACTGCCGGCGGTCTGGTTGCCGGCGGCCGTGGCGGTCGCGTTGTTCGGGCTCGTCCCTAGAGTCACGCCCGCCGCGTGGGCGGTGCTGACCGGCTTCGTCGCGCTGTATCTGCTCGGCTCCATCTCCGGTCTGCCGCAATGGGTGCTTGATCTCGAACCGTTCGCCCACATTCCGCTGGTCGGCAACGGCACGTTCCGCGTCGTGCCACTGATCGTGCTGTTGACCATCGACGCCGCACTGATCGGCCTGGGCTTGCAGGCTTTCCGACGCAGAGATCTCACGACGTGAGGAGGACGACGTGAAAACCATTGGTAAGGGCCTGTTTTCAGCAACCTTGGGCCTGGTAGCCTTCGGACTGCTGCTGTTCGTTCCCGCCGGGACACTGCACTACTGGCAGGCCTGGGTGTTCCTCGCGGTGTTCGCCGCGTCCACCTGGATTCCCAGCGTCTACCTGATGCGCACCAATCCGGCCGCCTTGGATCGGCGGATGCAGGTCGGCCCGCGGGCAGAGACGCGGCCCCTGCAACGGATCGTCATCACGGCCATCTTCATCTGCTTTCCGGCCATGTTCGTCGTCAGTGCGATCGATCACCGCCTCGGTTGGTCGACGGTCCCGACAGCGGTCTGCCTGCTCGGCGACATCCTGGTGGCGGCCGGACTCAGCCTGGCGATGGTGGTGGTCATCCAGAACGGTTATGCGGCGGCAAATGTCACGGTCGAAGCCGGCCAGACCCTGGTCTCCACCGGCCTCTACGGGCTGGTGCGGCACCCGATGTACACCGGAAATGTCGCATTGATGGCCGGTGCCCCGCTGGCGCTCGGCTCCTTCTGGGGACTGACGGTGCTGCTGCCGGGCATGGCCCTGTTGATCGTGCGCATCTTTGATGAGGAGCAGTTGCTGACGCAACAGCTGCCCGGATATCGCGAGTACACCGAGCGGGTGCGTTACCGCCTGCTGCCCCATGTGTGGTGAGACGCAGAAGGAGACGCGCATGAACGTCAAGGCAATCGGTCAAGGCGTGGGCTACGGGCTGATCGCGGCGGTCGTCTACGGCATGCTGTTGTTCTGGCCGGCCGGCACCTTCGATTACTGGCAGGCCTGGGTATTCCTGGCGGTCTACGCCGTCATCAGCACCGCGTGCTGCATCTACTGGGGCCTGACCAATCCGGCGGTGCTGCAACGGCGGCTGCGGGGCGGACCGAAGGCCGAAACCCGGCTCGCGCAGAAGCTGGCCAGCACCGCCCTGATCGCGGCATTCGGTTCGGTGTTCCTGGTCAGCGCACTGGATCACCGTTTCGGTTGGTCCGCGGTGCCGACGGCGGCGGCGGTGCTAGGCCAGGTCGTGGTGGTCATCGGGCTGTGTCTCGGCATCCTGGCCGTCGTCCAGAACGGCTACGCCGCGGCCAACATCACCGTCGAAGACAACCAGCCGGTGATATCGACCGGCATGTACGGCCTGGTCCGGCACCCGATGTACTTCTCCCTGCTGGTCACCATGGTCGGTCTCGCGCTGGCGCTCGGCTCGTACTGGGGGTTGGCTGGCACGGTGATCAGCGTGCCGATCCTGGTGGTGCGAATCCTCGACGAAGAGCTGTTGCTGGCCCAGGAGCTCAGCGGATACCGCGAATACACCCACCAGGTCCGCTACCGATTGGTGCCCTACCTCTGGTAGTCGCTACTCCCGGCTCTCGCTCCGATACCGCGGGCCGCGCAATTGGCTTATAGTTCCCTGAGCTCTAGCTGTTAACGCGACTCAGGGAGGTCGGTGGCCATGCGCTCACGCGTGCGAGGCGGCAGCGGTGGTCGCACTCTCTCCGCCACCCGGACGGCCGCTGCGGCAGCAGGTGCCCTGGTCGTGGGAATCACCCCGATGCTGGCCGCCACTCCCGCGCAGGCGGACTGGGACTGGCTGCTCGATGCCGCCGCGCCGGTGGAGGTCGCCGGCAGTGCGGCAGGCGGGCTCGACCTCGGCAGCCTGATGGCGCTGGTCCAGTCCTTCACCGACCAACTCGATCCGGCCACCAACAAGCTGTTCTCCGATGTCATCGACGCGGTGCTGGCCCTGCCGGGCCCGAGCCAGTCACTCGACACCGCCGAGTTGGTGAACCAATACATCTATGCACCCCTGCACGCCGGATTGCAGCAGTGGATTTCCAGCCCGTTCGGCGAGCTCAGCCTCGGCCTGATCAACGCACCGTTCGCCACGCTGTTCGGTCGCGACCTGATCGGCGACGGCATCGACGGGTTCGACGGCGTCAACACCAGCCTGTTCGGTCAGTGGGGCTGGTTCGGCGATGCCGGTGATGGCGGGTTCCTGTTCGGCGACGGCGGGGCCGGCGTCGTCGGTATCGACGGCATCGGCGGTGCCGGCGGCGACGCGGGATTCTTCGGCAACGGTGGCGCGGGCGGACTGGGCGGTGTCGGTTCCGCGGGCGGCGACGGCGGGGCCGGCGGCTGGTTCATGGGCCTGGGCGGTACCGGCGGTGCCGGCGGCGCGGGCGCGGCCGGCGGCACCGGCGGCGTGGGACTCGGGATGCTGTTGGGCACCGGAGGCACCGGCGGCGCCGGCGGTGACGGTGTTGAGGGCGACATCGGCGGCGACGGCGGAGTCGGCGGCGCCGGGGCCTGGTGGCTGGGTCGCGGCGGCGACGGCGGCGTCGGCGGTGCGGGCGACGAGGACGACAACGGCGGTGCCGGCGGTGACGGCGGTGCGGGCGGGTGGGCGTTCGGGCGCGGCGGCAACGGCGGCATCGGCGGTGAAGGAGGCGCCGGTGGCCTGGGCGGCTCCGGCGGCTTCCTGGGGGCCGCGGGCATCAGTGCGGCGCCGTACGTCGCGAACACCCAGTGGGTGACCTACGGCGATGACCACAAGGAGAGCCTGCGGGTCTATCCGACCGAGACCGGCCGAACCGAGGCGGGCGAGCCCGGCACCCTGCGCCAGGGCGAGCAGGCCTGGGCGGAGGTCGTCAAGCGCAACCCGGAGGCCAACAACGCCGGGATGCGCGCGCAGTTCCTGTGCCACTGGCAGTTCGCCGAGTTCATCCAGCCCGGTAAGACCAGTTGGAACCTGGAGCCGTGGCGTCCGGACGTGAGCTCACTGAACCTGCTCGCTAACGGCTGCAACCCGGGCGGCGCCGAAGAGCCGTTCTAGTCTGCTCGCCCTGTGGTGGCGGCCCGCTAGATCCAAACCCCCTTGCCGACGGCAACCACACCGCCGGCACTGATGGAGAACCGCTCCCGGTCCTTCTCGAGGTCGACACCGATCATCTCGCCGGGGCCGACCACGACGTTCTTGTCGAGGATCGCGTGCCGCACCACCGCGCCGCGCCCCACCCGGGCCCCGGGCATGATCACGCTGTCCTCCACGATCGCGCCGTCATCGATCACCACATTCGACGACAGCACCGAGTTGCGCACCGAGCCCGCCGAGATGACGCTGCCGGCACCCACCACCGACTCCTGTGCCGAGCCCCCGTTGACGAACTTCGCCGGCGCCAGATTCTCGGTCGCGCCGTGAATCGGCCAGCGGTTGTTGTACAGGTTGAACACCGGGTGCGCTGACACCAAGTCCATGTGCGCGTCGTAGAACGCGTCCAGGGTTCCGACGTCACGCCAGTAGCCGCGGTCCCGCTCGGTGGCGCCGGGCACCTCGTTGTCGGAGAAGTCGTAGACCGCAGCCATTCCGTCGGCCACCAGACGCGGCATGATGTCGCCGCCCATGTCGTGGTCGGAGTGGTCATCGTCGGCGTCGGCGCGGATCGCATCGATCAGCACCTTGGTGGTGAACACGTAGTTGCCCATCGACACATACGTGCTGTCTGGATCATCGGGTGTGCCAGGAGGGTTCGCCGGCTTCTCCAGGAAACCGCGGATCCGGCCGGACTCGTCGGCGTCGATGCACCCGAACGAGGACGCGTCCGCGCGCGGCACCCGCACCCCGGCGACCGTCGCCCCGGCCCCGCTGGCGATGTGGAAGCGGACCATCTGCTCGGGGTCCATCCGGTACACGTGGTCGGCTCCGAAGACCACGATGTAGTCCGGGTCTTCGTCGAAGATCAGGTTCAGCGACTGATAGATGGCATCGGCGGACCCGGTGTACCAGCGCGGGCCGAGGCGCTGCTGGGCGGGCACCGGGGTGATGTACTCCCCCGCCAGGCCGCTCAACCGCCAGTTCTGCGAGATGTGCCGGTCCAGCGAATGCGACTTGTACTGCGTCAGAACACAAATCCGCAGGTAGCGCGCATTGACCAGATTCGACAGCACGAAGTCGATCAACCGGTAGGCACCCCCGAAGGGGACCGCCGGCTTGGCGCGGTCCGCGGTCAGCGGGTGCAGCCGCTTGCCCTCCCCACCCGCCAGGACGATGCCCAGCACATGCGGCGCTTCCCTCATGGCCACAAACCTATCGGCCACTTGGAACCCCTGCCAGGTTGACCGCACGATTGGCGAACGTTCTTTACAAAAAAATCCAATCGATCCGCTGCGCGGCCGATGATCGGCGACCGCTACCGTGCCGGTTATGCGGGTGGCGATGCTGACTCGGGAATACCCTCCGGAAATCTATGGCGGCGCGGGCGTCCACGTCACCAACCTGGTGGAGGCGCTACGCCGGTTGTGTCACGTCGACGTGCACTGCATGGGTGCGCCCCGGCCGGGCGCCCACGCGCATCAGCCCGATCCGGCGCTGCGCGACGCCAATCCGGCGCTGGGGACACTATCGGCCGATCTGACGATGGTCGACGCGGTCAGCACGGCCGATGTCGCCCACTCCCACACCTGGTACACCGCGCTGGCCGGCCGGTTGGCGGCGCTGCTCTACGACATTCCGCATGTGCTGACCGCGCATTCGCTCGAGCCGCTGCGCCCCTGGAAGGCCGAACAGCTGGGCGGCGGCTACCGGGTGTCGTCGTGGGCCGAGAAGGAGGCGACGATCGCCGCCGACGCGGTCATCGCGGTCAGCTCGGCCATGCGCGACGATCTGCTGCGGGTCTACCCGGAGCTGCGCCCGGACCGCGTACACGTGATCTACAGCGGCATCGACACCGATGTCTGGCGTCCCCAACCCACCGGCGCCAATTCGATGCCGGCCGAACTCGGTGTCGACCCCGACCGGCCGATGGTGGCCTTCGTCGGGCGGATCACCCGCCAGAAAGGGGTGGCGCATCTGGTGGCCGCCGCCCACCGGTTTCACCCGGACGCGCAATTGGTGTTGTGCGCCGGCGCCCCTGACACACCGGAGATCGCCGACGAGGTCAGTGCCGCGGTAGCCGATCTGGCGGCCACCCGCAGCGGGGTGTTCTGGATACAGGAGACCCTGCCCGCTCGGCAGATCCGCGAATTACTGTCGGCGGCAACGGTTTTTGTGTGCCCGTCGGTCTACGAGCCGTTGGGCATCGTCAATCTGGAGGCGATGGCTTGCGGCACCGCCGTGGTCGCCTCCGACGTCGGCGGTATCCCTGAGGTGGTCACCGACGGCGAGACCGGCACCCTGGTCCACTACGACGCCGCTGATCCGGACGGCTATCACGCCGAACTCGCCGAAGCCGTCAACGCGTTGATCACCGACCCGGGCCGTGCGCAGCGCTACGGCGACGCCGGCAGGCGTCGTTGCGAGGAGGTGTTCTCCTGGGCGCGGGTGGCCGAGCAGACCTTGGCGGTCTACCGGCAGGCGGGCCGCTAGCCCCCGACCGTCACGAGTTAGCTGGTGACGGCTTTGAGTTCGTCGCCGAGCGCGGCGGCCTCATCGGGAGTCAGCTCGACGACCAGTCGTCCACCGCCCTCAAGCGGTACTCGCATCACGATGCCTCGCCCCTCTTTGGTCGCTTCCAACGGACCGTCGCCGGTCCGGGGCTTCATCGCCGCCATCGAGTGCTCCCTCCAGGTACCAGCCCGCAAGCCGTGCCCATGATCTGCGCCGGGTGTGCACGGCAGTCGCAGCGTCCGGCATCGAACTGCAAATTCACTCCGCCATTCTCCCCTATCGGCGACGGCGCGTGCACAAGACCCGATTCCGTAGTGCATTTTAGTGGATCTAGACGGTTACCGGTGGCACCCAACATGCCCGGACGTGGTCGTCGACCATGCCCGTGGCCTGCATCAACGCATACGCGGTGGTAGGCCCCACGAATCGGAACCCGCGACGCTTCAATTCGCGCGCCATCGCCGTCGATTCCGGCGTGACCGCCGGAATTGCCGACAGGTCCGCCGGGCGCGGACGCGGCGGTGGGGCGAATGACCACAACAGGTCCGCCAAATCAGTGGCGCCCAGGTCAATAGTCGCTCGGGCGTTGGCGATCGTCGCCTCGATCTTGGCTCGGTTGCGCACGATGCCGGCGTCGTCCATCAGCCGAGCCACGTCGGCGTCGGTGAAACGCGCGACGGTCTCCACGTCGAAATCGGCGAACGCCCGCCGGAAGTTCTCCCGTTTACGCAGAATCACCAGCCACGACAGTCCGCTCTGGAACGCTTCCAGACTGACCCGCTCGAACAGTGCGGCCGAGTCCCGCACCGGACGTCCCCACTCCTGGTCGTGGTAGTCGCGGTACAGCTCCGAGGCGCTGTCGACCCAGCCGCACCGGATCTGCCCGTCGTCGGGCGCGCTGCTCAACGCGACTCCCCTTCGGGCGCAGCGACCGCCTGAGCCGCGGCGAGCTGACCGCGGAGCTGGTCGAGCTCGGCGCCGAGGCGCTCCAGCACCCAGTCGACCTCACCGGTGTTGTAGCCGCGCAGCACCTGGGAGAACTTGACCGCGTCGACATCGGCACCGGTGACCCCGGAGGCCGGCAGCATGGTCGCCGTCGTCGCCCGCGGCAGCGGCGGCAGCTGCTCACCCCGGCCGAACAGCGTGCTGGCCACCCCGAACAGCAGCAACGCGGTGAGCACGAGCACAACGAGATACAGCAAAACCAGTGTCACGGCATCGATAGTGCCTCATCGCACCGACATGAGGGGCGGTGCCGACGGGATCAGCGCTGGCGCAAGGTGTTCATCGGTGGCCGGTCGACCAGCGACAACGGCGTGGTACGTGGCAGATAGTCCATTCCGTCCGGGCCGTCCGCGAAGAACTGGGTCAGCCCCACCCCGGAATCGGGGACACCGCACCGTGACAGCAGCGTGGCGACGACTTGGCGGCTCATCACGGCCAACTCGGCCAACGGGCGATTCCGGTGCGCCCGCACGCCCAGGTTGACCTGGGCGATCGCGTCCAGCCCCAACCGGTCGTAGGTGTCGATCAGCAGCCCGATCTCCACCCCGTAGCCAGGCGCGAACGGAACCGACGCCAACAGCTCACGACTGCCCGCGTATTCACCGCCCAACGGCTGGATCACCGCACCCAGATCGGGACGCAGCGCGGTCAACAGCGGTCGGGCCACCAGCTCGGTGACCCGGCCACCGCCGGTGGGTTCCTCGGTGCCGTTGACCTTCAGCGGCCGCCGATAGAAGCCCTTGACCAAGTGGACGCCGTCGCCGGTGAGCAGGGGCCCGACCAGGTTGGGCACGAACATCGGGTCGGGGTCGATCAGGTCGGAGTCGATGAACACCACGATGTCGCCGCTGGTGGCCGCCAGCGACCGCCACAGGGCTTCGCCCTTGCCGGGCTGCGGTGGCACCTCCGGAACGGCCTGTTCGCGGCTGACGACGCGGGCGCCGGCGGCGATCGACCGGATCTCGGTGTCGTCGGTGGAGCCGGAGTCCAGCACGATCAGTTCGTCGACCAGGTTGTCGACCAGCGGCGTGATGCTGTCGATGACCGATTCGATGGTCGCCTGCTCGTTCAAGGCGGGCAGCACCACCGAGACGCTGCGACCGGTCTTGGCCTTGGCAGCCAGCAGCTCGGCGACCGTCCACCGCGGCCGGGTCCAGGTGCGCCCGGCCAGCCGGGTGTCGTCCGGCGCCGAGACCAGGTCGGTCATGCGAGTCCCCTTACTGTGCGGGTCGGGGCCCGCACGCCCTGGATCGATGCCACCATCTCCAGTACGCGCCGGGTCGGCCCGACCTCGTGAACCCGAAACATCCGGGCTCCGGCGGCCGCCGCCAACGCGGTGGCCGCCAATGTTCCGTCCAGTCGTTCGGTGAGACCCACTCCAAGAGTCTCCCCGATGAAGTCTTTGTTGGAGAGCGCCATCAGCACCGGCCATCCGGTACCGACCAAATCCTCCGTATGTCGCAACAACGCTAGCCCGTGGAAGGTGTTCTTGCCGAAATCATGGGTGGGATCGATCAGCACCCGATCCCGGGCAACCCCGGCCGCCACCGCCCGTTCCGCGGCCGCGGTGACCTCACTGATCACCGCTTTCACCACCCCGTCGACGCTGGTGCCGTAGCTCACCCGGAACGGGCGGGTGCGCGGTTTCGCGCCTCCGGTGTGCGAGCAGACCAGGCCCGCCCCGAACTCGGCGGCCACCGCCGGCAGGTCCGGGTCGATCCCGCCCCAGGTGTCGTTGATCAGGTCCGCACCGGCCGCACAGGCGCGTTTGGCCACCTCCGCACGCCAGGTGTCCACGCTGATCAGCTGCTCGGGGTAGGTGCTGCGCAGCCATTCGATGAACGGCACCACCCGAGCGGTCTCGGTGTCGGCGTCGACGGTCTCCCCCGGCCCGGCCTTGACCCCGCCGACGTCGATGACATCGGCGCCGTCGGCCACGGCGCGGTGCACGGCGGACTTGGCCGCCTCGTCGGTGAACGTGGCGCCCGCGTCGTAGAACGAGTCGGGGGTGCGGTTGATGATCGCCATGATCAGCGCTCGATCAGCCGCCACCGGACGACCGCAGAAGTGGGACTGCACTG
This sequence comes from Mycolicibacter heraklionensis, assembly GCA_001673575.1. Lineage (GTDB taxonomy): Bacteria > Actinomycetota > Actinomycetes > Mycobacteriales > Mycobacteriaceae > Mycobacterium > Mycobacterium heraklionense_A. Next base: position 116,314 of record LZME01000037.1, on the reverse strand, counting down.
CTCCATGGTGCCTGGTGGATGTGGGACCGCAATCGTCAGCCCTGACCCGCCGAAACCGACGTTTTGCAGAGAAAGTCCGAGTAGCAGCCTGCAAAACGTCGGTTTCGGTGCAGAAGCAGAAGAGTCAGCCCTGCGGACGCTTTCCCGCGGCTACTTCGCCGGGATAGTCGGCATAGAAGGGCACGTAGCCTTCGCCGCGGCCGGCCAGCACGTACAGCGGGTCCTCGATGACCGCACCACCGCCGCCGTAGCCCTGCTCGCGCAGCTCCACCTTGCGACTCTTGAACGTGGTGGTGTGGGCCATCGACGGCACCACCCGCACGAACAGCGGCACCGCATAGGAGGGCAGCTGGTCAAAGACCACCGCGGCTAACCCCGGCCCGTCGAAGGTCGCGCCGTCACGCAGTTTGACCGCGGCCATCCCGGCACGGCCACCGGTACCGGGCACCTCGACGCCGTAGACGGCGCACTCCTCGATCGCGTCGTCGGCGCTCAGCGCGGCCTCGACCTGCGTGGTGGCGACGTTCTCGCCCTTCCATCGGAAGGTGTCGCCGAGCCGGTCGACGAACGCGGCATGCCCCATGCCCTGTGGGCGCATCAGATCACCGGTGTTGAACCAGCAGTCGCCGTCGCGGAAGGCGTTGCGCACCAGCTTCTTCTCGTTGGCCTCCGGGTCGGTGTAGCCGTCGAACGGCGAGAACCGGTTCACCGGGCTCAGCAACAGCCCGGGCTGGCCGGCAGGCACCCGTTGCACCCAGCCGTCCGCGCCGCGCAGCGGCAGGCCGGTGTCGGGGTCGTACTGCACATAGGCCAGCGGCAGCGGATAGACGCCGGTGCTGCGCGGCACATTGAACACGTTGAGGAACGCGCTGTTGCTCTCGCTGGCGGCGTAGAACTCGCAGACCCGCTTGATGCCGAACCGATGGGTGAACTCGTCCCAGATCTCCGGCCGCAGCCCGTTTCCGGCGATCACCCGCACCTTGTGCGCACGATCGGTCGGTTTGGCGGGCTGGTTGAGCAGATACCGGCAGAGCTCGCCGATGTAGACGAAGGCCGTGGCGTCCGCGGCGATCACCTCGTCCCAGAACCGCGAGGCCGAGAACGACTTGCCCAGGGCCAGGGTGGCACCGGCGTTAAGGACCGACGACACCGCGACTGTCAGCGCGTTGTTGTGGTACAGCGGCAGGCAGCAGTACAGCGTGTCGTTGCCGCGCAGCCGCAGCCCGACGCCGCCGAAGGTCGCCAGCGCACGCAACCACCGGTAGTGCGTCATCACGCTGGCCTTGGGGTAGCCGGTGGTGCCGGAGGTGAAGATGTAGAACGCGGTGTCCTTGGCCAGTACCGCGTTGACGGAGGCGGGGTTGCCGTCCGGTGCGGTGGCGGCCAGCCGCCGGAACTCCTCGATGGTCACCGGTGCGTCGGTGCAGCCGCACTCCTTGACGGCATCGACCAGGTCGGACTCCGCAATCAGCAGGGTGGAACCCAGCACGCCCAGGCTGTGGGCCAGCACGTCAGCGCGCTGGTGGTGGTTGAGCATGCCGGCGACCCCACCGCATTTGGCGACGGCCAGCATCATCAGCACCGCGTCCGGGGAGTTGCGCAGCATGATCCCGACGACATCGCCGTGGCCGACGCCGCGCGCGGCCAGCACGGCGGCGTAGCGGTTGACGGTCTCGTTGGCTTCGCGGTAGGTCAGTTGCTGCTCGCCGAACCGGATGAAGACCCGATCACCGACTTGGGCCGCGCGGTCCTGGAAGACCTTGCCGATCGAGGCCTTGGAGGTGGGGCGAGCGCGCAGCCCGGTCCACAGCCCGCGCAGGATGGTCGGCCCGTCGGCCAACAGGCGGGGGGTACGGGCCAGAACGTCGACCAGTCCCACCTGGGTGACGGTGCCGGAGTCGTGGTCGGACACGTTATCGCCTCATTTCGCCGAAAATCGAGAGCTTAACCGGTACCGGCGGTACCGGGTGAACAGGCGTCCAGCGCCGCCTCCATCTCGCCGAACACCAGCAGACGATCCATCGCACGCCGGGCCACGAAACCGGTGTCGATCAGTCCCGACAGCCACGTCCACAGCCCCTCGTAGTGGCCGTCGGGATCGAGTAGCACCACCTCTTTGTCGTGCATGCCCAGATACCCGGCGGTCCAGGTCTCGAACAGCTCTTCCAGCGTGCCGATGCCGCCGGGCAAGGTCAGGAACGCGTCGGCGCGGTCGTCCATGACCTTTTTCCGCTCGCGCATCGTGTCGGTGACGATCAGCTCGTCGGCGTCGACATCGGCCACCTCACGGTGCAGCAGCGCCTTGGGGATCACCCCGACGGTGTGCCCGCCGCGCTCGCGGGCGGCCACGGCCAGCGCACCCATCGCCGAGACGTTGCCGCCTCCCCACACCAGCGTCCAGCCCCGCTCGGCGATTGCCGCACCGACCTTGGCGGCCAGCGCCAGCAGTGCCGGATCGCTGGGGCCCGACGCGCAGTAGACACAGACCGCCCATTCGCTCGACCGCACACCGAAAGGCTATCGGGCCGTTGGCTCAGACCGTAAACTCTCGGCGATGCCGATCCGGTGGAACGTCCCCGAGCATTCGGCGGCGTTGCATCGGCTCACCGCAGCACTCGACCCCGGGGCCCGGGCGGGCGCGGTGGTGCTCGGTCCCGACGGGTGCGGCAAGTCCACCCTGGCCCGGTTAGCGGCTGAGGATTACGCCGACCGCCATCCCGGGACCCGGGTGTGCTGGGTGATCGGTACTCCCGCCGAACGCGACGTACCGTTCGGCGCCTTCAGCCACCTGGTTGCGGTGGCCGACATCGGCAAGCCCGCCGCGCTGCTGCGGGCGGCGCGCGCGTCGTTGGTCAAGGCGGAGGGTGAGCTGCTGCTGGTAGTCGACGACGCCCATCTGCTCGACATCTTGTCGGCGACGCTGGTCTATCAGCTGGCGCTGACCGGGACGGCCCGGGTGATCGTCACCGGGCGCGCCGACTGCTCGCCTGCGCCCCCGCCGCCGATCACCGCGCTGTGGGGCGACGATCTGTTGACTCGCATCGACATCACCGCCTTAGCTGCGGCCAGTGAGGCCGGCCGTGACGTGGACGCCTTCGTGGCGGAGTTGCCGGCCGAGGCGCGTGCGGTGTTGGACTACCTCGCCGTCTTCGAGCCGCTGGCGCTGGTCGACCTGATCAGCCTCACCAGCGCCGACGCGGTCCGCCAGGCCGAGGAGCTGGGCGCGGTGGAGACCCGCGCTCGCGGCGGCCGCGAACCGGACCCGGTGGTCTACACCGCGCACCCGCTGTTCGCCGAGCGGGCCCGCGACGCACTGGGACTCGACGATGCGCGTGCCCGACGTGGCGACGTGGTCGGCGCGCTGGCAGCCCGGCCCTGCGCACACGTCGGCGAGCAGCTGCGGCTGGCGGTGCTGGCCGCCGACAGCGACGCGCCCCAGCCTGCAGCCGAGGTGGTGGACGCCGCCCAGCAGGCGTTGCGGCTGGGCGACCTGCAACTGGGTGAGCGGCTGGCGCGTCACGCCCTGGATCGGTCGGACGGGCTGGCGGCCCGCCTGGCGTTGGCGCACGCACTGGGCTGGCAGGGCCGCGGGCGCGACGCCGACGCGGTACTGGCAGCCGTCGACCCGGCCGGTCTGAGCGAGCCGGAGTTGATGGCTTGGGCGCTGCCGCGCGCCGCCAATCAGTTCTTCATGTTGGGCGAGCCCGAACGCGCCACCGCATTCCTGGCGGCCACGCGTGGCCGGGTGACCGGCGCGGCCCCGCGCATCACCCTGGACGCGCTCGGCGCCACCTTCGCGATGAATGCCGGCAACATCGGCCGTGCCGTCGAGGCCGCCACCGCGGTCCTGGCCGACCCGGCCGCCGACGACATGGCGGTGGCCTGGGCGGGCAGCGCCGCAGCCCTGTGCGCGGCGCGATCCGGCCGCTTCGACGACGTCGGCCCCTTAGCGCGCCGGGCGCTGGACGCCGAGCATCCCGGGGTGCTGAGGTTCACCGTCGGGCTGGCCGAGATCACCGCGCTGCTGATGGCCGACCGCCTCGGCGAGGCGCGCGAGCTGGCCTGGCAGTTCACCGATTTCGCCGAGCTGTCCCAGCCTGGCCGGGCGATCGGCGAGGTGCTGGTGGCTCAGGTGCTGATCGCCGCCGAAGAGTACGACGCTGCGACCAAAATGTTGGCACCGGCCGCGGCCACCCTGGAACGTACCGGCTACTCGTGGGGACCGCTGTCGCTGACCCTGCTGGCCACCGCATTGGCCCGCCAGGACGACATCGCTGGCGCGGCAAAGACGTTGAGCCGGGCCGAATCCCGGCACGGCACCAAATCAGCACTGTTCGCTCCGGAGCTGGGGGTGGCCCGGGCTTGGCAACGGGCCGGCATGCGCGATCAGCATGGGGCGATCGCCGCGGCCCGGGAAGCCGCCCGGATGGCCGAGCGCACCGGGCAGTCGGCGGTGGCGTTACAGGCCTGGGACACCGCCGCTCAGCTCGGCGATGCCCGCGCCGTCGATCCGCTGAGCCGGCTGTGCAACGAGGTCGACTGCGCGTTCGGCCGGAGCGCGCTGGACCGGCTTAAGAGCTGAGGAAGCCGCGCAGCAGCCCGGCCACGGCGCTGATCTGCCCGACCGGCACCCGCTCGTCGACGGTGTGGGCCAGGTTGGGATCACCGGGACCGTAGTTGACCGCGGGGATGCCGCGCGCGGCGAACCGCGACACGTCGGTCCAGCCGTACTTGGCCCGCACCTGACCGTCGGCGGCGGCCACCAGCGCCGCGGCGGCGGGTGCGGTAAGCCCCGGCAGGGCGCCCGCGGCGGCGTCGGTCTGCTCGATCGTGACGTGCAGGCCGTCGAATACCTCCTGCACGTGGATCAGCGCCTCGTGCGGCGTGCGGTCCGGGGCAAAGCGGAAGTTCACGGTCACGCTCGCGGCATCGGGGATGACGTTGCCGGCGACTCCACCGTCGATGCGCACCGCCGACAGACCCTCACGGTAGACGCAGCCGTCAATGTCGATACTGCGCGGCTGGTAGGCGGCCAGCCGATTCAGTACCGCCCCCAGTTTGTGGATGGCGTTGTCGCCCAGCCAGGACCGCGCCGAATGCGCCCGCGTGCCGGTCGCGGTGACGACGACCCGCAGGGTGCCCTGGCAGCCGGCCTCGATGTAGCCGCCGGTGGGTTCGCCGAGGATGGCGAGGTCACCCGCCAGCCATTCCGGCAGGTTGCGTTCGATGCGACCCAGCCCGTTGGCGGCCGCTTCGATCTCCTCGCAGTCGTAGAACACGCAGGTCAGATCGTGCGCGGGCTCGGTGAGGGTGGCGGCCAGGTGCAGGAAGACGGCGACCCCGGATTTCATGTCGACGGTGCCGCAACCGTGCAGCACGTCGCCCTCGTCAGCGGTGATGGTGCGCCGGCTGGGCAGGTTGCCGGCCACCGGCACGGTGTCCAGATGCCCGGCCAGCAGCACCCGGGTCGGGCGTCCCAGATTGGTGCGGGCCAGTACCGCGTCGCCATCGCGGACGATCTCGAAACCACAAGTCTGCGCCCGCAGCGCTGCTTCGACCTCGTCGGCGATACGCGCTTCGTGCCGCGACTCGCTGGGAATGTCCACCAGCGCTGCGGTCAGGGCGATCGGGTCGGAGCGCAGGTCCAGCACAGACTCAGCTTAGTGGGTGCGTTTCCCCGCCGAGCAGACGTGAAAGCCCCCAATTTTCGGGTCCGCAGGGGCCTTTTGCGTCTTCTCGCGCGAAGAACGTAGCCTGACCAGCGTGACTGGAGCTTCGGGCGTCGGGGTAGCGACGCTGGCCGCAGACGGATCCGTGCTCGACACCTGGTTTCCCGCACCGGAGTTGGGCGGTTCGGGCCAAGCCGGGACCACCCGCCTTGGCGCGGGCGACGTTCCCGCCGAACTGGCCGGACTGCTCGGTGCCGACGAGGACCGCGGCACCGAGACGGTCGCGGTGCGCACCGTGATCGGTGCACTGGACGACACCGCCGTCGACGCCTACGACGCGTACCTGCGCCTGCACCTGCTCTCGCACCGGCTGGTGGCGCCGCACGGGCTCAACGCCGGCGGACTGTTCGGGGTGCTGACCAACGTGGTGTGGACCAACTACGGGCCGTGCGCGGTCGAGGGCTTCGAGTCGACGCGTGCCCGGCTGCGCCGGCGCGGCCCGGTGACGGTCTACGGGGTGGACAAGTTCCCCCGCATGGTCGACTACGTGCTGCCCTCGGGCGTGCGCATCGCCGACGCGGACCGGGTGCGCCTGGGTGCGCACCTGGCGTCGGGCACCACGGTGATGCACGAAGGCTTCGTCAACTTCAACGCGGGCACGCTGGGCGCATCGATGGTCGAAGGCCGCATCTCGGCGGGCGTGGTGGTCGGCGACGGCTCCGATGTCGGCGGCGGCGCTTCGATCATGGGCACGCTGTCCGGCGGTGGGACCGAGGTGATTTCGATCGGCAAGCGCTGCTTGCTGGGTGCGAACGCCGGACTGGGCATCCCGCTGGGCGACGACTGCGTGGTCGAGGCCGGGCTGTACGTCACCGCCGGAACCAAGGTCACCCTGCCCGACGGCAGCACGGCCAAGGCCCGCGATCTGGCCGGCGGCAGCAACCTGCTGTTCCGCCGCAACTCACAGACCGGTGCGGTCGAGGTGGTGGCCCGGGACGGCCAGGGCATCGCGCTCAACGAAGACCTACACGCCAACTAGGCCAGCGCCTGCTCCTTCTTCGCGGGGTCCCGCTGGATCGGCTGCGGCCAGGGCTGCGGAACCGGCCGCGGACGCACGACCTGCGGCCACCAGAACCAGCGCCCGAGCAGCGTCGCAACCGACGGTGTCATCAGCGACCGCACGATCAAGGTGTCGAACAGCAGGCCCAGCCCGATGGTGGTGCCGACCTGGCCGATCACGATCAAGGCGCTGACCGCCATCGAGGCCATGGTGAAGGCGAACACCAGACCCGCGGCCGTGACCACGGCACCGGTGCCGACCATGGCGCGAATCAGCCCGGTGTGCAGGCCCGCGTGGATCTCCTCCTTGATCCGCGAGACCAGCAGCAGGTTGTAATCGGCGCCGACGGCGAGCAGCACGATGACCGACATCGGCAGCACCATCCAGTGCAGCGGGATGCCCACGATGTGTTGCCAGATCAGCACTGACAGGCCGAACGCCGAACCGAGACTGAGCACCACCGTGCCGACGATCACCGTCGCGGCGACCACGGCGCGGGTCAACACCATCATGATGATGAAGATCAGGATCAGTGCGGCCGTCGCCACGATCAGCAGGTCGTAGTTGGCGCCCTGCTGCATGTCGTAGAACATCGCCGCGCTGCCGCCGAGGTAGATCTTGGCCCCCTCGAACGGTGTTCCCTTGATCGCATCGGCCGCCGCGACCTTCAGCGATTCGATGCGCGATATCCCCTCCGGTGTCAACGGGTCACCCTGGTGAATGATGGTGAACCGCACCGCATGTCCGTCCGGCGACATGAACAGCTTGATGCCACGCTTGAAGTCGGCGGTGTCGAACGCCTCCGGCGGCAGGTAGAACGAATCGTCGTTCTTCGCGGTGTCGAACGCCTCGCCCATGGCCGTGGAGTTCTCCTGCATCGCCATGTTCTGGTCCTGCTGGGCCTTCTGCACCTGGTACTGGTTGAGCAACGTCTGCTTCTGGTTCTTCATCGACTGGATCTGCGCCGGCATCACCGCAACCATCCGCGGCATCAGCTCGGCCATGCGCTGCATGTCGGGCACGATCTCGTCGAAGTCGGCAGACATGGTGTCGACTCCGTCCAGGGCGTCGAAGATCGACCGCAGAGCATGACAGATGGGGATGTCGAAGCAGTGCGGCTCCCAATAGAAGTAGTTGCGGAACACCCGGAAGAAGTCGTCGAAATCGGCCATGTGGTCCCGCATTTCGCCGATGTCGACGGCCGTGTTGGACATCTTGTCGGCCATCCGCTGCGACACTTCGGCCAGATCCTGCTGGATGTTCATCATCTCGGTCATCGAGTCGATGCTGGCCTGCAGATCATCGGCCTGCTTAAGCAGGTTCTCCAGGTTGGTCTGCATGTAGTCGTTGTTCATCAGCTGGGCCGTGCCGCTTTGGCCGACGGTGTACGGGATCGTGGAATGTTTGATCGGGTCCCCGTCGGGGCGGGTGATGGTCTGCACCTGGGCGATGCCGTGCACGTTCTTGAGGGCCTTGGCGATCTTGTCGATCACCAGGAAGTCCGCCGGGTTACGCAGATCCCGATCGGTTTCGATCATCATCAGGTCCGGGTTCATCTTCGCCTGGGAGAAGTGCCGGAACGCCGCTGAGTAGCCCACGTTCGCCGCGACGTCATCGGGCAGGTAGATGCGGTCGTTGTAGCTGGTGTGGTACCCGGGCAGCGTGAGCAGGCCGATCAGCGCCGCCGCGACGGCGGCCACCAGGATCGCTCCGGGCCAGCGGACGGTGGCAGTACCGACCCGGTGCCACCCGGTCGACCGGGTGACGCGCTTGGGTTCCAGCACACGGCCGAAGCGACTGCACACCGAGATGACGGCGGGCCCCAGGGTCAAAGCCGCGGCGACCACGATCACCATGCCGATCGACAGCGGGAAACCCATCGTCTGGAAGTACGGCAGCCGAGTGAAGTGCAGGCAGAAGGTGGCCCCGGCAATGGTCAGCCCGGAGGCCAACACCACATGCGCGGTCCCGTGGAACATGCTGTAGTAAGCGGTTTCTCGGTCCTCGCCGGCTTTGCGCGCCTCCTGATATCGACCGATCAGGAAGATCGCGTAATCGGTGGAGGCGGCGATGGCCAACGTCACCAGCATGTTGGTCGCGAAGGTCGTCAGGCCGAACAGGTTGTGGAATCCCAGGAATGCCACCAGTCCTCGGGCGGCCGACAGTTCGAAGACGACCATCAGCAGCACGATCAGCGTGGTGATGATGGATCGGTAGACGCCCAACAACATCACCGTGATGACGGCGAAGGTGAGCATCTCGATGGTTTCCATGCTCTTGTCGCCGACGTGGTTCTGGTCGGAACTTGTTGCCGCCGGTCCCGTCACGTAGGCCTTCACGCCGGCGGGGGCGGGCCCTTCGGACGCGATGCGGCGCACCGCGTCCACCGACTCGTTGGCCAGCGTCTCCCCTTGGTCACCGGCGATGTAGACCTGAACGTAGGCGGCCTTGCCGTCGGCGCTCTGGGCACCCTTGGCCGTCAGTGTGTCGCCCCAGAAGTCTTGGACGTGCTGCACGTGGGCGGTGTCGGCCCGCAGATCGCGCACCATCTGGTCATAGAACTCGTGTGCTGCCGCGCCCAGCGGCTCTTCGCCTTCGAGCACGATCATCACCGAGCTGGAGGTGTCGTACTCCTGGAACACCTTTCCGACGCGCTTGGTGGCGATCATCGACGGTGCGTCGTTGGGACTCATCGACACCGCGCGCATCTTGCCGACTTCCTCGAGCTGCGGCACGACGATGTTCAGTACGGCAACGAAGGCGACCCAGGCCAAGATGATCGGCACCGCGAACTTGCGGATGAATCGGGGCAGCCCCGGGCGCGCAGCGTGACGCGCGGCCGGAATGGGTTCGGTCGGCGCTCCGGCCGTCGGCGCGCTCATGCGGCCTTCACAAAGCAGAAGGTCTCGGCATTCACTCCGGTAGCCGTCCTTTCCTGTTTGACCTCGTCGTCGACGGTCACCCGGCAGCTGATGCTGTCGCCGTCGCCCTGGGCCAGGATGTTGGGCATCACCGAGGGCAAGGTGGTCTGCAGAGTCAGAGTCCACGGCAACGCGACATCGGTGACGCGCTGCGGCTTGCCTTCGAGGTCCATGTAATTGATGACGGCAGTGGTGCCCGAACCGAAGATCTCGTAGGTCACGAACTTCGGGTTGAAGTCCTCGGCGTTATCGGAGGACAAGTCGGTCACTACGACCGGATGCGCACCGAACACGGTCCGCAGCTGTGCGACGGTGACGGCTCCCGCCACCACCGCCATCACGATCAAAGCGGGCAGCCAAACCCGGCTGATCAGCCTTTTCATCGTCCGCCTTCCCCGACGTTGACCAGGCCGGTCGCCGTCTCCGCTCCAGGTAGCTAAGCTAACTATGTAAGCGGATTAAGTCAATCCGGTTTGATGTTGCGCCCATTACACTTGGCAGGTGAACGTGAGTGAGACGACGGACCGCCCGTTGCGCAAGGACGCCGAGCGCAACAGGAAGCGGATCCTGGAAGCGGCCCGCGACCTGTTTGCCAGCAAGGGATTGGAGCCCAACCTCAACGACGTCGCACACCATGCGGGCGTCGGGGTGGGCACGGTCTACCGACGGTTCGCCAGCAAGGAGGAGCTGCTCGAGGCGATCTTCGAAGACGGCCTGAACCAGCTGGCGGATCTGGCGCAAGCCGCTCTGCAACAACCAGATCCCTGGCAGGGGTTCGTCTGGTACGTCGAGCAGATGTGTGAGATCACCGCGACCGACCGGGGATTGCGGGAGATCGCCTTCAGCAAGTCATACGGCGGCGATCGCGTGACAGCTGCCCAGGAGCGACTCATTCCCGTTCAGAAGCGCCTCGTCGAACGAGCGCGCAGCGACGGCCGCCTGCGCCCGGAACTGTCCGATACCGACATGCCGATCTTCGGCCTTCTGGCCGGCACCGTGAGCGAGTTCGCCGGGCATGTCGACGCACACCTGTGGCGTCGTTTTGTGGCCATCCTTATCGACGGGATGCGCTGTCGCAGTGACCAATTGCCGTTGCCAGTGGCCGCCCTCGATGACGACGGAGTCCAGTGCGCGATGCGAAGCTGGGAACCGGCAGGCCCCTGCGGCGACCGCAGCCGCGAATGAGCTGAGCGCTACAGCATCGCCCTGCTGATCTTGTCGCTGTCTTTCCCGATCGTCTTGCAGTAGGCGCTGACCGCCACCTGCGTTCCCGACAGCTCCAGGTTCGAGGGCTCGCCGCCCTTTCGATCCTTGAGCATCTTGGAGATCTCGGAGCGCTGCTTCTCGTCGGTGTGGCCGTTGAACTCTCCGCAGGTGGTGTCGCCACCTTTGTTGATGACCTTGTCCACCGCCGAACAGCCGCCGAGCAGGATCGTCGCGCAGGCAAGAACGGTGACGGCGGCGAGACTGAATCGGTTCCTAGGCTTCACGGGCCCACCCTTCTGGTTGCGATTCGCGCAAGCGGAGCCTACGTCAGCAGCGCCTTCTTGAGCACCTTTCCCATTGCGTTGCGCGGCAACGCATCCACGAGCCGTACCTCGCGAGGCCGCTTGTGCGCCGACAGCTGTCGACCGACATAGTCGATCAATTCGCTGGGTTGCGCAGCACCGCCGGCCGAGGGTACGACGAACGCGACGATCCGCTGCCCCAGGTCTTCGTCGGGCAATCCGACGACGGCCACTTCTGAAACCGCGGGATGGCCCAGCAACGCCGTCTCGATCTCACCGGCCCCGACCCGGAAGCCGCCGGTCTTGATCAGATCGACCGATTCGCGGCCGACGATCCGATGCATGCCGTCACCGTCGATCACCGCCACGTCCCCGGTGCGGTACCACCCATCGGCATCGAACGCCTCGGCGGTGGCGTCGGGCCGGTTGAGATAACCGTTGAACAGCGTCGGCCCCCGCACCGCGAGCCGGCCGATCGTCGCGCCGTCGTGTGGGACCGGGCCGCCGTCGTCCGCGACGAGCTTGGTCTGCACCCCGTGCAGCGGCAGACCCACCCATCCCGGGCGCCGTTCGCCGTCGACCCGGGTGCTCACCGTGATCAGCGATTCGGTGCTGCCGTACCGCTCGATGGGGGCATGACCGGTCTGGGCGACGAGGGCGTCGAACACCGGGACGGGAAGCGCCGCACTGCCCGAGACCAGCAACCGCGCGGGCCGCAGCGCCGCGGCAGCACTCGCGTCGGCGACCACCCGCGACCACACCGTGGGCACCCCGAAATAGAGCGTGCCGCGTGCCGCCGCGTATCCCTCCGGCGTCGGCTTGCCGGTGTGTATGAAGCGGTTGCCCACCCGCAACGAACCCAACAGACCCAAGACCAAGCCGTGCACGTGGTACATCGGCAAGCCGTGCACCAGCACGTCATCGGGACTCCACTGCCAGGCCTGTGCCAGTGCGTCCAGGTCTGCGGCCAGCGCCCGCCGGCTCAGTTGCACACCTTTGGGCGGGCCGGTGGTGCCGGAGGTGTAGATGATCAACGCGGTGTCGTCTTCACCGCGTGAATCCGGTTCGGGCAATTGGTGCGACGATCCGGCGCGCGCCGGGAAATGCGGTAGCCCGGCAAGGTCGTCGGGCCGCTCCCCCAGCCAGGCCTGCGTTCCCGAGTCACGCAGGATGTGCTGGCGTTCGGCGATGCCGACGTCAGCGGGGACCGGTACCACCGGGACCCCGGCGAGCAGACAGCCGGTGACCGCCAGCACGGTCTGCGCCGTGGGGGTGGCCAGCACCGCGACCGTCGACGCCCCGGCAAGGTCTTCGAGCACCGCCGCGGAAGCGGTACTCAGCTCGGCACGGCTCAGTAGGGTGTTGTCGATACGCACCGCATCGGCGATGTCCGAGGCGTTCGAGCCGTCGGCAGCCAGCGAGGTCAGCAGCATCTGGGGGACGTTACCCGGTCCGCACCGCTGGCCCAGCCGACCGACCGGACGGCGGCCGACCGCCACAAGTGGTATCAACGAGTCAGTTCCCTTAATTTATGGGCAACTCCTCAAGGAGAGGTACTCCCATGCACGACCAGTCCGTCCAGCGGCAGGGCACCGCTCGCAGTCAGCGGTTGCCACGCAACCAGCAACGGGACCGGGTGCTGCGGTTGGTCGGCGCCGCCAGTGGAGCGGTCGACGCCGCCGAGCTCGCCGAGCGGATGAACCTGCACGTCACCACGGTGCGCTTCCACCTCGATGCCTTGTGCGAGGAAGGGGCGGTCGCCCGGACCCGGATCAAACGTGACGGCGTCGGGCGGCCCCGCACCGGCTACGTGGCGGTGCGTGACCGCCTGGATTACCGCAGCCTGGCCGAGATATTGGCCATGGAACTCGGCGAGACCGCCGCCGAACGCCAGGAACGTGCCGAACGAGCGGGCCAGCGTTGGGCCGACCGGATCTTGGCCTCCGACGACACCGGCGCCGAGGGCCCCGCCACCCCGAACGGATCGGCCGCCGACGCCGGCATCGACGAGTGCGCCGACCGGATCGCGGGGATCTTCGCGCGGATGGGGTTCGGTGCGGAACTGACCGCGGCGACCGAAGACGGCGAGCGCCGGCGCACGATCCTGCTGCACGCGTGCCCGGTTCGCGACTTGGCCCGAGCACACCCCGAGGTCAGCTGCGCCATGCACCGGGGCCTGCTGCGTGGGCTGCTCAACGCCGAGAACGCTCCCGGCGGCAGCGCAGAGTTGGAACCGTTCGTCGAACCGGAACTGTGCATCGCCAGGGTGATCGGCAGCTGACCCGGCCGGCTCGACGCAGAATCGTCAATCCGTGTCGTCGGCGAATTCGCAGAACGCCGTGTAGGCACGAGCCCCGTAAATGGTGGCCGGGCCGCCGTGCATGAGAATGCTGACGCCGATGGCCTCGGCGGCCTCCTGCTTGGTGGCCCCGGCGCGTGCCGCCGCCCGTGCGTGTGAGGCGATGCATCCGTCGCAGCCCTGCACCACGCCCATCGCCATCGCCATCAGCTCTTTGACCTTGCGCTCCAGGGCGCCGGATTCGAACGTGGCCTTGCTCATTTCGCCGAATGCCTGGTAGACGCCGGAAATCTGCTGCCGAAGGTCACGGTGCTGCGGGTTCAGCTCGTTGAGGACTTCCTGATAATGACTCATACCCCCCAGGGTATCAGGTTCACGGCGTCGCCATGTGCGGGTAGCCGTGCTCGGTAGGTGGCAGGAAGGTCTCTTTGATCGTTCGCGCCGACGTCCAGCGCAGCAGGTTCAGCGGTGAACCCGCCTTGTCGTTGGTGCCCGAGTTGCGCGATCCGCCAAACGGCTGCTGCCCCACCACCGCACCGGTCGGTTTGTCGTTGACGTAGAAGTTCCCGGCGGCAAACCGCAACCGCTGCAACGCGGTACGCACCGCGTGCCGGTCCTCGGCGATGACCGCCCCGGTCAGCGCGTAGCGCGATCCGGTGTCGATGAGGTCGAGAATCTGCACGTACTGCTCGTCGGCATAGACGTGTACCGACAGCAGCGGGCCGAAGTATTCCGTGCTGAACATCTCGTCGGCCGGATCATCGGAGAGCAGCACCGTGGGCCGCACGAAGTAGCCCACGCTGTCGTCATAGTCACCGCCGACCGCGATCTCGACTCCGGTGGCGGCTTTGGCGCGCTCGATGGCACGCACGTTCTTGGCAAACGCCCGCTCGTCGATCAGCGCGCCACCGAAGTTGGTCAGGTCGGTGACGTCGCCGTAGCGTAGCTCCGCCGTGGCGGCCAGCAGGTCATCGCCGAATCGCCGCCACAACGAGCGCGGAATATATGCCCGCGAGGCGGCCGAGCACTTCTGCCCCTGGTAGTCGAAGGCACCGCGAATCAGCGCAGTACGCAGCACGTCCGGCTGCGCCGAAGCATGCGCCACCACGAAGTCCTTGCCGCCGGTCTCGCCGACCAGTCGTGGATAGCTGCCGTACCGGTCGATGTTGGCGCCCACCTGACGCCACAGCGCGCGGAAGGTCTCCGTCGAACCGGTGAAGTGGATTCCGGCCAGCCGCGAATCCGCCAGCGCTACCTCGGAAACCGCGTAGCCGTCACCGGTGAGCAGGTTGATCACTCCGGGCGGCAGGCCGGCCTCCTGCAGCAGCTGCATGGTCAGGTAGGCGGCGAGGGTCTGAGTGACGGACGGCTTCCAGATCACCGTGTTGCCCATCAGGGCCGGGGCGGTGGGCAGGTTGCCGGCGATCGAGGAGAAGTTGAACGGGGTGATGGCGTAGACGAACCCGTCCAGCGGCCGGTAGTCGCTGCGGTTCCACACTCCCGGGCTGCTGATGGGTTGCTGCGTCAGGATCTGGCGGGCGAACGCGACGTTGAACCGCCAGAAGTCGATGAGCTCGCACGGCGCGTCGATCTCGGCCTGATAGACGGTCTTGGACTGGCCGAGCATGCCAGCGGCGGCGATGGTCTCCCGCCATGGGCCGGCCAGCAGGTCGGCAGCGCGCAGGAAGATGGCCGCGCGCTCGTCGAACGGGGTTGCCGCCCAGTCGCTCTTGGCCGCGGCCGCGGCTTCGACCGCGGCGGTGGCGTCGGCGTGGGTAGCGTTGGTCAGCGTGCCCAGCACGGCGGCGTGCCGGTGCGGCTGGACGATGTCGATGCGCGCACCATCGCCCATCCGATGCCGGCCGGCGATGATGTGCGGCAAGTCGCCGGGTGGGTCGGCGAGCGCGGCCAGCGCGGTGCGCAGTCGGGTGCGTTCGGCCGAGTCCGGTGCGTAGTCGTGGACCGGCTCGTTGACCGGAACCGGGACTTCGGTGATGGCGTCCATAAACCAGGATGCGCCCAGATGCGCTGCCGCGCTCGGTCACCCGGCGGCGTAGGCCACGGCAACCTCGGCGGCCACCCGCGCATTGGCCAGCACCAGGGCGACGTTGGCGGCCACCGATGCGCCGTGCGTCTCGCGGTGGAAATAGTCCAGCAGGAACGGGGTGACGTCCTTGCCGTGGATGTCCGCGGCCCGCGCGGCGGCCAATCCATCGGCCAGCACCCGGTCGTGCAGTTCACGGTCCAGCTCGGCGTCGGCGGGAATCGGGTTGGCCAGCACCAGGCCGTAGCCGTCGGTGCCCAGCCGGTCGCGAGCCCGCAGCACCGCGGCAGCCTGTTTGGGCGTCTGGACCCACCAGTCGAGTGGGTGGCCGGAGTCGGCGAGGTAGAAGGCCGGAAAGCGGTCGGTTCGGTAGCCGATCACCCCCACCGACAGCGTCTCCAATCGCTCCAACGTGGCACCGATGTCCAGGATCGACTTCACGCCCGAACACACCACCAGCACTGGGGTGCGCGACAGGGTGGTCAGATCCGCGGACTCGTCGTAGCTGTGTTGTGCGCCGCGATGCACACCGCCCAATCCGCCGGTGGCGAACACCGTGATTCCGGCTGCCGCCGCCAGGTGCGCGGTCGCGGCGACCGTGGTCGCACCGTCGCCGGCCACCGCGGCCAGCATCGCGATCTCGCGGACACTGACCTTGATCGCCGTGCCACCGATGGCGACGCGATGCAGCGCATCGTCGTCGAGGCCGATGTGCGGCTGGCCGTCGACGATCGCGATGGTGGCCGGTACCGCACCCGCCGAGCGCACGGCATGCTCGATGGCGCGCGCGATGCGCAGATTGTCCGGACGCGGCAGACCGTGGCTGATGATCGTGCTCTCCAACGCCACCACGGCCCGCCCGGCGGCCAACGCCTCGGCGACCTCGGGATGGATGCGCATCCGCTCAGCCTATGGCGCGCGGCGATCGGCGCGCATCGATCGTGTCGGGGCAGCCTGGTAGCGTCCGCGACTGTTCACCGGTTCATGCGGCGGTTCCAGCTTCGCCTCTCCTTCGTCGAGCCTCGCTGAACCACCGGACTGGAGGTGCCGTGGTCGACCAGCGACGCAGGTGGCTGGGCTGTTTTGCCGCGCTCACCGCGGCCCTGCTGATCGTGGCGCCGGCCGCCACCGCGGACCCGGTTCCGGTCGAGGCCGCCGACGGATCCGCCGAGCTGGCCCTGCTCGACGCGCTGCCGATCAAGGGCCGCGCCCCCAAGACCGGCTACTCGCGCGCCCTGTTCGGCCAGGCGTGGAGCGACGACGTCACGGTCCCCGGCGGGCACAACGGCTGCGACACCCGCAACGACATCCTGCGCCGCGACCTGATCGACATCGAGACCAAGCCGGGCACCGCTGATTGCGTGGTGACATCCGGCGTCTTGAACGATCCCTACACCGGCACCGTGATCGCGTTCCAGCGCGGTCGGGATACCTCCCAGGCGGTGCAGATCGATCATGTCGTGGCGTTGTCGGATGCGTGGCAGAAGGGCGCCCAGCAGTGGGATGAGCTCACCCGCCGCAACTTCGCCAACGATCCGCTGAACCTGCAGGCCACCAGCGGGCCGATCAACGAGCAGAAGGGCGACGGCGACGCAGCCACCTGGCTACCGCCCAACAAGTCCTATCGCTGTGCCTACGTCTCGCGGATCGTCGCGGTGAAGTCCGGCTACGGCCTGTGGGTGACCCAGGCGGAACACGACGCGATCGAGCGGATTCTCACCGGCGAATGCGGCGCGCCGGGCGGCTAACCCAGCCGGTCCGCCGCCGCGGCGATCCGCTCGTCGGTGGCGGTGAGCGCCACCCGCACGTACTGCGCGCCGGCCGGGCCGTAGAACTCGCCGGGCGCCACCAGGATGCCGCGCTGGGCCAGCCACTCGACGGTGTTGCGGCACGCCTCGCCGCGGGTGGCCCACAGATAGAGCCCGCCCTGCGACAACTCGATGGTGAAGCCGGCCGCCTGCATCGCCGGCAGCAGCGTCGCGCGGCGGCGGGCGTAGCGCTCACGCTGCTGCTGCTCGTGGGCGTCGTCGTCGAGGGCGGCGACCATGGCCGCCTGAATCGGGGTGGGCACCATCATCCCGGCGTGTTTGCGGACCGCGAGCAGCTCGGCCACCACCGCGGCGTCCCCGGCGACGAAACCGGCTCGGTAGCCCGCCAGCGAGGAGGTCTTCGACAGCGAATGCACCGCCAGCAGACCGCGGTGGTCGCCGCCGCAGACCGCCGGGTGCAGCACCGACCGCGGCTCGGAGTCCCAGCCCAGGCCCAGATAGCACTCGTCGGAGACCACCAGGACGTCGTGCTCGCGGGCCCAGCCCACGACTGCGCGCAGCTCGTCGGCGGTCGCGATCGCGCCGGTCGGGTTGCTCGGCGAATTCAGGTACACCAGGGCCGGCGGCGGACCGTCGAGCAGCTGCGGGGCGTCGCTGCGCACCCACCGCGCCCCAGCCAGCCGGGCGCCCACTTCGTAGGTCGGGTAGGCCAGTTCGGGGACCACGACCACGTCCTGATCGCCGAGGCCGAGCAGGCTTGGCAGCCAGGCGATGAGCTCCTTGGTGCCGATGACGGGCAGCACCGCCGACTCGGCCAGCCCGGTGATCCCGTAACGCCGTTGCAGCGCGGCGACCGCCGAAGCGCGCAGCGCCGTAGTCCCGGCGGTGGTGGGATACCCCGGCGACGAGGACGCCGCAGTCAGTGCCTCGCGGATGACCGGGGCCACCGGATCGACCGGGGTGCCGACGGACAGGTCGACGATGCCATCGGGATGCGCCTTGGCCAGTGCCGTCGCCTCGGCGAGGGTGTCCCAGGGAAACGTCGGCAATGCGGCCGATCTGCCGCCGCGCACGGGACTCACGAGGCTGCGGCGACGCAGGGCGGATTCATCGGTCCTGATAGTAGAGGCCGCTGCGGCGGCGCGACCACCACGGCCCATCCGGGCTAGGACGGCTATGCACTCAGTTGCTGTGCAACAAGTTGCATAGGGGGGGCGCGGCTGCCTATGCTCCCGGCGTGGCACTTCCGCACGCGATCCTGGTGTCGTTGAGCGAGCAGTCGGGTTCGGGCTACGAGCTCGCCCACCGCTTCGATCGCTCGATCGGCTATTTCTGGAGCGCCACTCACCAGCAGATCTACCGGACGCTGCGGGCCATGGAGGCCGACGGCTGGGTGCAGGTCACCGAGGTGGCTCAGCAGGGCCGCCCGGACAAGAAGGTCTACACCGTCGCCGAAGCCGGGCGCGCGGAGCTGGACCGCTGGATCGCGGCCCCACTGGCCGGGCGCGGAAGCTCGGTGGTGGACAACCGGCTGCGCGAACTGGCCGTCAAGATCCGCGGCGCCGGCCACAGCGACCGCGCCACGGTGCGCGCACAGGCCGGGGACCTGCGCGCGGAACGTGGCGAGCGATTGGACGTCTACCGCGCCCTGGAGAAGAAGCAGTTCCCGGATCCCAGCTCCCTGACGGGCGCCGCGCTACATCAGTACCTGGTGTTGCGGGGCGGCATTCGTGCGGAGGAGAGCGCAATCGACTGGCTTGACGAGGTTACCCGGGCGCTGCAGTGACCGGGGCACTGAGATGAAGGGACCGCTGTGACAACAGAATCCACCAATCCCTACCCGCTCTTGATGACCCCGCTGGACCTGGGTTTCACGACCCTGCCCAATCGGGTGGTCATGGGTTCGATGCACACCGGACTGGAAGACCGCGCCGGCGACACCGCCAAACTGGCCGAGTACTTCGCGGCACGCGCCCGCGGCGGCGTCGGACTGATCATCACCGGCGGATACGCCCCGAACCGGTCGGGTTGGCTACTGCCGTTCGCCTCAGCAATGACCACCCGCGCCGACGCGCGACGCCATCGGCGCATCACCGAAGCCGTGCACGATGCCGGCGGCAAGATCGCGCTGCAGATTCTGCATGCGGGACGCTATGCCTACCACCCGTTTTCGGTCAGCGCCTCGAGCATCAAGGCGCCGATCAATCCGTTCCGGCCGCGGGCGTTGACCACCCGCGGGGTCGAGTCGACGATCGCCGACTTCGCCCGAGCCGCCGAATTGGCCCGCGAGGCCGGTTACGACGGGGTGGAGATCATGGGCAGCGAGGGCTACCTGCTGAACCAGTTCCTGGCAGCGCGCACCAACCGGCGCACGGACGGCTACGGCGGTAGTGCGGCCAATCGGCGCCGCTTCCCGGTGCAGATCGTGGCTCGCACACGCGCGGCCGTTGGCGACGACTTCATCATCTGCTACCGGATGTCGATGGCCGACTACGTCGAGGATGGCCAAAGCTGGGAGGAGATCCTCACGCTGGCAACCGAAGTCGAGGAAGCCGGCGCCACCATCATCAACTCCGGCTTCGGCTGGCATGAAGCGCGGGTGCCGACCATCGTGACGTCGGTCCCGGGCAACGCATTCGTCGACATCAGCAGCGCCGTCGCCGATCACGTCACCATCCCGGTAGTGGCATCCAACCGGATCAACATGCCGCAGGCCGCCGAACGGGTCCTCGCCGAGACCTCGGTGCGCTTGATCTCGATGGCCCGCCCGATGCTGGCCGACCCGGACTGGGTGCGCAAGGCTGCCGACGGCCGCGCCGATGAGATCAACACCTGCATCGCGTGCAATCAGGCCTGCCTGGACCACGCCTTCGTGCACAAGAAGGTCTCCTGCCTGGTCAACCCCCGAGCCGGTCACGAGACCACGCTGGTGCTCAGCCCGACGCGGCGGCGCCGGCGCATCGCGGTGGTGGGCGCCGGGCCGGCCGGGTTGTCCGCGGCGGTGTCGGCCGCCGAACGCGGGCACGAGGTGACACTGTTCGAGGCGAACGAGGTCATCGGCGGCCAATTCGACTTGGCCAGAAGGATTCCCGGCAAGGAAGAGTTCGCCGGGACGATCCGCTACTACACCACCATGCTGGACAAGTACGCGGTTGCGGTACGCCTGGGCAGGCGCGCCCACGTCGACGAGTTGGTCGACTTCGACGAGGTGGTGCTGGCCACCGGGGTCAAACCGCGGATCCCGCAGATCCCGGGCATCGAGCATCCGATGGTGATGTCGTATGCCGAGGCGATCGCGGGCCGACCGGTGGGCTCCTCGGTGGCGGTGGTGGGTGCCGGCGGAATCGGTTTCGACGTCAGTGAGTTCCTGGTACTGGACTCCCCCGACTCCTCGCCGACGCTGCATCTCAAAGAGTGGAAGGCCGAATGGGGCGCCGCCGACCCTTGGGAGGCCAGGGGCGCGTTGCTGCCGCCGGACCCGGCGCCGCCGGCCCGCCAGGTCTACCTGTTGGCCCGCACCGCGGGCGCCCAGGGCCGCAAGTTGGGCAAGACCAGCGGCTGGGTTCATCGGGCATCGTTGAAGGCCAAGAACGTCCAGCAGCTCTCCGGGGTGAACTACGACCGCATTGATGATGACGGGCTGCACATCAGCTACGGCCCGAACAAGTCACGCCCGCAGGTGTTGGCCGTGGACAACGTGGTGATCTGCGCCGGGCAGGAGTCGGTGCGCGACCTCGAGGACGGATTGCGTCAGCACGGTGTGAGCCCGCACATCATCGGCGGGGCGGCACTAGCGTCCGAGCTGGATGCCAAGCGGGCCATCAAGCAGGGCACCGAGCTGGCCGCGCGACTCTAAGGCGATTTCGGCGCGATAATGCTCGCTCAGCGGGAGAAAACGCGCCGAAATCGCAATAGGGTCAGATAGCTAGCGGTGCGTAGTCGGTGGTGCGCTGACGGGCCGGGCGGCCGATGCCTTCGGCGATCGACGTCAGCTCCGCGATGGTCTTGGCCGAGCCGTGCTCGGAGCCGGCCATCCGCGAGATGGTCTCCTCCATGAGCGTGCCGCCCAGGTCGTTGGCGCCGCCGTTGAGCATCACCTGGGTGCGCTCCACTCCCAACTTGACCCAGCTGGTCTGGATATTGGGGATGCGGCCGTGCAACATGATCCGCGCCAGCGCGTGCACCGCGCGGTTGTCGCGATGACTCGGGCCGGGCCGCGCCCCGCCGGCCAGGTACAGCGGCGAGCTCTGATGCACGAACGGCAACGGCACGAACTCGGTGAAACCGCCGGTGCGGTCCTGGATGCCACGCAACACCCGCATGTGTCCGATCCAGTGCCGCGGGGAATCGATGTGGCCGTACATCATCGTCGAGCTGGACCGCAGCCCCACCTCGTGCGCGGTGCTGACCACCTCCACCCACATCGAGGTCGGCAGCTTGCCTTTGGTGAGCACCCAGCGGATCTCGTCGTCGAGGATCTCCGCGGCGGTGCCCGGAATACTGCCCAGCCCCGCCTCACGCAGACTGATCAGCCATTCCCGAATGCTCAAGCCACTCTTGGATACCCCGTTGGTGATCTCCATCGGAGAGAACGCGTGCACGTGCATCGACGGCACCCGAGCCTTGACCGCCCGCACCAGATCGGCGTAACCGGTGACCGGCAGCTCCGGGTCGATGCCGCCCTGCATGCAGACCTCGGTGGCGCCGGCCAGATGCGCCTCGTAGGCACGCTCGCCAACCTCGGCGTTCGACAACGAAAACGCGTCGGCGTCCCCCTTGCGCTGGGCGAACGCACAGAACCGACAGCCGACGTAGCAGATGTTGGTGAAGTTGATGTTCCGGTTGACCACGTAGGTCACATCGTCACCGACGGCGTCGCGGCGCAGCGAGTCGGCCAGTGCGGCAACGGCATCCATGGCCGGCCCGTCCGCGGTGGCCAATGCCAGATACTCGGCGTCGGTGCAGCCGGCCGGGTCGCGTTCGGCTGAACGCAGCGCGGCCAGCACATCGGTGTCGACGCGTTCGGGCGCACGAGCCGCCAGTTGGTGAATCTGCTCGCGGATCGACTCCCAGTCCCCGAAGGCGCTGCCCAGATCGCTGCGCGTCTCGGTGGCCCGGCCGTCGACGTCGATCGCGGTGTGCAGATCCACCCGGCCGGCGGACTGCACCTCATCGGGTTCCTGCCAGGCCAGCCCGACCGGATTGATGTCGCGGGCCCAGCCGGTGTCCGGATCGGCCAGCGCCGCCACGTGCGGGCGCACGCGCGGATCGATCCACGCCGCACCGGCCAGCACGTAGTCGGGCTGAGCGGTAAGCCGCTGCACCAGGTCGTAGCCGGCTTGTTCGGTGATCGCGGCCAGATCGTCCAGTGCCGGCCAGGGCCGCTCCGGGTTGACGTGGTCGGGGGTCAGCGGCGACACCCCGCCCCAGTCGTCGACCCCGGCGCCGATCAGCGCCAGGCATTCTTCGGCCGACACCAGGTTGGGCGGTGCCTGCACCCGCATCTTGGGGCCCAGCACCAGCCGCGTCACCGCCACCGTAGCCAGGAAATCCTCGAAACCGGTGTCGGGCACCGCCGCCATCGCGGTGTGCTCTTTGGCCCGGAAGTTCTGCACGATGACTTCCTGGATGTGCCCGAACTCTTTGTGCACCTTGCGAATCGCGTGCAGGGTGTCGGCACGCTCGGCGAGCGTCTCGCCGATGCCCACCAGCAGTCCGGTGGTGAACGGGATCGAGAGTCGGCCCGCGTCGGCCAGCGTGCGCAGGCGCACCACCGGATCCTTGTCCGGGCTGCCGTAGTGCGCCAGGCCCTTGGTCTCGAACAGCCGCCGGGAGGTGGTTTCGAGCATCATGCCCATCGACGGCGCCACCGGCTTGAGCCGCGACATCTCCGACCAGCTCATCACCCCTGGGTTCAGGTGCGGCAGCAGGCCGGTCTCCTCCAGCACCAGGATGGCCATCGCCCGTACGTAGGCCAGCGTGCTGTCATAGCCGCGCTCGTCGAGCCACTGCCGTGCCTCGGGCCACCGGTCCTCGGGTCGGTCGCCGAGCGTGAACAGCGCCTCCTTGCAACCCAACTCGGCGCCGCGGCGGGCGATGTCGAGGATCTCATCGGGACCCAGGTACATCTGTTTGCCCTGCGCTCGCAGCACGCCGGGCACGGTGACGAAGGTGCAGTAGTGGCAGGTGTCGCGGCACAGATGGGTGACCGGGATGAACACCTTGCGCGAGTAAGTGACCGGCAGCCGTCCGCCCGGTCCGCGTCGGCCTCCCGGCACCAAACCGGCGTCTCGGACCCGGGCGGCGCTCGCACATAGGTCGGCCAGGTCACTGCCACGCGCGGTCATGGCGATCGCGGTTTCCTCAACATTGAGGAGCACGCCGTCGCGGGCGCGTCGCAGTACGCGGCGCAGTGCCGACGAGTTCGTCATCCGCGCGTCACCCGCATCCGGAATCTCGCGCATGCCATAAGCGCCACAGTAGCCGCCGCGCCAACCGGGCCTTTCAGGTAGCCCAGCGCGCACCCGCGCCCGGCGGCCCGTCAGGCCTGCCCGGCCGTCGAGAGTGCGGTCAGCGCCTGGCGACGCCGCCACAGTACCCACCCGGGCGGCGCGCTGCCCAGCACGATCATCAGCAGCACGCCGTAGGCAATCACGCCGCGGTCGGCGAAGATCAGGTCGTCGCCCGGACCACCGAGGGTCATCAGCGCGATGGTCAATAGCCAGGTCCACAGCGGCAGCACCGCCAACCGCAGCGACGCGGTGCAGCGCTGCGCCACCCACACCAGACCGGCGTTGACCAGGCCCCCGATCAGGGCACTGAGCGGAAAGGGGACGGCCCCGATGTGCGCGGGTAACAGCAGCGCGGTGGCTACGGCGCAGAGCGCGCCGTCGAGGGCGAGCAGCGCCAACACGACGAAGTTGAATGCGGGCGGATCAGTGGGCATCGCGGGCTCGGTGAGCGACGCGACGGGGCTCAAGTGGGGATGCTCTCCAGCTGGCTGACCAACGAACCCACCATCCACTGGTAGCTGTCGAGCCACCACTGCCAGTGCTCCAAGTTCGGGTCCAGATCAGGATCCATGCCTAAACCACCTAAGTCCTTGCCTCTACAAAAACTGCTCAGCAGGAGCTTACCCTGTGACCGTCGTCATCGAGCTGAAGTCCGGCCAGGAGATCGGTTTCCCATCCCCGGTCGTCGCGTGGACCGGGTTCGCCGGCCACCAGGACGTAATGTTCAGCATCCAAGATCGGCTGGACCACGTTGTTGGACAACGCGAACGCCCGGCCGGTCGGTCCGACGGTGATCTGGGTGGCGTGGGCGTTCATGGCTGCCACCTTGGCCGCGCGTGCCTCCGCCGCCTCGATCACCGCATCGATCCGGTCATCGGAGAAGTCCCCGACCGCCGGCTCGTCCGGCGCATCGGCCACCGTCCAATGCGGCAGCCGGTCGGTGTCTCGCAGCTCTTCCAGGGCGGTTCGTCGGGCGCTGCCGGCGGTCACGGTCCAGTAGAACTTCGGCGTGGCCCACCCCGGTTCGGAGCCGTCCTCTGCCGCTGCGGCCAGCGCCGCGGTGGTGACGTGATGGGCGTGTATGTGGTCGGGATGACCGTACCCGCCGTTCGGGTCGTAGCTGACGACCACGTGCGGGCGTAGCTTCCGGACGATGGCCGCCAGCGCCCCGACGGTCTCGGCGTCGGCGGCGTCGATGAACCGCTGCTGGCGCCGCGCCGGCGTGCCAGTCATCCCCGAGTCGCGCCAGCGTCCCGCGCCGCCGAGAAATTGCGGCGGGCCGACTCCCAACGCCTGCAGCGCCGCAGTCAGCTCACCGATCCGATAGCCGCCCAACTGGTCGGCCCCGTCCACCGCCAGGCGCGCCCACCGGTCCCCGATGACCTCGCCCTCCTCCCCCAGCGTGCAGGTGACCACATGCACGTCGGCGCCGCGGGCGGCGTAGTGGGCGATCGTGGCCCCGGTGGTCAGGGTTTCGTCATCGGGGTGGGCATGCACGAACAGCAACCGTGGAATCGGATCCGACACGCCAAAACCCTACCGCCGCACGCCGAATGGATCGGCGGCCTTCGCACCGATCAGAACAGGCCGCCGAACAGCCCATCCCAGTCGATGCTGCCCAACAGCAGCGCGAGGTTGTCACCCTGGATCGCGTTGACGATGTCGTTGAACTCTTCTGGACCGAACCCGAGCAGGGTGGTCCAGTCGGTGTCGAGGATCGCCGGGTCGAAGTGGCCGAGCAGGCTGTCGTGGGTATCGAAGCTGATCCCGAACAGCTCGTTGAACGCGGCCTCATTCTGCGCCAGCACCGTGTTGTTGATGCTGAAGATCCAGTTCA
This sequence comes from Mycolicibacter heraklionensis, assembly GCA_001673575.1. Taxonomy (GTDB): domain Bacteria; phylum Actinomycetota; class Actinomycetes; order Mycobacteriales; family Mycobacteriaceae; genus Mycobacterium; species Mycobacterium heraklionense_A. Next base: position 90,695 of record LZME01000037.1, on the reverse strand, counting down.
CGACGTCATTGAATTCAGGGTTGTCGCCGAACAGCCGCTCGGCGGCGGCCTGCTGTGCGGCGACAAGCGCACTGTTGAACTCCGCCTCCATCGCGATGATGGCGGAGTTCATCGCCTGCTGCGCGTCCGGGATCGCCTGCAGCAGGAGGCTGAAGCCGGTTGCCAAGTCAGCCGCAGCAATGTTGGCAACCTGCGCGGTTCCGCCGCTGAAGGCCCCGACACCCGGGATCTCCGCCCCACCACCCAGCTCGGGCGTGAAAGAGGGCAACCCGATCGGCAGGTTCTGCGGGTCGAAGCTGCCCCCGGTCAGCTCGTTCAACACGCTCGCGTCCAGCTCGCCCCCGTGGAACGTCGAGCCGAGTCCGTAGGCGCCGTCGCCGCTCTCGAAGAGCAGTGAGCCCAGGTTGATCTCCTGGACGTCGGCGCCGCCGCCGACGATGTCCGGGCGGACGTGGTTCTCGATGACGTCCAGGCCCGGGCTCACGTCGACGTTTGCCGCGGCCAGGTCGACGTCGCGAATCTGCACCTCGGGCAGGGCCGGGGTCATCGACGTCAGCACTGCGACCAGACCTCCGACACCAAGAGCTGCGGCCGCGACAGTGGCGCAACGGTGAGCGAGGTGTTCCATTGACAAATCCCCCTCCGACGAGTCCAGCGCAGGTTTGCTTAATCTTACCCAAGAATTGCCTGTGCGCAAGACTTCGTTAATGCCGATTCTGGCTGGCGTTCACCTGTTGCTCCCCCGTGGACGACCAGCCTGGGCAAGCCTAACGCCTGGGATTTCGCTAGGGCAGCTTGACCCAGTTTCCGGCTTCGCCGACGATGCCCACCGGTACTGCGCCGGTCAGGCTGACGTTGGTCACGCTCGGACCGACGGCCACGATCGTGGTGTCTTGCAGGATCGGCAGCACCGTCGCCATATTCCACAGCCGGGGTTCGACGGAGGCGATCACTTCGCCGATGGACTTGCTGCCATCGATGGCCGCATCGATCTCGGCCTGGATGGCATGGTCGCAGACGCCGGTGATGTTCGACGGAGCCTGAATCAGCGCCCCGGGCGCGGCGGAGCGGGGCGGATCCTTCGAGGTCGTCGTGGCCGGTGCCGGCGCGGGCGCGGGCTCTGGGGACTGCGAGGCCGCAGTCGCCGACGGCCCCGGCACCGGGCTGACCGAAGTGGGCACGGTCGTCGGAGCCAACGCACCGCAGCCGTAGCGCGAAGCCAGCAGCGTCGCCAGGTCGCCGCCGGCCTGCTGCCAGCCGACGATCGCATCGACCTGGTGGGTGACCAGCGCTTCCCGGTAAAGCTTCACCGGGTCCAGCGCGAGGACTGTGGCGGCAATACCGACGTTGCGCAATTGGTCGGCAGCGGTGTTGGCCACTGCCTGCGAGGTCGGATCGTTGGCCGCCACCCCGATGACCAACGACAGCTGTTCGCCGCCCTTGCTGATCCGCCCCCGGGTGATCTCCGGCGGGTGCGGCACACCGGTGGCGGAGCCGGCCGGGGGAACCAGTGCGGAGGGCGGCGCATCCTTTTCGACTCGGTAGCCGGCTGCCTGCAACAGTGCCAGCGCGGCCGATTCGGACATCGCCGGCGGTGCGGTGGGCACATAGCCGGGGTCGCTGGGGGTGCGGATCTGGGCCTGGTCCAAGGTGACGGTGTTGTCGCTGCCGGCGCCCACCGTGGCCAGCAGGCCGACGTCGAGCAGTCCCAGAATGGCCCGGCGAACCCGCACATCGGCCAACTTGGGTTCCGCTGCCCGCAACGCGAGCTGCATGATTCGGGGCGTCACCACCCGGGTGGTCTGTACCCCGGGGATCACCGACAGCTGCGCGAACGCCGCCGAGCCGCCGTGCACCTGAGCCACCTGGGTGTCCCCGTTACGGATCGAGTCGGCCAGCGCTGCCGCTGACCCGGCGCGGCGGAACAAGACCAGGTCCGGCTTGGCCGGCGGGCCCCAGTAGCGGTCGTTGCGGGCGAGCAGAATCGCGTCGCGCTGCGGGTCGATGTTCTCCACCCGGAACTGACCGCCGGTGACCGGCAGGGCCCGAGCCAGGCCGGCCGGGAAACCGCCGGGTACATCCTTGACGATGTGCGCCGGAACGATGTTGTTGAACAGTTCCCGCCACGCCGGGTACGGCTTGGCGAAGGTGACCACGACCTGCTTGCCGCCCTCGACGGAATGCACACCGGTGATCAGGTCATAGCCCGCCGGGTCGACGACACCGGGCTGGGTGACCATCTGCTGCCACAGGTACCAGAAGTCGTCGGCGGCGATCGGTGCGTTGTCGGTCCAGGACGCCTCGGGCCGGATTCGGTAGGTCACCGTGAACGGCGACTCGGAAGTCACGGTGGCCGACACCAACAGCGTCGGGTCCATCTCCCACCGCGAGCCGGTAGGCGTACTGGAGTCCGGGATGGGCCGAAACGCGCTAGGCAGCACCAGAGCGCTGATCGCCGCGGTGACTGCCGACAGGTCCGAACGCAGGTGGGGATTGAAGCCCGCCCCGATGGAATCGATGCCCATGATGATCTGGCTGATTCGCGGTGGCGGCGGCGCCGCGCTCTTCGGCGTCTCGGTGCTCTGCGGTGCCGGCGGCGGGTTCACCGTGCACCCCGACATCGCCTGCGTCAGCACCAGCATCGTCGCCGAAACCAGTGCCCCCGCCGTGACATGGGCGCGGCGGGCTGGTCTCGGCACGGCCACCAGGGTATCCGGGCGGCGATTGCGGCGCGAAGACCGTCGAGCAGCGCGCAAAACCGCGCCCAAACCTAGAGGTTCTTGGCCCGGGAGCGGCTGCGCGCCCGCAGCGTGGAGTCCAGTTCGACCTTGCGGACCCGAACCACTTCCGGGGTGACCTCGACGCACTCGTCGGCCGCGCAGAACTCCATCGCCTGCTCCAGATCAAGCTCGATCGGACGGGCCAGCGTCTCCATCACATCGGCGGTCGACGACCGCATGTTGGTGAGCTTTTTCTCCTTGGTGACATTGATGTCGAGGTCCTCGGCCCGAGGATTGATCCCCACCACCATGCCTTGGTAGGTGTCCTGGCCCGGCTCGACGAAGAACTGCCCACGGTCGGCCAACTGGATCAGCGCGAACGGGGTGATGGACCCGGCCCGGTCGGACACCAATGACCCGGTATGCCGGGCGCGGATCTCGCCGGCCCACGGCTGGTAGCCCTCGAACACCGCATTGGCGATACCGGTGCCGCGAGTCTCGGTGAGAAAGTCGGTGCGCCAACCGATCAGACCGCGGCTGGGGATGATGAACTCCATCCGCACCCACCCGGTGGTGTGGTTGGCCATCTCGGTCATCCGCCCCTTGCGGCCGGCCGCCAGCTGGGTGATGGCGCCGACGTACTCCTCGGGGCAGTCGACGGTCAGGTGCTCGAACGGCTCGTGCACCTTGCCGTCGATCTTCTTGGTCACCACCTGCGGCTTGCCGACGGTCAGCTCGAAGCCCTCTCGGCGCATCTGCTCGACGAGGATGGCCAGCGCCAGCTCCCCTCGGCCCTGCACCTCCCAGGCGTCGGGGCGACCGATGTCGACCACCCGAACCGACACGTTGCCGATCAGCTCGGTGTCCAGACGAGACTTGACCATCCGCGCGGTCAACTTGTGGCCGGAGACCTTGCCCGCCAGCGGCGACGAGTTGGTGCCGATCGTCACCGAGATCGCCGGTTCGTCGACGGTGATGCGCGGCAGCGCGACCGGAGAGGCCAGATCAGCCAGGGTGTCACCGATCATGATGTCGCTGATACCGGCGACGGCGACGATATCCCCGGCGCCGGCCTCTTCGGTCGGGTTGCGTTCGACTCCCTCGGTGACCAGCAGCTCGGTGATCTTCGCGGTGGTGGTCACCGGTTCGCCGTCGACCTCACGCATCCAGGCGACCTGCTGGCCCTTGCGGATGCGACCGTTGTAGACCCGGATCAGGGCCAGCCGGCCCAGGAATGGCGAGGCATCGAGGTTGGTGACCAACGCCTGCAGCGGTGCCTCCGGGTCGCCCGACGGCGGCGGGACGTGCTCGAGCAGCACATCGAACAGCGGGTCCAGGTTGTCGCCGTCCGGAATCTGACCGTCGGCAGGCGCGGTGGTGCTGGCCACCCCGGCCCGGCCGGAGGCGTACAGCGTGGGCAATCCCAGGGCGTGTTCCGCAGCGGCCTGCGCCTCGTCGTCGAGGTCGCTGGCCACGTCGAGCAGCAGGTCGTGGCTGGCGTCGACCACCTCGGCAATGCGGGCGTCGGGCCGGTCGGTCTTGTTGACGACCAGGATCACCGGCAGGTGCGCGGCCAGCGCCTTGCGCAGCACGAATCGGGTCTGCGGCAGCGGCCCCTCGGACGCGTCGACCAGCAGGACCACGCCGTCGACCATGGACAGCCCGCGCTCCACCTCGCCGCCGAAGTCAGCGTGGCCCGGGGTGTCGATCACGTTGATGACGGTGACGGTTCCATCGGGGTGGTGGCGATGCACGGCCGTGTTCTTGGCCAGGATCGTGATGCCCTTTTCCCGCTCCAGATCCCCGGAGTCCATGACGCGCTCCTGCGCCTCACCGCGTTCCTGCAGGGCGCCGGACTGGCGGAGCATGGCGTCGACCAGAGTCGTCTTGCCGTGGTCTACGTGCGCGACGATGGCGACGTTACGAAAGTTCACCGGGCGATTCTGCCAGCGCACCCTGTCAATCGCGAAAACGAGAAGCCTAGAGCAATGAAGGTCACAACCCCAGCGGGGACTCCGCGGAGAACCTCTCGAGCTCCTTGAGGTGCAGTTCGGTCAGCGATTGCAGGCATTGCGCCGCCGTTTCGGTGAGCTGAAGCCGGATCACCCGCTGGTCGCCGCTGTCGCGGACCCGGGTGACCAGCCCGGCCGCTTCGGCGCGCTGGATCAGCTCTCCAGCACTGTGGTGGCGCAACAGCAGGTATTCCGCGATGTCGCCCACCGTCGGACCCCGCGAGTCGCTGTGCCCGCGCACCGCCAGCAGCAACTGGTGCTGCGCGGGGGTGAGTCCGGCCGCTTGCGCCTGGTCGGCGCTCCACCGCTCAAAGCGCCGCAACCGCGTGCGGAACGCAAGCAGTCGGGAATAGACCTCGTCAGGCAGTGGCACGTCTGTAACTTTATGCCGAGCCCCGCCGCCGCGCGCAGCTCAGCTCAGCTGTGCGGTGATCCGAATTTCAACCACTGCCCCCGGGATGGCCAGTTCGGAGATCCCGACGGCTGTCCATGCGGGGTACGGGGCGGACACGAAGGCGTCCTTGACGGCGATGAATTTGTCGATCTGCTCAGAGAGCCCGACGTGGTAGGTGGTCATCTCGACGACGTCGGCGAAAGTCAGGTCCACCTCGCCGAGCAGACCGCGCAGATTCTCAAAGGCCAGGGTGATCTGCTCGGTGGGGTCTTCCGGCACCGACAGGTCAGGCCGGATGCCGATCATGCCCGAGCAGCGCAGCTGGTCTCCGACGATGACGGCCGGCGCGTAGTGAAAGTTGGCGTAGATCGGTTTCATCCACTCGGGAATCACGACCTGCATGGTTGCTCCGTCCTAGGTGCCGTTGCGCACCAGCTGATCGGGGCAGTACACCTGGGCGGCGATCCCCACGAACTGGGTGCCGTGCTCGGTCGTCAGGCCCGGGTTTCGCGCCTTGAGGCCCTCGAGCACCTGCGGGCTGGGCTGGCCCTCGGCGATGAACCCGCACACCATCTTCGCGGTGATGATGGCCTGGTCAGCGTTGTTGTAGGTGATGCCGGCCGCCCGCAAGGACACCAGGAAATTGGTGTCGGTCTCGGAGGGCTCGGCTTGAGCCGGCGCCGCGAAACAGACACAGCCGAGCGCGCCCAGCAGCGCCGCGCGGATTCTCACCAGCCCCTCCGTTGCGGTCGTGAACCCATCGGCTGATTCCTCCTAGCGACGTCGCGGCTGCGGTAGACGATGTACGGCCGAAACAGATACCCGATCGGCGCGCTGAATGCGTGCACCAGACGAGTGAACGGCCACAGCGCGAACAAAGTCAACGCAATCATGACGTGAACTTGGAAATACAGCGGCGCCTGCAGCATCAAATCGCCCCGCGGATCGAGCGTAAAGATCGACCGGAACCAGACCGAGACCGTCTGCCGGTAGTCATGTTCCTCGCCGTAGGTCGTGGTGCCCATCAGGGTGCAGCTCATCCCGACCACCAGCGCGCACACCAGCACCGCATACATCAGCTTGTCGCTGACGCTGGTGGCGTTGAACACCGAGCGCTCGGTGCGACGCCGGTAGATCAGCAGCCCGACCCCGATCAGGGTGGCGATACCGGCGGGCAGTCCCAGGATCAGCGCCTGCAGGTGATAGAGCCGGTCGCTCATGCCCAGCGCTTCGGTCCACGACTCCGGGACGAAGAGCCCCATGATGTGTCCTGCGATCACCACGAAGCTGCCGAAGTGGAACATCGGGCTGCCGATCCGCAGCAGCTTGGATTCGTACAGCTGCGACGAGCGGGTGGTCCACCCGAACTTGTCGTACTTGTATCGCCACCAGGTGGCGACGCCCGCGATGGCCAGCACGAAGTACGGCACGATGTCCCACCACAGCTCCGCGGGGCTGGTGAGGGTGACGTCGGTCATCGGGTCGGCACCTTCGGCATCCCGAGCGAAACGGCTGCCGTGAAGGGCTGAAGCCCAACCGCTTCCGCGGGCGGCCCGGACGCCATCAGCTGACTCACGTTCTGCACCTCCTGATCGGTTGCCGCCGGGAGCGTGTCGCAGACTGCGCCCACGGCGAAGGCGTACGGTGACCCCGCTTCGCTCAACGCACGGTGCAGGACATCGATCGGCGTGCGGTGCGCCAGCAGCAGCCGACGGCCGGCCTGCGGGTCCACCGTCGCGGCGAACTCCAGCACCACCGGCAGGTGGTCGGGCGCCTCCCCCACGGGCGGCTCAGCGCCGGCCTCGCGGTAGGCGGTGGTGAAGGCCAGCATCTGCATCCCGCGGTTGCGGGTGTCACCACCGGTCCAGTAGGTCAAAAACATCGTCGAGCGCCGCCGCATGTCGAAGGTTTCGACGTAGTCGACGGCGGCGGCCATCGGGTCGGCGGAGCGCAGCGCGGCAACCGTGCGCCGCAACAGGTTCGCCGCTGACGCATCGGCGTGGGCGATCAGTGCTTCGACGGTGTCGAGCCGCTGTGGCAGTTGTTCGTCGGGATAGGCCAGCAGCAGCGACGCCGCCTGCCACACCGCCCGGTCGGCGGGGCCACCGGGCGGGCGACGCAGGGAATGAATGAATCGCCTCACTGATGCTCCGGGAACATCTCCGGCACGGCCCGGTCCCCGCCACCCCAGTTGAGCAGGTTGGTCCGGCCCCGCGGCCGCTGCGCGTGCCCGTTCTCAACCAGATGGAACGACGTCTTCGCGACGTCATCGGCGCCGACGAAGGGATCCTCTTCATAGGCCTCGGGCCCACCGGTGATCGAGCAGCCCAGGTGTTCGAGGTCGTGCGCCTGCTGACTGTAGGCGGTGGGAATCACGTAACGCTCTTCGTATTTCGCGATCGCGAGCAGGCGGTACATGTTGTACATCTCTTCCTCGGTCATACCGACCGAGGCGGGTATGTGCGGCTGGGTCTCGCGGCCCAGGCTGATGTCGCGCATGTAGGAGCGCATCGCCGCCAGCCGGCGCAGCACACCCTCGATCACACCGGTGTCACCGGCGGTGAACAGCTCGGCGAGATAGGCCATCGGGATACGCAACGCGGAAAGTGCCCCGAACAGGTTGCCCAGGTCCTCGCCGTCGTGGCCGTCGCGGCTGACGGCGTCGACCACCGGCGACAGTGGCGGGATGTACCAGACCATCGGCATGGTCCGGTACTCCGGGTGCAGCGGCAACGCAACCTGAAAGGTGTTGATCAACGCGTAGATCGGCGACCGCTGCGCGGCCTCGATCCAGGCATCCGAGATCCCCCCGGCACGCGCGCCCGCGATCACCTGCGGATCCGTCGGGTCCAGGAACACGCCGCGCTGCGCCTCATACAGGTGGGTGTCGTCGTCGACCGAAGCCGCCTCGAGCACCTTGTCGGCGTCGTAGAGCACCAGGCCGATGTAGCGCAGCCGACCCACGCAGGTCTCCGAGCACACCGTCGGCAAGCCGACTTCGATACGCGGGTAACAGAAATGGCACTTCTCGGCCTTGCCGGTCTTGTGGTTGAAGTACACCTTCTTGTACGGGCATCCCGACACGCACAACCGCCAACCACGACAGCGGTCCTGGTCAACCAGCACGATGCCGTCTTCTTCACGCTTGTAGATGGCCCCGGTCGGGCACGACGCCACGCACGACGGATTCAGGCAGTGCTCACAGATCCGCGGCAGGTAGAACATGAAGGTCTCTTCGAACTCGCTTTTGACCTGGTCACTGACCTTCGCCAGGATCGGGTCGTTGACCAGGGTCTCCGGCGCCCCAGCGAGATTGTCGTCCCAGTTGGGTCCCCACTGGATCTTCATCGGTTCGCCGGTGATCGAGCTCTTCGGCGCCGCAACCGGAATGGTGTCTCCCAGCGGCGCGGAGGTCAGGTTCTCGTAGTCGTAGGTCCACGGCTCGTAGTAGTCCTTCAAGCCAGGCAGGTTGGGGTTGGCGAAGATGTTCAGCAGCTTGTGGAGCCGGCCGCCAGCCAGCAGGCGCAACCGGCCCTTCTTGTCCAGCGTCCAACCGCCCTTCCAGCGACCCTGGTCTTCATAGGTCCGCGGATAGCCACCGCCGGGGCGGGTTTCGACATTGTTGAACCAGACGTACTCGGTGCCCTCACGGTTGGTCCAGGCTTGTTTGCAGGTCACCGAACAGGTATGGCACCCAATACATTTGTCCAGGTTCATCACCATGGCCATCTGCGCCATTACTTTCATCGCTCTAATACCTCACGTCCTGGCTGCGGCGGCGCACCACTGTCACCTCGTCGCGCTGATTCCCGGTCGGTCCGAGGTAGTTGAATGCGAACGCGTGCTGGCCGTAGCCACCGGCCAAGTGACTGGGCTTGACCCGGATCCGGGTCAACGAGTTGTGGGTGCCGCCACGCTTGTTGTTGGTCTCGGCCCGCGGGGTGTCAACGGTGCGCTCCTGGACGTGGTAGACGAACACCACCCCATCCGGCATCCGCTGACTGACGATCGCGCGGCCGACGAACACGCCGTTGACATTGACTGCTTCGATCCAATCGTTGTCCTTGACACCGATTTTCGCGGCATCGCCCGGGCTCATCCACATGGTCGGGCCGCCGCGCGACAGCGACAGCATGTACAGGTTGTCCTGGTAAGTGGAGTGGAACGACCACTTCGAGTGCGGGGTCAGATACCGCACGGTGATTCCGATGCCGTCCCCGGTCTCGCCGAGTTCGGGGGCGTCGAACAGTCTCGCCATGTCCAGCGGCGGGCGGTAGACCGGTAGATGTTCGCCGAGTTCCTCGATCCAGTCGTGCGCGGTGTAGAAGTGCATCCGGCCGGTCAGGGTGTGGAACGGCTTGAGGCATTCGATGTTGATCGTGAACGGGGCGTAGCGCCGTCCTCCGGTCTCGCTGCCGGACCACTCCGGGCTGGTGACCACCGGCACCGGCCGCGCCTGGGTGTCGGCGTAGGTGATCCGCTTCTCCTCACTGCCCTCGGACAGGTGCGCCAGTCGCTGGCCGGTGCGCTTCTCCAGTTCCCGGAAACCCTCCGTCGCGATCCGGCCGTTGGTGGTGCCCGACAGTGCCAGCACGGTGTCGGCCATCCGGGTCGCGGTGGTGAGCGCGGGGCGCCCGGTGCCGGCGCCGGATTTCATCACCCCGAACTTGGCGGCCAATTCCTCGACCTCTTCGTGCGGAAACACGGTGTAGCCCTTGGTGGTCAGACCCAAGGTGTCCACCAGCGGGCCAAGGGACTGCCACATGTCGCCGATGGCGGTGTAATCACGCTCCACCACAGTCACTTTGGGCATGGTCTTGCCGGGAATCGGCGTCTCGCCGTTACGCAACCAGTCACGCTCGGTTCCGTCGGGGTAGGCCATCGCATCCGCCGTGTCGTGCTGCATCGCGGTCAGCACGACATCGTTGCGCACGCCCAGGTGCTTGACCGCCAATGCGCTGAATGTCCGCGCGATCGCGCCGAACGCATCGAAGTCGCTGCGGGTCTCCCACGGCGGGTCGATCGCCGCGCTGAACGAGTGCACGTAGGGGTGCATGTCGGTCGACGACAGGTCGGCCTTCTCATACCAGGTGGCCGCCGGCAGCACGACGTCGGACATCAGGGTGGTGGAGGTCATCCGGAAGTCGATCGACATGAGCAGATCGAGCTTGCCCTCGGGGATGTCGCCGTCCCAGCGCACATCGGCCGGCTTCACCCCGCCGGCGGGCGGCTCGCCAATCACGCTGGCGTCAGTGCCCAGCAGGTGCTTGAGGAAGTACTCCCCGCCCTTGCCGGACGCGCCGATGAGGTTGGCCCGCCACACCGTGAGCACGCGCGGCCAGTTCACCGGGTTGTCCGGATCGGTGACCGACAGCTTCAAGTCGCCGGCGGCCAGTTGCTCGGCGACGTACTCCCCCGCGTCACGGCCGGCGGTGTCGGCCTCGTCGGCCACATCCAGGCTGGACCGGTCGAACTGCGGATAGAACGGGCTCCAGCCCATCGCGGCGGCCGACGCCAGGATGTCCATGGTGTGTCGGCCGTCGAATCGGCCGCGTCCGAGCGGGGTGGTCAGCTTCTCCGCCCCGTAGGCGTCGTAGCGCCATTGATCGGTGTGGGCGTACCAGTAGGAGGTGCCCGGCACCTGGCGCGGCGGGCGCGTCCAGTCGCTGCCCGCGGCCATCGTCTGCCATCCGGTCAGCGGGCGCACCTTCTCCTGGCCGACGTAGTGTGCCCAGCCGCCGCCGTTGCGTCCCATCGAGCCGGTGAGCATCAGCAGCGCGAGCACCGCCCGGTAGGTGGCGTCGCCGTGGAACCACTGGCAGATGCCGCTGCCCATGATGATCATCGACCGGCCGCCGGATTCTTCTGCGTTGCGGGCGAATTCGCGCGCGATCCGGATCGCCTGCGAGGCCGATACCCCGGTGATCGACTCCTGCCACGCCGGGGTGTTGACCTGTATGTCGTCGTCGTAGCCGGTCGGCCATTCGCCGGGCAGCCAGGGCCGGCGCACCGAGTAGTTGGCCAGCATCAGGTCGAACACCGTGCAGACCAGGTGCTCGCCGACCTGACGCACCGGCACCCCGCGCTCGACGACGGTGCCATGGCCGGTCACGGTGTCGAAGCCGGGCAGCGAAACCAGCGCGGCGGGTTGATCGCCGTTGAGGAACTTCGGGTTCTTGACGGTCAATGCCGGCCGCAGCTCACCTAAGTCGAGGTTCCATTTGCCGATGCCGTCGTCGCCCCAGCGGAAGCCAAGCGAGCCGTGCGGCACCACCACGGTGTCGGTGGCCTCATCCAGCAGGGCCGGTTTGAAGGCCGCGTTCTCGACGTCAGCCTGGTCCCCACCCAGGTCTGCGGCGGTCAGGTTCTTCCCGGGGACCAGTCGGCCGTCGCGTTCCTCCAGCTTGATCAGGAACGGCAGGTCGGTGTAACGGCGCACGTAGTCGGTGAAGAACGGCACCTCCTGCTTGACGTAGCACTCGGTGAGGATGACGTGGCCCATCGCCATCGCCAGCGCGCCGTCGGTGCCGGCCGCACACGGCATCCACTCGTCGGCGAACTTGGTGTTGTCGGCGTAGTCCGGACTGACGGTGACCACCTTGGTGCCGCGGTACCGGACCTCGGCCATCCAGTGCGCGTCGGGCGTGCGGGTGATCGGGACATTGGAGCCCCACATCATCAGGTAGGCCGCATCCCACCAGTCCCCGGATTCCGGGACGTCGGTCTGGTCGCCGAACACCTGGGGTGAGGCGACCGGCAGGTCGGCGTACCAGTCGTAGAAGGAGGTCATCACCCCGCCGAGCATCTGGATGAAGCGTGACCCGGCGGCGAACGACACCATCGACATCGCCGGAATCGGGGAGAACCCCGCCACCCGGTCCGGGCCGTAGGTCTTGATGGTGTGCACATGGGCGGCGGCGATCATCTCGGTGGCTTCGGCCCAGGTCACCCGGACCAGCCCGCCCATACCGCGGGCCTGCTGGTAGCGCCGGCGACGCTCGGGGTCGGCCTGGATGTCCGCCCAGGCCAGGACCGGGTCGCCCAGGCGCGCCTTGGCCTCCCGGAACATCTCGACCAGCGCGCCGCGCGCGTAGGGGTAGCGCACCCGGGTCGGCGAGTAGGAGTACCACGAGAACGAGGCGCCGCGCGGGCAGCCGCGGGGCTCATATTCGGGGCGGTCCGGGCCCACCGAGGGATAGTCGGTGGCCTGGTTCTCCCAGGTGATGATGCCGTCCTTGACAAAGATCTTCCACGAACACGACCCGGTGCAGTTGACCCCGTGAGTGGACCGGACCACCTTGTCGTGGCTCCAGCGGTCCCGGTAGAAGGTGTCGGCCTCGCGTCCGCCCCGGTGGGTGACGGTGCGCAGATCCGACGAGACCTCTCCCCGGGAGAAGAACCGGCCGCTCCGTTCCAGCAGTTCTTCGAGTGGGCCACCGATTCCGGTGGCGGGCGGTCGCGCTGCGCGTGTCATCGGGAATCTCCTTAGCGGGTCGCGCGCTCCGACGGACTTCACGTAGGCCGGAGCCACCGCCGCGCGCCATATCAGGCCCGAAACACCAGCGTAGCGGGATATATCGCTCGACGAGCTAATCCGTCGGGAAGATTTAACAGAGCCTTTTCACCAGAGTGCCTGAGCCAGCTCCGGCAGCCAAGCGCGATCAGCAGGTACCCAGTCAACGTCGGCCAGTTGCACAGCCGTCACCCAGCGAAGGGCCTGATGGTCGTGGGGCTGGGGCTCGCCGCTTGTCAGCCTGACCAGGTAGGCACGCAAGATCATCTCGGGGTCCATGCGGCGGTCCCAGCTTCCGCTCTCCTGCGTCGAGCCTCGCTGAACCGCCGGGTTCAGCGGCACATCAGCGCCGAGGCGCTCCCCCACCACGATGGCGCCCGCGTCCAGGCCCAGCTCTTCGCCGAGCTCGCGGGCCAACGCAGCGGATTCACTCTCACCGGGCATGACCTTGCCGCCGGGCAGTTCCCAGCGGCCGGCCAGCTCCGGCGGGCGGCGCCGCTGCGCGATCAGCACCGTGCGCCCGGCCGCCGATTCGGCGAGCACGGCTCCGGCGACGACGATCTGGGGTGACATGGCGTGTGAGGCTATACCGTCCTACCGTCGGGTATGGCTTTGTTGACTGACGATCAGGTGAATACGGCGCTGCCCGAGCTCGACGGCTGGGAGCTCGCCGACGGAACGCTGCGGCGCTCGGTCAAGTTCGGCTCGTTTCTGGCCGGGATCGACGCGGTGCGTCGGGTCGCCGAACGTGCCGAAGCGGCCGATCACCACCCCGACATCGACATCCGCTGGCGAACTGTGACGTTCGTGCTGGTGACGCACTCCGAAGGCGGGATCACCGACAAGGATGTGGCGATGGCGGGCGAGATCAACCGGCTTCTCGCGGCGTGACCCGCGTGGTCGCCATCCAGCCCAAGGTGACCAGCGCGCCGACGATGTAGACCAGGCCAGCCCATGCCAGGTACCAGGGCCGGCCGTCCTGCCAGATCGTCGGCTGGAAGAAGCTCAGCAGCCACGGGACACCGATGAGGGTGAGCGTGAGCCAGCCCCAACCCAGGATGCGGGCGCCCGGGCGATCCGAGTGGGGCCCGTAGAACAGCCAGATCATCAGTGGCAGCAGCCACACCCAGTGATGGGTCCAGGAGATCGGTGACGCCAGCAGGCCGAACAGCTCGACCACCAGCAACGAACCCAGGACATCGGGTCCAGCGGGACTACTGTTCAGCGCCCGCCAGGCGAGTACGGCCAGCACCGCGGTGACGACGACCGCGATCAGCACCGGCGGGCTGTAACCGGCGTCGTGGCCGAGGATGCGGGAGATCCCGCCCCGCCAGGACTGGTTGAACGACGTTCCGATCGGCCCTACCCGATGAGCGTCACCGAGTAACTCGGTGAAGTAGCGGCGAGCCTGATCGCCGGTGGCCCACACCGAAACCGCAATGGTGCCGGCGAAGACGACGGCCGAGAACACCGCGGCGGCCCAGCGCCGGGCCCCGGCTAAATAGACCCCGGCGATCGCCGGGGTCAGCTTCACCCCGGCGGCCAACCCGACCAGCAGCCCCGACACCCACCACCGCCGGCTGTAGACGGCACAGAGCACCGCCAGCACCAGGATCACATTGATCTGGCCGTAGTCGAAGGTGCTGCGCAACGGTTCGGTCCAGATCCCGGCCGCCGTCCACAGCATCGCGACCCGGCGGTTCAGCGAGGCTCGACGAAGGAGAGGCGAAGCTGGGACCGCCGCGCCGAGCAGTCGCTGACACAAGCGCACCACGCCATACAGGGCGGCCACCGTGCCGATCTGCCATAGGAACGCGACCAGCCCGAACGGCAGGAAATGCAGCGGGTAGAACACCACCGCGGCGAACGGCGGGTAAGTGAACGGCAGCGGGAAGTCCGGGGTCTGGTCGGCGTAGACGTAGTCATACAGCGCGCCGGGCTGGGCCAGCGCGGCGGCGCCACTGATGTAGACGTGCAGGTCGACGAAGTTGGCGCCGTGCGGGGTGAGGTAGGTCCAGGCGAGTCGCGCAGCGATGCTGATCGCCAGCAGCACTGGGGCCCAGGCAGTCAGGCGAGTCGTCAGCGAACGAGCAGGCGGGGTGGCCCCGGTGTTCAAGGTGGTGTCTACCGGCACGACTCTAGCGAATGGCCGCCAGATCACCGTCGCGGTTCGGGTCCGTAACGGTTCCATAAATGACACACGTGTCACTTGAGCCTCACCAGCAACAGGCTAGCTTCGGTTTTCAGCAAGCCATTGCCGACGATTGGGGAAGTCATGTCGCGCCTGAAGACGCTGTTCGCCACGACGCATTTCAAGACGCAGCGTGCCACCGCCGCCAAGGCGGTCGTCGCCGCCGGATCGTCGGCCGTGCTGGTCTTCGGCAGCCTGGGGGTGGCCAGTGTGGCCTCAGCCGACCCGGCCATGCCGGCACTGCCGCTGCCCACCGACGGCCGGTTCGGCGCCTGGCCTGGTGGCCCACCTGGCCAGGCGCCGACCCGGCCGTCGGCACGTGATTGCTCGGCAGTGCCTCGGGCGGCGATTGCACGAACTGCGCCACCGCGCTGTCGGTGGCCGGCCCGGCCACGATTCCGACCCCCGGCCCCAAGCCCGGCCAGACCGCCTACGTGTTCACCGCCATGGGAACCCCCGGCCCGGCCGAGACGCAGAAGCTGCCGCTGAACGTCACGTGGGTGAACCTGACCACCGGCAAGTCCGGCAGCGCCACCCTGCAACCGCGCACCGACATCAACCCCGAGGGGCCGACGACGTTGACCGCGATCGTCGACACCGGTTCGGGCAGCATCATGTCAACGATCTTCGGTCAGGTCAGCACCAAGGACCACCAGTGCAACTTCCTGCCGACCATCGGCTCGACGGTGGTGCCCTGACGGCCATGACCGTCCCCCGCACGTCGGCACCGTGGACGTTGTTGATCGGCTTGGCTGCGGTGTTGCTCCTGGCGATCAGCGGTTGCGCCGGCGAACGGCCGTCGCCGGAACGGTCGCCGTCCGCGGACGCGGTCTCCGCGCCGGCGCCGATGAGCCCGCCTACTCAGCAGCCGCAACGGGACATCGTGACCACCGGCAGCCTCAATATCGCGGTGAGCGACGTCGGCGTATCGGTGGATCGACTCATCGGCCTGGCCACCGAGCTCGGCGGCCGCGTCGATGACCGCACCGAAAGCACGGCACCGGGTCAGTCCCACACCGCCGAACTGACCCTGCGCATTCCGTCCGCGAAGGTCGATGAATTCCTCGACGCCGCAAAGCAACTGGGAGATGTCTCGTCGATCGCGTTGCGGCACGACGACGTCACCGGACAGCGGGTCGACCTCGATGCGCGGGTTGCCGCGTTGCAGGCATCGGTGGACCGATTGACGACGCTGATGAAGTCCGCCTCCACCACGGCCGATCTGCTGCAGGCCGAGAAGGAGCTGACCTCACGACAGGCCGACCTCGACAGCCTGCGGGCGCAGCGCAGCCAGCTCGGTGACCAGATCAGCTACGCGACGCTCACCGTGTCGCTGGCCTCCGAGTTCGAGTCGACCTCGCCCGGATTCGTCGCGTCGGTTCGCCACGGCTGGCATGCCCTGCTGTCGTTCACCCACGGCCTGATCTCGGTCATGGGTTTTCTACTGCCCTGGCTGCCGGTGATCGTGGTGATCGCGGGCGTCGTAGTGGTCCTGCGCCGCAGGACCCGACGGCGGCGTCAGTAGGCCATGAACAAGATGGCGTCCCGGTCGTACTCCATACCGGGGTGCACATCGGCGAGGTGCTTCTGCACCACCTCGACGAGGTTGTCCTCGTCCGTGCCAGTCATCGCCTCGCCGCACGGACAGTTCAGGTGAGTTTTCACGTCGTCGCCTTTCCCTTGCTTTCTTGGGCCTGTTTCGCAGCCAGTTTCTGGGCCTTCTTGGTGGACCGCACCTGCTGCAGCGACGACGCATCCACGACGTCGGCGATCGACAGATGGGTTCCGGGCTCACCGTATGCCCCGGCAGCCTCCCGCCATCCCGACGGGGTCACGCCGTATTGCTTGCCGAGCAGGGCCAGAAAGATCCGGGCCTTCTGCTCGCCGTAGCCGGGCAGTGCCCTGAGGCGCTTCAACACTTCGGCGCCATCGGGCTCACCGACCGTCCACAGTGCGGTCGTGTCGCCGCCGTACTGATCGACGATCGCTTTGGCCAGGGCCTGGACCCGACCCGCCATCGAGCCCGGAAACCGGTGTACCGCAGGCTTTTCGGCGAACAACGCGGCGAACTCGTCAGGGTCGCGCGCGGCGATCTCGTGCGGGTCCAGCCCGCCCATCCGTTCCGCGAGCTTCTGCGGGCCGGCGAACGCGACCTCCATCGGAATCTGCTGATCAAGCAGCATTCCGACCAGCAGCGCGAACGGGTCCCCCGAGAGCAGCGCGTCGGCCTCGGGGTCTTGAACGAGGCAGAGTTTCGGAGTCACCAGCCACCTCTCGACAGAGTGCGGACGGTCCAACGTCCGCGTTACACCACCATAGGAGAGCTTAACTGTGCCGCCTACGACTCAGCCGACCATGAAGGGCGGGGCTTAACCCATGGGTCACGCTTCGATAGCCGATGCCAAGTTTCCGGTCGAGAAGATCAACGTCTCTTGTATCGCGCCAAAGCAATAGCCGCGCATGACCGCCACGCGGCCTTGTTGCTGCTCCTCCGCGATTCCCGCGTCTAGGTAGAGCTGCCGTCGATCGTCCTCAGACGCTGTCAATCACGCTTCACACTTGATCTGCCCGGTCTCCTCAGTGACACGCCTGGCGGGCCGACTCGGCAGTGCCGCGAGCTGGTCGCGCTTGGCAACCTGCGCCCTCATCCGCTCCAGCCACACCCGTTGATCATCTTCGGTCGTCAACAAACCTGTGTCGACTCAATACTGTGCCGGTCAATCGTCGCGTTGACCGGCACCAGCTCAGTGCTATGGCCCTCCCCCGCGCATGAACACGCTGCGGGTCATCGGCTCATCGTCTCGGTGGTAGGAGAACCACAGCCCGATCGGCAGGCCGAGGTTGCCGATCGGGTTAGCATCCTGTACCCCTACGAAAGGCTGGTGCGGTGAAGATTCTTGCAGGCTCGTTGCTGGCGGCAGGTCTGCTGCTGGGCACAACCCCTGTGGCGCACGCCGACCAGGCGTCGTACATCCAATACATCAATGATCACAACCTGCGTATCCCGCTCTGGACTGATGGACAGTTGTATGGGATGGGAGTGAAGATCTGCATGTTCTTGCACGAGGGCATGTCTCCACAGGAGGTATCAGACGCTCAAGGTCCGACGATGTTCCTCGACAACATGGGCGTGATCCGAGCATCGCAAGAGACCATCTGCCCGGACACCCTTCGATGAGGCCGACGTTCGCCCGAGCGGCACAATCAACGGCTGTCGCGCTCGCCCCGGTTGACAGACGTGGGGACCTCCGGGGGCTGTGGCCGTCCACCCAAGCCAACTAAAGCGTTCCGTTGGTCTGCGCCGGTGGAGTGTGCAAACGTGTAGGACCACGAGCGGACGCATCTTCAGGAGAAGGACCATGAGACGTGTAGCGGCGGCGCTGATCGCAGCGACGGCCACGGCGGTATGCCTGGCGGCCACGGCCGGTGCGATACCGGAGCAGGGCACCCCAGAGTTCGACACCTACATGCAGGGTCTGGAGCGCAACGGATTCAACTTGAACCCGGACACCGCCTGGCGGCTGGCCCACCAGGCATGCGAAGGCGGACTTCCGGGCTATATCGGGTTGGAACTCGCTGCGCAGGGGGTCGTCGGGCCCGGCGCGAACCAGCGGGTGATGGACGTGGCCCGCAAGTATGCCTGCCCGGTGCAGTAACGGCCCGGGTTAGCCGCTCTTGCGGCGGAATTCCCGACGGCTCTCCACCGGCCCGTGCGACCGCGACTGCTTGGCGCCGCCATCTTTGTGGTCGGAGCCACCCGCCGACTTCGCCTTCTTACGCTCCAGCGCCTCCCGGAACTTGCGCTTGTTCTCGTCTGCGGCGGAATCTGATTCGGGCATACCGGCAGCCTAGCCCAGCGCACGGCGTACCGGTGGGAGATGTTCAGCGCACGCCCGGTGGCATGCCGTAGAGGTGATGGATCGGCAATGTCAGCAACACGCGACGGTCGGTCACCATGGCCTGGCGGTATTCGTCCCAGTCCGGATGCTCCCCAGCAATGTTGCGGTACAACGCAATCAGCGCCTCGACGGTGTCGTCATCGGGCGCGGCGGCCGGCGGCGTGAGTTGGGCATCGCCCTCGGCGACGGCATAGGACCATCCGTCGTCGGAATCGACCAGCAGCGACGCCCGGGGATCCCGGCGCAGATTGCGGGTCTTGGCGCGCGGTTCGGTGACCGACACCTGCACGACCAGAGACCGCGGGTCGAAGTAGTACTGCACGTTCGACAGTTGGGGGCGCCCGTCTTTCTTGAGCGTGGCCAAGACACCGAGCGAGTTCCCGCTGATCACGGCAAGCAACTTGTCGTCGAATACCTGGCGTCCCATGATCGAAGCCTACCGACGCGTCCGGTTATTGCCATCGTTCTTGCACCGATTGGAGGTCGCCTCATGACCCAGTACGCCCTGCTGCTGCGCGGCGTGAATGTCGGCGGCGTCAACCTCAAGATGGCCGAGGTCGCTGCCACGCTGACCGCTGCCGGCTTCGCCGAGGTCCGCACGCTGCTGGCCAGCGGCAACGTGCTGCTGGATTCGCCCGCCGCCGCCGCGAAGGTGCGTGCCGCCGCCGAGGCGGCGTTGCGGGAGCGCTTCGGCTACGAGGCCTGGGTGCTGGTCTACGAGGTGGCGACGCTGCGCGACATCGTGGCGGCGTATCCCTTCGAACCCGAGGTCCCCGACGTGCACTCCTATGTCACGTTCGTCGCCGACGACGCGGCGCTGACCGACCTGCCGAAACTGGCAGCAGATACCGACGAGAAGATCGCCGTCGGTGACGGGGTGATCTACTGGCAGATCCCCAAGGGCGACACCCTGACCAGCACCGTGGGCAAGACGATGGGCAACAAGCGGTACAAGTCGGCCACCACCACCCGCAACCTGCGCACCCTGAACAAAATGCTGCGCTAAGCCGCGCAACGGTAAGGTCGCAGACGTGAGCCAGGCACAGAAAGTCACCCTGACCGGGGTCTCCGAAACCGCGTTGCTGACCTTGAACGCGCGGGCGCGAGAAGCCCGCCGCTCGGACCGGATCATCGATGACCCGATGGCGATCAGCCTGGCCGAGTCGATCGACTTCGACTTCGCGAAATTCGGGCCGACACGTCAAGACATCGCGCTGCGCGCCTTGGCTTTCGACGACCAGACCCGGCAGTTTCTGCGCCAGCACCCGTCGGGCACCGTGGTGGCCCTGGCCGAGGGTTTGCAGACCAGCTTCTGGCGGGTGAGCTCAAGTGTTCCCGACGCCGCGTTCCGCTGGCTCACCGTCGATCTCCCACCGATCGTCGACATCCGCACCCGGCTGCTGCCGGCGTCGCCGCAGGTGTCGGTGTGCGCCCAATCCGCCTTGGACTACAGCTGGATGGACCAGGTCGATCCGGACAAGGGCGTGTTCATCAGCGCCGAGGGCCTGCTGATGTACCTGCAGCCTGAGCAGTCACTCGGCCTGATCGCCGAGTGTGCCCGCCGCTTCCCGGGCGGGCGGATGCTCTTCGATGTGCCGCCGCCGTTGATGGCGATGCTGATTCGACGCGGGGTGTGGACCTCGCTGCGGTACAAGGCGCCGCCGATGCCGTTCAACCTGTCGGTGAGCGAGGCTGCCGATCTGGCGAACACCATGCCCGGCATCCGAGCCGTTCGCGATCTGCCATTGCCGGCCGGGCGCGGGTGGTTGTTCAACACCCTGCTCTCGAGTGCCTATCGGCTGCGCTTCCTGGATCCGGTCCGTCCGTCCTTGACCCTGCTCGAATTCGGTTAAGAAGCACCGCTTCCGGCGCTGTCGAACGCCGCGTCGAGGTAGTGCAGCGCATCGGTCTTGCTCACACCGACCGCGCGGGCCGCGGCCGCGAAAGCGCTTGCCGCCTGGGCCATGGCCGCATCGGCCGGGTCGCTGCTTGCCACGAAGGTGCCGAATCGGCCCCGGGTCTCCACGACACCGCCGGCCTCCAGCTCGCGGTAGGCCCGTGCGACGGTGTTGACCGCCAGGCCCAGCTGACTCGCCAATTCGCGCACCGTCGGCAGCCGGGTTCCCGCGGGCAGGGATCCGGCCCGGACCGCCTCGATCAGCGCAACCCTGATCTGTTCGAACAGCGGCACGTCGGCATGCACGTCGGTTACCAGCAGGTCGGCGAAGTCCATTTGGCCAGTATCCCGCTATCTTGGTGGCGTGCGGGTGGTGGTGTTCAGTGGCGCAGGAATCTCAGCCGAGAGCGGGATACCTACCTTCCGCGATGACGAGAAGGGACTCTGGTCGCAATACGACCCCTACGAGGTCTCCAGCATCGACGGCTGGAATCGGCAGCCGGAACTGGTCTGGGGCTGGTATGTGTGGCGCTGCCAGCTGGCCCGCCGCTATGAGCCGAACCTGGGCCATACCGCGATCGCGGACTGGGAGCAGCACGCCGATGTCCAGGTCATCACCCAGAACGTCGACAATCTGCACGAGCGCGGCGGCAGTTCGACGGTCCACCATCTGCACGGCCGGATGTTCACGTTCCGGTGCTCGGACTGCGAGCAACCGCACGACACGCAGCTGCCCGAGCTGGCAGAGCCCGTCCTCGAAATCATGCCCCCGCAGTGCGAGTGTGGCGGCTTGATCCGCCCGGACGTCGTCTGGTTCGGCGAACAACTGCCCGACGAGCCGTGGAACGCAGCGGTCGACGCTGTCGACGCCGCCGATGCGCTGATCGTGGTCGGCACGTCCGGGGTGGTCTATCCGGCGGCCAGCCTGCCCGAACGGGCGCTGGAGCTGGGCAAGACCGTCATCCAGGTGAACCCGGAGCCGACGCCGCTGTCGGAGCGGGCCACGGTCTTTCTGCAAACCACCGCCTCGGCAGCACTGCCGGGAATGGCGCAGCGGTTGCCGTTCCTGCTGGGCTGACTGGTGATTCAGGCCGGGCGGCTGGCCGAGCCCAGCGCGAACTCCGACACCGGTACCGGCGCCCACGCCGGGAATTGATGCCCGCGCCGCGCCCTGTCGACGACGAAGCCGGCAGCGGTGATCATCTGTTCGGTCTCGCGGTGAGTGTGGCAGTTACCGAACAGGCGGGGCCAGAACGTGGCGTCGGCCAGCCGCTGCAGTCCGCCGCGCATCCCGGCGCTGGCGACATGCTCGAAGTAGCGCAGCTCGCCGCCGGGCTTCAGCAATGCGAACAGCTGGCGCAGCACGTCCTCGGGGCGGTCGACCGAACACAAGACCAGCGAGCACACGATCGCGTCGAAGGGCTCCCCGGAGTCCAAGGCTTCCACGGTGCTCGCCACCACGGTGATCGGCACCGACGCGGCCGCAGCAGCAGACACGGCGGCATCCCGCAGCCGTGACTCGGGTTCGGCGGCCACCACCTCAGTCACGGTGTCCGGGTAGAAGCCGAAGTTGCTGCCGGTGCCGGCTCCGATCTCGAGCACCCGCCCGGACAAACCCTCGAGGTTTTCTCGGCGGCGGTCCCGCAACCAGTCGGTCTCGCGGCTGGACATGAAGGTCCAGATCCGGGCGAACAGCGGGTTGTCCAGGGTGTCCGGTGCGCTCATGGCAGCCACCCTAGCTCGGTGGAGCGGGTCGCTGGCAGGTCCCCGAGCACAGGCCCCGCAAAGGCTACCGGTCAGTAGTATTGCCACCATTTCCCGAAACGTGACTCAATGATTCCTTAATAGTGACCAATAAGCTCAGGCTCATGTGGATCGACGACTCAAGTGCCGACGTCATCAAGGTTGACTTCGAGGCCCTCTACCACGGCGATTTCCTCGTCGAGGGCGACACCTCGGAGCAGTTCGACGGCCTGCATTCGCTGGCCAGCTGATTGATCGGCGCCGCGACAGCGGCGCCTTTCAATAGGTGCGGTTGCGCGCAGGTCGCCGCCTTGCGGACGACACCTCAGCTTTGACTGATCATGCGCGCCAAGGACCGCACAGCGTAACGACTGGCTGAATGCCGCAGCCTCTGCATCACCGGCTGGCGGATCGCAGCGGCACCAACGCCGAGCCGAGGAAAAAGCCCCACCGCATTTGTCCGGTCGATCGCATCGCGGTCGGCTCGATCCAGACCGGCATAGGTCTCCAGACCAGCAGCGAACAATCTCCCCGCGGCGATCGGCGCAAACGGCCAATCCGAGCCAAAGGTGACATGCCCGGGTTTCGCGAAGGCCAACAGGGTCGGCAGCGCAGCGGCGCTGGATGACAACGCAGTATCAAAGTAGAAGCTGGCGAAATCATCGAGGCTGTCCGCGGGACTCCGGCCGGTGTCGCCCATGATTGCGACCGCCATCCGGTGACTCGCATACGGCACGAAACCCCCGGCGTGGCTCAATATGAAACGAATCTTCGGGTAGCGGCGACGAATACCGTTGCGCACCAACAGGTAAGCGGCGCGTGTGGTGTCCAACAGGAAATCTGTGGCGAACGGGGCAACCCCGGGTACGGCCGGCCCCGGCAGATCGGCGGGGTGAATGAACACCACGGCCGAGCGCTCATTCAGCGCGGTGAACAGCTCGTCCTGCCCGTCTTGGCCCAGGTACACGCCGGCACTGTTGGCCAGCAGCACCACACCATCGGCGGCGAGTTCGTCCAGTGCGCGGGTGGCTTCGGCCACCGACGCATCAAGATGCGGCATAGGGATGGTGGCGAAGAAGCCGAACCGGTCGGGATGCGCGGCGACCAGGGCCGCCGTGTAGTCATTGAGGTCGCGCGCCCACGCCGCGGCATCGTCCGTGCCGGATACGAAGGTGGTGCCAGGGGTCGACACCGACAAGATCGCGGTGGCTACATCAAGGTCGGCCATGGCCTCTAGCGACGCGTCCGCGCTCCATTCCGGGAGCGCCCGTCCCCCGGCTTCGTCGATCCCGGCTTTGCGCAGAGCCTTGCGATAGTCGGGTGGGATCAGGTGGTGATGGGTGTCGATTCGCAGCATCGGGGCTCCTCGGATCAGTTGTCGGGAATGCCTGCCCCCGACAAGGCGGCGACCATGTCTTCGCGGTGGAGCAGCGATGCCGCGCCCGCCCCGAATTGCTTGAGCTTGTCGATGACGGTGTGGCCTTCGGGAGTGTGGCCCCAGGTGCTGATGCCCTGATGTGTGGT
This sequence comes from Mycolicibacter heraklionensis, assembly GCA_001673575.1. Taxonomy (GTDB): domain Bacteria; phylum Actinomycetota; class Actinomycetes; order Mycobacteriales; family Mycobacteriaceae; genus Mycobacterium; species Mycobacterium heraklionense_A. Next base: position 66,802 of record LZME01000037.1, on the reverse strand, counting down.
GGGCTCCCAGGTGGTTTCGTCGACGACGAGGGGGTTCCACCCGACTTCCCATTCGAAACCGGACGGCGTCTTGGCGTAGAACGACAGCTCCCGGTCGTTGGTGTGCTGCCCGACGGCCAGTGCCATGTCGAAACCCAGTTGCTTGACCCGCTGATAGGACGCGGTCATGTCGTCCAGCTCCGCGACCTGGATGTTGACGTGCTGCACGCGGGTGCGGATCGGGTTGATCGGCAGGCGGTTCACGGCGGCAATCGCCACCGAATGGTGGCGTTGGTTGACCCGCAGGAATCGGATCTTGACCTTGACCCCGCTGATCGTCTCGTCGATGAGATCGGAGAGCCGCGCGTCAAACACCGTGGCGTAGTAGCCGCGCATCTGTTGCGGCCGCTTGGTGGTGATGGCGACGTGGCCGATACCGCCTTCGCCGGTGACAAATCCCCCGCGCACCGCGGCCTCCAACGGCCCGTCGGCGGCTTGGGGCCGGGTGAAGATCTCCTGGACCAGACCGTTGGGTCCGGGGAATCGCGCCAGCCGCTCGACCCCGCGCAGCGCTGCCTCCTCCGCGGTCCCCTGGACAACCGGCACCGCGTGCCGCGCCACCCGCGCGGCGACCTCATCGAAACCGCTGTGGTCATCCAGTTCCCAGCCGAGCGCGGTGACGTCCTCGGCCGGGCCGCGACGCAGTAGGAATCGGCATGCGTTGTCGTCGAGCCGGAACCGCATCACATCGGGCAGCGTGTCGTCGACGTGCATGCCGATGGCGTCGCGACCGAATCGTCGCCAATCGGCGAACCGTTGCGTCTCGACGGCGACGTACCCCAGGCGGACGTTGCCGAATAGCGAAGGTGCGGCGATGGTGGTCATGGTGCGAGGAACTCGGTGACGATGCGGTTGAACAGTTCGGCGCGCTCCCACTGCATCCAGTGCCCGGTGCGGGCGGTCATCACCAGATCGGCGTTGGGCATCAGGTTCGCCAGCAGCGGGCCGCCGGCGGGCCGGTTGACCTTGTCGTCGCGTCCCCACAGCACCAGAGTCGGGGTGGCCAATTCCTTCAGGCGCTTATCGCGAGTCAGGTCCATCCGCCACAGTGTCCGCAGCGCCGTCGGTCCCGAAGGCCGGCGAAGCGGCGGGTTGACCACCACCTCTGGATCGATGGAGGCGGCGTAGCGCAGATCGATCAGATCGTCGGGAACCGAGCCGCCGTCGTAGACCAGATAGGTACGGATGAAGGCTTCCAGCTTGGCGCGGCTGGGTCCGTCGCTTCCGTAGTAGGACAACAGACTTCGCAGTCCAGGGGTCGGAAGGCCACGGGTGGTCCCGATGCCGCCCGGGCCCATCAGGATGAGCTTGCCCACTCGGGCCGGGTTGTCCAGGGCCAGTCTCAGCGCGCATGACCCGCCGTAGGAATTGCCGACCAGGTGCGCGGTGCCGATGTCGAGTTCATCAAGTAGGCCAAGGACCGTGGCCGCCAGATAGCCGAACGGGTCGGCCTGGTCGACGTGTTTGTCAGAGCGCCCGTAGCCGGGCATGTCGGGCACGATGACGCGGAAGTTCTGCGCCAGTGCGTCGATGTTGCGCGCATAGTTCGACACCCCGGTGGCGCCCGGTCCCCCGCCGTGCAGCAGCACCACCGCGGGCCCGCTGCCGGCCTCGGTGAGGAATATCGGTCGGCCGGCCACGGCGACGGTGCGCTCGATCATGTCGGTGGCGGTCATGCGGCTACCTCATTTCTTACTGCGGCGGAGTAGCCGTCTGGGGGCGCGGGCAGTGATTTTCCGGATCCGGCTGCGGCGTAGATGAATCCGTCCGGGCGAAGCACCACCGTGGTTGCCTTTCTGCTGCGCAGCCAACGCACGAGGCCGGGATCGGAGATCCGGTGCGCTGGGATACCCAGTTCCATCCAGTCGTCCGCGCCCGGTGGTAGCTGGCCGGTGTGCAGGATGGCCCAGTCGCCGCCCAGCAAATCGTCGAGGCGAATGCTGGTGCCGTCGCCGGCGGTGATCCACGGCTGCGGGACCTGCCATCCAACGGCACGATGTCGACTCTCGGAGAAGAAGCCCTCCGCGTAGCGGGCTTCGGGAACCCACATCCGGCGTTGTGACGCGGAACGTGCCAGGGGCACGCGCGTCAGCGCACGCATGGCATGGTTGCGCACTACGGCTATGGCCCGGTTACGTTCGGTGATGACTCGCCCGACCATCCGGGCACGCCGGGTGGCCTCGGTGACGTGCGGCTTGCGCTCTAGTTGGTAGGAGTCCAGCAGCCCTTCCGGCGCCAGCCCGTTGAGTACCGCCGCGAGCTTCCAGCACAGGTTGGCCACGTCACGCACGCCGGAGGACATACCCTGTCCGATCCACGGCGGCATGGCGTGCGCGGCGTCGCCGGCCAGGAAAACCCGGCCCACCCGCCAGCGATCGGCGACACGGACATGATGGCTGTAGATCACCGCCCGAAGGATCTTGACGTGCTCGGGGGTGATGCCCTGGACACCCAGGACCTTCCAGATCTCTTCCTCGAGTAGGAGTTTCTGCTCGTCCTCACCGGCTCGGGCGGGGAACTCCCAGCGGTGGTGCCCCAACGGGGTCGGGCAGTCGACCATCGGCCGGGCGGGATTGCAGTGGAACCGCAACCGGTCGTAGCCATCCCACTCCTGCAGGACTTTGGTGTCGATGACCACCCAGCGCTCGCCGTAGGTGCGACCCGAATAGCCGATCCCCAACTGTCCCCTGGTCGGCGACGCTCCCCCATCGGCAGCGATCACGTAGCGGGCGCGGAGCCTCTTGAAGGTGTCGGTACCAAGGTCGGCGCAGAGGAGCTCGACGTCGTCACCCGTGGACAGCAGGCGCAGGCATTCGTGTTCCAGCAACACCTCGACATTCGCGAAGCGCTGCACGCCCTCACGCAGGACGCGATCGACGGCCGGTTGGTACAGGAATTGCTGCGGCGGGTGCCCGCACCCACGCGAGGTGATCTTCAGATCGATGAACGGGACACCGGCAGCGTCAACGAAATTCAACGGAAGGTCGGGCAGCATGTCCTGCTGCAGTCGCTCGGCCAGACCGACCGACTGCCAAACACGCATGACCTCTTCGTCGGTGGAAATCGCGCGGGCACGGCCATATATATCCGGATCACGCTCGACCACAATCACTTTCAGGCCGAATTGACCCAAGAGGTTGGCGGCCGTGGCACCGGTGGGCCCATAGCCGATCACCGCCACGTCGTAGGTGTCTGTACTCACGATGCCCGCTCTCGCTTCCGAGAAACTTGTTCTGTAGTGATCGCTACGGTAATGTAGCGATCACTACAGAGTCAAGGCTCCAGGAGAGACGCGATGGCGAAAACGAGTCAGCCACAGCGACGCAAACGGGTTGACGGCGAGCTCTCTCGCGAGCGCATCCTCGATGCCGCCTCCGAGATCGCCGCCGAGCGCGGCTACGAAGGCACCAGCATCGCCCTGGTCAGCGCCAAGTGCGAGCTGCCCGCCAGCTCGATCTATTGGCACTTCAAGAACAAGGACGATCTGATCGCCGCCGTCATCGAGCGCAGTTTCGTTAGCTGGCTCAGCGCCTGGCAGGTCCCCGCCGAGGGCACCGCACACGAGCGGGTTCAGGGGCTGGCGATGCAGATCGCCAAGGCCCTGCTGGAATCACCGGACTTCATCCGACTCGGGCTGATGCTGGCGCTGGAACGCCGGCCCATCGAGGCGCGGGCACGGGCGATGTTCATCCAGGCCCGTACCCAGACTGCCGTTGCACTGACCCAGACTTTGGGCGAGCTCACCCCGGGACTCACCGAAACCCAGATGCGTCAGCTGGTCACCTATGCCATCGCCGGCGCCGACGGCCTGTTCATCGCCAACGAAGTCGACGAGCAGGCCATCGATCTCATCGAGATGTTCGACATGCACGCCAATGCGCTCTACAGCACGGCGCTGCGCCTGCTCTCAGAGAACGCCGAGAACGCCGGACGATGACACTGCACAGCACCCAGGGCGCACACCGCGGTGAACACATCGGCCGGTCAACCAAGCCGATCATCAAGGTCGAGGACCTGGCGTGGCTGGAGTTCGACAAGCCCGACTTGGCGCGCGCCGAGGAGTTTGCCCACGCATTCGGGTTCGCCACCGCACTGCGGACCGAGCAGGAACTGCACCTGCGGGGCGCGGACGCCGCCGAACCGTGCGTCATCATCCGACGCGGGAGCCGAAACCGTTTTCGCGGGGCTGCTTTTCGTGCGCAAGACACGGCGGACCTGACTCGGCTGGCATCCGCCACCGACGGCCGCGTCGCCCCGCTGCCCGAATCGCTCGGCGGGGTCAGCGTCAACCTGCTCGATCCCAACGGCATGGTGGTCCGGGTCGTATCGTCCACCCACAAGCTCGACGCCCTGCCGGCGCAAACCCCGCAGCTCTTCAACGTCGGCCACACGGTGCGCAGGTCCAACGCCACCCAACGCCCGACGCGCACACCGGCAATCGTGCAACGCCTTGGCCACGTGGTATTGCAGAGCACCCGATACCTTCAGACGCTCAACTGGTACCTGGACACCCTCGGGATGATCGTCAGCGACTTTCAGTACTTCCCCGGGCAACGCGAGCGCGGACCGACCATGAGCTTTATCCGCTGCGATCGGGGCACCACCCCGGCCGACCACCACACCCTGGCGATCGCGCTGGGCCCAGCCGACCGCTACGTGCATTCGGCGTATCAGGTCTGCGACCTCGATGCTCTGGCCGCCGGCGGCGAGTACCTCAAAGATTTGGGATATCACCGGTCTTGGGGCGTCGGCCGCCACATCCAGGGCAGCCAGATCTTTGACTACTGGCGCGATCCCGACGGCTTTCTGGTGGAACACTTCACCGACGGTGACATGTTCGACAACACCGTGGAGCCGGGCTGGGCGCCCTTCACCGCGTCCGGGCTGGCCCAGTGGGGACCACCGGCCAGCAAGAACTTCCTCGGCACCGAGGTGCGGACGGCGCCCAGTGAGGCGCGCGCGATCCTGGCCGCACTGCGCGGCGACAACGAGTTCGACGTCCGCCGGCTGGCCGGCCTACTGAAAGTTGCCTCCTCATGACCGTTTCCGTACTTCGCACCGCCGACGGCTGGTGGGTGCGTACGCCGACCGGAGCCGCCCGGATCGATTCGCGCGCCACCACTACCGGAGAGCTGTTGGCCGATCGGGCCGCCATCGAAGCCGCGGCGGGCAGTCACGACAGCGTGCCGGTGGACGGGCTCGCCCTGCTTTCCCCGGTGACAGCGCCGTGCCGGGTGATAGCCCAGATGACCAACTTCGTCTCGCACATCAAAGACGCCGGCATGAACCCCGCGACGGTGCCGCTGACCTTCTTCCGCAAGGCCTCCGCGTCGATCACCGGCCCGTTCGACGACGTGGTCAAGCCCAGCCATGTTTCCCTGCTCGATTACGAAGTCGAGATCGGCCTCGTCGTAGGTCGTGATATCCCGGTCGGTGCAACGATTTCCGAGGCCGACCTGCCGCAGCTGATCGCCGGCCTGGTCGTCACCAACGACGTGTCCGCCCGCGATGTCCAACTGCCTCAGACCCAGTTCTACGAGGCCAAGTCCTACCCCGGATTCACCCCGGTCGGCCCGGCTCTGGTGCTGTTCGACGCCGCAGACTGGGCACGGTTCGGGCAGTTGCGCCTTCGCCTGGCGGTCAACGGCGAGATCCGTCAGGACATGACCGTGAACGGCGACATGGTGTATCGGCCCCTCCAGGCCCTGCAGAGTCTGACCCGGTTTCAGAATCTCGCCGCCGGTGATCTGATCCTGACCGGCACTCCGGCCGGCACCGCGCTCAGCGCCCCGCCCAAGCCAATCGAGCTCCTTGGCTCCTTACTGCCACCGGCACTGAAGTGGAAGGCCTTCTTCAAACGGCAGGCCGGCAATCCCCGCTACCTGCGCGACGGCGACATCGTCGAAGCCGCCGTGGCAACCGACGACGGTGCGATCGACTTGGGCGCCCAACGCAGCACCGTGCGCTACGCCGCCTCTGCAACCGGCGCCTAACGCAAAGGGCTGCGACCCGAATCGGATCGCAGCCCTCTACGCAAACTCCGGCGGTCGCTAGGCGACGTTCTCCTCGTCGTCGTCCTCGACCATGTTGCCCAGGCGTCCGAGGATGATCTCCTCGGCCTCCGACACCATCCGCGACACCAGTTCGTCGCAGGTCGGGATGTCGTTGATGAGCCCCATCGCGGTGCCGACCGTCCAGATTCCGGCGTCGACGTCGCCTTCGTCGAAGACGCGGCGGCCGCGCACACCGGCCACCAGCTCTTGGACGTCGGGGAACTGACCGCCGTTCTTGAGGATCTCGACGACCTCGCGAGACACCGCGTTGCTGGCCACCCGCGCGGTGTTGTGCAGCGAGCGGAAGATCAGCTCGGTGCCGCGCTCGTCGCCGGCGACGATGGCTTCCTTGACGTTCTGGTGGATGCAGGACTCCACGGTGCACATGAACCGCGAGCCCATGTTGACGCCGTCGGCACCCAGGGCCAGCGCCGCGACCAGGCCGCGGGCGTCGGCGAACCCACCGGAGGCGATCATCGGGATCTCGATCTGCGCCGCGGCAGCCGGGATCAGCACCAGGCCCGGGATGTCGTCCTCACCCGGGTGACCCGCACATTCGAACCCGTCGATGCTGATGCCGTCCACGCCCAGGCTCTGCGCCTTGACGGCGTGCCGCACCGAGGTGCACTTGTGCAGCACCTTGATTCCGTTGTCGTGAAACATCGGCAGGTGCGGCGCCGGGTTGGAGCCGGCGGTCTCGACGATCTTGATGCCGGCGTCGACGATCACCTGCCGGTACTCGTCGTAGGGCGGCGGGTTGATCGCCGGCAGGATGGTCAGGTTCACCCCGAACGGCTTGTCGGTGAGATCCCGAGTCTTGGCGATCTCGTTGGCCAGGTCGGCCGGCGTCGGCTGGGTGAGCGCGGTGAGGAAACCCAGCGCCCCGGCGTTGGCGACCGCCGCCACCAACTCCGCGCGACCCACCCACTGCATACCGCCTTGGGCGATGGGGTGCTCGACCCCGAATGTCTCGGTGAACTTCGTTGTCAATGCCATATGGACTCCTTAGCTGTGCTCAATGCTCTTCGCGCAAGCGCTCATCGCGGGGCCATCCGGATCGCACCGTCGAGGCGGATGACCTCGCCGTTGAGCATCGGGTTGTTGATGATGTGCTCGGCCAGGGCGCCGTACTCGTCGGGGTCACCGAGCCGCGACGGGTGAGGCACCTGCGCACCCAGCGACTTCTGCGCCTCCTCGGGCAGCGAGCCCAGCAGCGGCGTCTTGAACAGGCCCGGAGCGATGGTGCAGACCCGGATCAGGTCACGCGACAGGTCACGGGCGATCGGCAGCGTCATGCCGACCACGCCGCCCTTGGACGCCGAGTAGGCGGCCTGCCCGATCTGGCCCTCGAACGCCGCCACGGAGGCGGTGTTGATGATGACGCCGCGCTCGCCGTTGATCGGCTCGGTCTTGGCGATCCGCTCGGCCGCCAGGCGCAGCACGTTGAACGTGCCGATCAGGTTGACCTGGATGATCTTGGTGAAGGCATCCAGCGGAAACGCGCCGTCCTTGCTCAGCGTCTTGATCGCGTTGCCGATTCCGGCGCAGTTGACGTTGATCCGCACGGGGCCAAGAGATTCCGCGACATCCAGGGCCGCGCCGACCGCCTCGGGGTCGGCCACGTTGGCCTCCACGAAGCGCGCCCGGTCACCGAGCTCGGCGACCACGTCCTCGCCCTTGAGGTCGATCACCACGACCTGGCCACCCGCGTCCAGCAGGCGTTTGGCCGTCGCCAATCCCAACCCGGAGGCACCGCCGGTGACAACGGCTACCGCGTCCTTGATCTGCACTCTCTTGGCCCCTCTCAATCCCAACCGTCTGGTTGGTCGGGACTATACCCAGTCGCTCAGGATGGACTCGTTGTCGGCTCCCAGAACGGCAGGCGGCGTCGGGACGTCGGGAACGCTGCGGGAGAACCGCGGCGCGGGCATCGGCTGCAAGTAGCCGTCGACGTCGTAGAACGTGTCGCGCTCGGTGATGTGCGAGTCGGCCTGCACCTCGTTGAACGCCAACACCGGCGCCACGCAGGCATCGGAGGTGGCGAACACCTTGGCCCAGTGGTCACGGTCGTGGGCGGCGAACGCCGCGGTCAGCTTCTCCCGCAGCACCGGCCAACCGCTGACGTCGTTCTGCGCCGGCAACTCGGCGGGGTCCAGCTCCAGCTTGGCCAGCAGTTCGGCGTAGAACTGCGGCTCGATCGAGCCGACCGACACGTACTTGCCGTCGGCACATTCGTAGGTGTCGTAGTAGGGCGCGCCGGTGTCGAGCATGTTGACCCCACGTTCGTCGCTCCACAGCCCCTGCGAGCGGAAGCTCCACATCATCGCCGAGAGCACGCTGGCCCCGTCGACCATCGCCGCATCGATCACCTGGCCCTTGCCGGAACGCTGCAGCTCCCACAGCGCGGACAGGATGCCGACCAGCAGAAACATCGACCCGCCGCCGAAGTCACCGGTCAGGTTCAGCGGCGGCACGGGGCGCTCCCCCTTGCGGCCGACGGAGTGCAACAGCCCGTTCAGCGAGATGTAGTTGATGTCGTGGCCGGCCTGCTGAGCGCGCGGGCCGGTCTGCCCCCAACCGGTCATCCGGCCGTAGATCAGCCGCTCGTTGACCTTGGCGCAGTCCTCCGGGCCCAGACCGAGTCGCTCCGTTACGCCCGGCCGGAAACCCTCGATCAGCACATCGGCCTTGGCGACCAGCTGCAGCACCAAGTCGCGGCCCTCCGGCGACTTCAGGTCGGCGGTCACCGAGCGCCGGTTGCGCAGCATGGTGTCCTTGCTGGCCCCGCCACCGAATTTCGGCGGCCGCTCCACGCGAACCACATCAGCGCCCAGGTCGCCGAGGATCATCGCTGCGTGCGGTCCCGGTCCGATCCCGGCCAGTTCGATGACCCGCAGCCCCGCCAGTGGTCCCGCCATATCTGCCTCCTCGTCGTGTGCCTGTGTGATGTGCATCCTAGGGTGAGGGCCATGACTGCAATCGACTCCGGCATCGACACCCTGGCCCCGGTGGCGGGCGTGTCCGTCACCCTGACCGACGGGGTGCTCTCGGTGATCATCGACCGCCCCGACAGCCTCAACTCGGTGACCACCGGTGTGCTGGCCGGTATCGCCGACGCCATGGAAGCCGCCGGCCGCGACCCGCGCGTGCGCGCGGTGCGGTTCGGCGGGGCGGGGCGCGGCTTCTGCTCCGGCGCCGGGATCAGCGCCGAGGATGCAACCGATGAACTGGCGACGGAGATCATCGTCGAGGCCAATCGCGCGATCCGGGCGATCGTCGCGTTGCCACGGCCGGTGGTGGCCGTCGTGCAGGGGCCGGCGGCCGGTATCGGCGTGTCGCTGGCCCTGGCCTGCGACCTGATCGTGGCCTCGGACCAGGCCTTTTTCCTGTTGGCGTTCACCAAGATTGGGCTGATGCCCGACGGTGGCGCCTCCGCGTTGGTCGCCGCGGCCGTGGGCCGGACCCGCGCTATGCGGTTGGCGCTGTTGGCCGAACGCCTGTCGGCCGCCGACGCCCTGGAGTGGGGCCTGATCAGCGCGGTGTACCCGGCCGAGGAGTTCGACGCCGAGGTGGACAAGCTGCTGGCCGGCTTGCTGGCCGGGCCCGCCGCGGCGTTCGCCAAGACCAAGCACGCCATCAACTCCGCCACCCTGACCGAGCTGGATGCCACCTTGGACCGCGAATACGTCGGGCAGTCAATCCTGTTGAACGCCCACGACTTCCGTGAAGGCGCCCGTGCGTTTCAGGAGCGGCGCTCCCCCAATTTCACCGACTCCTGAGAGCGGTGCCTACATCCCGAAGATCGGGGGCAGCGCCAGCACCATCACCAGTCCCCACACCAGGTGGGTCAGCACCGGAGCCAGCACCCCACCGGTAGCCCGCCGCTCGAGGGCGCAGACGGTACCGAGCACCAGCGCGGCCACCCCCACCATGAGGTTGCCCGCGGCCATCATCGCCGCGACGTAGAGCAGGGTGGAAAACACCAGCGGGGAGCGGCGACCGAACGCACTGAACAGTGCGCCGCGGAAGAACAACTCCTCGGCGATCGCGTTGACCAGAGCGATCAGCACCACCAGCCGCCAGGAGACTTCGGTGGTGTAGGCCAAGATGGCGACCACCTGGTCGGCCAGCGGCGGAATGTCTTGCACGGCAAGCCCGCCCAGCAGGAACACCCCGCCGAGCACCAGGCCCACGCCGGTGCCGGTGAACACCGGCCGCTCGTTGCGTCCGCGGAACCGCAACACGCCCAGGTGCAGCGGTCCGGCCACCACCGCCCCCACCGTCCAGACCACAGCCAAGACCAGCGACAGCCAGTAGAACGCCGCATCGCCTGGAAGCTTGCTGTGCATGGCGGCCAGTACCGCGGCACCGATCACCACGACCACTCCGACGACGGCACGCCGCCGCTGCACCACTGCCCGTGGCTCGTGATAGGGCAGGGCGACCCTGGTCATGATGTCGGTGATCTCACGCAGCAGGCCGGGGCGGGTTGGACTGATCTGGGTCATGCAGGACGTCCCCTCAGCGGCGGGTTAAGCAACGTCCCTAAAACGTAGCGGCGAAACGGCGGCCGGTGGCCTAAATGCGTTAGTTCGCTCGATGGACTTCGATCAGTCGCCGGTACGCCGCGGCGTTGTACCGATTGTTGCGGACCTCGGCCTCGCTCAGGTCTCGTCGCACCCGGCCCGGTACCCCCGACACCAGTGACCGGGGCGGCACCACCATCCCCTGCGGGATGACGGCGCCCGCCGCGACCAGCGAGCCCTCCCCCACGACGGCACCATTGAGGACGATCGCTCCCATGCCGATCAGGCAGTCGTCCTCAATGGTGCATCCGTGGAGCACCGCGTTGTGCCCGACGCTGACGTGCGCCCCCACTCGACAGGGAAACTCCTTGTCGACGTGGACGGTCACGCCGTCCTGGATGTTGGTGTCGATGCCGATCTCGATCGGCTCGACCTCGGCGCGCAGTGTCGCCGAGTACCAGACGCTGGCCCGAGCGGCCAGGCTGACCTGGCCGATCAGGCTGGCGTTGGGCGCCACCCAGGACTCCGGGTGTAGCTGCGGGGCGCGCCCGCGGATGGAGATGAGAAGCGGCTCGGGCACGCCGCTCAACGCGCCTTCCACACTGGCGCGCGCTTCTCGGCGAACGCCCGGGGTCCCTCCTTGGCGTCCTCGGACCGCAGCACAGCGGAGAATTCCCGGCCGGTGCGCGCCCAACCGTCCACTTCGCCGGGGATGGCGCCGTCATCGACGCCGTAGGCGATCCGCTTGCTGGCCCGCACCGACAACGGCGCGTTGCCGGTGATCCGTTCGGCCAGCTCGAGGGCTGCCTGCAGCGCTCCGCCGTCCTCGACCACCCGGTTGACCAGACCCCAGCGGGCCGCGTCGGTCGCCGAGATGGGCTCGCCGGTGTAGAGCAGTTCCAGGGCGATCTTGCGGGGCAACTGGTCGACGATGCGGAACACCCCGCCGGCACCGGCGATCAGGCCGCGCTTGACCTCGGGCAACCCGAATTGGGCGCGCTGTTCGGCGATCACCAGGTCGCTGGCCAGGGCGATCTCGGTGCCGCCGCCCAGCGCGGTGCCGTTGACCGCCGCGATGACGGGCTTGTCGATGAAGTGCTGCACGAAGCCGGCGAAACCCCACTCCGGGTGCTCCGGGTGGTAGATGTTCTCCCGGTTGGCGATCGCCTTGAGGTCGGCCCCGGCACTGAACGACTTGTCGCCGGCGCCGGTGAGCACTACCGCGCGCACCTCGTCGTCGTCTTGAGCCTGCGCCAAGGCGTCGCCGATGCCGGCACTGACGGCGCCGTTGATCGCGTTACGGGCTTCGGGCCGGTTGATCGTGATCAATAGGACGTTGCCCAGCTGTCCAAGCCGTTCTACCAGAACGGCCCCGTCACTCACAGCAGCTCCAGGATGGTGGCGTTGGCCTGGCCGCCGCCTTCGCACATGGTCTGCAAACCGTAGCGAATTCCGTTGGCGCGCATGTGGTAGAGCATGGTGGTCATGATCCGGGCACCGGAGCCGCCGAGCGGGTGACCCAGCGCGATCGCCCCGCCGTTGGGGTTGAGCTTCTTCGGGTCGGCACCGAGTTCGGCCAGCCAGGCCATCGGCACCGGGGCGAACGCCTCGTTGACCTCGAACACCCCGATGTCGTCGATGCTCAGGCCGGAGCGCTGCAGCGCCTTCTGGGTCGCCGGGATCGGCGCGGACAGCATCATCACCGGGTCGGCGCCGGCCAGCGTCGCGGTGTGCACCCGGGCCAACGGGGTCAGGCCCAGTTCGCGCGCCTTGGCCGCCGACATGAACAGCAGCGCCGCCGAGCCGTCGGAGATCTGACTGGAGTTACCGGCGTGGATCACGCCGTCCTCCTTGAAAGCGGGCTTGAGCTGGGCCATCTTCTCCAGCGTAGTACCGCGGCGGATGCCCTCGTCCTCGCTGACGACGTTGCCCTCGGGGTCCGTGATCGAGACGATCTCGTCCTTGAAAGCGCCGGCGTCCTGTGCGGCACCGGCCTTTTCGTGCGACGCCAGCGCGAACTCGTCGAGCGCGGTGCGGCTCAGGCCCCACTTGGTGGCCATCATCTCCGCTCCGATGCCCTGGTTGGGGGTCTGGCTGTAGCGCGCCTTGAAGGAGTCCCCGTACGGGCGGCCGCCGTTGGCCAGCGAGGAACCCATCGGGGTCCGCGACATCGACTCGACGCCACCGGCGACCACGACGTCGTAGTGTCCGGCGACCACACCGGCGGCGGCGAAGTGCACCGACTGCTGGCTGGAGCCACACTGACGGTCCACGGTCACCGCGGGCACCGTCTCCGGCCAGCCCGCGCTCAGCACCGCCGTACGGCCGATGTCCAGGGCCTGCTCACCGGCCTGCATGACACAGCCCCAGATCACGTCGTCGACCAGGGCCGGGTCCACGCCGGCCCGGTTGACCAGCCCGTTGAGCACCTGGGCGGACAGTTCGGCCGGGTGTACCCCGGACAGTCCGCCGTTGCGCTTGCCGATCGGCGCGCGCACCGCTTCGACGATGACGGCTTCAGCCATGGGTGCTCCTTAGTTGGTTCGGGGTCTTGTTGCCTCGATTGTCGACGGGCGTGCTCGGCGGGCGTCAGCGGGGGTCACTCCGGGCTCTCCCGCGTACCGTCGACTCCATGGCACGCATCGTGATCGTCGGCGGCCACGGCAAGGTCGCCCTGCTGCTGGCCCCCACCCTCGTTACCCGCGGCGACCAGGTCAGTTCGGTGTTCCGCAACCCCGACCATGCCGAGGAGGTCGCGGTCACCGGCGCGGTTCCGGTGGTGGCCGATATCGAGCAGCTCGACACCGACGGCCTGGCCCGGCTCTTTGCCGATCACGACGCGGTGGTGTTCTCCGCCGGCGCCGGTGGCGGGAACCCGGCACGCACCTACGCCGTCGACCGCGACGCCGCCATTCGCAGCATCGACGCCGCCGCGAAAGCCGGTGCGCGGCGATTCGTGATGGTGTCCTATTTCGGCGCGGGTCCCGACCACGGTGTTCCCGAGGACGATCCGTTTTATCCGTACGCGCAGGCCAAGGCCGCCGCCGACGCCCATCTGCGCGCCAGCGACCTGGACTGGACGGTGCTGGGGCCCAGCCGGCTAACCCTGGATTCAGCCAGCGGAAGAATCGCCGTCGGTCCCGACACGGGCAAAGGGCAGGTCTCCCGCGACAACGTCGCGTCAGTGATCGCTGCCTGCCTGGCCGACAAGTCGACCATCGGCCGCACCATCGACTTCAACGACGGCCCGACCCCGATCCCGGAGGCACTCGCGGCCGGTCGAGCCGAGTAACCTCGATCACGCAACTGGTTTGCCGTTGTCGCCGCCAGGCGGCTTCGGCATCGAGCGCACCGCGGTTTACGGAGTTTTCCGCGGAGCGCGAGAGGGAACCCGGTGAGAATCCGGGACTGTCCCGCAGCGGTATGCAGGAACGACCGCCGTCATAAGCACTGGTCATGGGTTCGCCCGCCGACTGGGAAGCGACGGCCACTAGGAGCACCTCGGTGCGCGCCTGCGAGTCCGAATACCTGCCCGTTGTGCTGGGCGCGCCGCGCCCGGCGGATCAACGCCTCGCGGAATGGGCGTCTGGTTTTGAGGGTTATAGTGCTTTATATATAGGCACGGGACCGGATCAGCTGGGCGGCTGCTGGCGTTGACCCACCCTCGTCAATTGAAGGATCAAATCGTGACCGTTCAAGCCTTTACCGCCACCGTTCTCGGCTCACCACGAATCGGACCGCGCCGCGAACTCAAGCGCGCCACCGAAAGCTACTGGGCCGGCCGGATCGACCAGGACGAGCTCAAGAAGGTGGCCGCCGGCCTACGCCGCGACACCTGGGCACAGTTGGCCGCCGCGGGGCTCGACTCGATACCGGTGAACACGTTCTCCTACTACGACCAGATGCTCGACACCGCGGTGCTGCTGGGCGCACTCCCAGCCCGGGTGGCCGGCGTCGCCGACGAGTTGGACCGCTACTTCGCCGCGGCCCGCGGCAACGCCGACATCGCTCCGCTGGAGATGACGAAGTGGTTCGACACCAACTACCACTACATCGTTCCCGAGATCGGGGCGGACACGACGTTCTCGCTCAATCCCGCCAAGGTGCTCTCCGAGCTCGCCGAGGCCAAGGAGCAGGGCTTCGGCGGAAGCGCAGCCCGGCCGGTGATCATCGGTCCGGTCACCTTCCTGTTGCTCAGCAAGGCCGTCGACGGGGCGCCGGCGCCGATCTCGCGCCTCGACGAGCTGACCGACGTCTACGCCGAGCTGCTGGGCAAGCTGGCCGACGCCGGCGCCGAATGGGTGCAGATCGATGAGCCGGTGCTGGTGACCGACATCTCCGCGGACGCCCCCGCCCTGGCCGAGCAGGTGTACAAGCGCCTCGGCGGGCTGAGCAAGCGGCCGGCGATCTTCGTGGCCACCTACTTCGGTGACCCCGGGGCCGGGCTGGCGGCGCTGGCCCGCACCCCGGTCGAGGCGATCGGCGTCGACCTGGTTTACGGACCCAACACCGCAATCGCGTCCGTGCCGGAGCTGGCTTCCAAGGTTCTGGTCGCCGGCGTGGTCGACGGCCGCAACATCTGGCGCACCGACCTGCAGGCCGCCCTGGCCAAGCTGGCGTCGCTGTTGGGTTCAGCGGAGGCCGTTGCCGTATCGACGTCGTGCTCGACGCTGCACGTGCCCTACTCGCTGGAGCCCGAGACGGGTCTGGACGACGCGCTGCGCAGCTGGCTGGCGTTCGGCGCCGAGAAGGTGGCCGAGGTGGCCACCTTGGCCCGCGCGCTGCGCGAGGGACGCGAAGCCGTGGCTGCGGAGATCGAGGCGTCCAACGCCGCGGCCGCGTCCCGCACGTCCGACCCGCGACTGAACAATGCGGCAGTGCGCGCGCAGATCGCCGAGATCCGGGCGGCCGGCATCCAGCGCGGTTCGGCCGAGGCACGCCGCAGCGCCCAGGACGAGCGGCTGCACCTGCCGCCGCTGCCGACCACCACCATCGGGTCGTTCCCGCAGACCGTGGAGATCCGCAAGGCCCGCGCCGCGCTGGCGTCCGGGGAGATCGACGAGGCGGAGTACACCGACCGGATGAAGGCGGAGGTCGCTGCCGTCATCAAGTTGCAGGAGGACCTCGGCCTCGACGTGCTGGTGCACGGCGAGCCGGAACGCAACGACATGGTGCAGTACTTCGCCGAGCAGCTGGAGGGCTTCTTCGCCACCAGCAACGGCTGGGTGCAGTCCTACGGCAGTCGCTGCGTGCGCCCGCCGGTGCTGTTCGGCGACGTGACGCGCCCCAAGCCGATGACGGTCGACTGGGCCACCTACGCCCAGTCGCTGACCGACAAGCCGGTCAAGGGCATGCTCACCGGTCCGGTGACCATCCTGGCCTGGTCGTTCGTCCGCGACGACCAACCGCTGGCCGACACCGCCTACCAAGTGGCGCTGGCGATCCGCGAGGAGACGGTGGATCTGGAGTCCGCCGGTATCGCGGTGATCCAGGTCGACGAGCCCGCCCTGCGCGAGCTGTTGCCGGTGCGCGACGCCGACAAGGCGGCCTACCTGGACTGGGCGGTCGGTTCGTTCCGGATGGCCACCTCGGGCGTCTCCGACGCGACGCAGATCCACACCCACCTGTGCTATTCGGAGTTCGGCGAGGTTATCGGTGCGATCGCCGACCTGGACGCCGACGTCACCTCGATCGAGGCGGCGCGCTCGCACATGGAGGTGCTCGATGACCTCAATGCGATCGGCTTCTCCAACGGGGTGGGCCCGGGTGTCTACGACATCCACTCGCCGCGCGTGCCGAGCGCCGACGAGATGGCCGCGTCGCTACGCGAGGCGCTGGATGCCGTTCCGGCCCAACGCCTCTGGGTGAACCCGGACTGCGGTCTAAAGACCCGCAAACCCGACGAGGTGACGGCATCGCTGGCCCATATGGTTGCCGCGGCTAAGGAAGCCCGCACCGGCCTGTGACCGTCTGACATGTTGCGCCCCAGAGACGTCTCTGGGGCGCAACATGTCCGTTCAAATCTGATCGGAGTCCCCTGGTGCCGCTGAACACCATTGCCCTGGAACTAGTGCCGCCCAACATCGATCGCGGGGTCGAGCACGCCCGCGAAGAGGCATACAAGGTCCTGCAGCTATCCGCTCAAGCGGGTATCGCGGGCCGGATCGGTCACGTCATGATCCCCGGATTGATCCCCGAGGATGACGATCGGCCGATCGAGATGAAACCCAAACTCGACGTCCCCGACTTCTGGTCGATAATCCGTCCCGAACTGCCCGGCGTACACGGATTATGTACGCAGGTAACCGCATTCCTCGACGAGTCGGCGCTGCGGACGCGACTTGCGAGCCTGCGCCAGGTCGGGTTCGACGGAATCATCTTCGTCGGTGTCCCCCGCACGCTGAAGGACGGCGACGGCGGCGGCGTCGCACCCACCGACGCGCTCTCGAAATTCGACGATCTCGTCGATAACCGGGGCGTCATCCTCATCCCGACACGGGACGGCGAGCGGGAACGCTTCGACTTCAAATGTGACCGCGGCGCCACCTTCGGGATGACCCAGCTGCTCTACTCCGACGCGATAGTCGGATTCCTTCGCGACTTCAAGAACGTCAGCGATCACCGGCCCGAGGTCCTGTTGTCGTTCGGCTTCGTGCCCAGGATGGAGAGCAAAGTCGGACTGGTCGATTGGCTGATTCAGGACCCGGGCAACGAGACCGTCGCCGCCGAGCAGGCCTTCGTCCGGACTCTGGCCGTAAGCGAACCCGACGCCAAACGCCGGCAGATGCTCGATCTGTATAAGCGGGTCATCGACGGCGTGGCCGAGTTGGGCTATCCGTTGAGCCTGCACTTCGAGGCTCCCTACGGCATTTCGAAACCGGCTTTCGAGACGTTCGCCGAGATGCTGGACTATTGGGCGCCGCGCTCCTGAACGAAACCGTCTGCAACGCACAGCATTCACCGGCATTTCAAGTAGGGTCTCGCCGGCGTTCAGCTGGACGCCGCCTACCTGCCCTACCTTCGATCGCGAAGGGGAGTAGTTCCTACCCACCACACCGGTGGTGGATGTGAATGGTCGTCAATACGGCGGTTCAACCCGCCCGGTCATTCAGCGGACCCAGGACTTTCGCGAGCGAGACCTTCGGACGATTGACCATGTCGACCGAAGGCTCCAGAGGCTTTCTTTGCAGATTCGGTCGCCGAGCGAAGGAGACCGATGCCCCCCTCGATACCTGCCCTAATCGACGATGCCGAGCCGACACTGGATGAGCCTCTCGATACCATCACCGCCGTCCCGCTGATCGACGACGAACTCGACGACGAACTCGATGATGTCGCCGACGGTCGCGCGCCTCGCGGCACCCCCGCGCCAGGCGACGGGTTGTTGGCGGTGTCCACCGCGGCGATGGCAGGTATCAGCGCCGTCGGCTTGGGCATCGCACTGGCCGGACGTGTCCTGCGATTTCCGCGCCTGCCGGCCAGTGTCCAAGGCGCCGTGGTCGCCCTAGACCACCAGCCGCGGCTGCGCCGTCTCCTCGAGGAACGAATCGGTAAGCGCGCGACCGACACCGCGATGGGGTTGGCCTCTACCGCCGCCAACGCGCTCGCCGTGGCACCGTCGATTCTGGCGGTCGACCTGGCGATCAACACCCTAAAAGCTGCCGAGGCGCGCGCCGATGCCCGGGCATGGTTGCGGCGCGAACCGGAATTGACCCGCCCCACCGCGGGATCGGAGACGCAACCGGACTCACGCCCGGTGCCACCGCCGGTCGGCGGAGTCGAACAACACCTGCAGCGCGGCACCTGGGTTCAGGCGATCGGCGCGGCGGCGGTCGGCGCCGCCAGCCGCGACCCGAACCTGGCCGGCAACGCCGCGTTGGTCGCCGTGCCGAAAGCCGCCCGCTCCACCCAAGAATCGTTCGCGGCGACACTGGGGCGCGGACTGGCCAACAACGATGAGGCGCTGCAGATCGACCCGGAAAGCCTGCGCCGCTTGGATCGGATCGATGTGGTGATTCTCGATCCGCGGGTGCTGCGCAGCGAATCGTTGCGCTTGGTGCGGCTACGCGGTGGCGACGAGAAGGATCTGACCACCTGGGAGCGCGCCCAGGCGATGCTGGCAGCCGGCGACCTGCAGCCGGGCTGGCACCCGGTACCCGGCACGCGCCGCAGCAAGGGGCGCCCGGTCACCGAGGCACTCTTCGCGCCGGCGCCGCATCCGCTGGCGGCCGCGACACTCGCCGAGACACAGCGAGCCGATGTCCAGACCATCACCGTCGATGACTCCGTCGGTCTCGCCGAGCTGCGGCCCGCGTTCGACGAATTCGCGCCGATGACAGGCGATTCGGTCGATGACGCACTCTTTGATGCGGTGCACGACTACCAACAGGAAGGCCACACCGTCGCGGTGATCTCCTCGGCGGCTGCCCGGGCACTGTCGGCGGCCGATCTCGGGGTGGGCATCTTGCCCGACGACAGCCGCTCGCAACCGCTGGAGGCGGACCTGATCGTCGATGACCTGGCCGGGGTGTGGCGGATTCTGCATGCCCTGCCCGCGGCGAAGGCGGCCAGTCGTCGCGGTGTCGAATTGTCCGTCGGCGCTTCGGCGATGGGTTCGCTGCTGCTGATTCCCACCGTCCGGGGACGCGGTCCCGAAGCGGTGGTGTTGGGAGCGGCGGCGGGTGTGGCGTCCGGCTATTGGTCGGCACGCAAGGTGGTCAACGCACCGCTTCCCCGGCCGGTTCCGGTCGACGAGTGGCATGCCATGTCGGTGGAGCAGGTGCGTGCCGCGTTGGCCGAATCGGCGGAGCCAGCCTCCACGCCGCGCACTGCCGACAGCGCCGAACGCCCGGTGATCTGGCAGTTCCTCGACGCGGTGCGCGACGAACTGTCCGACCCGCTGACCCCGGTGCTGGGATTGGGAGCCACGGCCACCGCGATACTGGGCTCCCCCATCGACGCCTTGCTGGTCGGCACGGTGCTGGCCAGCAACGCCGTGCTGGCCGCCGGCCAACGCCTGAGCGCCGAGCTGAGATTGAATCGGCTGCTCGCCGACCAGATCCCGCCCGCCTGGAAGGTGACGATCCGGCCCGACGGCACACGGGAACGGGTGCAGGTGCTCCCCGAGCAGTTGCAGCGTGGCGATCTGATCGAGGTGGGCCCCGACGACGTGGTGCCGGCCGACGCCCGCGTGATCGAGCTGGAGAAGCTGGAGGTCGACGAGGCGTCGCTGACCGGTGAGTCGCTGCCGGTGACCAAGCAGCTCGAGGCCACCCCGGGTGCAGAACTGGCCGAACGCCGCTGCATGCTCTTCGCCGGAACCACCGTGGCCGCCGGGACGGGCCTGGCGTTGGTGACCGCGGTGGGGCCCGACACCGAGGTGCGGCGCGCCGCCGACCTCGTCACCAGTCGGCACGGCGACATCGGGCTGGGCCATCAGCTCGGCCAGATCACCAACCGGACATGGCCGCTGAGCCTGATGACCGGCGGATTGGTCAGCGCGCTGGGGGTGCTGCGCGGCACCCGGCTGCAACAGGCGGTGGCCCAAGGTGTTTCGGTGGCCGTCGCCGCCGTCCCCGAGGGCATGCCGGTGGTGGCGACGCTGGCTCAGCACGCCTCGGCGCAGCGTCTCACCAAATCCGGTGTGCTGGTGCGGGTGCCACGCTCCGTGGAAGCCCTGGGCCGCGTCGACGTGGTGTGCTTCGACAAGACCGGCACGCTGAGCGAGAACCGGTTGCGGGTCACCGAGGTGCGGACGGCAGCCGATCACTCCCGTGACGAGGTGCTGCGGTGCGCGGTACGTGCGACGCCGTCGGCGAAGGGGCAAAGCCATGTCGATGCCACCGACGCCGCGATCGTGGCGGCGGCTGCGTCGGTGCCCGGCGCCATCGCATCGGGGGCAGCAGACGCCCATCTGCCGTTCCGCTCCGGGCGGCCGTTCGCGGCATCGGTGTTCGGGACCGAACTGACGATCAAGGGTGCACCCGAGGTGGTGCTCGCGGCCTGCGAGAACGTCGCGGCCGACATCGACGACGTGGTGGAGCAGCTGGCCGACGAGGGCCTGCGGGTGCTTGCGGTGGCACGGCGTGAGCTCAGTCCCGCTGAACTGCAAACGCTTTCGGCTGATCCTGACGATCCCGAAGCCCAGCTGGCGGCCATGGCCCAGCAGTGCGCCGACGGTTTGACCCTGGTCGGATTCGTCGGTATCTCCGACACCCCGCGCGCCGGGTCGGCCGGCCTGCTGGCCGAGCTACACCGCCGGCAGGTGCCCATTCGGATGATCACCGGTGATCACCCGACCACCGGCCGCGCGATCGCCCGCAAGATGGGCTTGCAGCTCACCGCCGAGCAGGTCATCACCGGCTCGGAATGGGAGACGCTGTCGGGCAAGGAGCAGGAGCGCGCGGTGGCCGAGCGAGTGGTGTTCGCCCGGATGTCACCGGCGAACAAGGTGCAGGTGGTGCAGGCGCTGGAACGCAGCGGCAAGGTGTCGGCGATGGTCGGCGACGGCGCCAACGACGCCGCCGCCATCCGGGCCGCCACCGTCGGGATCGGCATCGTCGCCCAGGGCAGCGACGCCGCCCACACCGCGGCCGACGTGGTGCTGCTCGACGGCCGCATCGAGACCCTGCTGGACGCGCTCAACGAGGGCAGCCAACTGTGGCAGCGGGTGCAGGCTGCGGTGGCGGTGCTGTTGGGCGGCAACGCCAGCGGCGCGGTGTTCGCGATCATCGGCAGCGCGCTGACCGGTCAGGCACCGTTGAACACCCGCCAGCTGCTGCTGGTCAACATCGTGACCGACGCGTTCCCGGCCACCGCGCTGGCGATCAGCCAACCCCGGCGCCCCATGCCCTTCGGCGGGCGCGGGCCCGACGAGAAGGCGTTGTTGCGGGCGGTGGCGCTGCGTGGCACGACCACGGCCAGTGCCACTCTGGCGGCCTGGTTCATGGCGCGAGCCACCGGCTTTCCCCGACGCGCCTCCACGGTGGCGCTGGTCGCGCTGGTGACCACCCAGCTGGGTCAGACCCTGCTGGAGTCGCGCTCGCCGGTACTGGTGGCTACCGCGGCCGGCTCGTTTGCGGCGATGGCCCTGTTGATCAGCATCCCGGGGATCAGCCAGTTCATGGGCTGCACCCCGCTGGGGCCGATCGGCTGGGCTCAGGCGCTGGGATCGGCGGCGATCGCGACCACCGCGGCGGGCATCGCGCCCCGCTTCCTCGCGCGTGCCGAGACGAAAGACGCTGTCACCGCCTGACACCGGATTCAGCGGCGGCGGGCGCGATACTCCTGTTTCAGCTCCCAGGTGCGCCCGTCGTCGCTGCGTTCGTCGCGCCAGCGAAACGAGTCCGGCCCGATGTCGCGGAAGCTCCACCGAATGGCGGAACCGTCCGGCAGCGTGCCGTCCTGGACGATCCCGTCCGCGTCGGCCCGGCCCAGTTGATGCAGGCGAAGTCCCAGTTGCGGTTCCGTCCATTGGATGTGCCAGGCATCGATAGCCGGGTCGTAGACGCGCAGCGTCGACCCGTGAAAGAGGCCTTCGGCGTGCCAGACGTCCTGGACGGCCCGACCGTTGAGCACCCAGTCCGCGACCATCCACCCGGAGAGCTGGCGGGTGCCGTCGTCACCGATCCAGGTGATGTCCAGATCCCACTGGCCACCCACCAACCATCCGTAGCGGGCCATCGCCTCGCGATGTTCGGCGACGGGCCCGGCGGCGACCAACGCGTCGGTCAGCAATGACATCTCAGGCCGCCACGATGTCGAACTCGTTGCCCTCGGGGTCGGTCAAGGTGGTCCATTGGTAGCCCCCGTCGGCGTGGTCGCCCAATCGGGCGGCGCCCAGGTCCAGGGCCCGCTCGACCGCCGCGGCCAGGTCCGTCGCGACGAGGTCGACGTGCACCCGGTTCTTGACCTGCTTGGCCTCCGGCACCTGCACGAACACCAGGCGTGGGGGCGTCGGCGCTGAAATGCCGATTGAGGCGATTTCGGTGTTGGCGCCGTCGTCGAGCGGTCGGCCCAGCAGCTGCGACCAGAAGCGCGCCAGCTTGTCGGCGTCGGCGCAGTCGAAGGTGACGTTGTGCAGCGTGATCTCCATGGGTGAACTCCTTGTCGGTTGACGTGGGTCAGGATTTGGTGCGAAAGATCGGCCAGCACACCTCGGTGCGATGCGCTTCCTCGTCGTCGGTGTCATAGCCGGACACCAGGTAGTACTCGCGAATCGGTCCGTCGACACCCAATTCGCGTTCGGCCACGTGGGTGCCCAGTGCGGCATAGGTGCGATCCAGCTCGCCGAACGCCCCGCGGTGCACGGCGACCGCCAGTTCCGCCGCGGGGATCTCCAGCGTTCGCACCCTGCCGCGGGCCGTGGCGGCGCTCACCGGCCGAAACGCGATCACCTCTCCCCCACCGGCTTCGAAGAACTCCGCCGAGTACAGGGCAGCGCGAATCCCGGGAGTGTCGTCGGCGACCGCGGCATCGAGCTCGATGAAGGCTTGCGTCCACCAGTCATCGATGTCTGGCATCGCGACCTGATCGACCACTGCGGCGGCCAGCGTCGCCGGCACCGAGCGGTAGGCGACGTCGCAGGTGTCGCCGGAGTCTTCGAGCAGCGCCCGCAGCGACTCCACGCTGGCCTGCGTCTGCGCCAGCCGGTCTTGAAGCCGTTGCAGATGCGCCACGATGGCCCGGTTGCGGTCGGTGACCTGCTCGGCGCGGACCACCGCGGTCAGCTCGTCGAGCGGCATGCCCAGATCGCGCAGCCGGCGGATGACTTGGGCGATCGGCACCTGGTCCGGGCTGTAGTAGCGGTAGCCCGATGACGGGTCGACCTGCACGGGCGACAGCAGGCCGCGCTCGTGGTAGAGCCGCAACGCCTTGACAGTCAGATAGGTCATCCGGGAGAAGTCCCCGATCGGCAACAGTGTCGGCATGCGGTCCAGTGTCGAATCTCCCCCGGGGGCAGAGTCAACAGGTCGGGGCAACTAGCCTCGGGCAGATGGAGTTCAACACGCTGCGCCACGAGGTCGAAGACGGCATTCTCACCGTGTTCCTGGACCGACCGGACAACCTCAACGCGTTCACCGTCGAAATGGCCGAGGAACTGGAGCGCACCTTCGTCGACGTCAACGACGACGACACCGTGCGTGCGGTGATCGTCACCGGCTCCGGGCGTGCGTTCTGTGCGGGCATGGACCTGTCCAGCTCGGGCAACGTGTTCGGACTCGACGAGTCCAAGTCACCGTCGCTGGCCGACATGGCCGACCTCGACGACCCGGAGCTGGCCCGGGTGCGCGACACCGGCGGGCGGGTGACGCTGGCGATCTATGGCTGTCGCAAGCCGGTGATCGCGGCGGTCAACGGCGCCGCGGTGGGGATCGGCGCCACCATGATGCTGGCGATGGACGCCCGGCTGTTTTCGACCAAGGCGCGGTTCGGTCTGGTGTTCGGGAAGTTGGGCATCACCCCGGAGGCGTGTTCGACGTGGTTCCTGCCCCGGATCGTGGGCGTACCGACGGCGTTGGATCTGCTCTACCGTGCTGACATCCTCGGCGCCGACGCCGCGCGCGACTGCGGGATCGCCCAGTCCATCCACGAACCCGAGACTCTGCTGGCCGAGGCGCGGGCCGTCGCCGACGCCTGGACCAAGGGCCGTTCGCCGGTCTCGTTCGCGTTGATCCGCCAGATGCTCTACCGCAATTCCGCGCAGCCCGACCCGGTCGAGGCGCACCGGGTGGACTCGCTGGCGATGTTCTACACCAGCATCGGCGACGGCGCCGACGGCGTGCGCGCGTTCCTGGAGAAGCGCGACGCGCAGTTCAGCTCCCGGGCCTCGGCGATGCCGCCGTTCTATGACGAGTGGGTCAAGCCCAGCTCTTAACCGGCGGGCTGCCACCCCGGGCCGCGAAAGAGGTGGCCCCACACCGCACGCCAACTGCGGGCCGCGCGGATGTCGCGCCAGATCGCGACGTACTCGTGGGTGGCCACTCGCACCGGATTGAACGTGTCGATGTTCTTGGTCAAGCCGTAGACGACGCGCTCGTCCTCGGGTTGGAAGGTGCCGAACAGCCGGTCCCAGACGATGAGGATTCCCCCGTAGTTCTTGTCGAGGTATTGGACGTTCGCCCCGTGGTGCACGCGGTGGTGTGACGGGGTGTTGAAGATGAATTCGATTGGCCGCCAAAGCTTGCCGACCCGCTCGGTATGGATGAAGAACTGGTAGAGCAGGCTGACCGATTGCTGCAGCAGGATCATCCACGGGGCGAATCCGGCAAACGCCAACAGGATCCAGAACGGCACCGAGGTGAACGGCGTCCAGGTCTGGCGTAGCGCCGTCGACAGGTTGTAGTGCTGGCTGGAGTGGTGCACCACGTGGCTGGCCCAGAACACCCGGATGGTGTGGTGCGTGCGGTGATACCAGTAGTAGGCGATGTCGTCGGCGACGAACAACGCGATCCAGGTCAGCGGGTTGGCCGCCGGCAGGTGAACCGGCGCCAACAGGTAGACCCCGCTGAAGACCGCCAGCACCACCAGCTTCCAGCCGATGTTGATGATCACGTTGCCGATGCCCATCGAAAGGCTGGTGCCGGTGTCGCGCAGTTCGTAGCCGCGCTCCTCGTCGGCGGGCCGCACCGCGAACGACACGGCTTCCAGCAGCAGGCAGAGCACGAAGACCGGGATGGCGTGCGCGATGAGGTCGAACATGCGGCTATTCCCCTCCCTCGCCGCCGGCCTGGCAGGCCGTGACGAACCGGGTCAGCAATTCGTCGGCGAGGCGGTACGCCGCGTCCTCGTCGGCGGCGGCGATCGCGGCGGCAAGGTCGATGTGGGAGCGGCGGTCGGCGAACTCGGCGGCGCCCAGCGCGTAGATGGCGTCGCGGCCGATCTCGTCGTAGGCGGCGACCAAGGTGTTGAGCGCCAGCCGATAAGCAATATTGCCGGAGGCGTCAATTATGGCGATCCAGAACGCCAGGTCGGCGTCGCTGATCGCCGTGAGGTCCCCGGAGATCGGGTAGTCCGCGGCGGCCGCGGTGATCGCGGCCCGCTGCTGCGCCGAGGCATTCCGCGCGCAGAGTCGTGCGGCGTCCGCGGCGATCGAGCGGCGCATCACCGCCACGTCGCCGATGATCTGGCGCGCCGGAATCGCCCCGGCGACAGCCAATCCGGTCAACGCGTCCAGGCCGGCACTTTCCCGCCAGTCCAGCACCCGCGTCTTCCCGCCGTGGCTGATCCGGACCAGTCCCGCCTGCTGCAGCCGCTTGAGCGCTTCACGGACGGCGTGCCGGTTGACCTGCAGGGTCAGCGCCAGTTCGCGTTCCGAGGGAAGCGGCTCACCGGCGGGCAGGCGTCCGGTCAGGATCTCTTCGACCAGCCGCACGAAGATCGTGTCGGAGAGCGCGGTGCGGGAGATGGGCGCCAGATCCATGGTCTACATGGTCGGGCACCCGACCCTACTGGTCAACTGGTTGGACCAGTTATCTGGATCACACCGCGACGGCGCCATCGACGTAGATCGGCAGGTCGTCCTGCCAGGGCTGGCGCTCCAACATGTCGGCCACCTTCACGTGGCCGCGCTCGAACTCACCGGTGGCGGCGTCCACCAGCCGGTAGGCCTGGGTCTGCCGATGGATCGGCTGCGCATCGAGAATCACCACCCGCACCTCCCCCGGCTCGAATCCGCAGCGCTGTTGCAGCGCCTCGATCAGTTGCTCATTGGTCATGTGGCCATCACCGAAGTTCCAGCCGATGGCCGTCGAACAGATCCGCTCGCCGTCGGTCAGCGAGTAGTCGCTCTCGTCGCCGTCGGCCATCGCTCGGTGCGCCAGGCTGAACAACGCTCGCCCGTGAGTGTTGAAGCCGCGGAACGCATATCCCATGTAGATCGGGATCTGCGCGGCCTCGGCACTGCCGTAGAACCGTTCCAGCTGGGCGGCGGGCATGCTGGCGATCGCGACGATCCCGCGGGCGATCTTCTCTTCGGCCGACGGCTTCAGGCACCACAGCGTGGTGTCCCAGTTGCCGGCGTAGTACCGCATGCCGGGCAGGAAGGAAACCTTGTGCGGGAAGAGGTTGCCCACCACCACCGTGCCCGCGCTGACGGCGAACAGCAGCGCCACCGCCAGCGGGTTGTTGAGGTCGGACAGCCCGAGATCGGCGTGCGCGACGAACAGCGACAGCACCCCGAAGATCATGAAGACGTTCCACTCGAGCGGCACCCCCATCGGGATCGCCGCCAGGATGCCCAGATGGAAACAGACCATGACGAAGGCGGCGATCGCGGTAGGCAGACCGCCGTGGCAGAAGAACAGCGGCAGTGGCACCAGCATCTCGATCGCCGTGCTCACATGCGCCAGCGCCTTGGACGGACCACCGGGGCGCAGGTCGTCGGGGAAGTTCTTGAAGAAGGCACGTTTGAGCGCCTTCGGCCGGATCAGCGGGTTGTTGCTCATCATCGTCGAGATGACGAACGGGAAATGGTGGTTGAGCTTTGAGGTCGCCGCGCCCATCCAGATCACCATGAAGATCGCCTTGGCCGCGATGATCATGTCGACCCCGGTGAACAGGAACGCCGCCGCCAGCGGGGCGTAGACCTCTCCGCGGGCCGCCAGGAAGATCACCTTGTCGCGCAACCCGATCGCGGCCAGGATTCCCAGAATCGTCAGGATCTGCCAATGCGGCAGCACCCCGACTTCGGTGTGCAGCGCGGCGATGGGGCCGGTGCCGTCGGAGACCAACGCGACCACCAACATCACCAGCAGCGCCGCATACAGGGCGGCGTCCACCGGGGTGCGGCCGGTTCCGCTGGTCAGCGGAATGCGCCGCGGCCACGGAGGCAGTCGGATGGTGCCCGGCCGCAACCAGTACAGAATCGATCCCATCGGCGGGAAGAAGCGGTTGTTGAGCGGACCGAAGCCGCAGCCCAGGCCGATCACTTCGAACAGCATCGTGTAGAGCACGACCTTCTCGAAGACGATCGGCTCGCTCCACCACTGCCGCACTTGCGCGAAGCCGTCAATGCCGGCGGTGCTCAGCGCAAACAACCAGGCGCCCAGGATGTAGAGGCCGATCTTGAGCACGTAGAACAAGTGCAGCACCACCGGCGTGCCGAAACCCACCTCGGCCCAGTGCCGGGCCATCGGCCGGATCTTCTCGCTGCGCGTGCCCTTGCTCCATTCGGCGAAGTCGACAACGGGCAGTTCAGGTTTGAGAAATCCCATGACGGCCAGACTAGAACGTGTTCTAGGTCTGCGCGGCGAAACCGTCCCCCGTGAAGGCGGGGGCCACGAAGCGCTCCAGAATCTGCTGCTCGGCCGCGGCGTCCTCGATTGGCCAGCACAACAGCGACAGCACCACCCGCACGACCCACTGCGCGGCCTGTCGATCGTCTTCGCTGAGGCCACCGAGGTCGCGGGCGAAACCGGCGACCATGGGCGATGCGGCCAGTCGGGTCATCTCCTGCGCGCCGCGCACCGAGCCGACCATCGGTTGGACGAGCGGATCCGAGCGGATCCGCTGCAGTGCCGCCGCTATCGCGGCCACCACCCGATCGGCCCCGCTGCGCCCGACGACCGCCTGCCGCACGGTGTCCACAATGCGTGCGGCCGCCCGGGCCAGAACGGCGTCGCGAATCTCGGCCTTGCCGCCGGCGTGCCGATAGATGGTGGCACGCGAGCAATGCACCCGAGCGGCCAAGACGTCGATGTCGAGGGCATCGATCCCGTCGCGAATCACCAGATCCATCGCGGCGGTGTAGATGCGTTCGGCGCCGGCGGCACGGCGGTCCTCTCCCACCAGCCAGTCATGCCCCGTCATCGCAAGCCCCCTCCGCCTGGAAACTTTATCTCAGCGTGAGACAAAAATAGGCGGAATTCTCACCGTGTCTGCAGGTCCGCGATGCGCCCTGAGACAATCCCCGGCGCTCGGCTCCATCGGCGGCTTTCAACTTTGCGTAGCGCATTGACGCAGGTAGCACGCCCTGAGCAGCCTAGAGCCATGCCAGTAGAGACAGACCAGATCGGCCTGCGCCTGTTCGAGGACGCGTGCATTCAAGACCCGTACCCGTTGTATGCGCGGATGCTCGCGCAAGCGCCCGTCCATCCGGTCGGCGACTCGGGGTTCTATGCGGTGTGCGGCTGGGATGCGGTCACCGAAGCCGTCGCGCGGCCGGAGGACTTCTCCTCAAACCTGACCGGGACGATGCTCTATCAACCCGACGGCACGGTGGCCACGTTCCCGATGCCCGGACTCGGCGACCCCACCCATGTGCTGGCCACCGCCGACGACCCGGCGCACGCCGCGCACCGCAAGATGCTGGTACCGCAACTGGCGGCCAAACGCATTCGCGCGCTGGAGCCCTTCATCTCCGAGACGATGGACCAGCTATGGCACGACGGGGTCCGCGACGGACACATCGAGTGGATGAGCGCCGTCGCCAACCGGCTGCCGATGATGATCGTGGCACGGCTGATCGGTGTGCCCGACGAGGACGTGGATCAGCTGACGGCATGGGGCTACGCCGGCACCCAAGTGGTGGAGGGACTGGTCGACGCCGACCAGCTCGCCAGCGCGGGTGTCGCCGTGATGGAGCTCGCGGGCTACATCAACGACCACTTCGCGCGGGCTGCGCTCGATCCCGGCGACAACCTGCTCGGCGATCTGGCCACCGCCTGCGCCACCGGCACACTCGACACCCTCACCGCCCAGGTCATGATGATCACGCTGTTCAGCGCCGGCGGTGAATCGACGGCGTCGCTGATCGGTTCGGCCGCTTGGACGTTGGCAACGCGCCCGCAGGTTCAGCGTCGGATCCGTGAGTCACCGGAGCTTTTGGGCCCGTTCCTCGAAGAGGTGTTGCGGTGCGAGTCGCCGTTCCGCGGTCACTACCGCCACGTCCGGCGCGACACCAGCCTCGGCAGGGTGAATCTGCCGGCTGGATCCCGGTTGCTGTTGCTGTGGGGCGCGGCCAACCGGGACCCGTCGCGCTACGGCGAGCCGAACGAATTCCGGGTGGACCGCCCGCCGCAGAGTCACCTGGCCTTCGGAAAGGGCGCGCACTTCTGCGTCGGCGCCGCCCTGGCACGGCTGGAGGCCAGGATCGTGATCGGCGAGCTGCTGGCACGCACATCGCAGTTCGGCGTCGCCGAGGCCGGCCGATGGCTGCCCAGCCTGCTGGTGCGCCGACTCGAGCGCCTGGAGCTCACAGCGACCGGCTGATGATCTCTTTCATGATCTCGCTGGTGCCGCCGTAGATCCGGTTCACCCGCGAACCGGTGTACATGTTGGCGATCGGGTATTCGGCCATGTAGCCGTAGCCGCCGAAGATCTGCAGGCACTTGTCGACGATCTGATCGGATTTCTCGGCGGCGAACAGCTTGGCCATCGACGCGGTCATCGGGTCGTTTTTGCCGCCGACGTACTGGCTGATCGCGTAGTCGACCAGGGTCTTGATCGCGAGCGTGTCCGTCTTGCATTCGGCCAGCACGAATTTGGTGTGCTGAAAGTTGCCGATGGGCCGGCCGAACGCCTCACGTTCCTTGGAGTAACGGATGGCTTCCAGCACGGCCGCCTCGGCCAGCGCCGCGCACAGCGTCCCGATGATCAGCCGCTCCCGGGCCAGCTGGTCCATCAGCTGGTAGAAGCCCAGACCTTCCTTCTCCCCGAGCAGGTTGGCGACGGGAACCCGCATGTCGGTGAAGAACAGCTCGCGGGTGTCCTGGCCGTGCTGGCCGATCTTCTGCAGTACCCGGCCGCGTTCGAAACCGGCCAATCCGTTGGTCTCGGCGACGATCAGCGACACCCCGGCCGCCCCCTGGGACGGGTCGGTCTTGGCGACGATCACCAGCAGATCGCAGTGGGTCCCGTTGGAGATGAACGTCTTCGAGCCGTTGATGACGTAGTGGTCGCCGTCGCGCACCGCGGTGGTGCGCACCGACTGCAGATCCGAGCCGGTGCCCGGCTCGGTCATCGCGATCGCCAGCACGGCCTCGCCGCTGATGACCTTGGGCAGCCAGCGCTTGCGCTGCTCGTCGTTGCCGTAGGCGTAGAGGTAGTGCGCCACGATCGGCGAATGCACCGAGAAGCCGAAGCCCTGGTCATGGGCGTAGACGAGTTCTTCCTGGACCACCGCGTGCATGGCGTAGTCGCCGCCGGCTCCGCCGAACTCCTCGGGCAGATCCAGCCCCAGCAACCCGGCGTCACCGGCCTTGTTCCAGAATTCGCGGTCCACCCCATGTTGGGCGGCCCAGCGCTCCTGGTGCGGGGTGGCCTCCTTGCGCAGGAACTCCGCAGCGTGCTTGCGCAGTTCGCGGTGCTGGTCGGTCTCCCAGAGCGGGCGGTAATCGGGGAACAGTTGCGACATTCCCGGATGGTAGCCCGCCGGCCGAACCTCAGACCGCGCCGAGGACGCGCTGCGGGCTTCCCGAATAGGCACTCAGCGGACGGATCAGCGCGTTGGACGCGGTCTGTTCGATGATGTGCGCGGTCCATCCGGTGATTCGGCTCATCACGAACAGCGGGGTGAACATCGGGATGTCGAAGCCCATCAGGTAGTAGGCCGGCCCGGTCGGGAAGTCCAGGTTGGGCAAGATCGCGGTGGCGGCGAACATCTCGGCCTCCAGGATGCGGTAGATGTCCAACCAGCGCTGGCCGTCGCGCGCGGCCGCGACTTGCTCCAGTGCCGCCTTCATGGTCGGCACCCGCGAGTCGCCGTGCTTGTACACCCGGTGACCGAACCCCATCACCTTGTCCTTGCGAGACAGCTTGCCGTGCAGCCACTCTGCGGCCTTCTCTGGTTCACCGATCTCGATCATGTCGTGCATGACCGCCTCGTTGGCCCCGCCGTGCAGCGAGCCCTTGAGCGCGCCGATGGCCGCGGTGACAGCACTGTAGATGTCGGACTGGGTGGAGGTGACCACCCGTGCGGCGAAGGTGGACGCGTTGAAGCTGTGCTCGGCGTAGAGCGTCATGGATCTCTCGAAGGCCTCCACGATCACCGGGTCAGGCACCTCGCCGAAGCACATCCGCAGGAAGTTCTCGGAGTAGCCGAGGTGGCTGTGCGGTGCGATCGGCGCCAGGCCCCGGCGGCGGCGCATGTCGGCGGCGACGATGGTCGGCAGCACCGCGAACATCCGCAGCGCCTTGGCGAAGTTCGCCGACTCGCTAGGGTCGTCCTCTTCCGCGTCCTCGGCGCCCAGGTAGCTGATCGCGGTGCGCACCACGTCCATCGGATGGCAGTTCTCCGGGAGCTTTTCCACCAGCGACAGCAGCGACCGGTCCACCCGTCGGGCGGCCCGCTCCCGCTGGCAGAACAACGCCAGCTCGGCGTCGGTCGGCAGCTCACCGTGCCAGAGCAGGTACGCGACCTGCTCAAAGCTGCAGTTGGCGGCCAGGTCCTGTACCGGGTAGCCGCGGTAGGTCAGCGAGTTGGTCTCCGGCACCACTTTGGAGATGGCGGTGGTGTCGACGACGACGCCGGCGAGTCCCTTGTGAATGTCCGCGGTGGTCACCGTCTGCCTCCTTGAATGGTGAAGTTGAAGATGTCGTCGTCGAACTGGTTGTACTCGGCGTAGCGCAGCAGCTCGTAGAGCCGACTGCGGTGCTGCATCTGGCCCAGCAGCCCGGATTGCGTTCCGGCCGTGTCGATCTCGCGCAGTCCTACTTCGACGGCGAACATCGCCAGCCGCAGCGTGGTGACCGGATAGATCACTGCGTTGTAGCCGAGGTCGGACAGTTGCGCGGCGGTCAGCAGCTCCGATTTGCCGAACTCGGTCATGTTGGCCAGCAGCGGCACGTCGACTGCAGCGCGGAAATGTTCGAAGTCAGCCGGCCCGCGTAGTGCTTCGGTGAAGATCAGGTCGGCTCCGGCGTCTGCGTAGGCCTTCGCGCGATCGATCGCGGCGGGAAGCCCTTCGATGCCGGCGGCATCGGTGCGGGCACAGATGACGAAGTTCGGGTCCCGGCGCGCGGTAACCGCGGCCCGCAGCCGTTTGACCATCTCGCTTGCGGGCACCACGGCCTTGCCGTCGAGGTGTCCGCACCGCTTGGGGTTGACCTGGTCTTCCAGATGGCACCCGGCCAGCCCGGCGTCTTCGAGCACCGCGATGGTGCGGGCAGCACTCATCGGCTCACCGAAGCCGGTGTCGGCGTCGATCAAGGTCGGCAGGCTGGTGGCGGCCGCGATCTGGGCGCCGCGCCCGGCCACCTCGGTCAGCGTGGTCAGCCCGATGTCCGGCAGCCCCAGGTCGGCCGAGAGCGCCGCACCGGAGACGTAGACACCTTCGAATCCGATCTCGGCCACCAGCTTGGCGACCAGCGGCGAGAACGCACCCGGGAACCGTTGCAACTGCCCGGATTTCAGGCCCGAGCGAAACGCCGCCCGTTTGTCCGACGGGGCCGCGGCGGCCCCGAGCAGCCCACTCACCGGAAGATCCCGTCGGGAGTCGCCGGCGCCTGGTCCAGTACCGCGGGCTCGACCACGATGTTCAGCCCGCGCAGTTCGGAGCCCGCCAACCCCACTAGGCCTTCTGCGGCAGCCAGGAACCGCTCCTGCTCGGCGGTGGTCACGATGCCCTCGGCGAGTTCGGTGAACTTGCCGATGTACTGCTTACGCTCGAACGGCCGCGCTCCCAGCGGGTGTGCGTCGGCGATCGCAAGCTCGTCGGTGATCACTTCCCCGCTGGCCATCGTCACCTCGGCGCGGGCACCGAAGGCCTTCTCATTCGGATCGCTCGAG
This sequence comes from Mycolicibacter heraklionensis, assembly GCA_001673575.1. Taxonomy (GTDB): domain Bacteria; phylum Actinomycetota; class Actinomycetes; order Mycobacteriales; family Mycobacteriaceae; genus Mycobacterium; species Mycobacterium heraklionense_A. Next base: position 33,458 of record LZME01000037.1, on the reverse strand, counting down.
TGATAACGCCGGGTCCACTCCGGGTCCTCGACGGTGGAGATCTTGTGCCACAACGCGATGGTGTCGGGACGGTGGGCACGCTCCGGTGAGTACGACCGCACGTGGTGCCAGCTGCCGTCTTCCAACGCGACGGCGAAGATGTACATCACCGAGTGGTCCAGGGTTTCCCGCGAGGCATCCGGGTCGAACTTCTGCGGGTCGCCCGAGCCGGTGCCGATCACGTAGTGGGTGTGGTGGCTGGTGTGCAGCTTGATGGTGGCCACCTGGCTCAGGTCACCGATCCGCTCCCGGAGCCGCTTGGCCAGGTCGATCAGCGCCTGGCTCTGGTACTCCGCGGAGTACTCCTTGGTGTAGGTGTCCAGGATGGCGCGCTTGGGCTCGCCGGGGCCGGGCAGCGGCACCTGGTAGGTGTGGTCTTTGCCGGAGAGCATCCAGGCGATCACGCCGTCCTCGCCCTCCCAGATCGGGGCGGGTGCGCCCTCACCGCGCATCGCCCGGTCCACGGCCTCGATGCCGACCTTGCCGGCCCAAGCCGGCGCGTAGGCCTTCCAGCTGGAGATCAGGCCCTTGCGGGATTGGCGGGTCGCAGTGGTCAGGTGCAGCGCCTGGCCGACCGCCTGGTAGATCACCTCGGGGTCCAGCCGCAGCATGGTGCCGATCCCCGCGGCCACCGACGGTCCGAGGTGCGCGACGTGGTCGATCTTGTGCTCATGCAGGCAGATGCCCTTCACCAGGTCGACCTGGATCTCGTACGCCGTGGCCAGGCCGCGGATCAGGTCGGCGCCGGAGAGCCCGAGCTGCTGGGCGACCGCCACCAGCGGGGGGATGTTGTCGCCGGGGTGCGAATACTCCGCGGCCAGGAAGGTGTCGTGGAAGTCCAGTTCGCGCACCGCGGTGCCGTTGGCCCAGGCGGCCCACTCGGCCGAGTAGCTGCCGTCGACACCGAAGACCGTGGCTCCCGGATTCGAAGGATGCGCCAGGGCCTGGCGACGGGCTACGGTCACCGGCCGGCGCAGCACCGAGGCCGCGCTGACGGCGGCGTTGTCGATGATCCGGTTGATCACCATTGCCGCGGTGTCGTCGGGAACCGCCACCGGATCGGCGGCCACTTGCGCGATCTTCCAGGCGAGGTGCTCAGAGCGAGGAAAGTCATCGGCACTGCGGCGGGTCTTCACGTCGTGTAGCTGCATATTCCACACCCTACGCACGACAGGTAAACCCCGGTATGCATGGAAAATGCGTATTAATGCGTCCTAGTTCGGCCGTTATTGCGAACTTTGCGAATGGGTCGAGGGGTTACGCTCACCCCATGGCTCCCACCACCACCCGGACCTTCGCCGGGGCCCGGCTGCGACGCCTGCGTGAGGAGCGCGGCCTGACCCAGGTGGCCCTGGCACGCGCCCTGAACCTGTCGACCAGCTACGTCAACCAGCTCGAGAACGACCAGCGGCCGATCACCGTGCCGGTGCTGCTGGCGCTCACCGACCGGTTCAGCCTGCCCGCGCAGTACTTCTCCGGGGACGCCGATGCCCGGCTGGTGGCCGACCTGCGTGACATGTTCACCGCAACGGCCGGCGAACACGCCGCCAGCGACAGCCAGATCGAGGAACTCGTCGCGCGCATGCCCGACATCGGCAACAGCCTGCTGACCATGCACCGCCAACTACGCGCGGCCACCGAGGAATTGGAGTCCTACCGGTCACAGATCTCGGGCGACTCGGCGCAGACTGTGGCGCGGCCGATGCCGTTCGAGGAGGTCCGCGACTTCTTCTACGACCGCAACAACTACATCGGTGAACTCGACAACGCCGCCGAGAGACTGTTCGTCGAGACCGGGATGCGCTTCGGCGGCTTGGATATTCAGCTGTCGGCGCTGATGGCCGAACGATTCGACATCACCGTGGCGATCGTCGACGACCTGCCCGCCGGGACCAAACGGGTCTTCGACCCGGCGACTCGGGTGCTGCGCATCGCACATTGGTTGCTGGCCGGCCAGCGGGCCTTCCAAATCGCCACCCAGCTGGCCCTGCTGACCCAGCAGGAGTTGATGTCGGACATCGTGGCGCAAGACCAGTCGTTGAGCCCGGAGTCCCGCGGGGTGGCCAAGATCGGGTTGGCCAACTACTTCGCCGGCGCGTTCCTGTTGCCGTATCGGCAGTTTCAGCGTTCCGCCACCGACCTGCGCTACGACATCGATCTGTTGGGACGCCGCTTCGAGGTCGGCTTCGAGACGGTGTGCCATCGCCTGTCGACGCTGCAGCAGCCCGGACGTCGCGGGGTGCCGTTCATCTTCGTGCGTACCGACAAGGCGGGAAACATCTCGAAGCGCCAGTCCGCCACCGCGTTTCACTTCAGCCGAGTCGGTGGCAGCTGTCCGCTGTGGGTGGTGCACGACGCGTTCAGTCAACCGGGCCGGATCGTCACCCAGGTGGCGCAGATGCCCGACGGCCGCAAGTACTTCTGGATCGCCACCACCACGCCGCCCGAGGGGCGCGGCTATCTGGGCCAGCACAAGACTTTCGCCGTCGGCTTGGGTTGCGATCTGGCGCATGCCGACAAGCTGGTGTACTCCACCGGCGTCGCCCTGGGTGACGCCGCCACCGTGGTGCCGATCGGTGCGGGGTGCAAGATCTGCGAACGCGAGGCGTGCCCGCAGCGGGCGTTCCCGTTTCTGGGCCGGCGGGTGGTCGTCGACGAGAACGCCGGCAGCGGGCTGCCCTACTCGCCGGTCGCGCTGGTTCCGCCCGGTCGGTAGAACAGTGCCAGCTGGCCGATGGCGCCCGCCAGCCCGAGGCCAAGCGAGATCCATAGCCCCGGCCAGCCGTTCTTCCAGCAGTGGCAGAAGATCTGGTGGTCGGCGCTGAGATAGCCGGGCCCGAGCATCGCCACCACGACGGCGCCGGTGGCCAGCACCAGGTTGTACTCCCAGCCGTTGGTCAGCACGAAGAAGCCGTTGGTGCGGTGCACGGTCCACACTGCCACCGCCATCAGGGCCACGAATCCGGCGGCGGCGATCGGGGTCAGCAGCCCCACCGCCAGCCCAAGTCCGGCAGCGATCTCGGCGGTTGCCGCCGTCACCGCCTGGAACTTGCCGTACTTCATCCCGATGCTTTCGAACCATCCCGCCGTGCCGGGGATTCGTCCTCCACCGAAGAACTTGTTGAACCCATGCGCCGCCATGGTCAGACCGAGAACCAGGCGCAAGAGCAGCAATGCGACATCAGCAGCAGTGACCATCTGCCCAAACTACAACGCGGCGTCCAGCAATCGCAGATATACCTCGATATCCTCGACCGCCGATTCGGCGGAATGCACGCTCACGACCACCGTGTCGCCGATGCCGTGCACACCATGGGTCAGTCCCATCGCCGGGGACAGCGCCGGGAACCCTGCGGTCAGCAGTACCGGCACCGCACCGAAACGCAGGTCCGCGGCGCCGCGGTGCACGCTGGAGACCACGGTGTTGCCCGTAACCCGCTCCGGCCGGACGTCGGGGTCGAAATTGGCTACGCCCCAGCGCAGCAGCGCCGCGGGCGTCGCGGCGAAGGCCCGATCGGCCGCCGCCGAAGCCGGGTGTCGGCCGCGAAGCCGGCCCCCGGCGATGTCGGCGGCGATCCGCTCGCAACGTGAATCATGGCCCAGGTGCGGGTAAAGCCCGACCGGAATATTGCCGAAGTGGTTGTGGGCCTGGCGCTCACCGGCTTTGGCCATCGGCACCTCCGCGCCCAGTTCATCGCAGGGCTCGTCGAGATACTCCGACAGCGCCGCCGACACCGCCGACAGCACTGCCACGGTGACGGTCGGCCCGCCCAGTTCCGTGCGCTGGCGCACCAGGGTGCGCACTGTTCGGCCGCCGGCCGGCCGGTTATTGGTGGCCAACACCGGACGGTCGCCCACTGGGGCCGGCAAGAGTCCCGCCGCCGTGTCATCGACTCGGCGGCGGTGGGTGCGCGCCGCCACAACCGCGCGCCACGGCAGGAAGCCCCGGCCCGGTTTCGTCACCCGGGGAACCGGCGCGGCCCGGCCGAACAGCCAGGCGGCCAACGCGGAAGCCCGCCCACCGTCGGCGAGGGCATGCGCCACCTGCAGCACCACCACCGTGCCCGCGCCGCGGTGCCCGGGAATGTCGTGCACCGGCGCGAACACGTGCAACCGCCAGGGCACCACCCGCACGTCGAGCTGGTCGTCGGTCAGGCGCGCGACCGCATCCAGGCAACCGGCCCAACTATCACCGGGGGCACGGATCGCGGCTACGTCCTCGCGGGGCTCGGTGATCGGCACCCATCGCGGGTAGCGCAGTGCACCCGCATCGGCGATCCGGATGGAAAAGTCCGGGATCATTCGAGCTCGGTCGAGCACCTCGGCGATCGCGGCGTCGAGATCGGCAGGCAACCCGGCAAACGCGTACAGCAGGAACTGGTCGCTGGGGATCTTCGCCGACATCCAGTAGAACTGCGCGTCGATCGCCGTCATCGGGCGCCCGCGCATCAGGTCAAGAATTGCAGCACCCGATCGGCGACCTCGTCGGGCTGCTCGAGTTGCAGGAAGTGGCCGGCGTTCTCGACGACAGCCACCGCACTGCCCGCGGGCAACGCCGGCTGCACCCACTGTGTGAATCCCGGCGACATGCAGCCATCGGTGCGCCCATGCAGGTACAGGGTCTGCAGGCGTGGAAGCTGCAGCCAGTGCCGGTGCAGATCCGCGTAGCGATCGGGGGCCCGCAGGCTGCGCAGCGCCCGGTAGGGGCCGAGTGCGGCCCGCCAGCCCTCCGGGGTTCCGATGGCCGCGTCGACGTGCCGCAGATCTTCCTCGGCGGCGTACCCGGGCGACCAGCGCCGCCATAACAGTGGCAGCACCCAGGAGGCGGATCGGTCGGGCAGCCACGGCAGTTGGAAGTAGCTGATGTACCAGCTGCGCACAAGTTGCGCCGGCAGGTAGCTGGCCAGGGTAAGCCGGTCTTTGCCGCGGACCGCGCGCAGCGACGCCGGCGGCGGCACCGACATGATCACCGCCTTGGTGAACGGACTGTCCGGCAACGCGGCCAGGCCCGTGGCGGCCATCGCGCCCCAGTCATGACCGATCACCACGTCGCGACCGGTCGCGCCGACGGCGGCGTGCACACGCAGTGCGTCGTCCATCAGAGCGCCGATGTGGTAGCTGCCGTCCGAGGGAATCGACGACGGGGCGTAGCCCCGCATGAACGGCGCCACCACGTGCCAACCGGCCGCGACCAACTGCGGTGCCAGCCGGCGCCATCCGTAGGCGGTGTCGGGAAACCCGTGCAGGCACAACGCCACCGGGTCACCCGGTGTCCCCCAACTCAGTGCCTTGAGCGCGACCCCGGGCGTAGACACGTCGATCCACCGCGGTTCACTCATCACATACCCCCAGACCGGGCCAAGCAGGCGTTTCAGTCCGCCCTGTCGTCCAAACTATCTACCATCTTGAGATGCGCACAGCCCAGACCGTCCAGTACGACGGCGTCGGCGGAGTAACGCTGGTCGCCGACGAGTGGAACCGGGGCGCCACCGAAGCCGCCGAGCATCCGACGATCGTGATGCTGCACGGCGGTGGACAGAATCGGCACTCCTGGCACAAGACCGGCCAGATCCTGGCCGACCGCGGCTATCACGTCGTCGCACTCGACACCCGCGGCCACGGCGACAGCGACCGCGCACCCCACGCCGACTACGCCCTCGAGACGCTCACCGCCGACGCCGTCGCGGTGATCGACGCGATCGGCCGGCCGGTGGCCTTGATCGGGGCCAGCATGGGCGGCCTGACCGGCATTCTGGTGGCCGATGAGGCCGGGCCGCAGCGGGTGACCAAGCTGGTGTTGGTCGACGTGGTGCCGCGGTACGAGAAGGACGGCAGCGCCCGGATCCGCGACTTCATGTTCAGCCACATCGACGGCTTCGACTCCCTGGAGCAGGCCGCCGACGCGGTGGCCGCCTACCTGCCGCACCGGGCCAAGCCCCGCAGTCCCGAGGGGCTGAAGAAGAACCTGCGGTTCCGCGACGGCCGCTGGTACTGGCACTGGGATCCGGCGCTGATGACCAAACCCGGCGACGATCCGGCGTTGCGCACCGAGAAGATCGAGGCCGCCGCCATGGGGCTGCAGATCCCGATCCTGCTGATCCGCGGCAAACTGTCCGACGTGGTCAGCGCCGAGGGTGTCGCGGACTTCCTGTCCAAGGTTCCCGGCGCGCGCCTGGTCGAGTTGTCCGACGCCGGGCACACCGCGGCCGGTGACGACAACGATGCCTTCAGCGCGGCCGTCGTCGAGTTCGTGTCCGGCTGAATGTTCGGGATCGGATGGTTGACGCCGACGCTGCTGGCGGCCGGTGTGCTGGCAGCGGTGGCGCTCACCGAGGCCGTCGCCCTGGCGGTGTTGACCCGACAGTTGCGGACGACTCAGGCCGAGATCGAGGCGCTGCGCGGTCGGGTCGACACCCGCAACCTGTTGCTGGCCGGCGGACGTGAGGCCGTCAAGACGGTGTGGCAGACCGCGAACCTGGTGCGCAAGCAGGGGTTTGGTGCCGCCGTGCGCAGTTCGATCGAAGACCTCGCGGACTGGGCGGAGGTGGAACGACCCGATCTGGCCCGCCTGACCCCCAACGGGCATGTGGTGGTGCTGTTCACCGACATCGAGGGGTCCACCGCACTCAACGAGCGGATCGGCGATCGCGCCTGGGTGAAGCTGATCGCCCGGCACGACGAGATGGTGCAACGTCTGGTGACGCAGCACTCCGGGCATGTAGTCAAGAGCCAAGGCGACGGCTTCATGATCGCCTTCGCCCAACCTGATCAAGCGGTGCGCTGCGCCATCGCCATCCAGCACGCGCTGGCTTCGCGACGCGGGCGCAAACCGCAGCACCCGATCCGGGTCCGGATCGGGGTACACATGGGCCGCTCGGTGCGCCGCGGTGATGACCTGTTCGGGCGCAACGTGGCGATGGCCGCTCGGGTGGCCGCGGCCGCCGAGGGCGGCCAGATCCTGATCAGCGGACCGGTGCGCGACGCCGTCAAGGAATGCGACGACATCGCCGTCGGCGCCGGCCGCGACGCCGAGTTGAAGGGCTTCGCCGGCACGCACCGCCTCTATGCCGTCGACGTCACCGCGGGCTGACGGGCGCTATTCCTCGCCGCCGGCCTCGGCCAGCCGCTCATGCAGCCGGGCGCGGATCTCCTCGGGTGTGTAGGCCCGTCGCCGCCGCTGGTCTCGCACCACCAGCACTCCCCCGGCGGCAACCCCGACCACGCCCGCCAGGCCGATCCATTTCCAGATGCTGCGCACGCTCACACTTTATGGTGCTGAGCGTGGACGAACACACCGTGACCTTGGAGCGGGCGCTGGCTGAAACGCGTACCGGCGACATCTGGCTGTTCCGGGGCCGCTCCGGCCCAGACCGCGCCATCCAAACGCTGTCCAACGCTCCGGTGAACCACGTCGGGATGACGGTGGCCCTCGATGACCTGCCGCCGCTGATCTGGCATGCCGAGCTCGGGGACAAGCTGCATGACTTCTGGACCGGCACCAATCACCGTGGCGTGCAGCTCAACGACGCCCGGGCCGCCGTCGAACAATGGATGGGCCGCTACGAGCAGCGCTGCTGGTTTCGCCAGCTCAGCGGGACCATCACCCGCAAGCAGGAGAACCACCTGCTGCAGGCGATCGCGCGGATGGACGGCACCGCGTTTCCCACCACCGCGCGGCTGACGGGCCGGTGGCTGCGGGGCCGGCTGCCCACGGCCAGCGACTGGACCCGCGGCATCCCTTTTCTGGACCGCAAAGTCCACGAGATCAGCCAGCGACGCAAGGCCCGCAACAGCAAAGTCGCGTTGCAGACCGCCTACTGCGCCGAGACGGTGGCCATCACCTACGAGGAGATGGGGCTGCTGTCGACCGACAAGAATTCGAACTGGTTCGACCCCGGGTCGTTCTGGAGCGGCGACATCTTGCCGTTGACCCCCGGGTATCAGCTGGGCCGGGAGATCGTCGTGGTCCGCTAACTGCGATTTCGGCGCGGTTTCGCCCGCTCAGCGGGAGTTATCGCGCCCAAATCGCTAGACGGTGAGCTCGCCCATCACTGACCAGTCCGTCGCGTCGATCTGCTGGCTGATGATCTTCGGCGTCGACACCAGCGCCTGCGGCATGTCGGCCATGGCCTGCTTGAAGTGGTCGCTGTTGACGTGCGCGCCGCCGGCGTCGCCGTCGCGGAAAGCCTCGACGAGCACGTACTCGTTCGGGTCCTCCAGGCTGCGCGACCAGTCGAACCACAGGTTGCCCGGCTCGGCACGGGTGGCCTCGGTGAAGCCGGCCACCAGCTGCGGCCAGCGCTCGGCCCACTCCGGCTTGACCGCGAACTTGACGACGATGAAGATCATGGCCGCTACCCGATTTCCAGCGTGCTGCGCACCGGAGTGACGTTAGTGGTCAAATCCAGTACCGGGCAGTGCTTTTCGACCACCTCGTGCAGTTCCCGGTACCGCTCCTCGGTTTCCGGGCCGGTCACGGTGACGACCACCCGCACCTCCTTGAAGCCGGGGCGCACCGAGTCGTCCAGGCCGAAGAACCCGCGCACGTCGAGGTCTCCCTCGGCGCGGCCGGTGATCTCGTCGACCGCGATACCCAGCTTCTCGGCCCAGTACCGCCAGGTGACCACCTGACAGGACAGCAGCGACCCCAAGTAGTACTCGACCGGGTTGGGGGCGGTGTTCTCACCGCCGAGCGCCGGCGGTTCGTCGACCTCGACGCTGTAGCGCCCCATGGTGATGGTGCTGGCCACCGCGTCGTGCGCGACGGCCGAAGCACGGAACACGACCTGGGAGCCGGCGGGGTCGGCGGCGGCCGGGTCACTGGTGGCGGCGACGACGGCTGCCAGGCGAGTTGTCGAAGAAGTCATGCCGGTAAGGGTAGAGACCCCGGTGACAGCTCAGCGAACGACGCGACCACCAGGTCGCCCGAAGGAATACCATTTGCCGCCGCCAGGGGCTAGCCTGAGCGACGTGGAGGTACTACGGCACGTAATAGTTCTGCTGCACATCGTCGGATTCGCGGTGACGTTCGGTGCTTTGATCGCCGAAGCCGCGGCACGGCGCTTCCAGCTCACCCCGGTGATGGACTACGGCGTGGTGCTGTCGCTGCTGACCGGACTGGCGCTGGCCGCGCCCTGGCCCGCCGGTGTGGTGCTCAGTTACCCCAAGATCGAGATCAAGCTGGTGATCCTGATCGCCCTCGGTGCCGTGCTGGGCATCGGCCGGGCCCGGCAGCGCAAGTCTGGCGGGGAAGCCCCTCGCGCGCTGTTCTACGCCGCAGGCGCCCTAGCCCTGACGGCCGCGGGGCTCGCCGTCATCTGGTAGTCCTCACGCCGCGCTGATTTCGATCAGCGTGATCGGGGCGGCCAAATGGGTGATCTCGGCAGATTCTCCAGATCTCGTCGGGACTGGGCCATCGCACGTCTGACTTCGGCGTTCTCCCGCCTAGCCTCGGCTTCCCGCCGCTCCACCAAGTCGTCGACCCGTTGCAGTCGCTCGCGCTCGCGCTGTGCAGTCGTTCCCTCACGCTCGTCGGCACGCGCCTCTCGATGGTCTGCGTCCTCTTCGCGAGCGTCTGCGATCTGGTCTCGCTCGTCAGCGATGCGATCTCGTTCGTCAGCGACTCGCTCACGCCGCAAAATCTCTGCCTCACGCTGCGCGAGATCCTTCTGAGGGTCATCGGATGCGACCACCACACAACCCTAGCGCCGCGACCGGGCCCCTGCGTTGCCACGCCGAGACCGCTAAGGAACCACCGCGCTCCAGTTTCAGCCGGCGCTGACCAACGTGATGTCGATCGGTGGAAGCATCGGGCACTGATAGGTGCCGGTAAGCGAAGGCTCGTTGAGCGTGGTCTTACAGCCGCCGGTCGTGGTGCCCGCCCACGCACCGCCTTGCCTGCGCAGCTGTCCCGACGGCGCAATGGTCAGGCAGTCCGGACCGCATGAGCTGAGCTCCCAGTAGAAATCGTCCTGCAGGCCTTGCCCGGTGACGTGGTACCTGCCGCTCGCCGGATCGGCGCAGGCCGGTCCCGCGAGCACCATCGCACCGCCAGCTAACAATCCCGCCAATCTTGCAATTCGTTGACCTCGCATTTTCTTCTCCATCGCGACAGTTGGGCCAACTTTTCGCCCACTTTTTCGGAGCCTAACAGCGGCTGCCGAACCTGGTTGTAGATCGCGATTTAATCGCTCGACGCAATGCCGGCAGCCTGTCGGATCAGGCCCACCAGCGTCGGTACCAGCGCCACGACGTGGTCGTAGTGGTCGCGCCAATCGACATGGACAAGCCCGAGATAGTCGCGCCCGGCGAGCTCCAGCAGCGCACGATCGCGTCCGGTCAATCTCGGTGCGACCCGTTGCGCGGCAACGTCCTTGGCGACGATCTGCCCGGTCTCGATCGTGACCAGCATGCGGGCCAGGGTCAGCAGGAAGAACCGCTCCTCCCCCGCCGGGTCGTTCAGGAGCTCGGGCAGCAATGCGAGCTGGGCGTGCCGGAGAAGCTCGGACGGTACCGGAGCGACGAGAGCGTCGAGCGCCTGGCCGCGCAGCACCCGGTGAGCGCTTTGGGCGGTGGCCAGCAGCACGATCACATCGGGATCGGAAACCGCGAGCGGGACATGTCCGTCCAGCAGCTCCGCGCGCAGCCATTCGCCGAATTGGAAGTCGCGCCGGGGTGTCTGCGGCAGCGGGGCAAGGTCGGCCACGGCGAGGCTTGTCAGTTCCAGCGGTCGACGGTCGGCGACCTCGGGGAATTGGGTGGCGTGCCCGCGCCACCCGGACACACTGAGCAGCATGGAAACCAGCGACGCCCGCTCGGCTTCCGACAGCGGGGTGCGCGTGAGGACCAGTAGATCGATATCGCTGTCCGGGCGCAGCCCGGAGGTTGCCGCCGAACCGTAGAGATAGGCCCCGACCAGATCTCCCGGCCGGTGCTGGTCCAGATAGCTCAGGACCGATGCGAGCAGTGCCTCCATGTGCAGCAACGGGTATGGCCGGCCCGCATCGTCAAGCTCGCTGCGCCCCGTGACGACGAAACCGCGTCGCACGTAGAACTCAATCGCCTGCTCATTCTGCTCGTTGACGTCCACCCGACGGACCTGCTGCTCGGCGATCGCGTGATCGAGCAGGGCTGTCCCGACGCCGTGGCCGCGAGCATCGGCGTGGACGAACAACATCTCCAGGTTCTCCCCCGCCGTGCCGGCGAAACCCACCGGCTCACCGACGATTTCAGCGACGGTGAGACGAACCCCGGGAAAGTACTTGTCCGCCAGCTGGCTTTCGATGGCCGCGCGGTCGGCTTCTGCCAGAAAGTCGTGCGTCGCCTCGACGGCGCTACGCCAGATCGCCACCAGCCGGGGATATTCGGCCGGGCCGTCGCACTCTCGAATCCGCACCGACGCCAGGCTACCGGCCTAGTGCAGCCGCGAGTCGATACCCTTGAGCCGATGAATGCGATCGACGACGACGGCCCGTTCTTCCACGGCACCAAAGCCGAACTGGCAATTGGAGACCTACTCCTCGCGGGCTTCCGTTCCAACTACCGGCCCGAGATCGTCATGAACCACATCTATTTCACTGCCCTACGCGACGGTGCCGGGCTGGCCGCGGAACTCGCCGCCGGCGAGGGCACGCCACGGGTGTATCGGGTCGAACCGACCGGAGAGTACGAGAACGATCCGAACGTCACCGACAAGAAGTTCCCCGGCAATCCGACCCGCTCCTACCGCAGCAGCGAACCCCTGCGCGTCGTCGAAGAGATCCACGATTGGCCACGCCTGACACCCGAAGCCCTTCAGGAATGGCGTGATCGCTTGGCGGCGATGCGGGCAGAGGGAATCGACGTCATCATCAACTGAGCGTGCCGCCTGCCTCCGGCACTCCCATGGCGCCCTAGGGGCAGTATCCCGCGAAAGCGGCTGCCATTCATTGAGCAGAACCAAACTACGTGTCTACCGAAACCCCATGGCTTTTCCGCAGTGGCAAGCCTCCACGGACGGTCGACCGTCGCAGGCATCCGGCGTGGACGTCCCCACGTACGCATTTCGAGTGAGCTCTGGAGCCGAAAAGGGCGACGAGGGACACGCGGTATCCGCAGAGTCGTCGCCCACTAGGCCACCCGGCAAAGCAATGCTCTTCCTCTGCTCGGACTGACGAAGCCCGACGCTCACCGTGTTGAATCCGGTCCGAGTCAGGACACTGACCCCTCTTGGCTAGTCAACCGCGGCGAGGCCGAATAGATCGCCCACCCTATCCAAGAGAAGCAGGACCACACTTGAGAGATGAACCAGCCAAACGACTCACTCCCCGGTCTCTGCAACCAAGTATCAGAGTTGACAGATGTGACATACGGAGACCTCGCGCTGATAGGGGCAGCACTGTTGTCTACGGTGACTTCAGTTGCCTACTTTGGCTGGGCCTCGCCTGGCAGCACCCTTGACTACACCCCCATGGAGTCGGATATCCACACCATGATCGTCCGCGACTTTGTCGCCTCGACATCCCACCGAAAGTCGCTCGCCGAGGGATGCGAAGAGCGACTGCGCTCATTTGTTAACGAGAGCGGTTGGACTAAGCATGTAGTTCACCAAATGGGCCAGCGGCTCGGGTCGGGAACTAAGGATGATTCCCGCCAGCCGCCGTGCACCTAAACCACATGTATTCCGTGAAGGCTCAATCTAGCTCACCCATCCTGCACGTTGGACCGAAACTCGACCAAATCCCCGTTTCCTCCCCGCGGGCACTGCAGCAGCTCGGGTATCTCAGGCTCACAGGTATACGGGGCACGTAACTGGTAAGTCGCCATCGCCAACAGACTGGTTCGGCAGCAACACTGGCGACTAAGCGCTACTGGGAGGCTCGGCGCAAGACGCGGTCACGGAGCCAGGGCGATTGTCGAGTTTGTACCGGATGACATCGAGATCACCGTAGCCCGGGATTGAATAGGCTTGGCCTGGCCCCACCGCACGGAAACCACGGTGTTCCCAGAAAGTTCGCCCGCTGAGATTTCGCGCAGCGCAATCCAGAACTATTACCGGGAAGTCAAGCTGGCCAAGGACCTCGTCGTACAGGCCGCTTCCGACACCGCGGCCCTGCCAATCCGGATCGACATAGAGAGAGTCAATTTTCCCTCGGCTCTCATCTTTCGGGTCAGGACCAAAGATGGCCAGCCCCACCGGCTGCTGACCCGACTTGGCTAGCCACATCGTAAAGCCTTCTCTAATCAGCTCTTGGTGTCCGAGCTGGAAAGCGTATGCGTTGTATTGACTGGTGAGGTGCTGGTGGGGAACGAACTTGCCATAGCAGTCTTTCCACGCTCGCATGTGCATCGGCGCCACAAACGTCACGTTTTCGAGTTCACCCGGGTCAACGGCTATCAACGAAAACTCAGCAGCCGTACTAGATGCGCCGTCGGTACCGCTGAATATATCCATCACACCGCAACCATATCGACGCTCGATGATGGATGCTCTCAGCCGTGAGCGAACCTGCGGGACGCTCCCCCACCACAGTACGCAGGCCCTACTTCGACGTAGACGTTGATCCGAACCGGAACCCCACCAGGTGGTTGCCGAACACTCGGTCACGCCTTACGAATCCAGTGGCTCGCTGCTGCCTACCAGGGTCAGAATCTCCCCTAACGCGATATAGGTCTGGAGGAAGATGAAACGAGCTTCATCGACAGTGACTTCTGCGTGCGTTCCTGTAGAACACCGTCCGTAGAGATCAGAGAGGGTGCGCCGAAGTCGATCTCGACGACTCTTAGTGATGCCGCACTGGTGGGTGTATGCCTGCAAGCGGTTCAGAACCTGCTGCTGCCCCACGGTCAACGTGACCTCGTCACTAACCGAGTACGGCCCTTCCTGCGCAGGGAAGACGTGATCAGCGCAGGAGTCGATCAGCCGCCGACACGTCGTCAGCGCCTGACTGACGGACTCCGGATCACCGTCGCGAAGCCGGTCCGAGACACGCTCGATTTTGTCGAGGGCGGAGCCGCTTGCAGCCGACAGCGCCCCATCGACCCTTGTCTGCGTTTCGGCAAACAGCGTTGCCTGCAACTCGCTGAACAGCAGTTCGTGATAGATCTCAACCACCATGTCGTAGATGGTGGCGACGACCTGTCCACAAATGCCAGACAACGCGGCGATCGCTGTCCTAGCGGAAATGATGCGCTGATCATGCTCTCGGGCGGCGATCGCGACGTGATCGCCGGAATAATTGCCGCCGCCCCGCAATGCCTCGAGTGACTCCTGGGCGCCTGCGCGATTGGCTTCGACCTTGGCGATCGGCTGGAAGAAGAACTTGCCCTCGGTGTCAATCGACCATCGTCCGGCGCGACCTACCCATTCGTTCGCGGAACCGTCCGAGGGATAACCGTTTCGCTCGTAATAAAGGAACTCGGCTAAAGCCTCGTGCCCCACCAGTCGGGCCAACCCGCTCGCCTTCAACACGATCTCAGCGGCGCTCAGACGTTTGAGCTCGATGTCCGTCACCAGCTCCCCGGCTACGCGCAGCGCCTCCTCTAGTCTTCCCATGACGTGGCTACGCCTTCTTCTGCCGCTACACGTTGAACCGGAACTCCACCACGTCCCCATCCGCCATGACGTAGTCCTTGCCCTCCATGCGCACCTTGCCGGCGGACTTGGCGGCGGCCATCGATCCGGCCTCGACCAGGTCGTCGTAGGAGACCACCTCGGCTTTAATGAAGCCCTTCTCGAAGTCGGTGTGAATCACCCCGGCCGCCTTGGGCGCGGTGTCGCCTTGGTGGATGGTCCAGGCCCGCGCTTCCTTGGGCCCGGCGGTCAGGTAGGTCTGCAACTTCAGGGTGTGAAAACCGGCCCGCGCCAACGCATCCAGGCCGCGCTCGCTCTGCCCGATCGACTCCAGTAGCTCCATCGCCGACTCGTCATCAAGCTCGGCGAGTTCGGCTTCGATCTTGGCGTCGAGGAACACCGCGTCGGCCGGGGCCACCAGCTCGCGCAGCGCGGCGACCCGCGCGGCATCGGTGAGCACCGACTCGTCGGCGTTGAACACATACAGAAACGGCTTGGTGGTCAGCAGGTTCAGCTCGCGCAGCGGCGCGGTATCCACACCGGCGGCGAACAGGGTCTTGCCGGTGTCGAGGATCGCCGCGGCGGCCACCGCGGCCTCGTGCATGGGCTTGCGGTCCTTGTTGTTGCGGGCTTCCTTCTCCAGCCGCGGGACCGCCTTCTCCAGGGTCTGCATGTCGGCCAGGATCAGCTCGGTGGCGATCACCTCGATGTCGGCCTCGGGGTCCACCTTGCCGTCGACGTGCACCACGTCGTCGTCGGCGAAGACCCGCACCACCTGACAGATGGCGTCGCACTCACGGATGTTGGCCAGGAACTTGTTGCCCAGACCGGCCCCCTCCGAGGCGCCCTTGACGATGCCGGCGATGTCGACGAACGTCACCGGCGCCGGCAGAATCCGCTCGGAGCCGAAGATCTCGGCCAGCTTGGTCAGCCGGGGGTCGGGCAGCGGCACCACGCCCTCGTTCGGCTCGATCGTCGCGAACGGGTAGTTGGCGGCCAACACATCGTTGTGTGTCAGCGCGTTGAACAGGGTCGACTTACCAACGTTGGGCAACCCCACGATTCCGAGACTCAGGCTCACGGGTAGCCAAGTCTAAGGCCCGGGGCGTGCCGCCGTGCGCCCCCGCTGCCGCCAGCCGGTACCGTCAGTGTGTGGCAGTAGCGCGGGAGAAGTCGGCAGTGGCCGCTGACCACCGTTCGATCTTGCCGAGCATCGCCGGTTTGCCGTGGTGGAGTGCCGTGGCGGTGGCGGTGGTCGCGACCGCGATCGGCGTGGCGTTCGACGCCGGCTCCGGCGACAAAGAACTGACCATCGTCTTCTCCGCCCTCTACGCGATGGGCTGTATCGCCGCGGTGCTCATGGTGCAGCAATCGGCGGTGTTCACGACGGTGGTCCAACCCCCGTTGATCCTGTTCGTCAGCGTGCCCGGCGCGTACTGGATGCTGCGCGGCGGCGGGTTCCCCGGCCTCAAGGCCATCGTCATCAACTGCGGCTATCCCCTGATCGAACGATTCCCGCTGATGCTGTTCACGGCCGCGGCCGTGCTGCTGATCGGAATGGTCCGCTGGTATCTCGGGATGCTGGGCGGAACCACGAAGCGCGAAGCCCGCGAAGACGACGCCACTCCGAAGTCGGCCACACTCAGCGACCGCATCGGCGCCATGCTCACCGCCGCCCTCACCCGCAACCCCGCGCACGCCATCGAGAAGCCGGCTTCCCGCGAGGACCGCCCGGGTCAGCGTCCCCGTCGCGCCACCGCGGAGGCCCGCCGGGCCGCGCGCCAGGGTTCTGGGTCCCGATCCCGGACCCGCTCCACCGAGCGCCGCGCCGCGGCCAACGGCTCGGCGCCGACGCGTTCCCGGCACGTTCGGCCGGACATGGATCCCCGCGCCGCCGACCACCCGCGCCCGCGTCGCCGTCCAGCAGCCGAGGGACGCGACGAGCCCATGCAGCGGCGGCGACGCCCCGCGCCCGAGGCACACGACGAACGCCAACCCCGCCGGCGTCCGGCGCCCGACTGGCAAGACGAGCCGCGGCGGCGTCCGCGTCCGACCCAGGACGGGTCGCGCTCAGCTGACCCACTGTCGAGGACTAATCGGGATCCGCATTCGCGCAGCTACCGCCCCTCAGATGCACCGGAATCGATGCCCCGGCGCCGACCGGCTCCGTCCGGCTCCGAGGGCCGCGGCAACGGAACCGGCACTCGCCACCCCGTTTCCCAGGTGCGCTACCGCGGATCGGGAACCAACGCGGCCGACGCGTCGCCCCGCGCCCGCTCCCGTCCACCGCGCGATGAAGTCGACTCCTGGGAGTACGACGTCTAGCTGGCGATCCGATCTACCGGCGATCCGGCCGGATCTCGCGAGGCAAGGCGAACACCAAGGTCTCGTTGGCCGTCGCCACCGGGTACACCGTGCCGTAGCCGTACTCGGCAAGCCGCTCCAGCACCCCGCGGACCAGGATCTCCGGCACCGACGCACCCGACGTGACGCCGATGGTCTGCACCTCGCCTGCTTCGGGAGCCAGCCACGCCGGGTCGATGTCGTCGGCGTAGTCGACCAGGTGGGCAGCGCGGGCACCGGCGCCCAGCGCCACCTCGACCAGGCGGCAGGAGTTCGAGGAGTTCCGCGAACCCACCACAATCACCAGCTCGCACTCCGGGGCCATCGCCTTGACCGCGGTCTGGCGGTTCTGGGTGGCGTAGCAGATGTCGTCGCTGGGCGGATTCTGCAGGTTCGGGAATCGCTCACGCAGCTTGAGCACCGTCTGCATGGTCTCGTCGACGCTGAGTGTGGTCTGCGACAGCCACACGATCTTGTTCTCGTCGCGAACCTGCACCGAATCCACGGCGTCTAAGCCGTCGACCAGCTGCACGTCGTTGGGGGCTTCGCCGATGATCCCGACGACCTCTTCGTGGCCGGCGTGGCCGATCAGCAGGATGTCGTACCCATCGCGAGCGAATCGCTTGGCTTCGTTGTGCACCTTGGTCACCAACGGGCAGGTCGCGTCGATCACCCGCAGGCTGCGTTCGGCGGCCGTCTCATGCACCGTCGGGGCCACGCCGTGGGCGGAGAACACCACGATCGCGCCTTCGGGCACCTGATCGGTCTCGTCCACGAAGACCGCACCCTTGTTCGTCAGGGTGTCCACCACATGCTTGTTGTGCACGATCTCGTGGCGCACGTACACCGGGGCACCGTGCTTCTCCAGGGCCCGCTCGACGGTCTCGACCGCCCGGTCCACGCCCGCGCAGTACCCGCGTGGCTCCGCCAGCAGGACCCGCTTGCCGGCGGGGGCGCCGCCCACCCGCGCGGCTGAACTGTAGGCGATCTCCACGTCGACGGTTTGCGGCATGGCAACCAGCGTACGGTCTGCCGACACGCAACCGCCAGCTCGCGTCATGCCGGTCAATACTTGGAGATGACCGGCAGGTAAGGCAGGCTGGGGGCCATGGCAACTGCACCCTTTGGAGTCCGGCTTCTGGTCGGCGCGGCCACCGTCGCGGTCGAGGAGACCCTGAAGCTGCCGCAAACCATCCTGACCTACCCGATGACGCTGGCCAGCCAGGCCGCGCACGCGGTGATGCGCTGGCAGCAGGGTGTCGCCGAGCTGGTCAACAAGGGAGACACCACTCTCGAGTCGCTGTTCCCGCCGAAGGATGAGCAGCCGGAGTGGGCAACCTTCGACGACGACATCGAGGACAATTTCGACGGCGGTGCCGCGACCTTCGACGACGACGACACCGACCCGCGCACCGAGGGGCGCTTCGCCCTCTATTCGTTCAGCGAAGACGGCGCTGCTCCGCCGAGCGCACCCGCCGACAACGAGGCCCCGGCCGGGCGCAATGGTGCCGCGGACCCGACGGTGCCCACCCCCGACCTGGTCGACGAGCTCGACTACGGCTCGCTGACCCTGGCCCAGCTACGGGCCCGGCTAGCCTCGCTCAGCCTCGACGAGCTGGAGACCCTGCTCGCCTACGAAGAGGCCACCAAGGCCCGGGCACCGTTCCAGACGCTGCTGGCCAACAGGATCACCCGCACCACCGCGAAGTGACCGACCCCGCGCCGGGCGAATCCGCCGAAAACCCGTTCCCGGTCCGCGCGGTTGCCATCCGGGTCAAGGGCTGGATCGACCGGCTGGGTTCGGTGTGGGTGGAAGGGCAGCTCACCCAGATCAATCTGCGCCCGGGCGTGCGGACCGTGTTCATGGTGTTGCGCGATCCGGCCGCCGATATGTCTCTGACAGTGACGTGCAGCCCCGAAATGGTGGCTTCGGCGCCGGTCAAGCTGACCGAAGGCACCCAGGTGGTGGTCTGCGGCAAACCCAACTTCTACACCGCCCGGGGCACCTTCTCGCTGCGACTGAGCGAGATCCGCGCCGTCGGCATCGGTGAACTGCTGGCCCGGATCGAACGGCTGCGCCGACTGCTGGACGCCGAGGGACTGTTCGATCCGCGCCTCAAACGGCCGCTGCCGTTTCTGCCGGGCACGATCGGGTTGATCACCGGGCGCGCCAGCGCCGCCGAGCGCGATGTCATGACGGTGGCCGGCACCAGGTGGCCGGCGGTGCGCTTCGCGGTGCGCAACACCGCCGTGCAGGGACCGACCGCCGTTGCCCAGATCGTCGAGGCGCTGCGCGACCTGGACGCCGACGAAGCCGTGGAGGTGATCGTGCTGGCCCGCGGCGGCGGCAGCGTCGAGGACCTGCTGCCGTTCTCCGACGAAACCCTGTGCCGGGCCATCGCGGCGTGCCGGACCCCGGTGGTCAGCGCGATCGGCCACGAACCCGACAGCCCGTTGTGCGATTCGGTCGCTGACCTACGCGCGGCCACCCCCACCGATGCGGCGAAGCGGATCGTTCCGGACGCCGCGGCCGAGCAGGCGCTGGTCGATGACCTGCGGCGACGCAGCGCGCAGGCGGTACGCAACTGGGTGGTGCGCGAGGACCGTGTGTTGAAGCAGCTGCGCAGCCGACCGGTGCTGGCCGACCCGCTGCGCGCGCTGACCGAGCGCGGCGATGTGGTCCAGCGCGCCCTGGCCGCGGTGCGCCGTGACGTCACCCGGCTCATCGCCGTGCAGAGCGAACGGGTGGGGCACCTGTCGGCGCGGCTGGCTACCCTGGGCCCGGCCGCGACGTTGGCGCGCGGCTACGCGGTCGTCCAGACTGTCGGCGCAGCGGGGCCGCGCGTACTGCGGTCGGTCGAGGATGCGGCGGCCGGGACCCGACTGCGAATCCGGGTGGCCGACGGGGCCGTGGCGGCGACGAGTGAGGGGCGACTTCTTGAAGGACGACTTCTTGAAAGACCGAGCGATGGCAGCTGAGCAAGCC
The DNA here is from genome assembly GCA_001673575.1 of Mycolicibacter heraklionensis. Taxonomy (GTDB): domain Bacteria; phylum Actinomycetota; class Actinomycetes; order Mycobacteriales; family Mycobacteriaceae; genus Mycobacterium; species Mycobacterium heraklionense_A. The sequence goes on along the minus strand of LZME01000037.1, from coordinate 13,539 downwards.
GATCCGGTGACACCCGTTAGTGAGCTTGGCTATGAGCAATGCCGCGACGAGCTGATCGACGTGGTGCAGCGCCTGGAGCAGGGCGGGATGGATCTCGACGCGTCGCTGAGCCTGTGGGAACGGGGCGAGCAGCTGGCCAAGCGGTGTGAAGAGCACCTGGCCGGAGCCCGGCGCCGGGTGCAGGAAGCGCTGGACGCCGAGCCCGCCGACGACGACCGCGCGTGACTTCCCTCTTTACAAGACCACGGGAACTGAAACACGTTCAGTTATGCTCGCCCGATGGGTGATCCTGCACTGACTACTGAACTCGGCCGGGTACTGGTCACCGGGGGCTCCGGCTTCGTCGGAACCAACTTCGTCAAGACGCTGCTGGAACGCGGCTACCAAGTGCGCTCCTTCGACCGCGCGCCGTCGAGCCTCCCCGACCACCCCAACCTGGAGAAGCTCGAAGGCGACATCTGCGACCCGCAGACGGTGGCCGCGGCGGTCGCCAACATCGACACCGTGTTCCACACCGCTGCCATCATCGATCTGCAGGGCGGCGCCAAGGTCACCGACGAGATCCGCCGGCGCAGTTTCGCGGTCAACGTCGACGGCACCAAGAACCTGGTCCAGGCCGGACAGCGGGCCGGGGTGAAGCGATTCGTCTACACCGCCTCCAACAGTGTTGTGATGGGCGGCAAGGCCATCTCGGGTGGCGACGAAACCATGGCCTACACCACCAAGTTCAACGACCTCTACACCGAGACCAAAGTGGTCGCGGAGAAGTTCGTGCTCGGCGAGAACGGCATCGACGGCATGCTGACCTGTGCAATCCGGCCGTCGGGAATCTGGGGCGACGGTGACCAGACCATGTTCCGCAAGCTGTTCGAAAGCGTGGTCGCCGGCCACGTCAAAGTATTGGTCGGCAGCAAGCACGCCAAGCTCGACAACTCCTACGTGCACAACCTGATTCACGGCTTCATCCTGGCCGCTCAGCACTTGGTGCCCGGCGGATCGGCGCCCGGCCAGGCCTACTTCATCAACGACGGTGAACCGATCAACATGTTCGAGTTCGCTCGACCGGTCATGGAGGCGTGCGGCGAGCGCTGGCCCAAGATCCGGGTCTCCGGCCGGATGGTGCGCGACACGATGTTCGCCTGGCAGTGGCTGCACTTCCGGTTCGGCCTGCCCGAGCCCATGTTGGAACCCGGTGCGGTGGAACGGCTTTACCTGAACAACTACTTCTCGATCGCTAAGGCCGGCCGCGACCTCGGCTACCAGCCGCTGTTCACCACCGAGCAGGCGATGGCCGACTGCATGCCGTACTACAAGAAGCTCTTCCAGCAGGTCAAGGCCGAGGCGCATCCGCACCTGGCGACGGTGGTCGCCGAGCCGCACCCGGAGTAGTCCCAGCCAGGGTCTGCGGTGGGCACCGGTTGCGCCATCACAGTCGGTGCATCTCTCGAGCCAACGCGGCATTCTCGAGAAACGAGTTCAGGTCCGGCGGATAGTGGATCCGTTCCGGCCGAGTTCCGATGTGGAACATCGCGCCGACGGCTTCGAACGCATGAAAGTGCTTGATGTGCGGCACCTGCAACGGGTGGGCGTGTACCGCAGACAACGTGGACATGATGGGTCTTCTTTCTGCTGCACTGTGATCGCAGAATCGTGACTCTTGTCCGACACGAAGAACCCAGTAGTGGACCACTGCAATCTGACCCAGTGGCAACAGTGCGGTACCAGCACATCCCCGGCACCGGCGCGACGTCCTCTAGAACGGATGGCGCCTAGGGCCGCCGGAGCGGGGGAAGGAGCCGACGGCCGGGGAGAGGTCTTTCAGATGACCGCCTATGCCTGCGCCCACCGCAATGCTGTTTGGTGCACGTCTTCAACGGAGCCCCTGAACAGCTGGATGACTTGCAGGTTGAGGTCATAATGCGTCGCGACCCAGCCGATGCCGGGTTCGCAGTCAACGCGCAGCAAGGTGCCGTCTTTGGCCCAGTCGTGACCGGACGATCGTGGGGCAATCATGTCAATCCTCCCCGCTTGGTGCCTGGTAACAACCCCTCCATACCAATCATCACGGGCCTGGGGCGGGTGTAGTTCAGTGGTGCACTACTGCAGTCTTCGGATCTACCGGCGGCGGGGTCGCAGGGCTGCGAGTTCGTCACGGCCGTTGGTGTCCGTCTTCAACATGGCCCGGTAGATGTGGCTTTCGACAGTACGAACCGAGAGGGTCAGTCGCTCAGCAATCTCCCGATTGGACAAGCCCGCGCCGATCAACATCACGATCTCTTGTTCGCGATCGGTGAGCGGCAAAGGCTGCGCGGCCTGGCGCAGCGCCGGGGTGCTGGCGCCACCGCATTGTTCGGCCAGGGCGGCGGCGCGGGTCGCGCAGACCAACGCTGTTCCCCGAAGGTCCTGACGGCGATACCCGATCGCGGCCTGGGCGGCAGCATCGACCGCAGCAACCAGATCCCCGATACGCTCGAAGTCCACCGACACCACGGCCATTTCCGCGGCATCTCCGTCGCGTAGCGCAGCGGCGAACCGGGCGGCCAGACCCACCCGCGGCCCCTCGACGACAGCTTCCAGTTCGCGCAGCCGGGCCGCACCGGTGCGATCCCCGAACTGGGCGGCGGTCTGCAGACAAATCACCTCCGCCGCGAATTGCCCTTTAGCCGCGGCTGCCTCGGCCGCGGACCTTACGACGGCGATCGCCTCCCTGACTGCGCCCTGGCCGGCGACTACCCAAGCCCGGGCCAGGCTCCGGTCACAATCGAGCAAGCGGAACGGACGTGGCAGCTTGTCGAGCGTGGCGAGGGCAGCGGCAGCCTCATCCGTTGCGCCACGCATAGCCAACGCGGTGATGCCCGGCACGCGATAGCGATATCCCCAACCGATGGCATGGCTGGCGGACAATCCTGCTTCCGCCTGCTCCAGCAGTCGGCACGCGGCATCGAGGCGGCCGGCACCCAGGGCTGCCAGGCCCGCCACGGCGACGCCGAGTGATTGCGCAGCCCCCGGTAGCTGGGCGGCCTGCTCGCTGACCCGCTCGGCCGCCTCGACGGCATCGCCCACTCTTCCCGCCATCAGCAAGGCGCCGATATGTGCATCGGCGATGTTGAAACTCATCTGCGGAGCGTCAAGGGAACGGGCAGCGACGCCGTACCCGGCCTCGGCGGTGGCTACAGCCTCGGCCGTGCGCCCCGCGTCCGCGGCGATGGCGGCAAGCACCCAGGCAATCTCAGCGCCGACAACGGCGGGCAACTCCTGCATGTCAAGCACTTCGGCGGCCTGCCTGGCCGCATCCGGGCGGTCCACGGCAAACCAGTACACCGTGAGGAAGGCATCGATATAACTGCGCGCCTGCTGCGGTACGGTGCGCGCCGCCTCGTCGATGATGTCCTTCGCCCGCGCGGGCTCACCGAGCGCCCAGAGCATGTTGCTGGCCCGCAGAAACGCCAACCTGGCCCGCTCGCCGGCGGCCAGGTCGCTGACGGCGATCTCGGCGAGCACACCGTCAGCCTCCCGGCCACGGCCCAGCCACGACAGCGCGTGTGCACGAACGAAACTCGCCTCCGGGTCGCCACCAGCACGGATCGCCGCTCCGGCAAGTCGTCCCGCGAGGGCCAAGTCCGCCAGCCAGACGGCGCCGCGTGCCGCCCTGACCAGCAATTCGGAGTCGGGGGCGAGGTCGGAGTCAAGACTCAGCGTGGCGCGGCGCACCACCACCTGGATGTCGTCTCGATCATCGGCTACGGCGAGTTCACCGGCCACCACCCCGCGTAGCCGCCGTAGCCGGGTGGCCGGCGCGCGGGTGCGGCGCACTTCACCGTAGAGCGGATGCGCAACCCGTACCTGAACACCGCCGACGACTGGCTCCAGTGTGATCAGGCCACGGGTGTCGGCCTCCTCGACCGCGGCAGGATCGGTGATCCGGGTCAGGGCGGCCAGATCGATTGGCTCCCCAACAGCCAAAGTGTCGATCACATCGCTGATCGGCCCCGGCAAGGTTCCGAAACGTGATTCGATGAGCTCGACCAGGCTGAGCGGCATGATCGGATCCCCAATCCACCGCCAGTACCCGTGCTGTTGCACGATCCGGCCGTCGGCAACCTCCTGCTCGACGATATGTCGCAGGTACAGCACGTTGCCGTGAGTCAGCTTCCAGAGCCGCTGAACCGCGTCAGGATCCACCGGTCCCGCCAGCGCCGCCGATAGCAGCATGGTGGTCTCCTCGATCGACAACGGCTGCAGGTCGAGCCGTTCGAATCGGCCAGTCGTCCAAATCTCGTGCACCGCAGCGGGAATCGACTCGCCTTCGCGGACGGTGAGAATCACCTTTGCCATGCCCCGCTGCACGATCTGCTGCGCGACGAAGGCAGAAAGGTCGTCCAGCAGATGCGCATCATCGACTCCCACCACAACCGTCGCGCCGGTAGGGGCGTCGACCAGCGATTCGATCACTCCCCGCAACAACTGAACCGTGTCGGTGATACCCGGCGGCGTCCACGCCGCGAAGGCGCCGAGTGGAATTGCGCGCGCCGCAGATGTGCCTACTGCCCAACGTGTTTCGCTTCCCCGCAACTCGGCGGCTGACAGTACCTCACGTGCGATCCGGCTTTTCCCCACGCCCGAGGCACCATGGACGACGATTCCGGAGACGTCCGATGCCACGATGGCCGTCTCGAGAGTCCGCATCTCCGCCGGACGGGCGGTCAGAGGCCACGACAAACGCACGATCCCCGCCTCACCTCACGGGTCCTGCGCAGACCCGATAATCGTGGAGACCGGCGAACCACAGGCCTGGCAGAACCGCGCATCCCCCAGCGGTTGCCTGCCGCACGTCCGGCACGTGATTGTCGCGCTCATCGCTACGCCGCCGATCCGGAATTTCATCCGACCGGAAAAGAATAGACTTATCCATCCTGACCAGCTACGTATTGCAAAATCGCGAGAACACTTTCCAATAGAGGGGTCTCATGGACACAGTGCTCGTCACTGGCGCGTTCGGGCTGGTCGGTTCGGCGGTGGTGCGGCAGTTGGCCGCCGAGGGCCGTACCGTGGTCGCGACCGACCTCGACATCCCGGCCAACCGCAAGGCGGTCGCCGCACTGCCGGCATCGGTGCAGGTGCGCTACGCCGATCTGACCGATCCGGTGGCCGTCAACGCTCTGGTCGGCGCTGTCCGGCCGGCCGCGATCATCCATCTGGCCGCAGTGATTCCACCGTTCATCTACATGCGTCGTGACCTGGCGCGCCGCGTCAACGTCGAGGCAACCGGGCACCTGCTGACAGCAGCGGCCGCCCAATCTCAACCGCCCCGTTTCGTGCAGGCCTCCAGCATTGCGGTGTACGGGTCACGCAACCCCCACACCGTCTCGGGCGTGCTGACCGCCGACACCCCCACCAATCCCGCCGACGTCTACGGCGACCACAAACTGCAGGCCGAACAACTGGTGCGCGCCTCGCCATTGGACTGGGTCATCCTGCGGTTGGGCGGGGTGCTCACCGTCGACCCGAGCTCCTACATGAAACTCGACAACCTGTACTTCGAGCAGCTGCTCCCCGCCGACGGCAGGCTGCAGACCGTCGATGTGCGCGACGTCGCCTCCGCATTCGTCGCCGCCACCACCGCGCCCGTCGTCGGGGAAACCCTGCTGATCGGCGGCGACGACTCGCACCGCCAGTCCCAGGGCCCCATTGCGCCGGCCATGGCCGGCGCAATGGGGCTGGTCAACGGCCTGCCCGCCGGCCTGCCGGGCAACCCCGACCGCGACGAGGACTGGTTCAACACCGACTGGATGGACACGAGCCGCGCCCAAGAGGCACTGCGCTTTCAGCACCACTCCTGGCCGGAAATGCTGGCCGAGACGGCGGCCCGAGCCGGCGCACAGCGCTACCTGCTGCGGGCTGTCGCTCCCCTGGCCCGCGTCGTACTGCGGAGGCGCTCCCCCTACTACCGCACCGACAAGCGGTTCGCCGACCCGTGGCAGGCCATCGCCGACAAGTGGAGTGACCCACGCCCATGAACCACGAATTCACTCCGACCCAACGACGGGCGCTGGCGGTTTTCACCGTGATCGCGCTGATGTTCGGCGCCTATTTCCTGCGCACCTACTTCGTGCTGATCGTGGTGGCCGCAGTCGGCGCCTACCTGTTCAACCCGTTGTTCCGGCTGCTCAACCGGAAGGTGTCTACCGGGCTGGCAGCCACCGGGACCCTGCTGGCGGCCCTGGTCGCCGTCATCGTCCCGGTCGGGTTGTCGGGCTTTCTGGCCGTCGTGCAGATCTCCCGCACCGTCGGCGAGGTCGCCGAATGGGTGCAGGCCACCGACCCCAACGCCCTGGGCGACAAGGTGCTCAAGTTCATCAACACCGCGCTGGCCAAGGTGCCGTTCGTGCACGTCGAGCTGACCATGGAGTCGCTGCGCGGCGCGATGGTCAATGTGGCGCAGAAGGGCGGCGAGATGCTGCTGCACGTGTTGCAGGGCGCCGTCGGCGGGGTGGTCGGCGCGATCACCTCGGCGATCATCTTCTTGTACGTGTTCCTGGCGCTGCTGACCCACCGCGAGGAACTGCATACCCTGATCCGGCGGCTCAACCCGCTCGGCGCCGAGGTGACCGATCTGTACCTGGCCAAGATGGGCTCAATGGTGCGCGGCACCGTCGGCGGCCAGTTCGTCATCGCGTTCTGCCAGGGAGTCGCCGGAGCCGCCTCCATCTACATCGGCGGATTCCACCAGGCGTTCTTCATCTTCGCGATCGTGCTGACCGCGCTGTCGGTCATTCCCCTCGGTGGGGGCATCGTGACCATGCCGTTCGGCATCGGCATGGCGCTGTTCGGCAACGTCATCGGCGGATTGTTCGTGTTCTTCTTCCACCTGATCGTGGTGACCAACATCGACAACTTCCTGCGCCCGGTGCTGGTGCCGCGCGACGCCCGACTCAATTCCGCGCTGATGCTGCTGGCCGTGTTCGCCGGGATCGCCATGTTCGGCTTCTGGGGCATCGTGATCGGTCCGGTGCTGATGATCATCATCGTCACCACCATCGACGTCTATCTGGCGGCGTTCTCCAGTGAGGAGACCAGCGAGGAGGTGCTCGCCGACGGTTAGCGAGCCTCGACGGAGGAGAGGCGAAGCTGAACCGGCGTGGCGATCTCAGACGGTTAGCGAGCCTCGACGGAGGAGAGGCGAAGCTGAACCGGCGTGGCGATCTCAGACAGTTAGCTACCGGCTCGCCGGCAGCGGCGGCTGCGATTGCACGCCCGCCGCCATGGTCCGGAACAGCTCGGGGCCGCCCGCGCCGGAGATCGCCAGCTGGGCCGCCCCGGCCTGTCCAGCCAACCGGGTGGTCCACACCGGATCGCCGTCGCCCTGATACACCACCCAGCGGGTACCGTCGACGTCCTCGGTCCCGGTCGGGTGTAGTCCGGGGCTGATGGAGGCGACCAGCGGGACCTCGTCGGCGTTGCTCTGGGTCAAGCTGACATACATCCCGGTCGGGCTGACGTAGCCCACCCGCGAGGTGACCGCCCGCAACCGCTGGCCTTTAGTGTCGCTGCGCCCGTCGGTGATGCTGCCGCGGGTGCCGGAGTTGGGCTGCCAGCCCTCCGGCAGCTGCGGCAGGCGGACCGGGAACCCCAAAGCCTGCGCATCGGCCTTCAGCGCGGCAGCGGCGTCATAGGACGGCACCGGCCCGGCGGTGATGCCACCCGGCCGAAACGCGCACGTCCCGGCCAGACCAGCCAGCGCGACGCAGGCCAAGACCAGCGGCACCAGCGACCAGAACATGTCGCGCCAGTCCTGCAATATGCGTGGTTTGGCAGGCTTGGGTGCCGGTTGGGGCTCTGTGGTCACGGACGCCAGTATCCCAGCTCGCTAGTGCTGATCTGGTTCTGGGAGAATCAACAGCCGTGACTGGCATGACGGGACCCACGCGACGCGAAGCCCCAGACCGCAACCTGGCCTTGGAGCTGGTGCGGGTGACCGAGGCCGGTGCCATGGCATCCGGCCGCTGGGTGGGCCGCGGCGACAAGGAAGGCGGCGACGGCGCGGCCGTCGACGCGATGCGTGAACTGGTGAACTCGGTTTCCATGCGTGGCGTGGTGGTGATCGGCGAGGGCGAGAAAGACCACGCGCCGATGCTCTACAACGGCGAAGAAGTGGGCAACGGCGACGGCCCCGACTGCGACTTCGCCGTCGACCCGGTCGACGGCACCACCTTGATGAGCAAGGGCATGCCCAACGCCATCTCGGTGCTGGCGGTGGCCGAGCGCGGCGCGATGTTCGACCCGTCGGCGGTGTTCTACATGAACAAGATCGCCGTCGGCCCGGAGGCTGCCGACGTACTCGACATCACCAAGCCGATCGCGGACAACATCGCCGCGGTCGCCAAGGTCAAGGGCCTGTCCGCCCGGGACATGACGGTCTGCATCCTGGACCGGCCCCGGCACGCCCAGCTCATCGCCGACGCACGGGCCACCGGCGCCCGCATCCGACTGATCACCGACGGCGACGTGGCCGGCGCCATCTCGGCGTGCCGGCCCAACTCGGGCACCGACATGCTCGCCGGGATCGGCGGCACCCCCGAGGGCATCATCGCCGCGGCCGCGATCCGCTGTATGGGCGGAGCGATCCAGGCCCAGCTGGCGCCCACCGATGACGCCGAGCGGCAGAAGGCCCTCGACGCGGGCTACGACCTGGATGCGGTGCTGACCACCGAGGACCTGGTCTCCGGTGAGAACGTGTTCTTCTGCGCCACCGGCGTCACCGACGGCGACCTGCTCAAGGGTGTTCGCTACTACCCCGGCGGCTGCACCACCCAGTCGATCGTGATGCGCTCCAAGTCCGGCACCGTCCGGATGATCGAGGCCTACCACCGGCTGTCGAAGCTCAACGAGTACTCGGCCGTCGACTTCACCGGCGACTCCCACGCCGCCTACCCCCTGCCCTAACCGTCAAGCGAGGACCGGAAAAGCTATGAGCGAGATCGAATACCGCATCGAACACGACACCATGGGCGAGGTCCGGGTGCCGGTGACCGCGTTGTGGCGCGCCCAGACCCAGCGCGCGGTGGAGAACTTCCCGATCTCCGGGCGTGGCCTGGAGCGCACCCAGATCCGGGCGCTCGGCCTGCTCAAGAGCGCGTGTGCGCAGGTGAACGCCGACCTGGGTCTGCTGGCCCCGGAGAAGGCCGCCGCCATCAAGGCCGCCGCCGCCGAGATCGCCGACGGTAAGCACGACGACCAGTTCCCCATCGACGTGTTCCAGACCGGCTCGGGCACCAGCTCGAACATGAACACCAATGAGGTGATCGCCTCGATCGCCGCCGCCAATGGCGTCACGGTGCACCCCAACGACGACGTGAACATGTCGCAGTCGTCCAACGACACCTTCCCGACCGCCACCCACATCGCGGCCACCGAAGCCGCAGTGCGCCACCTGATTCCGTCGCTGCAGGTGCTGCACGACGCGCTGGCCGCCAAGGCCGTCGAGTGGCGCACCGTGGTGAAGTCGGGCCGCACCCACCTGATGGACGCCGTCCCGGTCACCCTGGGGCAGGAGTTCTCCGGCTATGCCCGCCAGATCGCCGCCGGCATCGAACGTGTGCAGGCCACCCTGCCCCGCCTGGGTGAGCTGGCCATTGGCGGCACCGCCGTCGGCACCGGGCTGAACGCCCCGGACGGTTTCGGCGCCAAGGTAGTCGAGGTGCTGGTCGCCGAGACCGGGATCACCGAGCTGCGTACCGCCGCGAACTCGTTCGAGGCCCAGGCGGCGCGCGACGGCCTGGTTGAGGCATCCGGTGCGCTGCGCACCATCGCGGTGTCGCTGACCAAGATCGCCAACGACATCCGCTGGATGGGGTCGGGGCCGCTGACCGGCCTGGCCGAGATTCAGCTGCCGGACCTGCAGCCAGGCAGCTCGATCATGCCGGGCAAGGTGAACCCCGTTCTGCCCGAAGCGGTCACCCAGGTGGCGGCGCAGGTGATTGGCAACGACGCGGCGATCGCCTGGGGCGGCGGCAACGGTGCCTTCGAGCTCAATGTCTACATCCCGATGATGGCCCGCAACATGCTGGAGTCCTTCACGCTGCTGTCCAACGTCTCGCGCCTGTTCGCCGAGCGCTGCATCGTCGGGCTGGTCGCCAATGAGGAGCACCTGCGTGAGCTGGCGGAGTCCAGCCCGTCGATCGTGACGCCGCTGAACTCCGCGATCGGCTACGAGGAGGCCGCCGCGGTGGCCAAGCAGGCCCTCAAGGAGCGCAAGACCATTCGTCAGACCGTGATCGACCGCGGCCTGATCGGCGACAACCTGTCGGAGGCCGAGCTGGACAAGCGCCTCGACGTGCTGGCCATGGCCAAGGTGAAGGACTAATCCGCCTAGGCCGCGGATGAACCCTGACCCCGCCGCGGCTGCGCTGGGCAGGGTGACGCTGGCGAAAGTCTCTCGTCGGCTCATCCCGTTCCTGGCGCTGCTGTTCTTCGTCAACTACCTGGACCGAGTCAATATCGGCTTCGCCGGGCCCAACGGCATGAACGCCGACCTCGGCCTGACCGCCACCACGTTCGGGTTCGCGTCGGGGATCTTCTTCTTCGGCTACCTGTTGCTGGAGATACCCAGCAACATCGCGCTGCATAAGTTCGGTGGCCGACGCTGGCTGGCCCGCATCATGTTGACCTGGGGAATCGTCAGCACCGCAATCGCTTTCGTGCCCAACGCCGCGACGCTCGTCGCGCTGCGGTTCCTGCTGGGTGTGGCCGAAGCCGGCTTCTTTCCGGGCATCATCCTTTACCTCACGTTCTGGTTCCCGGAGAAGCACCGATCCCGGGCGGTCTCGCTGTTCATGATGTCGGTGCCGGTGTCGACGGCCATCGGCGCCACCCTGTCTGCGCTCGTCATCGACTGGGGCCACGGTGTTTTCGGCCTGGCCGGGTGGCGGTTCATGTTCCTTGTCGAGGGCGTGCCGGCCATTGCGCTGGCGTTCGTGTGCTGGCTCTACCTGACCGATCGCCCCACTCAAGCCGACTGGCTCGACGCCGACGAGCGGCAGTGGCTGGAATCCACCTTGGCCGACGAGCGTGCGGCAGCCGAGGCCGGTCAGCACTGGCCGCTGCGCAAGGCGCTCAGCCACCCCAGGATCCTGGCCCTGGCGTTCATCTATTTCGGGATCGTCTACGGGCTGTACGCCGTTGGATTTTTCCTGCCGACCATCATCTCGGGGTTTCAGCAGCAGTACGGCAGCCACCTGAGCATCATCGGGCGCGGTCTGGTGACCGCCATTCCCTACGCCATCGCCGCGGTCGTGATGGTGCCCTGGGCGCGCCACGCCGACCGGACGGGCGAGCGTGTCTGGCATGTGGCGATCCCCGCGATCGCCGGCGGGATCAGCATTCCGGCGGCGCTGTATATGTCCAACCCATATCTGGCGATGGTCGCGATCACCGTGACGACGTGCTCGATCATGTGCGCCATGCCGGTTTTCTGGGCGCTGCCCTCGACGTTTCTCACCGGGACCGCGGCAGCCGGTGGCATCGCCTTGATCAACTCGCTGGGCAACATCAGCGGTTTCGGTGGTCCCTACGTCACGGGTTGGCTGACCGATCTGACCGGCGACGGCAAGGGCGCGCTGTGGGTGGTCGGGGCATTCTCGCTGGCCTCGGCCGCCGTTGTGCTCCGGCTCGGTTCCGCCCCAGCGGCTACCAGACCAGTGGCGCCAGATACTTATTCGCGTAAGCGCTGACCGCCTGGTCGTCGGCCGGGTCGAGCACCGACGTCGACACCTGGGCGATCGACGCAGCCAGGCGCACATGCAATTCGGCGGCGGCCACCAAGTCCGCATCGGGCATGGTGGCACCGGCGGCGCGCAGCGCCTTGGCCATCGCGCTCGACGCGCTGTCCAGGAATGCTTCGGCCTCCTGGTACATCCCGGCCATCATCGGTACACCGGCGTCAAGCCGGAGCAGCTTTCGCACGACCGGATCGGTGGTCAGCAGCCGCAATCCGGCGCGAAACGCCGCGACCGCAGCGTTCTTCGGCCCAGAGTCCACCGCAACGGTGCGCAGCTGAAGCATCGCGTTGTCGAAGGCTCGGCGGCCGAGCTCGGTGATCAATGCGTCGCGAGTCGGGAAGCGCCGGTACAAGGTACTGCGGCTGACCCCCGCCTGGCGGGCGATGACATCAAGGCTGGCGCGGCCCACACCGACCAGCCCGACTTCCTCGGCGGCAGCTTTGAGGATGGCCGCCTCCTGCTCGGCTGGGCTCGCGGTACTGCGTCGCGATGTCATCGGCACCAGTGTGTCATCCCATCGGGCAGCCGGGTGGTGCAAAGGAATCCAGTGCGACCGAGCGGTGCATCTTCACCAGCTTCTCGTACTGCAACCTGTTGTAGGCCAGCGGCACGAGCACCACCCGATCAGGCAAAACCCGCCACGCCATCTGCAACAGCTGGGTGTAGAAGTTGAATTCGACGTCGTGGTGCGGTTGCCACCGGAAGCCGGTCAGCTCCCGAACCCCGGGATGCATGATCCCGAACGAACAGATCTTCACCACGCGGCCGGCCCCCGCGCTGACGACCGACCACAATGGCCCCGCTGCGGCCCGTACCGGGGCGGGCAGCGCCGACGGCAGCGGCAGCTTGCCCAGGCCCGCGGTGACCCGATCCAAGAACGGGTTGGCCGCCAGGTCGGTCTGCACCATCTGGTCGTAGTATTCGACGGCCTCGGCGTAGGTCGCAGGGAACTTGCCGGCCTTGCCGGGCAGCTCGAGCGCGCGGAATGCCTCGACCAGTTGCTGGTAGGCCGCCTCCTGCTCGGCGTCATTCCATTTGATTCCGGTGACCGGGGTGAACGAATTGAGGGTCACGAACATGCCGCTGACGGCAATCCAGTTCCACAGGCGTGGATTCAGCGCGCTGTAGCGCACCTCGGCGAAGTCCCCTTTGCCGTGGCCGTGCACGTCGCGGTGCATCCGCTTGAGGCGTTCGCCTTCGGCGGCGCGGTCCTCGGCGTCTCCCCAGATGGCAAGCAGCGCAGAGAATCCGCTGCGGATGGCGCGGTCGGTGAAGTTGCGCTCGAAACGCCCGGTCTTGTCCACCGCGGCGGCCACCGGTACCAACGCCACCTCGTCGAATGCCGCGGCGCCGAACAGGCCCGACAGCACGCTGCCGGAGTGCCGACGAAATTGGGCCATCACCTCGGGCCGAACCCGAGCGGCAGGGTCGATGCTGGTGACGCGATTGATCACTGCCGTCATCTCAGGCCTCCTCGGCTCACTTGACACAAAGAATAGTTTTTTGTGTCAAAGTGTCAATAGGCTATGCGCCGTTAGAAGGGTGGTGGGTCGTCGTCTGCGGCGGCGGTGGCTTTGGGGAACCAGACGGCGTCGAATGCAGCGTGTCGGGCTTGGCGGGCTTTGCGGTTCTGGTTGCGTTCGGTGGCGATGCGGGCCGCGCGGTGTTGGGCGCGGGTGCGCCGGCGGCGGGGCATCATCGCGGTCCGATCACCACAGCGGTCATCGACGCGTGGTTTGGGTGTCGGCAGGTCCCCGGTGGG
>LZME01000036.1 GCA_001673575.1 Mycolicibacter heraklionensis | reverse complement strand
CGGCGGCTCGGTGATCAGCCTTCCCGTTCAAGAACCAAGATCCCCGTCAAGGACACGCCGATCGATTCCCATTAGGCTCGGCGGGATGCGTTTCGCGTTCAAGACTTCCCCGCAGAACACCACCTGGTCCGACATGCTGGCCGTCTGGCGAGCCGCAGACGATATCGACGTCTACGAGTCCGGCTGGACCTTCGACCACTTCTACCCGATCTTCTCCGATCCGACCGGGCCGTGCCTGGAGGGCTGGACCACCCTGACGGCGTTGGCCCAAGCGACCGCCCGGTTGCGAGTGGGCACGTTGGTGACCGGCATCCACTACCGCCACCCCGCCGTGCTGGCCAACATGGCCGCCGCGCTCGACATCATCTCCGGCGGACGATTGGAGCTGGGGATCGGCGCGGGCTGGAACGAAGAGGAGTCGGGCGCCTACGGAATCGAGTTGGGCAGCATCTCCGAACGCTTCGACCGTTTCGAGGAGGCCTGCCAGGTCCTGATCGGCCTGTTGAGCGCCGACACCACCACCTTTGCCGGTACCTATTACCAACTCACCGACGCCCGCAACGAGCCCAAGGGACCGCAGCGCCCCCACCCGCCGATCTGCATCGGCGGCAACGGCGAGAAGCGCACGCTGAAGATCGCGGCGAAATACGCCCAACATTGGAACTTCGTCGGCGGCACTCCTGCGGAGTTCGCCCGCAAGCGCGACGTGCTGGCCGCGCATTGCGCCGATATCGGGCGCGACCCGAAGCAGATCACCTTGTCGGCGCACCTGCGGTTGCAGCCGGATCTCGATTACGGGCAGCTGATCGAGGACGCCGCAGCGCTCGGCGCCGAGGGCCTGGATCTGGCGATCGTCTATCTGCCGGCGCCCCACGACCCGGCAGTTCTCGAGCCGTTGGCCGAAGCGATCCGCGACTCCGGACTGCCGGCATAGATCACGAACTGATAACGGTCAGCAAACTCTCCCCCGGGGACCGCGGCCACCGGCTCGATCGGACTACGTCGCGAAGCGTAGAAGTTCGTCGGCGGTGATCAAGCGCTCGTGCTTGGCGGGGAACTCTCGGCTCCGGCGCGGATGCCGCAGCAGTGACCAGGCCATACGGCCCATCCGGTATCGGTATATCGGGTTGATGTACACGGCGCTGACCCCCGCCCCGGTTCGGACCAGATTGGAATAATGCGGACCATGTTAACACGTTGTTAACGCGGATCACATAGCTGTCCATTAGACACCGGTCGCATGGCAAACAAAACCCGACGCGCCGACCCTTGGGGCAGAAGTTGCCTAAGTGATATGAGTAGCTGTAGTGGCGATCTGGTCGGCGGCCAGCCGACGGGCCCGAACGATCGGCGCGACGGACCGTTCGACTTTGGAGCCCACCAGCGCGCCGTCATAAAGCAACTGAAGGTCACCCGCGCGCTCCTGCGCATCGGCAACACCGGCTTGAGCAAGTAGCCCCGCCAACGTCGTATGCATCCAGCGCCGATGAGCCACCACCGGCTCGAGTTCGGTACCTGCATACGCGCCGGCAGCGTTGACGTACAGGCATCCGCGGTAGCGGCGCTTCTTGGCGGCCGCCGCGGCGAGGTCGAAGAACAGCAGGATCTGCTCGACGGGATCGTCGAGTCGCGCCGCCGCCCCGTGGTATCGCTTGCGATCAGCCTGATCCAAAGCGGTCAGGTAGGCCAGCACGAGCGCTTCCTTCGAGCCGTAGAGGCTGTAGAGACTTGCCTTCGCAACCCCGGCTTCGGCCAGGATCCGGTCTATACCCACTTCTCGAATGTCCTGTGCCGCAAAGAGTTCCGTTGCCGTTTCGAGCAGTCGTTGTGCCGGCGGCGCGCCGCGCGTGGCGTGCGAGGCACGCTCGCGGCCCGGTCCGGTCGTGCGCGTCATGGCAGCAGATTAACCCAGCCGCTCCGATAGACAGGGTTGTCTATCGCTGGCACCGTCGTAGCCATCGACGGCGAAAGGAAAAACCCAATGGCTCTGTACCTCTACGAGATCGCTCCGCTGCGCCTCGACCGCTCCGACGCCGACCGCGCGATCAAGGAACTCGACGCTGTCATCCACCGCGAGGGTGGTGAGCTGATCGAAGCCCAGGTGACCGGAGAGGCACACCGGATCTTCGCGATCGCGGAATTCGGCTCCTGTCAGGCCCCTTCGGTGGACGCGGCAACGTTGTCGGTGGCCGACGCCAGCGGCCCCCACCAGGTACGGCTGGTCGGCGCTGAGCTCGCTCAACTCAAGGCCGCCCGCCCCGCCGCCGGCTATCTCGTCGAATGGGACCTGCCCGCCGATCTGGACATGGACACCTACCTGGCTCGTAAGAAGGCCAAGTCCCCGAAGTACGCCGATGTCCCCGAAGTGACCTTCTTGCGCACCTATGTGCGCGAAGACATGGACAAGTGCCTGTGCTTCTACGACGCCCCCGACGAGACCGCGGTCCGCCGGGCTCGGGAAGCCGTGACCACCCCGATCGACCGACTGCACCGCCTGGAAGGCGAGCACCGGTGAGCGCTCCGGTGCACCCGGTGCACACCGCGCTGGCCGACCTCACGGCGATCGTCGCGGATCGTGCCGAGGCGCTCGACACCGGTCGCCTCGACGTGCGCGACGACCTGGCGCGGTTCGGGGCGGCGGGACTCTTCGAGGCCGCGCTGCGCGACGACGGTCTGCCGGAATTGGTTTCGGTGATCGAACACACCGCGGCGGCCAGCCTGGCGGTGGGATTCTCACTGTGGGCGCACACGATGGCGGTGACCTATCTGGCCCACGCACCGGAACCGGCGCGTGAGGGACGCTTGGAGGCGCTGAGCAGCGGTAGCCGCGCGGGCGTGACAGCAATGGCGGCCGGACTCAAACAGGTTGCCGGCCTGGGCCCGGTTCCGCTGGTCGCCGACAGTTCCGGTGACCACCTGTGGATCACCGGCCCGATTCACTGGGCGTCCAACGTCTTCGACGATTCCTTGATCGTGTTGCCGGCCCGCCGCCCCGATGGCACAACCCTGGTAGCGGTGGTCGATGCGGATCTTCCGGGTATCACGGTCAACCCCGCTCCCGACCTGATGGCGCTGGGGGCCACCGCGTCGACGTCGCTGCGCCTCCATGAAGTCCCGGTCTCACCTGAGCAGATCCTCACTGACGATCTGGCATCCTTCGTCAGCACGATTCGACCGACATTTCTGTTGCTGCAGACCGCCTTCTGTGTCGGCGTAGCCGCCGCCGCACGCGCGGGCGCCGAGCAAGCGACCGGCCAGCTGGCCGAGCAGTTCGATACCGAGCGTACCGAGCTCGGCCAACAGCTTCACCGGCTACGCGACAAGCTGTTCGCCTTGGCCCGTAACCCGCAGGCGGCTGGTCTCGCCGAGATCATTCGGCTGCGCCTGGATGCCGCGACGACCGCGGTGGACGCCACCCGGCTGGAATCGACGTTGGCCGGCGGCGCCGGCTACGCCACCCGCAGCGCGGCCAACCGACGCTTTCGGGAAGCGGCGTTTCTCCCTATCCAATCTCCATCGGAAGGACAACTGCGGTGGGAACTGAGTCGGTACGTGTAGCCCAGGGCAGCAAGCGGTTTGGCCCCGTCACCGTCTTGCGCGATATCAACTTCGCGGTCGGAGACGGCGAATTCGTCGCGGTCCTGGGCAGCAGTGGCAGCGGCAAGTCGACGCTGCTGCGCGTGCTGGCCGGGCTGGAGTCACTGGATGGCGGTACCGTCACCTGGAATTCCGACGGCAACCGGCCACGCACCGGCGTGGTGTTCCAGCGTCCGTTGCTGATGCCCTGGCTCAGTGTCGCCGAGAATGTCGCCTACGCACGGCGGTTCGCCGCCCACCGGGCAGACTTCGACCAGGCGCGCACCGCCGAGTTGATGACCCGATTCGGTGTCGATCAGCTAGCCGATCGTTATCCCGATCAGCTGTCCGGAGGTCAGGCCCAACGCGTCGCCATTCTGCGGGCAGTGGCCACCAACCCGCGGCTGTTGCTGCTCGACGAACCGTTCAGCGCACTGGACCCGACCACCCGCACCGACCTACAGGGCTGGCTGGCCCAGCTGGCGGCCGAGTTGCAGGTGACCGTTGTCTTGGTGACGCACGACGTCGACGAGGCGCTGCGGCTGGCCGAACGAGTCGTCCTCCTCGGCACCGACGGGCGGCTGCGCAACCAGTGGGCCGTCGGCGCCACCACGCCCGACGCTCACGCCGACTTGCGCCAGGACATCTTGGCGCACTACGACGCCGACCGCATCGGCGTTGCCGGAGTGCGGTCGTGACCACGCTGAGCCGGCGCGGTTTGCTGATCGGTGCTGCGGCGGCTGCGGCGGCCGGCGGCGTTTTCGGGATCGGTGACCTGGCCCGCAGCGCCACCGCCAGCCGCGCAGCCGATACCGGTGGCCCGCTGCGGATCGGTTACCTACCGATCACCGATGCTGCGCCACTGTTGCTGGCGCACAGCGCCGCGCTGTATCCGGCGGGGTCGGTCAGTTCGGCCAAACCGGTGCTGTTTCGCAGTTGGGCATCGCTGGGCGAGGCCTTCGTCACGGGCAAGGTCGATGTGGTGCATCTGCTGATGCCGATGGCCGTCCAGCTGCGCTACGCGTTGGGCGGTGGCGTGCGGGTATTGGGCTGGAATCACACCAACGGTTCGGCCCTGACCGTGGCGCCGCAGATCAAGGACCTGGCCGACCTGGCCGGTACCCAAGTGGCGATCCCGTTCTGGTGGTCCATTCACAACATTGTGCTACAGCAGCTGTTGCGCGCTCACGGCCTACGACCGGTGGTGCGGCGCAGTGCTTCTCGCGCTGCACGCACCGTGGAGCTGATTGTGATGAGCCCATCGGACATGGTGCCGGCACTGGCGAACCGCTCGATCGGCGGCTACGTCGTCGCGGACCCATTCAACGCGGTCGCCCAGATCAAAAAGATCGGTCGCATCCACACCTTCCTCGGCGATGTGTGGCGTGATCACGCCTGCTGTGTGCTCCTTACCCGCGACGACGTGATCGCCCAACGGCCCAACGCCATCCAG
This sequence comes from Mycolicibacter heraklionensis, assembly GCA_001673575.1. Taxonomy (GTDB): domain Bacteria; phylum Actinomycetota; class Actinomycetes; order Mycobacteriales; family Mycobacteriaceae; genus Mycobacterium; species Mycobacterium heraklionense_A. The sequence continues at coordinate 52,679 of LZME01000036.1, read as the reverse complement.
CAGGTGACCGACGCCGTGGTCGGCGCCCAGCTGCTGCTGAACACCGATCGAGTCAAGGCAGCCAAAGCCCTTGGCGGAGGCCACTACCTGCCCCAGCCGGTGCCGGCGGTGCAGTTGGCGCTGACCTATCCCGATCCCCCGTATCCGCTGGCGCATCCGGACTGGCAGCCGCAACGGCTGGGCTTCACCCCGTTTCCGTTCGCCAGCTTCACGCACCGCCTCGTGGAAGCCATGGGCGAGACGGTCATCGACGGCGATCGCCGCTTCCTGGACCGGCTGGATCCCGCCCGGGTGCACGCGGACCTGGTCGACGACCAGTTCGTGCGCTCCGCTCTGGCGCAACACGGCGGTCCCGCAGCGTTCGGCTTGGCCACATCATTGACCCGAGAAGAACAGGTACACGCCTCATGACCACCATCGCAGTGCAGCCCATTGACCAACCGCCCGCAGCCGCCGACGCCGGCACCCGGTCTGTGTGGTGGCCGCGGATCTGGCCCCCGGTCGTCAGCGTCGGCGTGGCCATCGCGCTGTGGTGGGCGGCAACCTCGGTACTCTGCGCCCCGCAGTCGCTGCTGCGACAAACGGCGCCACAGCATGTCGTCACTGCACTGGTGGACCTGATCGGCCGGGGCGTGCTGGTGTCGGACACCGCCGTGTCCCTCTACCGTCTGCTGATCGGCCTGCTGATCGCTGCGCTGGTCGGCATACCGACCGGCCTGCTCATCGGCTTGAGCCGCACCGCGGAGCGGGCGGCTGGACCGGTGGTGGCGTTCCTGCGAATGATCTCTCCGCTGTCGTGGACCCCGATCATCGTGGCGGTATTCGGCATCGGCAGCCAGCCGGTGATCTTCTTGATCGCCGCCGCGGCGGTCTGGCCGGTGCTGCTCGGGACCGTCGCCGGCGTGCATGCGATCGACCCGGGGTTTCTGCATGTCGCGCGGTCGTTGCACGCCAGCCGGTTCGAGCAGTTGACCGCTGTTGTGCTGCCGGCGGTCCGGGTGCCGGTGCAGAACGGTCTGCGGCTGGCTCTGGGCATCGCCTGGGTGGTGCTGGTGCCCGCCGAAATGCTCGGCGTGCGATCGGGTCTGGGGTATCAGATCCTCAACGCCCGCGACCAGCTTGCCTACGACCAGGTCGTGGCGGTGATCGCTGTGATCGGCGTTCTCGGCTACCTGCTCGACCTGGCAGCCCGCATCCTTCTCGCGCCGCGTCGTAGCGCCGCGAGCTGAATGCGGGCTGCTCGGCTCAGCGAAGCGGCGCCGCGGTTGCGGTGATCGGCGAGGGCAATGCGGTGCGACCCATCAGGTACCGGTCCACACTCGCCGCGGCGCCGCGCCCTTCGGCGATTGCCCACACGATGAGGGATTGACCGCGGCCCATGTCGCCGGCGACATAGACACCCGGCACCGTCGTGGCGTAGTCCGCATCGCGCGCCACGCTGCCGCGTTCGGTGAACTCTACGCCCAGATCGGCCAGCAGCGGCGAACGTTCCGGGCCGACAAATCCCATGGCGAGCAGCACCAGGTCGGCTTCGAGTTCGAAGTCGGTGCCGTCGACCTTCTCGAAGGTGCCGTTGCGGCGGCGCACTTCGTGGGCCCGCAATCCGGTCACCCGACCGTCACGGCCGGTGAATGCCTCGGTGTTGACCGAAAACACCCGATCACCGCCCTCTTCATGCGCCGATGTGGTTCGCATGATCAGCGGGTAGGTCGGCCAGGGGGTGGACGGATCACGGATCTCCGGCGGGCGCGGCATGATCTCGAACTGGTGCACGCACGTCCCGCCCTGGCGGTGCACCGTGCCCAGGCAGTCGGCGCCGGTGTCACCGCCGCCGATGATGACGACTTTCTTGCCCTGCGCGGTGATCGGCGGCTCGGCCATGTCGCCGGCCTGCACCCGGTTCGCCCACGGCAGGTACTCCATCGCCTGGTGGATGCCCTCGAGCTCGCGGCCCGGGATCGGCAGGTCTCGCCAGGCGGTGGCGCCACCGGCCAGCACAACGGCATCGAAGTCTTCGCGCAGCTGCTCGACGCTCAGATCCACCCCGACATTCACGCCCGTCTTGAACGTCGTTCCCTCGCCGACCATCTGCTCCAGCCGCCGGTCCAGAATTCGCTTCTCCATCTTGAATTCCGGTATGCCGTAACGCAGCAGCCCACCGATGCGGTCGTCGCGCTCGAAGACCGTCACCGCGTGTCCGCCCCGGGTGAGTTGCTGGGCGGCGGCCAGTCCGGCCGGCCCCGAGCCCACCACCGCGACCGACTTCCCGGTGCGGACCGACGGCGGTATCGGCTGCGCCCAGCCCTCGGCGAAGCCGCGCTCGACGATCTCGTACTCGACCTGCTTGATGGTCACCGGGGGCTGGTTGATGCCCAGCACACAGGCTGGTTCACATGGCGCGGGGCAGAGCCGGCCGGTGAAGTCCGGGAAGTTGTTCGTGGCGTGCAGCCTGTCGAACGCCTCCCGCCAGCGCCCGGTACGTACCAAGTCGTTCCATTCCGGGATGAGGTTGCCCAGCGGACAGCCGTGGTGGCAGAACGGGATACCGCAGTCCATGCAGCGTCCCGCCTGCTGGCGGACGGTGTCTTCGGCGAAATCCTGATACACCTCGTTCCAGTCGCTCACCCGCTCGGAGACCGGGCGCCGCAACGGCAGGATGCGCTGGGTGTTGGTGATGAATCCTCTCGGGTCAGCCATGAGCCGCCGCCATAATTGCCTCCTCAGGATCTGTGCCACTGGCTTTTGCCTCGGCGACCGCGGCGAGCACCCGCCGGTAGTCGCGCGGCATCACTTTGACGAAGTCCCTTCCGCGGTTGGCCCAATCGGCCAGGATCGCGCGGGCGGGCACCGAGTCGGTGGCGGCGGCGTGTGCCGCCAGCACGTCACGCAGCCAGGCCACGTCGTCGGCGTCGAAAGCGTCGAATGTGTCGAGGTCCACCATCTCGGTGTTCAGCCGGTCACCCAGCTGCCGGTCCGGGTCATAGACGTAGGCCACGCCCCCGGACATGCCGGCGGCGAAGTTGCGCCCGGTCGGGCCCAGCACCACCACTTTGCCCCCGGTCATGTACTCACAGCCGTGGTCTCCGACGCCCTCGACCACTGCTACCGCACCGGAGTTGCGGACCGCGAACCGTTCCCCGACCACCCCGCGTAGGAACACCTCGCCGGACGTGGCGCCGAACAGAATCACGTTGCCGCCGATGATGTTCTCCTCCGCGACGTAGCCGTCGGGCGCATCCAGCGGGGGGCGGACCACGATCCGGCCACCGGACAGCCCCTTGGCGACGTAGTCGTTGGCGTCACCAAAGACCCGCAGGTTGATTCCCGGCGGCAGAAAGGCCCCGAAGCTGTTGCCCGCCGAGCCGGTGAAGGTGATGTCGATGGTTCCTTCCGGCAACCCTTGGGCGCCATAGGCTTTGGTGACCTCATAGCCGAGCATGGTGCCGACGGTCCGGTTCACGTTGGATATCGCGCTGGTGAACTTGACCGGGGTGCCCGCATCGAGGGCCTCGCGGCTCATGACGATCAGCTGCTGGTCCAAGGCTTTGTCCAGACCGTGATCCTGGCCGGAGGTGCAGTACAGATCCTGGTTCATGAACGCTGACTCCGGTTCATGCAGGACCGGCGTGAGGTCGAGCTTGTGAGCCTTCCAGTGGGCGCGGGCCAGCGTGGTGTCCAGCGCATTGACCTGCCCGACTGCCTCGTTGATGGTGCGGAATCCCAAGGCCGCCAGGTACTCGCGCACCTCTTCGGCGATGAACCAGAAGAAGTTCTCGACGAACTCGGGTTGTCCGCTGAACCGTTCACGCAATTCCGGGTTCTGAGTTGCCACGCCCACCGGGCAGGTGTCCAGGTGACAGACCCGCATCATGATGCAGCCCGACACCACCAACGGCGCGGTGGCGAAGCCGAATTCCTCGGCCCCCAGCAGCGCCGCGATCACCACGTCGCGGCCGGTCTTGAGCTGGCCGTCCACCTGCACCACGATCCGGTCCCGAAGTCCGTTGAGCAGCAGGGTCTGCTGTGTTTCGGCCAGGCCGAGTTCCCACGGCGCTCCGGCGTGCTTGAGTGAGGTCAACGGCGCCGCCCCGGTGCCCCCGTCATGGCCGGAGATCAACACCACGTCGGCGTGCGCCTTGGACACTCCCGCCGCCACCGTTCCGACACCGTTCTCGGCGACCAGCTTCACATGGATGCGAGCCTCCGGGTTGGCGTTCTTCAGGTCGTGGATCAGCTGCTTGAGGTCCTCGATGGAGTAGATGTCGTGGTGCGGAGGCGGAGAGATCAGCCCGACACCCGGGGTGGCATGCCGAACCTCGGCGATCCATGGGTACACCTTGTTGCCCGGCAGCTGACCACCCTCTCCGGGCTTGGCCCCCTGCGCGATCTTGATCTGCAGGTCGGTGCAGTTGACCAGGTATTCGCTCGTCACGCCGAAACGCGCCGAGGCGACCTGCTTGATCGCGCTGCGCCGCCAGGAGCCGTCGGCGTCGGGCAGGAAGCGGCCGGCATGCTCGCCGCCCTCACCGCAGTTGGAGCGGCCGCCGATCCGGTTCATGGCGATCGCCAGGGTTTCGTGCGCCTCGGCGGAGATCGAACCGTAGCTCATCGCGCCGGTCGCGAACCGTTTGACGATCTCGGTGGCCGGTTCCACCTCGTCAAGAGGAACCGGTGGCCGTTCCCCGGCCTTGAATCGCAACAGCCCGCGCAGTGTGGCCAGGCGTTCACTCTGGTCGTCGACCAGCTTCGTGTACTCCTTGAAGACCGCGTACTGGCCCGTTCGGGTGGAGTGCTGCAGTTTGAACACCGTCTCCGGGTTGAACAGGTGATGTTCGCCCTCGCGGCGCCACTGGTACTCGCCGCCCACCGGCAGTTCGCGGTGCGCCCGCTCTTCTGGGCGGTCCAGGTAGGCCAGCGTGTGGCGGGCGGCGACATCAGCGGCGATGTCGTCGAGGGTGATTCCACCGATCGGGCAGTACAAGCCGGTGAAGTACTCGTCGAGAACGTCCTGCGAGATACCTATCGGCTGGAAGAGCTGCGCCCCGGTGTAGGACGCCCGCGTCGAGATACCCATCTTGGACATGACTTTGAGCACGCCCTTGCCTGCGGCCTTGGCGTAGTTGGCCAACGCCTGGTCGCGTTCGAGGCCTTCGATCAGGCCCCGATCGAGCATGTCCTCGACGGACTCGAACGCCAGGTACGGGTTGACCGCGGCGGCGCCGAACCCGATCAGCGCCGCCATGTGATGCACCTCGCGGGCGTCGCCGGACTCCACCACCAGACCCACCTTGGTGCGGGTCCGCTCGGCGACCAGGTGGTGATGCACTGCCGCGGTGGCCAGCAGCGACGGAATGGGTGCCATCGTCTCGTCGGACTCCCGGTCGGAGATCACCAAGAAGCTGGCACCCTCGGCGATCGCCTCCGAAGCCCGGGCGCACACCTGCTTGAGCGCCGCACGCAACCCGGCACCGCCTGCCGCCGGCGGGTACAGGCAGCTGATGACGGCCGTGGACAGGCCGTGCGGGCCCCGGGCACCGATCCGCTGGTCCGGGCTCAACTTCAGCAGCTTCGCGAGCTCGGCGTTGCTCAGGATCGGCTGGGGCAGCACGATCTGCCGCCAGGTGGGTTCGTCGGTGTTGAGCAGGTCGCCTTCCGGTCCGAGCGCACCTTGCAGGCTGGTGATCACCTCTTCGCGGATGGCGTCCAGCGGCGGGTTGGTGACCTGGGCGAACAACTGCTGAAAGTAGTCGAACAGCAGCCGGGGTCGCGCTGAGAGCACCGCCACCGGGGTGTCGGTGCCCATGGAGCCGATCGGCTCAGCGCCGGAGCGCGCCATGGGCGCGAGCACCAGGTTGAGTTCTTCGTAGGTGTAGCCGAACATATGCTGCCGCAACAGGACCCGGTGACGTTCCATCCGGGGCGCATCGCCGGGGGGCAGCTCGCCGATTCCGATCAGGCACTCATCGATCCACTGCTGGTACGGCCGTTCGCCGGCCAGCGTCGACTTGATCTCGCGATCGGAGATGATCCGCCCGGCGGCGGTGTCCACCAGGAACATCTTGCCCGGCTGCAGCCGCTGTCGGTGCACCACCGTGGCGGGGTCCAGGTCGAGAACACCGGCCTCGGACGCCATCACCACCAGCCCGTCTTCGGTGACCCAAATACGCGACGGCCGCAAGCCGTTGCGGTCCAACACGGCACCCACCACGGTGCCGTCGGTGAAGGTCATCGAGGCCGGGCCATCCCAGGGCTCCATGAGTGAGTCGTGGTACTCGTAAAACGCTCGGGTAGGCCCATCCATGCTTTCGTGCCGTTCCCAGGCCTCCGGGATCATCATCAGCACCGCGTGCGGCAGGCTGCGTCCGCCCAGGTGCAGCAGTTCGAGCACCTCGTCGAACCGGGCGGTGTCGGAGGCGCCCGGTGTGCAGATCGGGAACAGCTTGTCGGCGCTGCGGTGGCCGCCTTCGGTACCGAAGACGTCGGTGCGAATCAACGCCTCCCGGGCACGCATCCAGTTCTCGTTGCCGGTGACCGTGTTGATCTCGCCGTTGTGGGCGATACGCCGGAACGGGTGGGCCAGCGGCCACGACGGAAACGTGTTGGTGGAGAAGCGTGAATGCACGAGGCCCAGTGCGCTCTGCATCCGCTCGTCGGCCAGGTCGGGATAGAACGCCTTGAGCTGCGGCGTGGTCAACATGCCCTTGTACACCATGGTTCGACTGGAAAGGCTTGGGAAATAGACGGATTCCCGTCCCGGCCCGTCCTGACCGGGCCCCTTGCTGCCCAGCTCGTGTTCAGCGCGCTTGCGTACCACATAGGCCCGGCGCTCCAGAGCCATGCCGGAGGCCCCGCCGATGAAAAGCTGCCGGAAGGTCGGCATCGCATCTCGAGCCAGCGCCCCCAACGATGAGTCGTCGATCGGTACTTCGCGCCAGCCGAGCACCTGGAGGCCCTCGGCCTCGACGATCTTCTCCATGCCGACACAGGCTGCCGCCGACTCTTTGGCCGACTGCGGCAGAAATGCGATCCCGGTGGCGTAGCTGCCCTCGGGCGGAAGGTCGAAATCGGTTACGGCACGTAGGAAAAGGTCCGGAATCTGGATCAGGATCCCAGCGCCGTCTCCGCTGTTCGGTTCGGCTCCGGCAGCGCCGCGGTGCTCAAGGTTGAGCAGCGCGGTGATCGACTTGTCGACGATGTCGCGACTGCGCCGGCCATGTATATCGACCACCATGGCCACCCCACACGCGTCATGTTCGAACGCGGGGTTGTAGAGCCCCACCCGACTGGGTGCCATCGCCACCTGAGTCACCTGACCCTTCGCACGTTCTTGCCCGTCGCCCGATATGGACAAGCGGTCAAGGGGGTTGGTCCGTGCGACGTTGAACGGCGTTCCTGCCTGAAAACACTCACAGGCAACGCCACGATATACCCCGACCTAGCAAACGTGCTAGTTCGCTGGACAGCGAGCTTGCGGTGAGGTTTGTGTTACGCCAACGCAATAACTGGATGATGTCCAGGAAATGTGCGCTGCCTATCGTTTGGCTGTCTGCACGCGAAGGAGACCAATATGGCCGCCGACATTTTCAAGCTCGTCGCCGACGAGTCGGTTGAGTACGTCGACATTCGATTCTGCGACCTGCCGGGGGTTATGCAGCATTTCTCGATCCCGGCCGCAGCGCTCGATGAAAGCGTATTCGAGGATGGGCTCGCCTTCGACGGTTCGTCGATCCGCGGCTTCCAGTCCATCCACGAGTCGGACATGCTGCTGCTGCCCGACCCGGAAACCGCCCGCATCGATCCGTTCCGGGCCGCAAAGACCCTGAACCTCAACTTTTTCGTCCACGACCCGTTCACCCGCGAGCCCTACTCGCGCGATCCGCGCAACATCGCACGCAAGGCCGAGAGCTATCTCACCAGCACGGGCATTGCCGACACCGCTTACTTCGGCGCCGAGGCCGAGTTCTACATCTTCGACTCCGTGAGCTTCGACTCACAGATCAACGGCTCTTTCCACAAAGTGGATTCGGTCGCCGGTTGGTGGAACACCGGCCGGACAACCGAAGCCGACGGCAGCCCCAACCTCGGATACAAGGTTCGCCCCAAGGGCGGCTATTTCCCGGTCGCGCCGACCGATCAATACGTCGATCTGCGCGATGCAATGGCGACCAACCTCACCAACGCCGGTTTCACTGTCGAACGCGGCCACCACGAGGTCGGTACCGGCGGGCAAACGGAGATCAACTACAAGTTCAACACTCTGCTGCACGCCGCCGACGATTTGATGTTGTTCAAATACATCATCAAGAACACCGCCTGGGCGCACGGCAAGACGGTGACGTTCATGCCCAAGCCGCTTTTCGGAGACAACGGTTCAGGTATGCACGTACACCAGTCGGTATGGCAGGACGGTGAGCCGCTGTTCTACGACGAGATCGGCTATGCCGGACTGTCCGACACCGCCCGGCACTACATCGGCGGCATCCTGCACCATGCACCGTCGCTGCTGGCGTTCACCAACCCCACCATCAACTCCTACAAGCGACTGGTGCCGGGCTACGAGGCGCCGATCAACCTGGTCTACAGCCAGCGCAACCGTTCGGCCTGCGTGCGCATCCCGATCACCGGCACCAACCCCAAGGCCAAGCGGCTGGAGTTCCGCTGCCCGGACTCGTCCGGCAACCCCTACCTGGCGTTCTCGGCCATGTTGATGGCCGGCATCGACGGCATCAAGAACAAGATCGAGCCCGCGGCCCCGGTCGACAAGGACCTCTACGACCTGCCGGCCGACGAGGCGGCGTCGATCTCGCAGGCCCCCACCACGCTGGCCGAGGTGATGGACAACCTCGAAGCCGACCATGAATACCTCACCGAAGGCGGGGTTTTCACTCCGGACGTGATCCAGACCTGGATCAACTACAAGCGGGACAACGAGATCACCCCCGTCAACCTGCGTCCGCACCCCTACGAGTTCGCCCTCTATTACGACTGCTGACCGGTGAGCCAGCCCGACTCGCGCTTCTCGGGCTGGCTCACGGTAGATGGGCGCCTCCGCGACTAGGCTGCGGTTGTTGGGCCACCTGGCCGTACCGCCGCCGTATGCCTCGAGGAGCCGATGAACGCAGACGACGACTTTCTGCGGCAGCGGATGCCGCCGCAGCAGCAACACCCAGGGCCCTGGACGCCGCCTCCCCAGCAGCAGCCGCCGCAGCCCCCGCCGCCGGCGCCCATGCCGCGGCCCCAGCCGGCCCGTGGCTGGCGCCGCGTGGTCCTGTCCGCGACGCTGGGTTTGGTCAACTTGGGCCCGTCACCGGCCGAGCGGGAAGAAATGGCCTACCAGGCGGCCATCCGATCCCTGCCCAACGGCAGCTATAAGGTCGGCGTGCTCGGCAAGGGCGGCGTCGGCAAGACGACGGTGGCGGCCAGCGTCGGGTCGGTGTTCGCCGCACTGCGCCGGGCCGACCACGTGGTCGCCGTGGACGCCGACACCGCCTTCGGCCGGCTCGGCAGCCGCATCGACCCGCGCGCCACCAGCTCCTACTGGGATCTGGCCGCCGATCAGAGCGTGCAGTCGTTCGCCGACATCAGCAGCCGGGTCGGCGCCAACGCGGCGGGGCTCTACGTCCTGGTGGGCGAGCCCGCCGCGGGAAGCCGCCGGATCCTTGACGCGGCGTTGTACCGGGAGGCCGCGCTGCGCTTGGACCGGCATTTCACCATCTCGATCATCGACTGTGGTTCGACCATGGACTCGCCGGTGACGCAGGAGGCGCTGCGTGACCTGGACGCGCTGATCGTGGTCTCTTCGCCGTGGGCGGACGGTGCCGGTGCGGCCGCCAAAACCATGGAATGGCTGGCCGGCCGCGGCCAGGGTGGATTGCTACAGCGCACCGTGGTGGTGCTCAACGACTCCGACGGCCATGCCGACCGGCGCACCCGCTCCGCATTGACGGCGCAGTTCCTGCAGCACGGCCAGGCGGTGGTTGAGGTGCCCTTTGATCCGCACCTGCGCCCTGGCGGTGTGATCGACGTGATGAGCGAGATGGCACCGGCAACCCGCCGCCGATTCCTACAGATCGCCGCGATCGTCTCGCACTACTTCGCGTCCCGCCCCCGGGGCCGGGACGCGAAGCCGGGGCGTCCTCAGAGCACGTAGCGCACGACACTCTCGGCGACGCAGGCCGGCTTGGCGCTGCCATCGATAGACACCGTGGTTGAGAAGGTCACCTGGTGGGCACCACCGCCCACATCGGCGACCTCGACCACCGAGGTCTCGGCCCGGATCTTGGAGCCGACCGGCACCGGCGCCGGGAAGCGCACCTTGTTCAGTCCGTAGTTGATCGCCATCTTGACCCCGTCAAGGCGGCTGATCTGCGCCATCAACTGCGGCAGCATGGCCAGGGTCAGGTATCCGTGAGCGATCGTGGTGCCGAACGGTCCGTTAGCAGCACGCTCGGGGTCGACGTGAATCCACTGATGGTCACCCGTCGCGTCGGCGAACAGGTTGACGGCGTCCTGGGTGATGGTCACCCAGTCGCTGTGCCCGATCACCTGGCCCTGGCATGCGGCAAGTTCATCGATTGATCGATAAGTACGCACGTGCTTGACGCTCCTTTACTAATCCGTTGCCACCGCGCCGATTTGGCGCAGCCGGTCGATTTCGTCGGCGCTCATACCCAGCCGGGAGGCCAGCACCTGCTCGGTGTCGGCACCCAGCGCAGGTGCCGCGACGGCGGGCGGATGGGCACCGTCGATCGACGCCGGCAGCCCGGCCGCCAAGTACTCCCCCACCCGGGGCTGATGCAGCGTCGCGAACATCGGGTTGTCGCGTAGGCGCTCATCGGCAGCCACCTCGGCGAAGCTGCGGTACCGGTCCCACAGCAGCGACGTCCCTGCCAGGGCGGCTTCGATCTGCTCAGCCGGCCGCTCGGCAAACCAGCCGCTGAACAGTCCGGTCAGCAGGTCGCGGTGACGATAGCGCTGCCCTTCGTCACCGAAGTCGATGCCGCGCGCTCCGGACAGTGCCGCAAGGACTTTCGTCGATCCGGTCAGCTCGGCAAGATCGCGGAAGTGCCGATCGGTCAGTGTGACGACCATGTACACCGCTCCGTCGCCGCTGGCGAAGCTCTGCCCGTACTGCCCATAGACCGCATTGCCGATGCGTTCCCGCCGGTCGCCGTTCACCATGGCCTCGGTGAGGAATCCCAGGGCGCTGGCGGTGCCCAGCGCCACGTCCTCCAGTGCCAGCCGGATCCGGCAGCCCTCACCGGTGTGGTCGCGGCGGTGCAGCGCCGCGGACACCGCCAGCGCGGCGTGCAGCCCGCAGGCGATATCCCAGGCCGGCAGCACATGGTTGATCGGGGCGGCGTGATCGCTGGGCCCGGTGACCAGCGGAAAGCCGACACCAGCATTGATGGTGTAGTCGACCGCGGTGGAGCCGTCAGCACGTCCGAGCACCTCGAGGTGGATCAGGTCGGGACGCTGTGCCACCAGGGTTTCGTAGGAAAGCCATTGTCGGCCAGACATGTTCGTAATCAGTACGCCACTGTCGGCGATCAGTTGCTGCACCACACGCTGTCCCTCGGGCGCGCGCAGATCGGCGACCACGGAGCGCTTACCCTTGTTAAGTCCCGTCCAGTAGATCGAGGTGCCGTCGTCGGTGACGGGCCAGCGCCGGTAGTCGGCCGCACCGCCGAGCGGGTCGATGCGCACCACATCGCAGCCCAGTTGTGCCAGCGTCATACCGGCGAGAGGGACGGCGACGAAGCTGGCGATCTCGATGACGCGCACCCCGGCCAACGGAGCCCCGGCGCTCCCCGAGACACGAGCACTGGCCTGCATGACCTGCCCTTCGTCGATGATTACGTCGACTATATGCCTACCAAAACGCCCACCCGGACGGTGGCGAGTCCGCGCTGAATCTCAATCGTTGCCGAACCGCGATATGAAAACCCGTGGCGGCGAACAGGACACGGCACCGCCCCGTGTTTGACTCCGTTCAGAAGGGCTAGACCGCACGACATTGGGATGGGACAAGAGCTATGAAGAGCGTTGAGAAGTTGCGTAACGCGGCCAGTCGGCTACCGCGCCGGCTGACGATCGCGGCGGTGGGGGCCGCGCTGCTGAGCGGCCTCGTCGGGGCTGTCGGTGGTGCGGGTGACGCGTCAGCGTTCTCCCGAGCGGGCCTGCCGGTGGAGTACCTGCAGGTGCCGTCGGCGGCGATGGGCCGTGAGATCAAGGTGCAGTTCCAGCCCGGCGGCACCCACGCCGTCTACCTGCTGGACGGCCTACGCGCCCAGGACGACTTCAACGGCTGGGACATCAACACCCCGGCGTTCGAGGAGTACTACCAGTCCGGGCTGTCGGTGATCATGCCGGTCGGCGGGCAATCCAGCTTCTACTCGGACTGGTACCAGCCGGCGTGCGGCAAGTCCGGCTGCCAGTCCTACAAGTGGGAGACCTTCCTGACCCGGGAGCTGCCGGCCTGGCTGCAGGCCAACAAGAGCGTGTCACCGTTCGGCAACGCCGTCGTCGGCCTTTCGATGGCGGGTAGCTCGTCGCTGACCTTGGCGGCTTACTACCCGCAGCAGTTCCCCTACGCAGCAGCGCTTTCCGGCTTCCTGAACCCGTCCGAAGGTTGGTGGCCGACGTTGATCGGGATGGCCATGAGTGACGCCGGTGGCTACAACGCCTCCAACATGTGGGGTCCGTCGTCCGACCCGGCGTGGAAGCGCAATGACCCGATGGTGCAGATCCCACGGCTGGTGGCCAACCGCACCCGGATCTGGATCTACTGCGGCAACGGCACGCCCAGCGAGCTCGGCGGCGACAACCTGCCCGCCAAGTTCCTGGAGGGCATGACACTGAGCACCAACAAGACGTTCCAGCAGAACTACACCGCCGCCGGCGGCAACAACGGGGTCTTCAACTTCCCGGCCGACGGCACCCATGACTGGCCGTACTGGAACCAGCAGCTGGTCGCGATGAAGGCCGACATCCAGCGCGCCCTGGGCGTGGGCATCGACCCGACCTGATCGACCCCCCAACACGTCGGCGGCAGTGCTGGATTGCACTGCCGCCGACGTGTTTGTAGCGAAAGACAGGTTGATGGGAAATCCGGTGTGCGCCTAAAGCGGCCGAGCCGTCAGCGCCACAACCCGCGGCGGTCGACATAGCGATGGCTGTACCAGGTGGCCATCAGGCAGATGACGGTGGCGGTGGCCAGCATCCAGGTACCACCGACGAAAAGGCTGATCACACCACCGACAGCCGCACCCGAGATGTAGCCGGTCAGCAGCATGAAATTGAAGAACCAGTCATGAATGGACCCACCGCTGATGTGGCGCTCGATGCCTTGTCCCAGCTTCACCACCGTGCCGGTCACGTAGCTCAGGGGGATCGACACTTCGCCGTCGCGGACGAACGTCGTGTTCAGCGCGCCCACCCCGAACGCGACGAGCAGAATCGGCAGCAGGGGTACCGGCAGCGCGGGCCCGCCCTCGATCCAGTCGGTCACGGTCGCGGCCAGCAGCGACACCGCGGTCAGCCGCAACGCGCCGTGTGGCCGGCTGCGCCACACATGGCGATGGCACAGCGAGGCGATCACCACACCGGAGATGAACGACACCAACAGGGCTGCGGCCGAAATGGACATCCACTGACTGTCGGTGAACAAGCCCAGCGCTGCGCGCCCGGCGTTGCCGGTCATGAAGGTGACGAAGTAGCCCTCGGAATGTGTGTAGGCCGTGGCAGCCAGCACTCCGGCCAGCCCAGCAAGGACCCACGACAGTCTGGCTTCACTGCCATAGCGTTTATCTAGCACGCGCGCCTAAGTGCGTCAGCCGACCGGACCCGGAACCAGGGTCACGGTAGCACTGTGTTCCCCGCCGCCCGGGTTACGCCAGGTCAAGGTGACGGAGTCACCCGGGTGGCGCTGGTCGAGTACGTCGGTCAGGTCGGTGGCCGAGTTCACCGGTCGGCCGTTGACCGAGGTGATGATGTCGTCCCGGGCGATACCACTGCCCGCGGCCGGGGTGCCGTCGAGCACCTGTGCAACCCGCGCGCCGCCGTTGCTGTCGACCACGCCGACACCCATGAACGCCGTCTCACCGATGTGCACGGTGTTCGACGAGATGCCGGCCCGGATCTGGCCGGCGATGGCCATCGCCTGGTCGATCGGGATCGCATAGCCTTCACCGCCGGGCTGGGCGAATTTGTAGTTGTCCGACGCCGCGGTGTTCATTCCGATCACCTGGCCGGCGGCGTTCACCATCGGACCGCCCGAGTCACCGGGACGGATCGCGGTGTCGGCCTTGATCATGTTGGTCAAGGTCTCCGTGCTGCCGGTCAGCTCGTCGGCTGCGGAGACGGTCTGGTTCAGACCAATGACGCGTCCGGGCACTGCACTCGGGGTGCCGCCGTGGCCGCCGGCATTGCCCATTGCGACCACCGGGTCACCGATGGCGACCCGCGAGGAATTGCCGATGTTGGCCGCGGGCAGCCCGTCGGCGCCGCGCAACTGCAACACCGCGACGTCATGGCTGCGGTCGAAGCCGAGCACGTCGACCTCGTAGGTCTGGCCGTTGGCGACCGAGACCGCCGTGAGCCCGGTGGCGCCGGCGATGACGTGGTTGTTGGTCAGCACCACGCCGCTGGGGTCCAACACGATGCCGGTGCCGGCACCGACCGCGCTCTGGTAGCCCATCTGGGCGTCGATGTTGACCACTGCCGGACTGACCTGGGCAACCATCGCCGACGGGTCAAGCGGAGGAGCGGGCAGAGTCGGGGAAGCCTGAGCCGGCGCCGCTACCAACCCGGCGGTGGCGACCGCCGTGGTCATCACGCTGAGCAGCCACCACCGGCCGGGGCGATGCGCTCTGCTCATACGTCATACCTCCTGCAGTCAGGGCACGGCCCAGGCGCCTTCGACCCGGCACGTCCCGGGACGTCGCAGACGTTGGACCCGCGAAACAAGAATGCCCAGCTTACCGGAACCGCGAGTCCGCCTGGCAAACGCTATACGCCGGCAGGGCAACCGTCGCCGGGGAGCAACTCTTGTGCTCAGCGCCCGTTGAGGGAAGGCTGAACTCCGGAGGAGGCTGCCATGGCAGACAAGACCGGGACTTCGCGGGGCGGCGCTGCAGCCCCAATCGCGGCCACGCCGGCCGCCATCCGCAATGTCGTTCTGGTCGGTCCACCCGGCTCCGGAAAGACCACTCTCGTCGAGGCGATGTTGGTGGCCGCCGGGGTGTTGGCTCGAGCTGGTTGCATCGCCGACGGCAGCACGGTCTGCGACTACGACGACGCGGAGCTCCGTCAACAGCGTTCGGTCGGAGTCGCGTGCGCCTCGCTGGCTCACAACGGTGTCAAGGTCAACCTGATCGACACCCCCGGCTACGCCGACTTCGTGGGTGAACTGCGCGCCGGGCTGCGGGCCGCCGACTGTGCACTGTTCGTGATCGCGGCCAATGAAGACGTCGACGACGCGACTGCCGCGCTGTGGCAGGAGTGCAGCAGGGTCGCTATGCCGCGCGCGGTCGTCGTCACGAAGCTGGACCACGCGCGGGCCGACTTTCCGGCCCGCCTTTCCGCTGCCCAGGAGGTGTTCGGCGATACCGTGCTGCCGCTGTATCTTCCCGCGCCGGCCCAGGGCGCCGGACTGATCGATCTGTTGGCGGCGGAACCGCTTGGGCCCGGCCCCGAGCAGCAGCGTGGCGCGCTGATCGAGGCGATCATCGAGGAATCGGAGGACGAGTCGCTGCTGGACCGCTACCTGGGCGGCGAGCAGATCGAATCCGAAGTGCTCGCCGCCGATCTGGAGCGGGCCGTGGCACGGGGTTCGTTCTTCCCGGTCATCCCGGCATGCAGCGGCACCGGCATCGGCGTGCCCGAACTGCTTGAAGTCATCACGACGGGCTTCCCCGCGCCGCCGGAACATCTGCTTCCGGAGGTGTTCAACCCGAATGGAGTGGCGCGCACCGGGCTCAGTTGCGACCCGGACGGGCCGCTGCTGGCCGAAGTCGTCCGCACGACGTCGGACCCCTACCTGGGCCGAGTCAGCCTGGTACGGGTGTTCTCCGGAACCATCAAGCCCGACAGCGGAATCCACGTCAGCGGTCATTGCGCGGGCTTTTTCGGCGATGGGACCGGTCGGTGCGACCACGACGAAGACGATCGGATCGGGACCCTGGCGTTTCCGCTCGGCAGACAACAGCGCCCGGCCACGGTCGTGATGGCCGGGGACATCTGCACCATCGGCCGACTCAGCCACGCCGAGACCGGAGACACCTTGTCGGGCAAGGACGAACCGCTGGTGTGCAAACCGTGGTCGTTGCCGGATCCGCTACTGCCCGTGGCGGTCATTCCGCACGCCAAGACCGACGAGGACAAGCTTGCGGTCGGGCTGGCCCGGCTGGCCGCCGAGGACCCCAGCCTGCGCATCGAGCGGAACCCGGAAACCCATCAGACCGTGCTGTGGTGCATGGGTGAAGCACACTCGGGGATTGTGCTTGACGCGCTGGCCCACCGCTATGCGGTATCGGTGGACACCGTCGCGCTGCGGGTGGCACTGCGAGAGACGTTCGCTACCAAGGCCAAAGGCCACGGCCGTCATGTCAAGCAGTCCGGAGGACACGGCCAATACGCGATCTGCGACATCGAAGTGGAGCCGATGACGCAGGGCGCCGGCTTCGAGTTCGTCGACCGCGTGGTCGGCGGGGCCGTGCCCCGCCAGTTCATTCCCAGCGTGGAGAAAGGTATTCGCGCCCAGATGGAGCGAGGGCTGACCGGCGACGCCGGTGGCGGATACCCGGTGGTCGACATCCGGGTAACCCTGACCGACGGCAAGGCGCACAGCGTCGACTCCTCGGACTTTGCCTTCCAGATGGCAGGCGCAGCCGCCCTCCGTGATGCCGCGACCAACGGGGCGGTGCGACTGCTCGAGCCGATCGACGATGTCACCGTGCTGATACCCGACGAACTGGTCGGCGCGGTGATGGGCGACCTGTCCGCCCGCCGCGCCCGGGTGCTGGGCACCGATAAAGTCGGCACCGACCGCACCTGCGTGAAGGCTGAAGTACCGCAGACCGAGCTCATCCGGTACGCGGTCGACCTGCGATCGTTGACGCACGGCGCCGGTTCGTTCACCCGCGGCTTCGCGCGCTACGAACCGCTGTCGGAGTCGGCGGCCGCGCACACCGCCAGCACCGCCTGATCGCCGCTGAAAGGACGTTCATGTCGACAATCGCCGGGTTGCCCGCACACGTCCTGCTGCTGCACGTGGTGGTCTCGCTGGTCCCGCTGACCGCGGTCCTGCTGATCGTGTGTGCGGTATGGCCGGCGGCCCGACGGCGATTGGTCTGGCTGGTCGTGACGTTCTCCGCCGTCACGCTGCTCGTGACGCCGCTCACCGTCGCCGCTGGCGAGTGGCTGGCCGACACCGGCAAGTTCGCCCCGTCACCCAAGCTGGACGCGCACATGGCCGCCGGCGAGTACGGCCTCTATATGGCGTTGGGCCTTGCGGTCGCCGCGGCATTGCTGGCCGGTTTGCACGTGGCGCTGTCACGCGGCAGCAACGTCGGTTCGCTGCTGCGGCTGGGGATCGTCACCGTGGTGATCGCACTGGCCGGCGGGTCGATGTTCGCGATCCACACCATCGGCTCGACCGGGACCGAGGCAGCCTGGGGAGACCTGCTCACCGCGTCAGAGGACGGCTAAGCCTGCGCTGATCGCGTTGCTGTTGGCACAATGGACGGTATGCGCAACGTGAGGCGGGGAATTGTGGCGATTGCCGGGTCGGTGGCCCTGGCTCTCGGGTCTATAGGGGCGTCGGCCGGAATCAGCGAAGCGGCTCAGAGCTCGCCGGCACGGGGCCTGGCCGTCGCCGCGATCGAGCCGGCCGCCGGCTCGGTCGTGGGGGTGGCCTACCCGGTGATCGTGACATTCAACGGACCGGTCGGAGACCGGGCGGCCGCCGAACGTGGGATCCACATCAACTCCACGGGCAACAATGCCGGTCATTTTGAGTGGACAAGCAGCGATGTCGTGCAGTGGGTCCCGGACGGCTACTGGTCACCGCACAGCAAGATCAGCGTCGACGCCCACGGGATGTCAACGGGCTTCGAGACCGGCGACGCGGTCGTGGGACTCGCCGACATCTCCGACCACACCTTTACCGTCAGCGTCAACGGTGAGATCCAGCGGATCATGGCTGCATCCATGGGTAAACCCAAGCGCCCCACGCCAATCGGTTCCTTCACCGCGTTGTCGAAAGAGCGCACCATCAAGTTCGATTCGCGCACGATCGGCATCCCGCTCAATGACCCGGAGGGCTACTTGCTCAACGGCGAGTACGCCGTTCGGGTCACCTGGAGCGGTGTCTACGTGCACTCCGCCCCTTGGTCAGTGGGCTCGCAGGGCTATTCGAACGTCAGCCACGGCTGCATCAACCTGAGCCCCGACGACGCCGCGTGGTACTTCAACTCGGTGCATCTGGGCGACCCAATCATCGTGCAGGCCTAGGACTTAGACCAAAGGCGATCGTAGACGCGGCGGTTGCTCGCCGCGTCTACGATCGCCTTGGCCTCGGGCTGGGACGCACCGCGTCAGCAGGCGCCGAGCACCGCCGTGGGCATGTGCGCCACGTAGCGCTGAGCGCGCTGCTCACGACGCAGTTCGCGACGAGCCGCCAGCCGGCTGCGCAGCCGGCTCACCATGCGGTTGCCCGCCTGGTAGTCCGTCGCGCCGTCGAGAGCCAGAACACTGATGGTGATGAAAGCCATGATTTTCTCCTGCCGGGAAGCTCACCGGCCGACACAACCCGTACTACGGGTCGGCGGAACTCGTTGGTTCAGGCCCTGGAAAGTACTGAAAATGCCGCAGTGGAGGCGCCGGAACCGGTGAGGAACAGATCGATCGTGAAACACGGATACGGATGCGGACCGTCACTAGAACTCACTTCGCCCTCACCTCCTTCCGGCCGGGACACACGGGCATGTCGTGGCAATTTCCACCATGGTGGCATCGAAATACGGGACCGTCAAACGCAAACGGGTTCCGGGAGTGTCGGCCGCCCAACTGCCGGCGACCAACACCGTCCCGAAACTCGTTCGCAGAAGGCGCTATTCAGCGCTTCACTCAGAGCAGCCCGAGCAGTTGCAGGTCGGTGACGTACTTGACGATCACCGCCGGCGTCACATGCGGGATGTCGGGATGCTCGGGGTCAGGCCCGATCCCGGCCGACTGCACCGCAGCCCGGAACCTGTCCGTCGGTGCGATCGACCCGCAGATCGGCGGCTGCGGCTTCTGGTAGTTGTGCAGCAGCGGCAACAGCGACGCCTGGCGCTGGTTCTCCGGCAGCGCTCGCAGCGTGGTCTCGAAGCGCTGCAACCAGTCGCCGTAGTCGGCGATCCGCCGGATCGGGTAACCGGCCTCGATCAACCAGTCGACGAATTCGTCCATTCCCAGACCATCGTCGTACGGGTTCATCACGTGGTACGTGGTGTACCCGCCGGTCGCGAAGGACCCCAGCGTGGTGGACGCCTCGGCGATGAACTCCACAGGCAGTCCGTCGTAGTGGGCGCGTTGCCGCTGACCGTCGGCGCTGAGTTCGTAGAACGAACCGGGCGCCACGCCGGTCGCGACCAGGCTGAACATCATCCGGGTGAACATGTCGGGCAAATTCAGCTGGCCGGCGTAGCTGGTGTCGGCCAGGATCATGTCGCAGCGGAACACCGCGACCGGCAGGCCGCACAGGTCGTTGGCCTCACGCAACAGCACCTCGCCGGCCCACTTGCTGGTGCCGTAGCCGTTGGCATAGCCGTCGTTGATCGCCCGGACCGCGCTCATCACCCGGACATCGGCGTCCTCGGTGAACTTTCCCAGCGGAATCTGGTCGCCCACACCAATTGTGGAGAAGTAGGTGAACGGCTTGATCTTGCTGGTGAGCGCGACCCGGATCAACTCGGCGGTACCGAGCGCGTTCGGGCCGAACAGCTCGCTGTAGGGCAACACGTGGTTGACCAGCGCCGCCGGGTCGACGATCACGTCGACGGTGTCCGCCAGACGCTGCCAAACATCTTGGTCCAGACCAAGATTCGCCTCGCCCTTGTCACCGGCGATCACCTCGAGATGCTTAGCGGCCAGCTCGGTGTAGTGGGCCAGCAGCTTCTCGTCTCCGCTGTCGAAGACGTTGTCCAGCCGTCGGCGGGCGTCCTCGTCGGACTTCGCCCGCACCAGGCAGATCAGTTTTCCGTCCACCGGGGCCAGCCGCTGCAACCACTCCAGCGCCAGGTAGCGACCGAGGAAGCCCGTCGCACCGGTCAGCAGCACGGTGCGCACCTGCTCGGAGGGACCGGGCAGCTCTCGCGCCGCAGCCAGGGTCGCCTCGTCGAGGAACTTGTCCAGGGTCAGGTCGGCCGCAGCCACTTCGACCGCGTCACGGCCGTGCACCGAGGCGAACGTCGGCCGTTTGGAGCCGCTGCGCTCCGCGGTGATGTAGTCGGCGATCGCCGCCAAATCGTTTGCCGGGCTGACGATCACGCCCACCGGCACGTCGACGCCGAAGATGTCTCGCAACAGGTTGCCGAACGTCAGTGCCGACAGCGAGTCCCCACCCAGGTCGGTGAAGTGGGCGTCCGGGGCTAGGTCGCCGGCCGAGGCCCCCAACAGCGCCGCCGCGGCGCGACTGACGGTCTCCAGCGCTGGGCGTTGCGCTCCGTGTTGACGCAGTTCGCTCAACTCACTGGCCTGCCCCTCGGCCAGCTCGGCGTAGCGACGCTCAAGGCGATCGCCGTAGTGCGCCTTCAGCTTCGGCCAGGCCAGCTTGCGGATTCCGGTCAGCAGTCCGTTCTCCAGCGTGAACGGCTCGGTCTCGACGATGAAGTCGCGCGGAACTTCGTACGACTGCAGGTCGGCGTCTTTGGCCACCTGCTGCAGCGACTCGGCGATAGCGGCCTTGAGGGCGGCCTCGGATTCAAAGCGCACCGCAGCTTCCGGGGTCGGGACCACCACGGCCAGCAGATAGGGCTGAGCGCTGTTGCCGTAGACGTAAATCTGGCGCACCAGTGGACTGTTGCCGAACACCGCCTCCAGCTTGGCCAGGGTGACGAACTCGCCCTGGGCCAGCTTGAGCACGTTGTTGCGCCGGTCGACGTAGACCAAGTGGTCCGGTGCGATCTCGGCCACCACGTCGCCGGTCCGGTAGTAGCCGTCGGCGTCGAACACCTCGGCGGTCACCTCAGGACGCTTGTAGTAGCCGGGGAACAGGTTCTCGGTCTTGAGCAGCAGTTCGCCGCGCGGGTGTGGGGTGTCGGTGCCGAAGTAGCCCAGGTCCGGCACATCGACCAGCTTGTAGTCGAGAACCGGCGGCCGCTGCACTTCGCCGTCGAAGAGCACCATGCCCGCTTCGGTGGAGCCGTAGCCGTTGAGCACATGCTGCTCGGTGAGCTGATCGACCCAAGACCGCAGCTCATCGGAGATCGGCGCGGAGCCGGTCATCGCGAAGACGCACCGGCCGCCGAGCAACTCGGCGCGCATCTGCGCCAAGACCTGTGCCTCGGCGGCAGCCCGGTCGCCGCTCACACCGTCGACTTCACTGCGGAAGTGCTGGTAGAGCATCTCCCAGATCCGGGGCACGAAGTTCAGTTCGGTCGGGCGGACCAGGGCGAGGTCTTCGAGGAAGGTGGACAGGTCGCTGCGTGCGCTGAAGTAGGCGGTACCACCGTTGCCGAGGGTGCCGTACAAGATGCCGCGGCCCATGATGTGGCTCATCGGCATGAAGTTCAGCGTGATCGAGACGGCAGTCGGGCCGAACCAGTTCTTGGTCGAGCGCACCCACATCCGGGCCACGTTGCTCTCCGGGTACATCGCACCCTTGGGGGCGCCGGTGCTACCCGAGGTGTAGACCAGCAATGCCAGCGGGTTGGCGTCGTCGCCGGAGTCCGTCTGGGCCGGCAGAGACAGCGCGCGACCGCGGGCCAACAGGTCGGCGAGCGGCTCGACAACCACCTCGACGCCGGCCAGTTGCGTGCGCGCATCGGCCAGCGCCTCGCGGTGGTCGTCGACCTGCTCGTGGTAGTCGAAGACCACCAGACGGGTGGGAGCCGGGCCCGTCCGCACCAACTCGACGGCATCGGACAGCGAGTCCACACTGGCAGCGATGACCCGAGGCTCGGTCTCGGTCACGATCGGCACCAACGTGCTGATCGCCGCCGAGGTCTGCAGCGGTACTGAAACCGCGCCGATCTGGCCCAGCGCCACGTCCATGACGGTGTAGTCGACGCTGGTGAACCCCAGCACCGCAACCCGGTCGCCGGGCCGCACCGCGCCGGCGGACAGGGCGGCGGCCGCGGCGCGGACTCGCTCCCCCAGCTCGGCGTAGGTGATGGTCTCGTAATGCGGCAGTAGCGCGGTGCCGGTACGGCCGGTGGCCGGGTCGGTGACGTACTCGACGGCACGCTGGCCGAGCGCCGGACGCTCGGCGTAGCCGTCGAAGACGGTCCTGGCGATCTGCGCCAGCCGCGACTGTCCTTCGACCGCGGCGGCGACGGCCGGGTCGGGCCGGGCAGCGGCGAACTGCGGGTCGGTGGCGACTAGGTCGGTGATGCGGCGGGCGAGTTGCTCCTCGTCTGCGGTGGTGGAAACAGTGGACATGTTCAAACCTCTAATGGATATCTCGCGTAAGGGATTTTTCTGGGTTTTCAAGGGCGCGGTCTGCGCCGATGTAAACAACGTTAGCAAAACTAACTTAATTTAGTATCCCTCAGCGGGTGTGACGTTGCACTCACGAGGCGTTTGCCCGTGAGGGTCAGCTCAGGGATTCCTCCAGCCACGGAAGTAGCCACTTCACCCCTTCGGGAGTGAGGTGAATGCCGTCACTGCGGACCTTGATGCCGTCGACTTTGGCGGTATAGGTACCGGCCGGCCCCAGCTTCTTGTTCAGGTCCATCACCGTGACGCCATCCCGCTCGGCGACCTCCCGGCGCAGCAGGGTGTTCCAGCGGTCCACGCGCTCCGGATTGTCCTCCGGCCACAGACTGCCGTCGGGCCGCTCGCCGTAACGGCTGTAGGGCACGGTCGTCACCACGACCCGGCTGCCGGCGGACTCCAGCACGTCGAGCGCACGGCGCAGCTCCGCGGTCAGGTAGGCGTCGAAGGTCGGATCGCCGATGTGCGACCACTGGCCCTCATTGACCCGGTCCACGGTCTCCCAGCGGCCAACGAACAACAGCACAACGTCGGGCTGGTCCGCCTTGACCTGCCGAGTCCAGCGGGCCGGCCAGCCGTCGCACTCCTTGCCCTGATCGATGGTCTTGCCGGCCCAGCGGTACGGGCCGGCTCGCACGATGCTGCAGCCGACGACGGTGTGATCGATGAAGTCGTAGCCGGGGGTTTCCGGCAGATAGTGCATCAGGGTCCAGCCGATCGAATCCCCGAACACCGAGACGGTGCGCGGCCGATTCGGGTCGCGCCGCACGGGCTGCGGGCGTGGCTTTTTGGACTCCGACAGCCGCGCCGGCGGTGAGGGGGAAACCGCTGCGGCCGCGGCCACATCCGGGGTCACCCCGTTCTCCGCCGTGGGCCGCTCGACGACCGGGACCACCAGCACGGTGACGGCGACCGCGGTGCCGCTGACGGCCGCACCCAGCGGCAGCAGCGACACCCGCGCCGGGCGCCATCGACGGATCGGTTCCTCGATGGCCCACCACGACACCGCCGCCAGCAACAGGGTGGCGGCGCAGCGCACCCCGAACAGCGCCCACCCCGACCAGCCGGTGCGCTGACCATTGAGGACCAGGAAGACCGGCCAATGCCACAGGTACACGCCGTAGGAGATGGTTCCCAGCCACACCAGCGGGGACCAGGCCAACGCCCTGGCGATCAGGCCGCTCTGATGCAGGGCGACCGGTGCGATCACCGCGATGGCGGCAACGGCCACCAGGGTCAGCAGGCCGCCGCGGAACTCCGCGGCCGTGCCGGTGGCGCGGTGGACCGCCGTCGCCAGCACTGCGAGTCCGGCCAACGGCAACAGGCGGGCGACCCACAGGGCGCGGCGGGTTCGCACCACCGACCAGCCGGCGGTCAGCGCCGGCCAGTCCCCCACCAGCAGCGCCGCGGCCGCGGCACCGATCAGCAGGGCCTGCGCACGCGTGTCGGTGCCGAAATAGACGCGATCGCGGGTGGCTTCCGACGCCAGCATCTCCGCGGCCGTCGCCGACGCCGCCGCCCCCGCGCTCGCCAACAGGAAGACCGTCAGCCGCACTCCGCCGACGGTGGCCCACCCGCCGCGACGCCTGGCGCGGGCCCCCAACAGCAACGCGATCGCGATCAGCAGCAGCGGCCAGAAAAAGTAGTACTGCTCCTCGACGCCCAGCGACCAGGTGTGCTGCAGCGGCGACGGGGTGCCGGCCTCGGTGAAGTAGTCCGTGTGTTGGGCGACGAACCGCCAGTTGGCCACCCAGAAGAAGGCGGCAATGGCATCCTCGCGCAGGCCGACCACCGCCTCCGACGGCAGCAGCTCGTGGGCGATCGCGACGGTCAGCACCATGAGCACCAGCGCCGGCAGCAGTCTGCGGATGCGCCGGATCCAGAACCCGGTGAGGTCGATGCGGCCGGTCCGGCCCAGCTCGTCGATGAGCAGCGAAGTGATCAGGAAGCCACTGAGCACAAAGAACAGGTCCACGCCCAAGAACCCACCCGACAGTCCGGGGATGCCGCCGTGGTCGGCCAACACCAACGCGACGGCTATCGCGCGCAGACCGTCGAGGGCGTGAATGCCCGGGCGTCGTCGCTCGCGCCGAATCCGGTCGGCGGCGCGCGCGGTGGTCAACCGGGCGGCACGCGGGGCCGGCGCAACCCAGCGGGATTTACCCGAGGTGCGCATCGAAGTGGCCTGGCGAGTCCGGTTCCCGGCCGGTCGACTCATGTCATCTTGGTCGCCGTTGGCGCCGATTGGTCGATCCTCTCGCTGGTGGACCACCGAAAGCTTAGGGGGCGAGCGGGCATCTCAGCCGGATGACACGCTCGCGATCAGTAGACCAATTCGGCAGTGCGCCACCAGATCAGCGCGATGAACAGCGCCAACAGCACAAGGCTGGCCACCGCCTGAATCCGGGTCCGGCTCGACTGCGGCGGATAGACGTAGGCGAACGCGACCAGCACTCCGGTGATCAGACCACCGACGTGTCCCTGCCAACTGATGTGCGGAATGGTGAAGGTGAAGATCAGGTTGACCACGATCACCGCGCCCACCGCGCGGACGTCCATCCGTAGGCGGCGTCCGATGACCAGCGTGGCGCCGAACAAGCCGAAGATGGCGCCCGAGGCGCCCGCGGTCGCGGTGGTGATCGGCGCCAACAGATAGACGGCAACCGAGCCGCCCAGCGCGCTGAGCAGGTACAGAGCGCTGTATCGCACCCGCCCCAACAGACCCTCGAGCTCGGGTCCCACCACGTACAGCGCCCACATGTTGAGCAGCAGGTGCATCGGGCCGTAATGCAGGAACGCCGACGTCAGCAGGCGGTAGATCTGCCCGTCGGCCACCGCCGGTGTCCACAGCACCAACTCGGACTCGATCTCACGCGACGCCATCTGGGCGATGAAGGCCAGCACGCTCAGCGCAATCAGCCCGTAGGTGACCACCGGTACTCCCGCGGCGGCGCGGACCAGCGGCCGCGCCGCCCGGCGCACCGGCGTTCCGCCCGCCTGGGCGCACTCCACGCAATGCTGGCCGACGGCCGCACTGCGCATGCAGTCGCCACAGATGTAGCGGTCACACCGGGTGCAGCGCAGCGCAGTGGCCCGGTCGGGGTGCCGGTAGCAGACGTCCATGGCTATACCCTGTCAGAACCCTTTCGGAGCACTTGTGCCCGAGTGCTGCCGGTAGATTTCAGGCCATGTCGTCTCAAGCTCCGCGCCAAGCGTTCAATGACGTCGTCACCCGGTTCTGGAGCTTCGCCGCTCCGGCCTATGACGCCCGATTTCTGCAACGCTGGGTCTACCGTCCGGCCCAGGATGAGCTGATCGCCGCGCTGCGATCGCACAAACCGGCCCGGGTGGCCGACATCGCCTGCGGCACCGGCATCCTGGCCGACCGGATCGAACGTGAACTGTCCCCGGCGGCGGTCTACGGGGTGGACATGTCCGACGGCATGCTCAACGAGGCACGGGAACGCTCGTCGCGCGTGCAGTGGCTGACCGGGCCCGCCGAGCAGTTGCCGTTTGAAGACGGTGCGCTCGATGCGGTGGTCACGAGCTCGGCGTTTCACTTCTTCAACCAGCCGGCCGCGGTGCGCGAGTTCTATCGGGTGTTGGCGCCGGGCGGGATGGCCGCGGTCACGGCGATGAGCCCCCGCCTGTCCGACCCGCTCAAGGCGCTGACCGGGATCCGGTGGAACCCGGCGCGTCAGCCGACGCCCAGTGAGATGCGCACGCTGTTCACCGACGCCGGTTTCACCGTTCCCGACCAGCATCGCGTGGCGCGTCCGGCCTGGACGCTGGTCGTGTCTGATCTGATCACGGTCGGCGTCAAACCGTAAACGGCAGGCGACGACCCGTCCCCTGCGATTCCTTCCCGGTACCTTCGTTAGGTATGAGATCGATGAAGCTGGCCGGGACGACGGCGATCGCGCTGGCAACCTGGTGCACTGCGGCCGGGATCGCCGGGGCTGATCCGGCTCCTCCTCCCCCGCCCGCGCCCAAGCAGGTGATCGACAGCGACGGCACCTTCGCGGTCGGCAAGGACATCGTGCCGGGCACCTACCGCTCCGACGGCCCGCGTGACGGCGAGGCCTGCTACTGGCGCCGCATCGGCGGCGAAAAGACCCTCGACAGCGCGATGACCAAGAAGCCCCAGGTCGTGTTGATCGAGCCGAGCGATACCGCGTTCCGGACCGACCGTTGCCAGACCTGGCAGCTGACCGAATGCCCACCCACCTGCGCGCCGGTACCGCAACAATCGGTGGGCCTGCCCGATGTGTTGAAAGGCTTCGTGCCGCAGGCTCGGCCGCCCGCCCCGTCCCCCGCTCCCAGCGGCGGCTAGCACTCGCGCCGCCGGCTCCCCCACGCGAGTGGGAATCTCACGACGTGACACGCCGTGGACGCGTCGCCAAGATGCCACTCGACCGGGCGCTTCACCACTGACGACCGGCCAACGCCTGGAAGCCTTCTTGGGCTGAGCATTCATTGAAAATTTCCTGTAAGTCGCTCGGGATCCCGCCGTCGTAACAGACAGACCGCGGCGGCCGTCAGCTCAGACTGGTTCCGCCTCAGCCAGCAATAATGTTGCGCCGTCAACCAACGTTCCGATCACCTCGTCGGTGCTGAAATCGCTGAGCCACAGATTGGGGGCGTCGGTGCGGTGCAGCATCGCGACGCCGTGCAACGCCACCGACAACGCCGCGGCAATCCGGTCCGAATCGGGATCCGAGTCCGTATCCGGGACCTCCCCGCGGCAGGCCAGCAATCCTCTGGTCACCACGGCCAGCGCCCGGCGGGCCGCCGGCGGGGCGTGACCGTCCTGGGTCATCAATGCGTAGCGCAGCGGATGGCGCTGCGCGAATGACACGTATACCCGACAGCCGATCAGCAGGCGTTCCCGCGGGTCAGTGGCCTGCTGGACGTGCTCGGCGATCTCGTCGGAGACCTGGACCCAGCTCGATTCGGCGACCGCCTCGAGCACCCGGTCGAGGTCGTCGAAGTGCGCATACACCGAGGGTGCGGCGATGCCGGCCTCCCGGGCGATTCCGCGCAGCGAAACCTCGGCTTCGCTGTCTGCACCGTCGATAACCCGAACAGCGGCAGCCAGGATCTCGTCGCGCAGCAGCGCGCCGTGACCTCGCAAATTGCGCCGACGAGGGGGAGTGGGCACGCGGTGATCCTAACGGTTTGTTAGTTGCCCTCACTTGCGTTCTGCATAACATCTTCCGCGCAAGTGTGAGCTGGCACCTTTTAACTTTACACGCGTTTCTTTACGCCCGTAAGGTTAACCGGCATGAGCGCAATGAGAAAGCTGCGTGGTCCGCTCGAGCGCCTGTGGATCGTGCTGGTGATCGTCCCGGTCGCCGCGATCGGCGGGCTGGTCATCTACCGGTTCCACGGCGTTTTCGGCGCACACGGGGCGGCGGTCGCCGGCGGCACTGGTGGCGAAATCGTCTCCACCGTGCCGAAATATGTCACCTACGAGCTCTACGGCCCGGAGTCGACGTCGGGCATGGTCAGTTACGTCGACGAGCGCGCCCAGTCCCAGGAAGCCCAGTTTCACTCGCTGCCCTGGTCACTGACTCTGACCACCACGCAGCCCAGCGTGTTCGCCAACGTCATGGCCCAGGGCGACAGCAACGAGCTGGGCTGCCGGATCACCGTCAACGGCGAACTGCGCGACGAACACCAGGCCGATGGCCACAGCGCCGCGACATTCTGCGTGGTGAAAGCGGCATGAGCGGCCACCACAGCCCGACCGGCAAAGGAGCACCGCGGTTCCCGCGGCTGATCCGAGCGCTGTCCATCCCGATCATCCTGTTCTGGCTTGCCGCGGCCGCCGCGACCAATCTGCTGGTGCCGCAACTGGAGGTCGTCGGCGCCCGTACCGCCGTCTCGCTCTCCCCGCAGGACGCCCCGTCGGTGATCGCGATGAAGCACATCGGGGAGAAGTTCGGCGAGTTCGCCAGCGACAGCGTGCTGATGATCGTGCTGGAGAGCGATGCCGAGTTAGCAGAAGACGCACACCGCTACTACGACCAACTGGTGACGACCCTGCGAGCCGACACCGCCCACGTCGAACACGTACAGGACTTCTGGGGCGACCGGGTCACCTCGGCGGGTTCGCAGAGCGAGGACGGCCGGGCCGCCTACGTGCAGGTGCATCTGGCAGGAAACCAGGGCTCGGCGCAGGGCGTGGCATCGGTGGACGCGGTGCGCGAGATCGTCGAGGACTCCCACCCGCCGGCCGGTCTGCGCTCGTACGTGACGGGCCAGGCGGCCCTGGTGGCCGACACCAACGAGGCCGGCGACGCCTCGATGGTGAAGATGACCGGCATCACCATGGCCGTCATCGCGGTGATGCTGTTGGTGGTCTACCGCTCGATCGCGACCACGCTGATCGGGCTGCTGGTGGTCGTCACCGAGATGAGCGTGGCCCGTGGACTGATCGCGGTGCTGAGCAACGCCCACGTCTTCGCGATCTCGACGTTCGTGGTGAGCATCCTGACCGCACTGGCCATCGCAGCCGGAACCGACTACTGGATCTTCTTGATCGGGCGCTACCACGAGGCACGCAATGCCGGTGAAGAGCGCGAAACCGCCCAGAACACAACGCTGTCCAGCGTCAGCCACGTCATCCTGGGCTCCGGCCTGACCATCGCCGGGGCGATGCTGTGCCTGCACTTCACCCGGCTGAACTACTTCAACACCCTGGCGGTGCCGTGCGCCCTGGGCATGTTCACCATCCTGGCGATGGGGTTGACCTTCGCTCCGGCGGTCCTGGCGGTCAGCAGCCGCTTCGGGTTGCTGGACCCCAAGCAGGTCACCAAGACCGGCGGGTGGCGCAAGGTGGGCACCGCCGTGGTGCGCTGGCCGCTGCCGATTCTGGCCGCTGCCAGTGCCGTTGCAGCCGTGGGCGTCCTGGTGCTGCCCGGCTACAAGACCAGCTACGACAACCGGCACTACATCCCCGCCGACGTGCCGTCCAACATCGGCTACGCCGCCGCCGAGAAGCATTTCAGCTCCGCGCGGATGAACCCCGACATGCTGATGGTCGAGTCCGATCACGACATGCGCAATCCCCGCGACATGCTGGTGCTGGACCGCATCGCCCGCAACATCTTCCGGGTGCCCGGCATCGAACGGGTGCAGAGCATCACTCGGCCGCTGGGCCCGCCCATGGAACACGGATCGGTGCCGTTCCAGATCAGCGCCCAGGGCGTCACGATGCGAGAGAACCTGCAGTTCTTGCACGCCCGCCTCGACGACACCCAGACCATGGCCGACCAGCTCTCGTCGATGATCACCGTGATGGACCGACTGCACGGCCTGACCGTGCAGCTCTCCGACGCCACCCACGGCACCGACGCGGCCACCCACGACATGGAAGGCACCATGGCCGAGGTCCGCGACCGGATCGCCGACTTCGACGACGAGGTCCGGCCGCTGCGCAACTACTTTTATTGGGAGCCGCACTGCTTCAACATCGGCGTGTGCAACGCGTTCCGCTCGATGTTCGACGCCACCGACGGCTTCGACAAACTGGCGGAGAACACCACGGCGCTGGCCCAGCAGATGGACCGGGTCGACGAGATCACTCCGGAGATCGCCGACCAGATCCCGCCGATGATCGCCATCACCACCAACATGCGCGACCTGATGTTGACCATGCACAGCAGCTTCAGCCAGGTGGTCACGCAGCTGGAGCAGATGACCGACACCGCGGCGGTGATGGGCCAGGTTTTCGACGACGCCCGCAACGACGACATGTTCTACCTGCCGCCGGAGGCGTTCGACAGTCCCGACTTTCAGCGCGGGATGGAGTTGATGATGTCGCCGGACGGCCAGGCCGCCCGCATCCTGATCACCCATGACACCGATCCGGCGACCGTCGACGGCATCTCGCACGTCAGCGCCGAGCTGCAGGCCGCCAAGGAGGCCGTCAAGGGCACGCCGCTGGCCAAGGCGAAGTTCTATCTGGGCGGCACCGCCGCCACCTACGCCGACATCCAGACCGGCGCGCACTACGACCTGCTGATCGCGGCGATCGCGGCCATCGTGTTGATCTTCGTGGTGATGCTGCTGATCACCCGGGCGCTGGTGGCCTCGATCGTGATCGTGGGGACCGTGGTGCTCTCGCTGGCCTCCTCGTTCGGGCTGTCGGTGTTGTTGTGGCAGTACGTGTTCGGCATCGAGCTGCAGTGGCTGGTGATCGCGATGTCGGTGATCGTGCTGCTGGCAGTGGGGTCGGACTACAACCTGCTGGTGGTCTCGCGGATGAAGGAAGAGATCTACAGCGGTACTGCGACGGGTCTGCGCACCGGCCTGATCCGGGCGATGGGCGCCACCGGCAAGGTCGTGACCGCGGCCGGCATGGTGTTCGCCTTCACCATGATCGCGATGATCGCCAGCGACCTGCGGTCCGTCGGGCAGATCGGCACCACGATTGGACTGGGCCTACTGTTCGACACGTTCATCGTCCGCAGCCTGATCACCCCGTCGATCGCGGCACTGTTGGGCCGGTGGTTCTGGTGGCCGATCAACGTGCACCGGCGTCCGGCCCCGATCCCAGCCGAGCCGCCGTCCCCCGCCGAGCGTGACGCTGCGCTCACGGTGGGCGCCGAACGTGAAGGCAACTCCACCGTCGCGCCGGCACCGCCCGCCCTAACGCCACCACCCGTCCCAGCCGGCTAAGAATCTTACTGTTACGCCAAGATACTCTTATTTTTCTTAATTTGCCTGTATCGTGGGTCCCTTGCGTCACGGAGAGGGGCTTGCGATGGTCAGTTCGGGAACGTCGGCGGTGGTGCTGGGAGCCGGGATAGCCGGGTTGCTGGCCGCCCGAGTGGCATCGGAGTCCTACGACTCAGTCACGATCGTGGACCGCGATCGGCTCCCAGATCACCCGGCCCAGCGCAAGGGAGTCCCCCAGGGACGGCACCTGCACAGCTTCCTCACCAGCGGCACGGGCATCCTCGGCGAACTGTTTCCGGGGATTCTCGACGAGCTCGCCACGGCCGGCGCAGTGGTGATTGACAACGGAGATCTGTCGGGGCGCTACGCCCGCATCGGCCGCCACGAGCTCAACCGCACGGGCACGCTCGCCGATCCCCAAGCCTTGGCGATCTACAGCGCAAGCCGGCCGTTCATGGAGTTCCACGTCCGGCGGCGCGTCGACAAGCTCACCAATGTCGCGTTCCTCGACGGCCACGACGCGATCGAGCCGGTGCACGTGCACGGGGTCGTCCGCGGTGTGCGGGTCACGAATCGGGACAACAAGCTCACCCAGGTTCTGCCTGCCGACCTCGTCATCGACGCAACGGGGCGGGCCTCGCGTACCGCCGACTTCCTGGCCGGCCAGGGCTTCGGCTGCGTGCCAGACCACCGCCTGCGGCCCGCTTGGGCCTACTCCAGCCAGCTGCTTCGCATCCCACCGGGCAGGCTCGACGACCAGATGGTCTTCGTGAACCAGGGGCGCGCCTATCCCGGCCTGCTGCTGGTGGCCTACGAGCACGACACGTGGATGCTGTCGATCGCCCGCCACGGTGACTATGGCTCTCCCCCAAGGAATTTCACTGCCATGCAGGTCGCAGCCAGGCAGCTGCTTCCGGCATCGATCATGACTGGGCTGCGCGACGCCACACCGGTGGGCGACATCGCCGTCTCCCACGACACCGGTGCGCTGTGGCGCCGCTACCACCAGATGACGCGCTTCCCCGACGGGTTGGTGGTGATCGGCGACGGACTCTGCCGACTCAATCCACTGCACGGACAAGGCATGACGGTCGCGGCGCTGCAAGCGCTGGCACTGCGTGACTGTCTCCGAGATGGCGGGCCGGACCTGTCGCAGCGCTTTTTCCGCGCGGCGGCCGACCAGATCGCGCCGATCTGGGCAGCCAACGCGAACCAGGATCGTCCCGCTGCCGACGACCGCCCGCACCCGATCCGCCGCCGACTGGGCGGGTGGTTCACCGAAGCGGTGGGCACCGCCGTGTCTCGCGACATCGCTGTCACCGAGCGCGTCCTGCGGGTACGCAACCTGGTGGATTCCCCCTCGCGGTTGCGCGATCCGGTGCTGCTGGCCCGCATCCTGCTGGCCAACCTGCGGGGCCCGGGGTTCGTGTCGTAACGGTCACTGGGTGTTGACCTCCTCGCAGAACACCACCCACCGACGCCTGGCCCAAAGACTTATGCGCACACTGGTTTCCCGACATCACAACACAGGAGGCTCCCTTGCTTGATGCCATCTACCGGGCCGCACGCGCCAGGATCAGCACCCTGGCTGCCGGCCTCACCGAGGACCAGCTGAACCTCGCGGTTCCGGCGACACCGGGATGGTCGGTGCACGATGTGTTGGCCCACCTCACCGGTGGTGCGGCAGATGTCTTGGCGCAGCGACTCGATGGCGCGCCGGGCGAGTACTGGACCGCACGACACGTCGCCGAACGTCGCGGCCGCCCGGTCGGCGAACTGCTCGACGAGTGGGAGCGCGCCTCACCGGCGGCCGAGGCGAGTCTGCCGGAGCGGTTCGCCGGGCCCAACCTGGCCGCCGACGTGATCTGCCACGAGGGGGATCTGCGCGAGGCGCTGGGTCTGCCGCGGATCGACCGCGAGCACTGGCAGCCGTTTCTGGACGTCCTTGGCCGGCTGCCCGGCCGGCTACTGCCCGACACCGACACCCTGGTGATCAGCGACGAGCTGGGGCAGGAATGGCGTTGCGGTTCAGGTGAATCCGTCACCGTCTTGCGAGCTGATGGTTACGAGCTGATGCGGGGCCTGTTCAGCAGACGCTCCCGCAGCCAGATAGCCGGATGGGACTGGTCCCCCGAGCCGTCTACACAACTGGTCGACAGCTTCGGCGTCTTCGGCCACCGCGACGACGATCAACCGATCCCGGTCTGCTGATTCACGCGCCGCAGGCGGTCAACCGCGGCGGGGAGAACGACACCGACCCGACCCCGCCGACGATCATGCCGTTCTCGGCCAGCGTCATCGCGGTCACGTACGAGCAGGTTTGAATCTCGGTCAGCCCGTTGAGATACACCACGTCAAAGGTGTACGCGAAGTTGCGAACCAGCTGTCCAGCCGCCCACGGGTGGTCGACGACGAAGCCCAGTGATGACCCGGACCGTGCACCCAGTACCCGCGGGCCCCTCTCCCCGATGTGCGGCTTGATCGAGAAGGGCACCCCGTCACGCTTGGTGCCGTCCAGGCCGATGCTATTGATTCGGTAACCGGTGGCAGCTGGGGGCACGAGCGGCCCCGGCCGGATATTGGTGCTGAACAAGATGGAGTAGTTGGTGCCTCCGACCACGGCGGTGGTGCTGAAACTGGTCGAGGTGAACTCTTCGGGCAGCTGCACGACGCAGTTCTCGATCACCTCGTTCGGATCGGCGCAGTCCTGCGAGCCGGGTGGCACCGCCAGCGCACGCGGCGCAGCGAGTGCAACACCAAGCGCCGGAACCGACCAGAGCGCGCCACGCATGAAGATGCGCCGCGTAATCGTCGTCGACGAGTCGGTCATGGCATCAACAGTACCGACCGAAGCCACTTTCGTTGTTCGGTCGATGATGCGATGCCCCGGTCGCCGTCTGCTGAACTCACCCGCCGCAGGAGGCCAACCGCGGCGGGGAGAAGGCCACCGATCCGACCCCTCCGGTGACGGCTCCGTTGTTGGCGAGTTGCATCGTCGTCACGTAGGTACAGGTTTGAATCTCGGTGGACAAATTCAGGTAGACCACGTTGTAGGTGTAGGCGAAGGTGCGGACCAACTGCTTGGCATCCCAGGGCACATCCAGCTCGAAACCGAGCGATGAGTCGATCGTCCGGATCCAAATTGCCCGCACACCGGTCTCCCCGATCGACGGCACCACCGTGAAGGCGGAACCGTCGGGTTTGGTGCCGGCGATGCTGAGGCTGTCGATGCGGTAGCCGGTGGTTTCCGCAGGTACCGGCGGCCCGGGCTGAATCCTGGTGGTGAACTGGATTGCGTAGCTGGTTCCGCCGCCGATCGCCCTGGTGGTGGAGAAGCTGGTCCAGCTGAATTCCTCCGGCAGCTCCGCAGCGCAGTCGTCGATCACCTCGTTTGGATCTCCGCACCCGGGTGAGCCGGCCGGCGCCGCAAGCGCCCGCGGTCCGGCCAGCGCGGCGCCGAAGACCGGCACCGACCAGGCGGCACCGCGCAAGAAGATGCGGCGCGAGATCGCTGTCCTCACACTGCCGGTCACGAGCCTCACAGTAGGCGATCAGAGCGCATTGGTTGTTCGGCCGATGATTCGGTGCCATGCTCGCCGGATGGTGTGGGAGCGCTTGTCCACAGCCGTCACCGGCCGCCGTTCCTGGCTCGTTGCTCTCGTCCCGATCCTGATCGCCGTCGCACTGATGGCGCTCAGCAACGACAATACGGCGGCGACCCAATCACCCGAGACGCTGCCGGCCGGCGCCGAATCCGCCCGCGCCGCCGCGGCGCAGACCACCTTCGCCGGCGGGGAACAGGCGACCGCACTGCTGGTCGCCACCCGCGACGATGGTGCGCCACTGACGCCGGCCGACATCACCGCGGTGAATGCGGCCCGCGATCGCATGACGCAGCTGCCCCAGGTGCTCACCGGCCCAGTGCCACCGGCCATGCTGTCCACCGATCGCCAAGCGGCCCTGGCCACGGTGCCCTTGGCTACCGACTTGTCCGGTTTCGGCCTCACCGATGCGGTCAAAGCCCTGCGAGCGGCGGCCGCCGACGGCTTGCCACCGACGCTGTCGACCCATGTCACCGGCGGCCCGGCGTTCGGCGCCGACATCGCCGATGCCTTCACCGGCGCCAACGTCACCCTGTTGGTGGTCACCGCGCTGGTGGTGGCACTGCTGTTGATCGTCACCTACCGGTCTCCGGTGTTGTGGCTGGTACCGCTGATGGTGATCGCGTTCGCCGATCGGGTGGCCACCGTGGTGGGCTCTGATGTCGCACCCGCCGCGGGCGTGACCTTTGACGGCTCCACCGCAGGCATTACCAGTGTCTTGGTCTTCGGGGCCGGCACCAACTATGCGCTACTGCTGATTTCGCGCTACCGCGAAGAACTGCGCATCGAGCCCGCGCATCGCATCGCACTGCGCCGTGCGGTGGCCGCCGCCGCCCCGGCGATCCTGGCCAGCAATGCCACCGTGGTGCTGGCCCTGCTGACGTTGATCTTGGCGGTCACCCCGAGCACCCGCAGTCTCGGGATCTGCGCCGGCTGCGGACTGGTCGTGGCCGCCGTATTCGTGCTGTTGGTCTTGCCTCCGCTGCTGGCCTTGGTCGGCCGGAAGGTGTTCTGGCCGTTCATTCCCCGGGCTACAGGCAATGCGGTGATCCAGGTGGGCCCGTGGCACCGCGTCGCCGAGGCCGTCTCACGCCGCCCGGCCGTGGTGTGCACGGCGGCGATCGCCGTCCTGGCGCTGTCGGCTAGTGGCCTGCTGGGCGCCGGGATCGGGTTGTCGCAGACCGAGCAGTTCCGGTTACAGGCCGACTCGGTGACCGGATTCGACACGCTGGCAGCACACTTTCCGGACGGCGAGGCGAGTCCGGCCATCGTGATCGGCCCCACCGCCCGGGCGCAGCAACTCAAACAGGCGATCAGCGCCGTCCCCGGCGTCGTCTCCGTGGTCCAGACGGGTGCCTCCGAAACCGGACGAACCATGTGGTCGGTGGTGCTCGACGCCGCACCGGCAACCGATGCCGCTTTCAATACCATTGCCGGAGTACGCGATTCGGTCGGTGCGATAGACGCACGCGCACTGGTGGGTGGCGCCGACGCACAGGCCCTCGATGTGCGCGACGCAGCCGTGCGCGACCGTGCGGTGCTGATCCCGCTGATCCTCTTGGTGGTGCTCACCGTGCTGTTCGTGCTGCTTCGGGCGGTGTTGGCCCCGCCGGTCCTGGTGGCGGCGACGGTGCTCAGCGCGGTCGCCGCGCTCGGCCTGGGTTGCTGGGCCAGCCTGCACCTGTTCGGATTTCCGGCGCTGGACAACAGCACTCCGCTGTTCGCGTTCCTGTTTCTGGTAGCGCTGGGCGTGGACTACACCATCTTCCTGGTGACCCGCGCCCGCGAAGAGACGCCCGCACACGGCACCCGCGACGGCATGGTGCGCGCGGTGTCAGCCACCGGCGGCGTCATCACCAGTGCCGGCATCGTGCTGGCAGCGGTGTTCTGCGTGCTCGGAGTGCTGCCACTGATCGTGCTGACTCAGCTGGGCATCATCGTCGGCTTGGGAATCCTGTTGGACACCTTCGTGGTTCGTACCCTGGTGATTCCAGCACTGTTCGCGCTGATCGGCGATCGGGTCTGGTGGCCCAATCAGCCACGCTGACTTCTACAGTGCCGCCCAGATCGACTTGGTCTTGAGGTAGCCGTCGATGCCCTCGTAGCCGAACTCGTGGCCCATACCGGACTGCTTGTAACCGCCGAACGGCACGTTGTGGTCGAAGACCAGCTGGCAGTTCAACGTCACCGTGCCGGCCTGCAGGCGCTTGCCCAGGTTGTGGGCGCGCGCCAGGTTGGTGGTCCACGCCGTGGCGGCCAGGCCGTAGCTGGTGTCGTTGGCCATCGCCACGGCTTCGTCGTCGTCGTCGAACGGCAAGATGGTGACGACCGGCCCGAAGATCTCTTCCCGATACAGCCGGCTGGTGGCGGGGTCGACGTTGGTCAGCACGGTCGGCTTCACGAAGTAGCCCTTACGATCCACCCGGTAGCCACCGGACACCACCTCGACGCCGTCCTTGCGTCCCTGGTCGATGTAGCCCATGACGCGCTCAAGCTGTTTGGCACTGACCAGCGGGCTGATCATGGCGCCCTCGTCCTTGGGACCACCGAGCACCAGGTTCTCGCCGATCATCGCGATACCCGCGACCACTCGCTCATAGACGCTGCGCTGCACGAAGATCCGGGATCCGCAGACACAGCCCTGACCGGAATGCACGAAGATACCCATCGCGGCCATCATGATCGCCATGTCCAGGTCGGCGTCCTCGTAGATCAGCACCGGGGACTTCCCGCCCAGCTCCAGCGTCACCTTCTTCAGGTTGTCCGCGGAATTGCGCATGATCTCCTTGCCGACATCGGTCGAGCCGGTGAAGGCGACCTTCTCCACATCGGGGTGCGCGGTGATCGCCGCACCCGCGGTGGCGCCGTAGCCGATGACGAAGTTGGTGACACCCTCGGGAACCCCGGCCTGCGCGATCAGCCGTTCCAGCAGCACCGCCGACAGCGGCGTCTCCTCGGCCGGCTTGACGACGCTGCTGCAGCCGGCCGCCAGCGCCGGGGCGACCTTGGCGCAGGCGTTGAACAACGGGCCGTTCCACGGATAGATCAGGCCCACCACGCCGTAGGGTTCCTTCACGGTGTAGGCGTGCATGTTGGCGTAGGTGCTGTTGACGCCGCCCTCCATCTGCACCTGGTAGCTGCTGCCGTTGAGCTTGGTACACCAGCCTGCGTAGTACCGGTAGAACTCCGCACAGGTGGACACGATCATCTCGGCCTGCGCCGGCGGCATGCCGGCGTCCAGGGACTCCAGCTCGGCGAACTCCGCAGCGTGCTCATCGATCAGGTCCGCAAGCCGCCACAGCACCTTGGCGCGCTGGCGAGCCGGAAGATCAGTCCACGCACCGGATTGGTAGGTCGCCTTGGCGCGGGCGACTGCTTCGTTGACCGCTTGGGGACCGGCGTCGCGGAACTCGGTGATCTGCTCTTCGGTGGCCGGGTCGATGACCGGGATGACTTCACCGGTACCGGGCCGCTTCGCAAGATCATCGATTACCGACTGCACGGTCATTGGCGGGTCCTTTGGTTGCGACGGCAGATGCTGTGCACCTGCTTAGCATTGCGGACACGGCGTGGTCAACAGCGGGCACGGAGCGACCGCGGTTACGGTTTGAGGCTATGAATCGGCGTCGAACCCTGGCACGGAGGTTCTGATGCGCACCCGCGGTTGGGGCGGGAATGTCCCCGCCAGCGACGAGGAGGCGGTGGCGCGGATTCTGCAGGCCACCCGCCAGACCATCGACGAACGCGGCGAGCAGACCAGCATCGCCGACGTCGCGCGGACGCTGGGCGTCACGCGGCAGACGGTCTACCGCTATTTCCCCAGCACCGAGGAGCTGCTGGCGGCGACCGCGGCCGACGGTGCCGGCACCTTTCTGGACCAGCTGGCTGACGCCCTGGCCGGAATGACCGATCCTGGCGAAGCGGTCGCCGAGGGCGTGGCACTGACCCTGGAGCGCCTCCCTCACGACCCCTACGTCGGTCTCTTGCTGCGCTCCCAGCAGGCCAGCGCCTTTGCCGTGACCGTCACCACCGATACCGGCCGAAGCTTCGGGCACTCCCTGCTCGACCGTCTCGACGTCGACTGGACCGGCTTCGACGAGCAGGGCATCGACGACATCATCGAGATGGTGCTGCGCACGTTGCAGTCGTTCATCCTGGCGCCGCTGCCCGCACCGGGCGACGAACTACGGCGCCTGCTGCGCCGGTGGATCGCACCTGCGGTGAGCGCGGCGCGCCGCGCTACGCCGGATCGCGCGTCAGCGAATAGGTGACGCCGGTCAGTGCTTCGGCGACCGCCCACAGCCGCCGCTGCGCATCGGCGTCACCGGCTCGGCCGGCAGCGCGTACCAACACCGGTGGGCCGATCTGCTCGAAACGCCCACCCGGGCCGTAGAACTGACCGCCCGTGGCGGCCGGGTCGGTCGCTGCCCGCAACATCGGCAGGGCGCCCTCGGCAGGCCCCTGGGTGAACCAACCCGTCACATAGCGAGACCGGCTGTTGAACACCCAGCGCACCGCCCTGGACTGCTCGCGCAGGATCGAGGTACGGGTGCCACCGGGGTGTGCCGCCAACGCGATCGCCGGGCTGGCAGCCGATTCCAGCCGCCGCTGCAGTTCGCAGGTGGCCATCAGTTGGGCAAGCTTGGACTGGGTGTAAGCCCTCGACGGAGTGAACGACGTGGTCAACTGCAGATCGTCGAACGCGATCCGGCCACTGCGGTGGGTCTTGCTGCTCACCGCGATGATCCGTCCCGCCGCGGAGGCGAGCACGCGACCCAACAGCAGGCCCGTCAACGCAAACGGCCCAAGGAAGTTCGTGCCGAAGTCACCCTCGAAGCCGTCGACCGTCAGCTGCCGGGTTTGGTGCATGACACCGGCGTTGTTGACCAGGATGTCGATGATCGGGTGGCCGGCCCGCAACTCGTCCGCGCAAGCCCGTACCGACGCCAGGTCACTGACGTCCAGATGGACGACGTCGAGGCGGGCACCCGGAGCCGATCGGAGAATGTCTTGCCGGGCCGCGGCAGCCGCTTCGGTGTTACGGCAAGCCAGCACGACCGTGGCACCGAGGATCGCCAGTCCCCGCGCGACTTCGAGGCCGACCCCGGTGTTCGCGCCGGTGACGACGGCTACCCGGCCGGCCTGCGGAGCACCCTGCTGCAGTGACCATCCGGTTGCGCTCATCTAGCCGCGGCTCGCCGTCGCGAAACGCTGGTCGGTGTAGCGCCGCAGGTTGGCCAGGAAGCGGCGAAAACCCAGATTCATCAGCGGGCCGCTGATCGGCGAGAACCACGCTGCCGGGCCGGTCAACCGATTGGCCAGGGTCCAGGTGAGCCGGCACCCCTGCGGGGTGGGCTCGATGATGTAGTCCTCGACGAACACCGCCAGCGCCGAGGTCGAGCTCGCATTGAAGCGAAAGGCCATGTGCCGTCCGGGTTCCCAGGCCAGGAACTCCTCGTCCCCGACAATGCCACCCCGCATGTCGACCACGCGGGTGGTGCCGACTCCGTGCGGTTCGGGGCTGGTCCAGGTCACGTTGGTGATGACACTGGCCCAGTGCGGCCAAGCTTCGGCGTCGGCGAGCACCTCCCAGATCTCATCGGGAGTCACGGCCAGGTCAACGCTGTTGCTGAACCGCTGCGGCGCCCGCTCGAGGAAGTCGAGGCCGACCTGCTCACACGGATGCATCCGAGACAACTGCTGATTCCTTTCGGTGATGGCCGACTAGCGCGCTCCGCGCACCAGACGCCCGGGCCGTGCACCGGTGTCGACGCCGTTGCGCCGGGTGACGGTACCGCTGACGATGGTCGCAACATACCCGCTCGCCCCCTGCAGCAGGCGGTGTCCGCCGGCCGGCAGGTCATAGGCCATCCGGGCCGGGTGCAGCCTCAGCGCGTCCATGTCGATCACGTTGATGTCGGCTTTCTTGCCGACCTCGATGACGCCGCGATCGCCCAGGCCGAACAGTTGCGCGGTGTCGCGGCACTGTTTGCGCACCAGGTACTCCAGGGGCAGTTTGTCGCCGCGATGCCGGTCCCGGGCCCAGTGGGTGAGCAGGTAGGTGGGATAGGAGGCGTCGCAGATCATTCCGCAGTGCGCTCCGCCGTCGGAGAGCCCCAGCACCCCGGCGGGGTGAGTGAGCATCTCACGGATCGCGTCGTGGTTGCCGTCGGCGTAGTTGAAGAACGGCAGCATCAGCATCGCGCCGGCGTCGGCCTGCAACATCAGGTCATACAGCGTTGCCAACGGATCGTCGCCGCGCGCCGCGGCGATCGCCGCCACCGAGCGCTCCTGGGTCGGCTCGTAGTCCGGCGGGTCACCCAGATCGTAGATGCGGTGCAGTGAGTGTTGCACCAACGCGAACATGGCGTCGAACTGCACCGCGGGGTCCACCGGCAGGTCGTCTTCGGACAGGATCGCCGCCTTGACCGCCGGTTCGGCGAGCCGCTGCGCGAGTTCGGCACGGCTGCATTCGGCCTTCAGCCGCCGGTAGGTCGGCCGGTGGGTGAAGGCGTGATGCCCGGGAAAGCCGAGCAGCATGCCGAACGGGCGGGCGGCGATCTGCGGGTACAGCGCGCTGCCCGCTTGGTGGGCAGCCGCGGAGATGTCCAACTGCTCGCGCCACAGATTGGGGTCGGCGTCGACCTGGATCAGCGCGAACGACACCGGACGGTCGATCTCGGCACCGAGGCGCTGCATCCATTCCAGCTCCTTCTTCGGCGCGACGATGTCCTCGCCGGCCGCGCCCTGCGGGGCCAGTTCGAAGACCGCCTGCCCGCCGGCCGCCATGGCCCGGCCCAGGCCGAACAGTTCGTCTTCGGCGGCGAACGTCCCCGGTACCGGCTCGCCGTCCATGGCCCGGTGTGCCAGGGTGCGCGACGTCGAGAATCCCAGCGCCCCGGCCTCGACGGCTTCCCGGACCAGGCGGCTCATGGCCGCGATGTCGTCCGCGGTGGCCGGTTCGTTGCGGGCGCCGCGGTCTCCCATGGCGTAGGCGCGAATCGCGCCGTGCGCGACCTGGCTGCCGACGTCGACGGCGAAGCCCTGCCCGTCGAGCCGGTCGAGGTACTCGGGGTAGCTCTCCCAGCCCCAGGTGATGCCTTCGGTCAGGGCGGTGCCGGGGATGTCTTCGACACCCTCCATGAGTTTGATCAGCCACTCCTCGCGGCCCGGCCGGACCGGGGCGAAGCCCACCCCGCAGTTGCCGGTCACCACCGTCGTCACGCCGTGACCGCTGGACGGCTCCAGCAGGTTGTCCCAGCTGACCTGCCCGTCGTAGTGGGTGTGGATGTCGACGAACCCCGGCGCGACGACACGGCCGGTGGCGTCGATGTTTTCGGCCGCCTCGCCCGTCAGTCCCGGATCATCGGTTCCGGTGCGGCGCTGCACCGCCACGATGCGTCCATCCCGGACGCCGACATCGGCGAGGTAGCGCTGTTCTCCCGTCCCGTCCACGACGGTCCCACCGGTGATCGTGAGGTCGTACACAGCCGTCTCCTTCAATAGTGGTGTCGGGCGCACCCAAGAACGGTGTTGATCAATTTGTACACATCTCGATAATGTGTGCAAGTGCCCGGTGAGAAGTCGTCGAAACCGCTCCCCACGCCGCTGCTCCTGGCCGCCACCGAGACCCTGCGCCATCTCGGCCCCCGGCGCTTCAGCCTGACCGCGGTTGCTGAAACGGCGGGCGTATCACGCGGTACCGTGCACAACGCCTTTGGCACCCGCGATGACGCCATCGCCGCCGCACTCGACCATCTGTCGGCGGCATTCATCGCGACCATGGCCGCCGAGGTCAACGAGCTCGACACCCTGGCCGAGCAGGTTGCGGCCGCGGCGGTGCTGATCTCGGCGCATCGCCGCAGATCGGCGGCCGAGCCGCGCACGATCAATCAGAGCGTGCTGGTCCTGCTGCTTGAGCACGGCGGCGACGACCTGATGCAGCGCTCGGTGGCACTCTGGATGCCACTGGTGCGTGCCGCGCAGCGCCGCGGTGAAGTCGACAACACTCTCGACGCGGGCCGCGCCGGGGAATGGATCGTGCGGATGCTGTTCAGCTTCGAGCTGCTGCCGCCGATGCGGGTGAATCTGGACAATGCCCGCGCCGTGCGCCGCTTCGTCAGCGACCACATCATCGACGGACTAACCGGAGGCCACCGTGACTCACCCTGAACCGTTGCCACTACGCGTCCCCGAAGCCGAACTCGATGATCTGCGCCGCCGGCTCGCCAACACCCGCTGGCCGGCGGAGATCGAGGGCGCCGCCTGGGATTACGGCACCGACCAAAGTTTCCTGCGCTCTGTGGTGGAGCACTGGCTGCACGCATACGACTGGCGACGCGTCGAGTCCGAGGTCAACGCGCTCGGCTCGTTCGTCACCGAGGCCGCCGGGCAGCGTGTGCACTTCCTGCACATCCGGTCATCCGAGCCCGACGCCATCCCCCTGCTGATCACCCACGGCTGGCCCGGCTCGATTGTGGAGTTCCTGGATGCAGTGCCGCTGCTACGGAAGCGATTCCACGTCGTGGTCATCTCGATGCCCGGCTACGGGTTCTCCGGGCCCACCCGTCGGACCGGTGTCGACGTTGCGGCCGTGGCAGCCGCAGCAGACGACGTCATGGGGCAGCTGGGCTATGACCGTTATGTCGCCCAAGGCGGCGACTGGGGCGCGCTGGTCACCCGCCACCTCGGCGAGCACTACGCGGGCCGCGCCGCGGCCATTCACACCAACATGT
Organism: Mycolicibacter heraklionensis; assembly: GCA_001673575.1. Taxonomy (GTDB): domain Bacteria; phylum Actinomycetota; class Actinomycetes; order Mycobacteriales; family Mycobacteriaceae; genus Mycobacterium; species Mycobacterium heraklionense_A. The sequence goes on along the minus strand of LZME01000036.1, from coordinate 8,959 downwards.
GCTTCGCGCCGCCCGATCACGACAACTCCGAACTGATGGCCGCGGTGACACCGGCAGAGCAGGCGGCGATCATCGACTCGGTACAGCGCACCGCCGACGGCACCGCATACCTGAACCAGCAGGCCACCCGCCCCCATTCGCTGGGCTTTGGCCTCGACGACTCACCGGTGGGCCTGGCCGGCTGGATTCTGGAGAAGTTCCACGCCTGGTGCGACATTCGCGAGGGTATGCCGATCAGCACCGATCGGCTCATCGACAACCTGATGTTCTATTGGCTGACGGTGACCGCGACGTCGTCGGCTCGGCTCTACTGCGAGTCGGCCCGCGCCGGCAACGGCGCGCTCAGCTCGTGGCAGGGGCGCGTCGCCGTGCCGACCGGCTACGCGGTTTACCCCTATGAGCTACTGCAGACACCGCGGGCGTGGGCCGCCAACCGCTACAACCTCGTTCACTACAGCGTCGCCGACCGCGGCGGGCACTTCGCCGCCTTCGAGCAGCCCGCAATCTTCGCCGCCGACCTGGTGGCATTCGCCGACGTCTTGGTGCAGCACGCGGTGTTCTAGTTCGTCAGCTCAGTGCGATACCCAGTTCGTCGGCAAAGGTCCGGATCATGTGCTGGACGCCGATTTCGTTGCGGCCGATGATCATATGGTCGTGTTGGCCGTGGCGGACCCCCTCGCCGCATTGCGGCAGCATGGTGAAGTCCTCATCGCGTACCGCCGCGTGGACCGCGGCGAAGATCATGTCGTAACCGGAGCGGGTGGCGTCGTCGACGGCCGGAATCCGGGCCAGCCAGCTGTGCCGGACCGTGCAGCGGGTCGGGGATCCGGCGGGCAGGATGTCGATGACCTCCACGCCCACCGAGCTGTTCGCCAAGATGATGTTCGGGTAGATCCAATAGATCAGCCCCATATTGTCGCGCACATCCCACGAAGCGTTCGCGTCGCTTTCCAGGTTCGCGATCCAGTTGAACGGGAAGCCCATTCGGTGGTGTCTGCCGAAGCGGTCGTGGATCGACGTGTTCGCCAGGGCGTTCTGGCCGATGAGGCTCTCACCGTGCACGAACGGGAAGTGGTAGCTCTCGGCGAACGCCTCCAAGGCGCCCTTCCACGACACCTCGGACTCGAATTCGCGGTGGTCGTGGTAGCCGAAGGAGGTGTAGTTCAGCGCTTCCAGGTCGGGGCCGACGTCGCCGAGGTGCGCCTCGACATCGATGTCGGCACCGACCGTCAGCACGGCCCAGATGAATCCGTGGCTCTCGGTGTTGGGCAGTTCGACCAGCCCATAGTCCTCCTTGGCTATACCGGCGAATCCGGTGCTGCCTGGGACGCTCAGCAGCTTCCCGTCGTTGCGGTAGGTCCATGCGTGATACGGGCAGGTGAAGCGTGCCGCACTGCCTTCCCCGCAGGCCGGCTTCGCGCCGCGGTGGCGGCAGTAGTTGAGGAAGACGTGGCTGCGGCCGTCCTTGTCGCGAGTGACCAGGAGCGAATCGCCCAGCACCGACCGCACGACGTAGTCGTTGGGCTTCGACACCTGCACGCTCGGCACAATCGCCAGTGGGGTACGGCGAAGGATCTGGGACTCCTCGATCTCGGTCACCTTCGCGTCCCGGTAGTAGTGCAGCGGTACCCGCAGCACGTCGTCTGCCATCTCGGTGGTCTTGTCGAGCACCAACCGCAGTGCCCGCCGGGTGAGTTCGGTGTCCAGCGCACCGGTGCGCTCTTGCGGAAGGATCGTCACCAGAAGCCCCTTTCGGCGTCGTTGTTCCAGACCATACACATGGCATATATGTATGGTCCATTAAGACGCCGAGCAAGCGGTAACGTTCGCTCATGCGCACCCACGGCTGGTCGGGCGCAAAACCGGCCGACGATGACGAGGCCGTCGCCCGCCTCCTCGATGCCGCCCGGCGGCGAATCGATCAGTCCGGGATGAACTTCGGGATCTCCGATGTGGCCAAGGACGTCGGCGTCACCCGCCAGACGGTGTATCGCTATTTCCCCAGCACCGAAGCGCTGCTGATCGCGACCGCAGTCACTGAGGTCGACCCCTTCCTCGACGGCCTCGCCGACCACGTCCGCGGTATCCACGACCCCGCCGAGGCCGTCGTGGAGGGCATCGCGCACACCTTGGAACTGCTGCCCGACGAGCGCTACATGAGCCTGCTGCTGACGCCCGGCAAGGCCAGCGCGTTCTCCGCCGGAGTCACCTCGGATGCGGCGCTGACGTTCGGGCGCTCGATCGTCGAACGGTTCGACGTCGACTGGGCCGCCGCGGGTTTCGCTAGCGAAGACCTGGATCAGCTGGTGGAGTTCATGTTGCGCGTGCTGCAGTCCCTGGTGATTGACCCGGGCCGCCCACCGCGGCGCGGCAAGCAGCTACGCGCCTTCCTGCGGCGCTGGGTGGCCCCGGCGATCACGCCAGCAACCTAGTTTGCCCGCTGCCGCAGCGGGCGCTGGCGCACCAAGGTCGGCCACCAGAACCACGGCCCGTAGATCCGCACCAGCGAGGGCACGATGAACGACCGCACGATCAGCGTGTCGAGCAGCAGACCGATACACACCGTCGATCCCAGCTGCCCGATAGTCCGCAGATCGCTGGCGAGCATCGCCAGCATGGTAAACGCGAACACCAGGCCCGCCGATGTCACCACGCCACCAGTGCTGCCCAGCGCCCGGATCAGGCCGGTGTTGAGCCCGGCACCAAGTTCCTCTTTGAGCCGGGCGATCAGCAGTAGGTTGTAGTCCGAGCCGACCGCCACCAGGATGATGAACGTCAGCGGCAGAATCAACCAGTGCAGATGCAGCCCGATCAGATGCTGCCAGATCAATACCGACAGCCCGAACGCTCCGGCATAGGAGAACGCGACGGTTCCGGGAATCACCAACGCCGCCACCAGGCTTCGAGTGATCACCAGCATGATGAGGAAGATCAAGACGAAAGCGGCGATCGCGGCGATCAGCAGATCCGACCGTGAGTACTGCTGAATATCCCGGTTGTTGGAGCCCGAACCACCGATATAGATCTTGGCGCCGGCCAGCGAGGTCTCCTTCAAGGCGATCTTGATCGCCTCGGGGAACCGCTCCACGTGCTCGACGCCCTCGGGACCCATCGCGTTTCCTTCGTGGGTGACGATGAACCGGGCGGCCTTGCCGTCCGGGGACATCATCAACTGCATCCCGGTTTTGACGTCCTCGTTGTCGAACGCCGGGCGGGGTATGTAGAAGAAGTCATCGCTTCCGGAGGCGTCGAAGTCGTTGCCGACGTTGATCATGTCGCCGAAAGTCTGATCGGTGTTGTCCGCCTGAATGCTCGTGGGTCCGTAGGTGTTCACGATCAACGCCTGCAAAGCGATCTGGTCCTCGGCCATCTTGTTCAGTTGCGCGACCATCTGCGGCAGCAGCGTATCGACGACTTCCAGATGCGATACCGCGTCTTTGATGTTCGCCGCCAGTTTGTCGACGCTGTCCATCATGTCCCACAGTGACCGAAACGCCCAGCAGACTGGAATGTCGAAACAGTGTGGTTCCCAATAGAAGTAGCTTCGGATGGGTCTCATGAAGTCATCAAGATTGGAGATCTCCTCATCCATCTGTTCGGTGAGCGCCTGCATCTCCTCCATGGTGACTACCGTGGCATGCATCTCGTCGGCCAGTTTCTGCGTCAACGCGATCGTGCTCTGCAGCACCTCCACTGAATGCGCCATGATCTGCGCCTGCCGTTCAGTGTTGGCGTTCTGCTCCCGGGTGAACGGCAGTTGCTGGCCGTTGCCGCTGCCCTGGGTGGTGAACAGGTACGGCAGCGACGCGTGTTCCAGTGCGCGCCCCATCGGGCGGGTGATGCTCTGCACCATCGCGACGCCCGGAAGCCTGATGAGCGCCTTGGCCACCCGGTCCAGGGAGATGAAGTCCGCTGAGTTACGCATGTCGTGATCGGACTCGATCATCAGCATCTCGGAGAACAATTTGCTTTGCGGGAAGTGCCGATCGGCTGCCGCGAACCCGAGGTTGGCGGCGGAATCGTGCGGCTGGTAGGTGCGGTCGTCGAAGCTGACCTCATAGGTCGGCACGAAGATCACCCCCGCCGCCACCGCGGCGACGCTGGCCGTCAGGATCGGCTTGGGCCAGCGCACCACGCTGGTGGCGATTCGGCGGTACAGCCGGGCCTTGACCTGTTGACGAGGATCGAACAGTCCGATCAGGCTGCCCACACTCAGAATCGCCGGTCCGAGCGTCAACGCGCCGATGACCGTCAGCACCATGCTGAGCGCCACCGCGGGTCCCATCGTGTTGAAGTAGTTCAGCCGCGCGAAACTCAGGCAGAACGCCGCGCCGGCGATCGTGAGCCCGGACCCCAGGATCACGTGCGACACCCCGCGATACGCCGTGTAGAACGCGTCTTCACGGCTCTCGCCGTTCAGCCGTGCCTCGTGGTAGCGGCCCATCAAGAAGATCCCGTAATCGGTTCCCGCGCCCAGGGTCAGCGCAACGACCAAGTTCACCGCGAACGACGACAGCTGGATGTAGCCGAAGTGGCCGAGGGTCGCGATGACCCCCTTGGCCGCCAGCATCAGGATCAGCACGCCGAACAGCGGCACCAGCATGGTGATGTAGGACCGGTAGACCAGCAGCAGCATGAAGATGATCAGGAAGATCGTCGCGATCGTGATGTTGTTCAGGCTCGAATTCGCGATCGCCACGGTGTCGGCGGCCAGCGGTGCCGCGCCGCTGACGTAGACGGTCAGCCCCGGCGGCGGGTCGGAGGTGGCGACGGTGTGCCGCACTGCGGCCACGGAGTCGTTGGCTTGCAACTGCCCGATGTCGCCGGCCAGCCGTAGCAGCACATAGGCGGCCTTGCCGTCGAGGCTCTGGGCGCCGGCCGCGGTGATCGGCTTTCCCCAGGTGTCCATCACGTACTGGACGTGTTCGGTGTCGGCCTGCAGCGTGCGCACAAGTGCGTCGTAGTAGCGGTGGTCCTGCTCCCCCAGTAGGCGATCGGCTTCCAGCACCAGCATCGTCATGCTCGTCGAATCGGACTCCTGGAACTTCTCCCCGATCGCCAGCATCGCGGCCTGGGATGGGGCATAGCTGGGGACCATCGAGCCGGCGAGTTCCTCGGCGACCCTCTCCACTTGCGGCACAAAGGTATTGGTCACCACCGCCAACAGTGCCCAGCACACGATGATCGGAATGGACAGCATGCGGACCAGCCGGGCTGCCAGTGGGCGGGCCGTGCGATGTTCGCTCATGCGGACTTCACCCGGCAACTGATGTCGGCGTTGGGACGGGCATTGGTGCGCTCGTCGCGGATCACGTCGTCGACCAGGATCCGGCAACCGACGTAGTCGCCGCGCACCTGCGCCGAGATACTGCCGGACACCACCGTGAGCATCGTCGTCTCCTCATGGGTCCACGGCAGGGTGTCCAGCTCGACCGTGTGGGGGTGCCCGTCGATGTCGACATAGGACAGCAAGGCGCCCGCGCCGACGGAGCCGAACACCTCATAGGTGAGCTTCTTCGGGTTGAACTTCTCTGCTGCCTGGGGCGGATTGACGGTCAGCACCGGCCCCGGTGCCGACATCTGGTGAACCTTCCACATGCCCAGCGCGCCTATGCCGAGCGCGATGACCGCGATCAACGGCATCCAGGTGCGTGCCAGCAGCGACCGCCGCGGTGCACGGGGGCTCATTCGTCCGCCTCGCCGGACGGCGCGGGGAGCCGCTTCTTCAGTTTCGCCGTCCGCACCAGCTGGGCGGTCACATTGAATGCGCCGAGCATCGGAATGAGCCCCAGGAAGGTCCGCTCCGACGGAGTGGCACCGTGTAGCTGTTCCAGGCTGCCGAGAACGTAGAAGCATCCGAGCGAGAAGATCGTGGCGGGAATGCAGAAGGCCAGCGGGCTTCGCTGATCGTCGATCGTGCGGGTGGCGAACTCCAGCTCCTGCGGTGCCAGCGCCTCGCCCTTGCGGACCTTGGCCAGTACAGACTTTCGGGCGCCGATTCCTTCGCTGATCGGTAGGGGCGGCCGGTTGCGCAATCGCCGAATGTAGAGAAACGTCCCGGTCGCGAAGACCAGTAACGCCACGAAAGCGACCGCCGCAAGGTCACCGAAGAGGTGCCAATTGGTGCCGAACATGGTCCAGCTCATGGCAACGCCCGCCCCCGATCTGTAGCGCACACGCGGTGCGTGGCCGCACTCCCTGGATGGACAAATCCACTCGAATGCGGACACTATACGTCCTGTAATGAGACGTCAACGTCTGATATAGGGACGGGCGACAGGCTATCATCCGGTCATGGACGTTGATGACCGGACGCTGACCGGTTCGCAAGCACGCACACGGGCGGCGATCCTCGAGGCGACGGCATCGGTGCTCGCCCGCGACCGCACCGCCACATTGCCCGAGATCGCTGCGGCCGCCCAGGTCGCTCGCTCGACCCTGCACCGCTATTTCGCCGACCGGGAGCGGCTGATCTACGAAGCAACCCTGGATTCGATCCGCATCATCAGCGATATCCTCGCGACGGCAGCAACAGCAGAGGGCCCGGCAGTCGAGGCGATGCGGCGGGTGATCACCACCCTGGTACCCGAGGGTGATCGGATCGTGTTCCTGTTCGCCGACCCCGCGGTGCTGCGCGATATCCCCGCCGAGCATCTGCCGAACTCCGCGCCGATCCTCGAACTCATCGCGCGCGGTCAACAAGAAGGCGTCTTCGACCCCGGCCTCAGCACGGAATGGATCCGGATCGCACTGTTCGGGATGATGGTCAAGGCCTGCAGCGACGCAACGCACGGCCTCATCTCCCGCCACAGCATCGTGCCGACACTCACCCGAATCTTCGAACGCGGCGTAACAGTCGTCTGACCCGACGCACTCGGCGTCGCCGATCGGCTGGCCAACCCGAAGTCCTGTGGACGAACCGGCCACTGTGGATAACCGCGTTCAGCCGGGGCGGCGAGCCGGAACCCTGTCGGGGTCAAACCCTAGATTTCGGGCATGAGCGCGGTCACCGTCGAGACGCCACCCGAGGTGGCTGGGGCGTTCGCCGCGCTCGACAAAGCGGTCGCCGGTCTCGGTGAACTGAACTTCGCCGGGCTGCCACCGGCAGTGCGGTTACGCGCGCTCGATCGTCTCGAGACCGCCATGCGAGCGCAGCGGGCGCATAGCCACGACATCATCGCTGGCCTGGCCGATGCAGATCCGGCACGCATCGGCGGTGCGCTACACCGGGTACTGGCGGACTCGCTGCGGATCAGCTGCACCGAAGCGCGCCGCCGGACACGCGATGCCGGCCAACTCGCCGCCCGAACCACCTTTACGGGCGAGCCGATGCCACCCGAACTTCCCGCCACCGCGAGCGCCTGGCACGACGGAGCGCTTGATCCCGAGCATCTGCGGGTGATCCAGGAATTCCTTCGTAGCCTTCCCCAATCCACTCCCGCACCCACCGTCGAGGAGGCCGAGCGGTTTCTCGTCGAGCAGGCCACCGCCCTGCGTCCCGACCAGTTGGCGAAGGTTGCCGACCGCTACGCGTTGCTGCTCAACCCCGACGGCACCTTCACCGACGCTGATCGTGCCAGGCAACGCAGCTTCAGTTGGTCGGTTCAGCGCCGCAACGGCATGAGCACCGGCCGGCTGATCGCATCACCCGAACTGCGAGCCAACCTCGACGCGTGGATGGCGCGGTTCGCCGCCCCCGGAATGTGCAACCCGAGCGATGAAACCCCTTGTGTCACCGGCGAATCGGTCGACACCGCGCACAACACCGATCTGCGCACGCCCGCCCAGCGCCGGCACGACGCACTCAACGCCCTGGTCCGTAGCCAACTCGGCAATCCCCAACTCGGCGTCCATCACGGACTCCCGGTCGCAGTAATCGTCACGACCACCCTCAAGGAACTCACCGATGGTGCGGGGATGGCGGTCACCGGTGGCGGGACCCTGCTACCGATGCGCGACGTCATTCGCATGGCCAGCCACGCTTACCACTACCTGGCCGTCTTTGATGACCACCAGAGCAGGCCGCTATATCTAGGCCGCACCCGTCGCATCGCCTCCCCAGACCAGTGGATCGTCTTGTATGCGCGAGACCGCGGCTGCACAGCCCCTAACTGCGATATGCCCGGCTACCACACCGAAGCGCACCACATGCAGGAGTGGCGAAAGGACGGCCAGACCAATGCGGACGAGTTGACCTTGGCCTGCCACGCCGACCACAAACTGATGGACAAGGGCTGGCGAACCGTCAAACGCCGAGACGGTCGGGTCGAGTGGATCCCGCCTCCGCAGCTGGGTTTGCCCGGCGCCACCAACGACTTCCACCATCCAGAGCGATATTTGCCGAACGGGCCGCCGGACCAAGCCGCATAAGTGCGACCAACGAGGTGCGGGAGGTTCTGCGGCAGGCAGATCCGAGCCGAACCTGTCACCTCCGACAACACCAGACGCCGTCGGACGAACCCCCGGCGGGGGCCAACGTGGTTAGTCATCCCAGGGCCGTAAGTTGTCAAGCGGCTTGGGTTTCTGGGTCGGTGTGGCGGTGTGCCCAGGCTTTGTGTTCGTCGTAGGCGACCTCCCCCGATCGCATCGAGGTGGGTACCACCTCGTCGGCGCGGCTGTGGTGGTTCGGGGTCATCCCGGCATGGACTCATCACCTCGAAATCAAAGAACTCGACGATCTGATGATCTACACCCACGAGCACGGTGGGCCCGTGCACACCTGGAACCATCGGCTGACATTCACACCCCTGGATGAGCATCGCTGCCGCTACACCGACGAGATCGAGACCGATGACGGCATCAAAGGCTTGGGCACGCGCCTGTTCATCCGGCTGATGTTCACCCACCGCCACCGCCGCTGGCGCGCGCGCCGCCATCCTCGCCTAGGAGTCTGCTGAATTAATCCGGCGTGCCGGGCGGGGTTGTCCTGGGGTTTTGGGGATGATTGGTGGGTGCAGGG
>LZME01000035.1 GCA_001673575.1 Mycolicibacter heraklionensis | reverse complement strand
GACCATGATGTTGTGGTTGCCCAGGATTTCGACGGTGTTTTCGATGGAGGCCAGGTAGTCGTAGTCGATGACACCGGGTTCGGGTTGGACGCCGGCCCAGATGACGCCCAGGCGTACGACGTTGAAGCCGTTGGCGGCCAGGAAGGCGGCATCTTTATCGCCGAAACCGTCGGCGGAGGGCTCATACGGCGGGATCTTGTAGACCTGGTTGAGCCCACGCAACATGACGACTTGGCCGTCACCGTTGGTGAAGTAGCCGTTGGAGACCTCGACCGGTGGGGCGACGGTGCCGGTGATGCCGCCGGGCAGGGAGCCGAATTGGCCGACGGCGCCGTGGGTTCCATCGAGCAGGCCGGCGGTGCCGCCGACCCCGCCCAGCGCGGGCAACCCAGCCAGGGTGGCGCCGTCACCGGCGTTGCCGCCGTCGCCGCCGTTGCCGAACAGCCAGCCGGCGGCGCCGCCGTCACCGCCGACGGCTCCGGCTCCGCCGTCGCCGCCTGCGCCGCCGTTGCCGAGGATTCCCAGGGCGGCGCCGCCGTGGCCGCCGGCGACTCCGTCGGTGGTGCTGTTCCAGCCGGCGCCACCGTTGCCGAATAGCCAGCCGCCGGCTCCGCCGTTGGGGTTGGCTTCGGTGCCGTCGGCGCCGTTGCCGATCACGGTGGAGCCGAAGATCTGGTTGATGACGCTGTTGACCTGGCTGCCGAATTCGCTGTCGATCCATTTTTCGGCCAGGCTGTACAGCCCGGCGTAGGGGTCGAAGGCCAAGGAGAGTGCCGGGCCGGGCTCAGCCAGCGCGGCGAAGGCGGCGTCCCAGTGCTCGGCAGAGAAGAAGGTGTCCCACGCGGTGTTGTCGGTGACGGCCTGGGGGTCCAGTTCGCCGGCTGCGGTGGCAAAAGGTGCGACGAGGACATCGAGCATGTCGTCGAAATCGGCCTGAGCCG
>LZME01000034.1 GCA_001673575.1 Mycolicibacter heraklionensis | reverse complement strand
GTGGCGCAGTTGGGTCGCAACTTCGCGGTGATCTACGAGCAGGCCAACAGCCACGGTCAGAAGGTGCAGTCGGCCGGCAACAACATGGCCAACACCGACGCCTCGGTCGGCTCCAGCTGGGCGTAACGTCAGCAAGACCCGGGAAACCCGACGCAGCAGAGGGGGCTGCGTCGGGTTTTTCCGTTTCTAGACATCAAGGACTCATCAAGGTTCGATTCCGCTGCGTTAAGAGCGCGTAAGGGCAACAGCTAACCGAGCACCGTTGCGGCACGGTGGATCTCGTGTCCGGCACCGTGCCGGCTCGATCGGTTAGGAGATGGTGATGTTGATGTCGTTCGTGAGCGCTCAGCCGGTAGAGCTGACGGCCGCGGCCGGCGAATTGACCGGTATCGGCTCGGCGATGGCCGCCCAGAACGCGGCAGCCGCCCCAGCGACCACCGGCGTGATCCCCGCAGCGGCGGACCCGGTGTCGGCGTTGACCGCCGCACAGTTCGTCGCGCACGCCGGCCTGTACCAAGCGGTCAGTGCCCAGGCGAATGCGATTCACCAGATGTTCGTCACCACTCTGACGACCAGCGCCGCAGCGTACGAGGCGACCGAGGCCGCCAACGCGATCGCAGCGCGCTGAGTCAAGCAAAACCAAGCAAGACAAAGGAACTCAAGAACATGATGGAGTTCGGTGCGTTGCCACCGGAAGTCAACTCCGCGTGGATGTACACCGGGCCGGGCGCGGCACCGCTGGTGGCTGCCGCCGCGGCTTGGCGGACTCTGGCTGTGGAGTTGGGGTCGACTGCCGCGGCCTACCAGGCGGTGATCGCCCGGATGGCCGGTGAGCTGTGGGCCGGTCCGGCGTCGGCGTCGATGGCCGCCGCGGCGGCTCCCTTCGTGGCGTGGATGAACACCACCGCCGCGCAGGCCGACCAGGCCGCCACCCAGGCCACCGCGGCCGCGGCCGCATTCGAGACCGCGTTCGCCATGACGGTCCCCCCGCCGGTGATCGCGGCCAACCGCAGCCTGCTGATGGCCCTGATCGCGACCAACATCCTGGGACAGAACACCCCGGCGATCACGGCCACCGAAGCGCACTACGCCGAGATGTGGGCCCAGGACGCCGCAGCCATGTACGGCTACGCGACCGGTTCGGCCGCCGCGTCGCAGGTGACGCCGTTCGCCGAACCGGCCCAGGCCACCAACCCGGCCGGGTTGGCCGGCCAGGCCGCCGCGATAGCCCAGGCCGCCGGCAGCTCCGCGGCGAGCAACAGCCAGGCCAGTCAACTGATCTCGGTGCTGCCCAGCGTGCTGCAGGGTCTGGCCTCACCGGCCCAGGGCAGCGCGGGTTCGTCCGCCTCGTCGAGTTTGTCCGGGATCCTGGGCAGCCTGTTCGACAACAGCCAGATCACCGACAGCATCAACGGGATGGTGAACACCGGCGCCTGGAACGTCGCCAGCACGCTGTCGACCGCGGTCGGCTTCTTGAGCAGTCTCGGCAGCAGCGCGGGATCCTCGCTGGGGACGGCGGGCTCCGCGGCTGCCGGCGGACTGACTTCGGCAGTCGGCGCGGTGGCCCCGGTGGCTTCGCTGGGCCCAGCCGGATTGGCCGGGCTGAGTGCGTTCGGCGGCGCGCCGGCATCGGCGGCCCTCGGTCAAGCCGGTTCGGTCGGCATGTTGTCGGTGCCGCAGAACTGGGCTGCCGGGGCCCCCGCCAGCACCGTCTCGGCACTCCCAAGCGCCGGCATGACCATGCCCGCAGCAAACGGGGCCTCGGCCGTACCGGCTGGGTTGCCGATCGGGGCGGGGGCCGGTCGCAGTGGTCCCAGCGGGAATCTGCCTCAGTACGGGTTCAAACCCAGTGTCGTCGCGCATCCGGTCCTGGCCGGCTGACGCCGGAAGACCAACACCAACAATCAAGGAGTTACACCAATGACCACACGTTTCATGACCGACCCCGACGCCATGCGGTCGACGGCGGCCCGATTCGATGCGCACGCCCAGACCGTGGAGGACGAGGCCCGACGGATGTGGGCATCAGCGACCAGCATCTCCGGCTCCGGCTGGGGCGGGCTGGCCGAACGCACGTCCTACGACACGATGGGCCAGATGCAGACCGCGTTCAGCAACATCGTCAACATGCTGCATGGCGTACGTGACGGCCTGATCCGCGACGCCAACCACTACGAACAGCAGGAAGCTGCCTCGCAGCAGACCCTGAGCAGCTAACGCAAGGAGTGATGATTCAGATGTCCATCAACTATCAGTTCGGCGACGTCGACGCCCACGGCGCGTTGATTCGCGCCCAGGCCGCAGCCCTTGAGGCCGAGCACCAGGCGATCGTGCGCGACGTGCTCGCCGCCGGGGACTTCTGGGGCGGCGCCGGCTCGGTGGCCTGCCAGGAGTTCATCACCGCGCTGGGGCGGAACTTCCAGGTCATCTATGCCCAGGCCAACGCCCATGGTCAGAAGGTGCAGTCGGCGGGCAGCAACATGGCCAATACCGACGCCGCGGTGGGCTCCAGCTGGGCCTGAAAGCAAACCGTCAATAATCCGAGCGAGACCGTAAAGAACTCGTTAACGACCTCTGGCCGTCGGAAGTCCGACGAAACAGTGGACGGTGACCGAGCCCAGCTGGGGTCCGGCTCGTATCCGCCGAGGAGATGTCATGTCGTTTCTGACCACCCAGCCCGAGGCGCTGGCCGCGGCGTCCGGCAATCTAGCGACGATCGCCGGGGCGCTGAACGCCCAGAACGCGGCCGCGGCCGGCCCGATCACCGGGCTGGCCCCCGCCGCCGCCGACGAGGTCTCCGCACTGCAGGCCGCCCAGTTCTCCGCCTACGGCACCCTGTACCAGCAGATCAGCGCCCAGGCCGCGGCAATGCAGGAGATGTTCATTCACACCCTGCGCGTCAGCGCTGAGTCCTACGGGGAGACCGAGACCGCCAACTCGGCAGCGGCCGGATTGGGCACCGCCACCTCCGCTCTGGGGAGCACCGGCTCGGGGGTCGCCGATCCGACATTCGGGCTGGGCGGAGTCGCCAGCAACTCCGCGATCCTGGCCGCGATGAACGGCGCGAACATCGGCTCCGCCGCCTCGGCATTCACCGGCCTCGGCACCGGCTTCATCACCAACCCGTCCGGCGTCATCCATCACGTCGAGGGCGTCAGCCAGGGCAACCTGGTCGCCCAGAGCACGCCCGGTGCCGCCACCGCCGCACCGGTCGCCGGGGCCGCCGGCCAGGGCAACGGCCTCAACAAGCTGTCAACGCCGCCGGGGTGGGCCGCTGAGGCTGCACCGGCTGCCGAGCCGCGCCCGCTGGTCGCGGCAGGCACGACTCCGACCGAGCCGCACGGCGCCGCCACGGTGCCGGCAGGAGCACCGGCAGTCGCCTCTTCCGATCGTGGTGGCCCCGGGTTCGGCCGGCCTCGCTACGGCGTCAAGCCGGTCGTGATGCCGCGCAAGCCGATCGTCTAGCGGCGACCCGAGCCTGGCCGAAACCGACTAGAGGAAACGGACTTCCACGACATGGACTACGCAGCTTTGCCTCCGGAGATCAACTCCACTCGGATGTACTCGGGCGCCGGGGCCGCGCCGATGACGGCTGCCGCAACGACATGGAACGCGCTGGGCGCCGAGCTGGCCACGACAGCGGCCTCCTATGAGTCAGTGATCTCGACACTGACCGACGAAGAGTGGCGGGGCCCGGCCGCAGCGGCGATGGCCGCCGCCGTCCGGCCCTACGTAGCGTGGCTGAACACCACCGCCGCCGCCGCCGAGCACGCCGCCGCCCAGGCGTCGGCATCGGCCGCCGCCTATGAAGCGGCGTTTGCGATGACGGTGCCCCCGGCGGTGGTCGCGGCCAACCGGGCACAGTTCGCGGCGCTGGTTGCGACGAATTTCCTGGGGTTCAACACCGCAGCAATCGCGGCGGTGGAGGCGCAGTACGCCGAGATGTGGGCACAGGACGCCTTGGCCATGTACGGCTACGCTGCCTCCTCGGCGCTTGCTGGGACGCTACAACCGCTGAGCTCACCCGCTCCCAGCACCAACCCGGCCGGGATCGCCGGTCAGGGTGCAGCTGTCGCCCAGGCTTCTGCCGGCAGCGCACAGAACGGGTTGTCGCAGCTGGTGTCGGGGCTGCCGACCGCCATGCAGACCCTGGCCGCGCCATTGGCCGCCGGGCCGGCCCAGGGCGGGCTGACCGACTTTCTGTCCAACTTCATCAACTCGACCCAGAACATCGGCATTTGGAACGGGATTCAGACCTACAGCTCGGCATTGACCAACGCCGGCGCGTGGCACGCGTTCGCCGGTATCGCCAGCGCCATCGCCATCGCGCACGGCGGTGCGGCGGAGGCGGTGACTTCGCCGTTACTGGTGGACTCGGTTGGCACGCCGCAAGGGACGCCTATCGGCCGCGCACCGGTGCTGGCATCCAGTGCCACGGCCGCCCCGGTGGGCGGACTGTCGGTGCCCCAGAGTTGGCCGGCGGCCGTCCCGACAACGGCCACGTCCATCCCCGAGAGCAACGCCACTCTGGTCAGCCACGGCTGGACCGAGGCCGAGGAGGCCGGCACGGTCAACACGGTGGGGGCCGGTGTGCCAGGTGTGGCATCGGCAGGCCGCAGCGGCTCCGGTCTGAGCAACCCGAGGTATGGGTTCAAACCCACCGTGATGGTGCGGCCTGTCGTCGCTGGCTGATGCCGCCGGTTGCCGCGATGATGGTCTGGTGAGTCTCGTGAGACCAGCCGGGCAGCCTGCAGAACCACGGGGAGAACTCCGCATCTATCTCGGAGCCTCGCCGGGGGTCGGTAAGACCTACGCGATGCTCGGCGAAGCACACCGCCGCACCGACCGTGGCACCGACGTCGTCGCCGCCGCCGTCGAGACCCACGGTCGCAGCAAGACCGCGGAGCTGCTGCAGGGCATCGAGATCATCGGCGAGCCCGGCGGGGAACTCGATGTCGACGCGGTGCTGACCCGCCACCCGGAAGTGGTCCTGATCGACGATCTCGCGCACACCAACCCCGCAGGCAGCCGCAATCCCAAACGCTGGCAAGACATCGAAGAACTGCTCGCCGCCGGAATCACCGTGGTCTCCACCGTCAACGTGCAGCAGTTGGAGAGCCTGAGCGACGTCGTCGCCAAGATCACCGGAACCACCCAGCACGACACCGTCCCCGACGCGGTCGTGCGCCAAGCCGCACAGATCGAGCTCATCGATGTCGCCCCGGAGGCCTTGCGCCGCAGGCTGTCCCACGGCAACGTCTACCCTCCGGAAAAGGTCGACGCGGCGTTGGCCAACTACTTCCGCGGCGAGACGCTAACCGCCCTGCGGGAATTGGCTCTGCTGTGGCTCGCGGGGCAGGTTGACGCGACACTCACCCGCTACCGCGCCGACAAGAAGATCACCCAGACCTGGGAGGCACGGGAACGCATCGTCGCGGCGGTGACCGGTGGCCCGGAGTCTGAAGCCCTGGTCCGGCGGGCCTCACGAATCGCGTCGAAGGCCGGCGGCGACCTGTTGGTGCTGCATGTCCTGGGCGACGACGGGATCTCAGGTGCGCCGGCACCCCGGGTGGGCAAGATCCGCCAATTGGCGATCAGCCTGGGCGCCTCGCTGCACACCGTGATCGGCGACGACGTGCCGGCCGCGCTGCTGGACTTCGCCCGCGACGTCAACGCCACCCAGTTGGTGATCGGCACTTCGCGCCGTTCCCGTTGGGCCCGCATCCTCGATGAGGGTGTCGGTGCGGCAGTCGTGCAGCAGTCCGGCGACATCGACGTCCACATCGTTACCTACGAGGACGCCAAGCCGAGTTTCCGCGGAGTGTCGATCTCGCCGCGGGAGCGGCGCGCAGCTTCATGGTTGGCCGCCGTCGTCGTGCCGTGCCTGATGTGCGCGATCATGGTGGGCTGGCTGGAACGCTACTTCGACGCCGGCCAGAGCGCGCTGTTTTTCGTGGGTGTGCTGGTGGTGGCCCTGCTCGGCGGCATTGCCCCGGCGGTGCTGTCGGCGTTGCTGTCCGGAGCCTTGCTGAACTACTTCGTGCTCGCACCGCGGCGTGATTTCACCATTGCCGAGCACGACGTCGCCGTGACCGAAGTCGTCCTGCTGCTGGTGGCCGTCGCGGTGGCGGCCCTGGTCGACGGCGCGGCCAAACGAACCCGGGAAGCCGGCCGCGCGTCCCGAGAAGCCGAGTTGATGACGCTGTTCGCCGGTTCGGTGCTGCGCGGCGCGGACCTGGACACCCTGCTGGAGCGGGTCCGCGAAACCTACGCGCAGCGGGCGGTGAGCCTGGTCCGCGTCCCGACCAGCAGTGCGACTCCTGAAGTCGTCGCCTCGGTCGGCGAGAATCCGTGCACTTCGGTAGATCTCGCGGATACCTCGATCGACGTCGGCGACGACGAGTTCTGGATGCTGATGGTGGGCCGGCAGTTGGCCTCCCGTGACCGCCGGGTGCTGTCCGC
>LZME01000033.1 GCA_001673575.1 Mycolicibacter heraklionensis | reverse complement strand
TATGACGTACAGGCCGTAATGGCGACCCCGGCAATGGAGACCGTGCAGGCCGACCTCGAGGCGCTCAAGCCGGCCGCATCGATAACGGCGTCGCAGCCGGATTGCTTGGGTGTTCTCTACCCGGGCTTGGACGACGTTTACCGGGACAGTCAGGTCCAGCGGCCGGCTTGAGCGCCTCGAGGTCGGCCTGCACGGTCTCCATTGCCGGGGTCGCCATTACGGCCTGTACGTCATCGTCGGCGGCCAGATTCGGTGCAGACGCCTCGGGTGGCGTGCGGGTGAGTCCGAATGCCAGCGCACCGGCCACCGCCGCCACCACGGCGGCGCCGACGAGCAGCAGCTTCCTTGCCGGCCCTCCCCGACGCCGCTGATCGGCGGCAACGGGACCCGAACCGTCCGCACCGGCCCGCGCGACTTCGGGCGCCGGCCTGGTGATCGCCGGCCGCGGCCCGGTAACCGCGGCGACCGGCATGCCGACGGTGGCGGCAGTGAAGCTCGGGTCATTGGCGGCCAGAACGGCGTCGACGTCGGCTCGGGTGCGCACGGTGACGTCCGGCCGGTCGCGCAACCGGCACAGGAGCTGGACGATGTCATTGCGGACGGTGGGATCGTGACAGTCCTCGTCGAGCCGCGAACGAAGCTCTAAGAGGAGTTCGCCTTGCTTGTGGTAGCTCAGCTCGGGTCCGGACAACTCCGACGAGAGCCGCATCAGGTAGGCGAAGGGCACCATCGGTTCCTCCGGCAACTGTGCGGGCAGCGGTACAGCACGGCGCGACAGGCTCTGCAGGGCGGCGACCAATCGAGCGTGGGCGGCGGCGTCACGCATCCGGTAGTCGATGATCTGGGTCGCGGCCAGTGGGGTGACACGCACACTGTCGACCGGGCCGATCTGCACCGGCAGAACCGGGCGTTGCAGCGCCCGCGCGTAGGCCAACTCCGCCTGACAGGGCTTGGACCGCAGTGAGTTGTTGGACAAGGCGACGACGAACACCGAGCAACACCGGATCCGGTCCAGGATCGTCTGCCACCACGCCTCGCCGCCGCCCAGCTCTTCGTCCAGCCACACCTGCTGGTCGGCACTGCGCAGGACGGAGACCAGCGGATCGACTAATGCGCGATCCTGGCTCGCGTAACTGACAAACAGCATGGGCTTCTCCGGGACTGGTGCGCGCAGAAGCGCGCCGAATCGCTCTCCTACTTCTCAGACCGAAGGCCATATCGGTCGTCCTGCGTCCGGGTTAGTGTACGAGAGAGCAGAGCGCTTGGCGATGGGACCGACGATCGGTCCCGGCACAAAGCGCGGGAGGAGTAGCGCCAATGACCGGTCCCGCGGCTGAACCGAACGCTCGGCTGGAGCCGGGGCGCGAAGCCCCGCCGCCGGAGACCCTGCAGCACAAGGTGCTGACCGGTCTGACCGATCCGCACTGGTACTGGCTGCTGATCCCGGCGGGGATCGTTGCCTTCGCGCTGGGGTTCTGGGGCTACGGCTCCTATGAGGGGGGCGGGCATTCGTACTCCGACGCGGTCTATGGCGCGGTCAAGTTGTTCTTCCTGCACGCGGCCCCCCAACCGGAGAACCACGTCGGCCCGGCCCTAGACGTCGCACGCTTCCTGGCGCCGGTGGTAGCCGGGTGGGCGGCGCTCATTGCGCTGGTATCGATGTTTCGGGATCGGGTGCAGCAACTGCTTATCCCGTTCAAGCACGGGCATGTGGTGGTCTGCGGACTGGGCTACGCCGGGTTCGAGTTCGTCCGCGCGCTCCGTGCTGCGGGATACCGGGCCGTCGTCATCGAGGCCGACGAGGCCAACCCTCGAATCAGGACGTGCCGCAACTGGGGATTCCCGGTCGTCATCGGAGATGCCCAGCTGAGCACCACCCTTGAATCAGCTGGAGTGCGGCGCGCAGCCCGGCTGCTCGCGGTGACTTCGGACAGCGTTGCCAACACCGAAATCGTCACGCTGGCACGTCGTTTGGCCCATGACTCCAAGAGCTCACGCAGTGTCTTCGGCCGCTCGAGCAAAGACCACTTGCGCTGCCTGGCGCGCATCGAGGACCCCGGGTTGTGCGTGCTGTTGCGGCTCGCGGAGTTCAATCGCGGCGATGACCGGTTGGCCGTCGACTTCTTCAACATCGACACCGTCGGCGCTCGGCTGCTGCTGGCCGAGTATCCGCTGCGAACCGTGCAGCGGCCCCATATCGCCGTCGCGCACCTTGATGGTGTCGGATCCGGATTGGTGTTTCAGGCGGCCCGCCAATGGCACGACGAACGCGTGGACGACCAGCCACTGCGGGTGACGGTCATCGATGACCAGGCCGCCGCCAAGGTGGCCAAGCTGGTGGCCAATCACCCCGCGCTCGAGGAAGTCTGCGAATTCCACTGCACGCCGGCCTCGGTACGCGACATCGATTGGGTGGCGCAGGACACCGACTGGCCCGTTACCCAGGCCTATGTGACCGGTTACCACGACGAACGCAACGTCGAGTCGGCGTTGAACCTGCGCCGCGCCCTTGACAATGCGGTACCGGTGGTCACGACCATCTCGCGCGCCTACGGTGTGGCCGACCTGCTTGAGGAGCACGCACTTGGCGGCTCAGGTGTCACGGTCTTCCGGACCCTGCAGCAGACCTGCACCGTGGAGCTCGTCGAGGGCGGCTCGCTGGAGGCCGTTGCCCACGAGATCCACCGGCGCTACTGCCTGATGCAACCCGCTGGCGCGCCGGCGCCGCAGCCCTGGCCCCAGTTGGCGGATGCGCTCAAGGACTCCAGCCGGGCCCAAGCCCGCCACATCGGGGTGAAGCTGCGCAGCATCGGCTGCGTGATCGCCCCACTGCGCAACTGGCATGCCCGCGAGTTCCAGTTCACCGACGACGAGATGGACAAGCTGGGCACCATGGAGCACGACCGGTGGTTGCAGGAGAAGCTCGACGCCGGCTGGACTCTGGGCGACGAGGACCCGGTGCGCAAGAAAGACCCGCACTTGGTGCCGATGGAGCAGTTGCCACCTGAGGTCGCTGAGGTCGACCGGATCTTCGTGCGGGCGATCCCGGAGATGCTGGCGGCTGTCGGTCTGGAGATCATCGACGTTGCACAGACCGCGCCGAGATATCCGGCGCGCAGCCTTTCGCACTAGCGCTCGCGCGCCCGCTGGTCATGCCCGGTTTTCGCTGCGACGAATCCGGGTATATGCGCTGCTGTGATTGCCCACAAGGAACTGGTCCGCCGACTGCTGCGGCGTGCGGGTACCACCTATGCCCAAGAGGCCGGCATCCGGTTGCGCAACCAACCCATGCCGCTGTTCCAGCTGTTGATGCTGTGCATGCTGGCCAGCAAGCCCATCGACGCCAGCATCGCGGCCCGCGCGGCCCGCGAGCTGTTCAAATGCGGGTTGCGCACGCCGCACAAGGTGCTCGAAGCCGATCGACAAACGCTGATCGATGCGATGGGTCGGGCCCACTACCGCCGCTACGACGAGAGCTCAGCCACCATGCTGGTCGAATTGGCCGAGGCGGTGCAGACGGACTATGGCGGTGATCTTCGACTATTGGCGGAGCGTAGCGGGCGCGATATCGCGGCGGCCGCCGAGGCACTGAAGTCCTTCAAGGGAATCGGCGATGTGGGGGCGGGTATCTTTCTCCGCGAGGTCCAAGACGTTTGGCCCTGGGCCCGCTCCACATTCGACGACCGTGCCCTGGATGCCGCGCGCGATCTCGGGTTACCCAGTGACGCAAAGCAACTCGGCGCACTGTCCCAGGGACGCAATGCCGAGCTCGCTGCGGCTCTGGTGCGCTACTCCGCCGATGCCGGTGTCCGCGAGCGTCTGACCGAATGACCACGTTCGTGGTCGTAGGTGCCGGTCTGGCCGGGGCCAAGGCCGTCGAAGCCCTCCGCGACAAGGACTTCGACGGAAGGATCGTGCTTGTCGGGGAGGAGCACCAGCTACCTTACGAGCGGCCGCCACTGTCCAAGGAATTCCTCGCGGGCAAGAAGACCCTCGACGACTTCACCGTGAAACCCCCGTCCTGGTACCGCGAACACGAGATCGACTTACAGCTGGGTGATCGCGTCGCCAGTGTGGATCCGTCCGGTCACAGCGTCACGCTGTCCGACGGCTCCAGCCTCGGCTACGACAAACTGCTGTTGGCTACGGGGTCACGGTCGCGACGGCTACCGATCCCGGGAGCCGACGCCCCGCGCGTGCACTATCTGCGGACCGTCGAGGATGCCTCGGCATTGGATTCGGCATTGGATTCGGCGCTGGCGAGCGGTGATTCGCTGGCGGTGGTGGGTGCGGGCTGGATCGGTATGGAGGTGGCCGCCGCCGCACGCCAGCGCGGCGTCGACGTCACTGTGGTCGAAAGTGCCGCGCTGCCGCTGTTGGCCGGTCTCGGTCCGGAGAACGCCGCGGTCTTCGCCGACCTGCACCGCGAGCATGGTGTCGACCTGCGGACCGGGGCGACGGTCGCCGAGATCACCACCGCAGGTGGTGCCGCCGCCGGCCTGCGACTGAGCGACGGCTCGCAGATCCGCGCGGACGCAGTACTGGTCGCGGTCGGCGCCCAGCCCAACATCGAATTGGCCCAGCAGGCAGGCCTTTCCACCGCTGACGGCGTGCTGGTGGACGCCGGGCTGCGCACCAGCGATCCCGACATCTATGCCGTCGGCGACATCGCGGCCGCGCAGCATCCGTTGTTCGGCACCCGGATCCGCACCGAGCACTGGGCCAACGCACTCAAACAACCGGCGGTCGCTGCGTCCGGCATGCTCGGCGAAGCCGCCGAATACACCGAGCTGCCCTACTTTTTCACCGATCAGTACGACCTCGGGATGGAGTACGTCGGCTACGCGCCGCACTACGCCCGCGTGGTGTTTCGCGGCGACCCCGCCGGCCGCGAATACACCAGCTTCTGGCTCGATGACCACAACCGGGTGCTCGCCGGGATGAACGTCAACATCTGGGAGGGCCTCGATGACATCAAGGCGCTGATCAACGCCCAGGCGCCCGTCAATCCGGACCAGCTGACCACCTAGCGCAGCGTCGCGGTGCCGTCTTCGTGCACGTCGACCGCAGCACCGGCGATGTCCTCGCGCACCGTCGCCTCGGCGGCAGCCGGGTCCCGCACCACCGCCAGGGTCCGCGAACCGTCGGGCGTGCGAACCGCCAGGAACGCGTGCTGCGGGCGACCGTCGCGATCGAACGGCGTGGTCCAGGACTCCACCTCACCGATCCCCTGCCACTGCACCACCGACGGCCGGGTGGCCTGCGCATCCACCTCGGGTTGTACGTCCTCCCAACGGAATCCCTCGGGTGGCGGCTGCGTTCCGTACACGCCGAAACTGTGCTTGGTCAGGTAGCCGCCGTTGGCGCTGATCAGGCCGCGCCGCTCGGGATGGGCCACCAGCAGTTCAGCCAGGGTGGCGATCGAATGCATGACGTAGTTGTTCCACGGGCCACCGGCGAAGGTAAGCCCGCCGGTCACCGTGAGCGGCCGGTCGGGATCGTCGATGGGAAGCCCGAGTTCGGCCGCCGCGACCTGCACCGCCGACGGGAAGCACGAGTACAGGTCGACGTAATCGATCTCGCCGATGCCGGCGGCCCCGGCCAGCTCCAATGCCCGGATCCCCGCGATCCGGATCGCCGGCGATCGGTGCAGTTCGGCGCGGTTGGCAATGGCATAGGTGTCGTGGGCGTCGGCACCGGCCTGCGGGAAAATCCAGTTCTCGGTGGGGATCCGCAACTCGGTGGCGGTCTGAACCGAGGTGAGGACCAGCGCGGCCGCCTGATCGACCATGTTGTTGGAGTTCATCAACTTGGTGTAGGGCCAGCTGATCATCCGGTTCTTCGGGCCCGGCTGCCAGATCTCCTCCGCGGTCACGGGGTTCCGGATCCACGCGTGCGGGTTGTCGACGGCGACCGCATTGAATCGAGACCACAGTTCACCGATGCGCCGACGGTGGCCTTCGACCTTCTCCCCCGCGGCGATCCGCAACGCCTGTTCGAACAACGGGTAGACGTAGGCGGGGCGGTCCAATCCGATGCGCTCTTCGGCCGGGCCGACCATCGGCACGTCTTCGCCCTCGCACTGGGCCATCGGGACCGAGTCGTCCTGTTGCGTCCACACCAGTCTCCCGCCGGCACGCCGCAGCCTGGTTCGGGTGCGCCACGTCTCACCGCCGGCCACCAGCACGACGCCGGCGCGGCCGTCGCGAATATCCAGGCAGGCTTGATTCACCAGGGACTGCGGCACGTTGCCACCCACCGGGCTGTACCGGGTGTCGGGGCGCTGCGCCCCGATCCGCTGTCCGAGCAGCGCGCCCGGATCGCGATAACGCGCTGAGAGCAGGTTCACCACCCGAATCGAGTCGACCGTGCGCAGCACCCGATCGTGAGCGGCATGGCGTGCCGCGGCCACCATGAGATCGACGGGTTCTACCGCGTCGGCGTCGTCGCGGTGGTTGACCTGGCCGTAGCCGATCAGTACCGGTGTCCGGGGGTCGACAGGCATGGAGGTCAGACTAATCCGCTGGGTTCCTGCGGCGGTCCCAGCTTCGCCTCTCCTCCGTCGAGCCTCGCTGAACCGCCGGCGAACAGCACGCCGTCGGCGATCAACCGGTCGGTCTCATCGTCGTCGAGTCCGAGCAGACAGCGGCAGATCTCCCGAGTGTCCTGACCGGGCAGCGGCGCCGGTCGCTGCGGTGCCGCCGGGATGTTGCGGAAGGGCGCGGGACCGGTTTCGGCTGGCAGCGGGTGCTCGATCAGCGGGTGTGTCATGGGCGCGTACACCGCTCGATGGGCCAGCTGGGGGTCGTCGGCGACATCGGGTGGCCGGTTCATCGGCGCGGCGGGCACGCCGTGCCCCTGCAGCAGTTCGGCTACCCCGGCCGGGGTCTGGGCCACGGTGTGGCGACTCACCGCTGAGACCAGCTCCGCACGGTGAGCCGTGCGACCGGATCCGGTGCTGAAGCGTGGCTCGTCGGCCAATCCGTTATCACCGAAAGCCGCAGCGACGGCACGCATATCGGCGTCGGTCCGGATCGAGATCACACACCATTCGTCATCGCCGGCGCATGGACAGACCAGATCCACCGCGGTGTCCGGCTGGACCGACGAGCCCGCGGCGCGGGCCACGTAGCTGGTGTCGAGTTGGTTGACGGCGGTCTCGGCCTGCGACACGTGGACGTGACTGCCGGCGGCGGTGCGCCCGCGCCCGATCAGCGCCGCCAGCGCCCCGATCGCGGCTACCCGCGCAACCACGTGATCGGGGAAGACGGTGGTGGCGTCATAGAACGGGTGGCGTTCGGTGTCGCTGGGCCCCTCAGGGGCCGTCCACAGTGCGGTGATCCCGGTGGTGGCACGTACCAGTGGGCCATAGCCCATCCGGTCGCTCCACGGCCCGGACTCGCCGAAGGCGCTGCTCTCGGCGAGGATGATTCGCGGGTTGATCTCGCGCAGATCATCGTAGGAAAAGCCCAGGGCAGCAAGCGTTCCCGGCTTGAAATTGGCGAACACCGCGTCCGCCGCGCCGACCAGACGAGTGAAGATCTCCTTGCCGGCCGGGCTGCGCAGGTCCAGGCCGAGTCCAGAGTTGTTGCGGTGCGTCCAAGCGAAAGACTCGCTCATCGCCGCCCCGGGGCGGGCCTGCCGCAGCCCGTCGGGGTAGGCCGCGCTTTCCACCTTGAT
This sequence comes from Mycolicibacter heraklionensis, assembly GCA_001673575.1. GTDB lineage: Bacteria > Actinomycetota > Actinomycetes > Mycobacteriales > Mycobacteriaceae > Mycobacterium > Mycobacterium heraklionense_A. The sequence continues at coordinate 51,146 of LZME01000033.1, read as the reverse complement.
GATCTCGGCACCCAGGTCGCCGAAGAGCCGGCTGGCTTCCCCGCCGGCAACGATCACACCCAGGTCGACGATCCGCAGATCCTCGAACGGCCGGGAGCCGACCGCACCGCGCACCGTCGGCTCCGTCAACGGTGCGGCCAGCCAGCCGGCCTCTGCCTCGCCGACGGCCGGTGCGGGAGTCCGAAAGCCCGCTCGCTTGTCGTCGACGACGTAGTAGCCGGTCGGGATCACCGCGGGCAGCCCCGGAGCCAACTCGGTCTGGGTGACCGCTTGCGCGACCGCGAAATGTTCTTCGGCCAGTACCTGCGCCGGATCGCCGACCCCGGCGATCGGGACCCCGCGAGATTGCCCGGCAGTGACCAGATCCGCCATGTCCTGGCCGGCGAACAGTTCACGGATCAGGGCACTGATCTGCGGCCAGACGGCGAACCGCTCGCCGATCACGCCGAACTTGGGGTCGGCGTACTCGGCCGGCTCCCCCAGCCAGCTCCACAGCGCGCGCCACTGCCTCGGGGACATGACGCACAGTCGGACGTAGCCGTCGCGGCACGCGTAGATCGGGTAGGCGTCCTGGTTGCGGGGCCTCCCGCGCCACCGGCTCGACGCGCGTTGGGCCGCGGCGACCTGGCCGTGCGCGCCGAATATCGGGTCGAGCACGGTGACCACCGCGTCGAACCGGGAAAAGTCGATGTAATCGCCGGATCCGCAGCGCAACCGGTTGAAATAGGCGACCAGAACTGCCCAGGCGGCCTGTACCGCCGCGGTAGCCGAGGCGATCCCCTCCGGCGGCAGTACCGGCGTCCCGGTGGTGGGGCCCGACCGGGACAGGGCGCCGGAGAGTGCATAGAGCACCGCGTCGGTGGCCTGCCACTCCGCTCGCGGACCGCTCGTCCCGAAATCGGTGACCGACATTGTCACCAGGTGAGCGAATCGGTCGGCCAGTTCAGCGCAGGAGGTCCCGAACACCGTCGCGCGCCCTGGCAGGCCGCTGTCCACCAGGATGTCGGCGGTAGCGGCCAACTCGTCGAAGCGGCGGCGGTCCCGCTCCTCAGCGGGGTCGAGGGTGATGCTGCGCTTGTTCGCGTTGTGCAGCGCGAACGCGATGCTCGCACCGCCCAGCAGCGGAGCCGCGGCCCGCGCCGGACTTCCACCCGGGGGCTCCACCTTGAGCACATCGGCTCCCAGGTCGGCGAGCAACCGGGTGACCGCGTCGGCGTCGCCGCCGGCCAGATCGAGCACACGAACCGATTTCAGCAGCACGCAGTCAGGGTAATGAATCGGTTGCCGCGTTCGGAGTTGGACGCGACAATGGAAAAGGTGAGTGCAGCCAACGCGACTCCACCTAAGCCCACACTCTCCGACGATGAATTGGCCCGCCTCGATGCCTACTGGCGGGCCGCCAATTATCTCTCGGTAGGCCAGATCTATCTGCTGGACAATCCCCTACTGGCCGAACCGCTGCGGGCCGAGCACGTCAAGCCCCGACTGCTCGGACACTGGGGCACTACCCCAGGGCTCAATCTGCTCTATCTGCATCTCAATCGGATCATCCGCGACCGCGACGCCGACGTCATCTTCGTCACCGGCCCGGGCCACGGCGGCCCGGCGCTGGTCGCCAACGCCTATCTCGAGGGCACCTACAGCGAGGTGTACACGGGCATCGCCGAGAACGTCGACGGTCTGCGGAAGTTATTCCGGCAGTTCTCTTTTCCCGGCGGGATCCCCAGCCACGTGGCGGCCGAGACGCCGGGCTCCATCCATGAGGGCGGCGAGCTCGGCTACGCGCTGGTGCATGCCTTCGGTGCGGCCTTCGACAACCCCGGACTGGTGGTCGCCTGCGTGATCGGCGACGGCGAGGCCGAAACCGGACCACTGGCGGCCAGCTGGCACTCGAACAAGTTTCTCAACCCCGCCGTGGACGGCGCGGTGCTGCCGATTCTGCATCTCAACGGCTACAAGATCGCCAATCCCACTGTGCTGGCCCGCATTCCGCAGCCGGAATTGGAGGCGCTGCTACGCGGTTACGGCTACCGGCCGATCACCGTCGCCGGCGACGACCCCGCCGTCATCCATCAACTGCTCGCCGCCGCACTCGATGACGCGTTCGACGACATCGCGGCGATCCAGCGCGCCGCGCGCACCGAGGGCTCGTCGATGCGGCCGGTATGGCCGATGATCGTGTTGCGCACCCCGAAGGGCTGGACCGGCCCGAAGATGGTCGACGGACAACAGGTGGAGGGAACCTGGCGGGCACATCAGGTGCCGCTCGCGCAGACCCGTACCGACCCCGAGCACCGCCGCCAACTGGAGGAATGGCTTCGCAGTTACCGCCCAGCGGAGTTGTTCGACTCCACCGGACGCCTGCTGCCCGAGCTGTCGGCGCTGGCCCCGCGCGGGGACCGCCGGATGAGCGCCAACCCGCATGCCAATGGAGGGCGGCTGCTCCACGATCTGGACCTGCCTGATTTTCGCGACTACGCGGTACCGGTGGCCCGGCCCGCCACCGAGATGCACGAGGCCACTCGGGTGCTCGGCACGTTCCTGGGCGATGTCATCGACCGCAACCGCGACCGGTTCCGGTTGATGGGTCCCGACGAGACCGCCTCCAACCGGCTCTCGGCGGTGTTCGACACGACCGACCGGGTCTGGTTGTCGGAGACCCTCCCGGGTGACGATCACCTGGCCCCGGACGGGCGAGTCCTGGAAGTGCTTTCGGAACACCTGTGCCAGGGCTGGCTGGAGGGCTATCTGCTGACCGGTCGGCACGGGCTGTTCAACTGCTACGAAGCGTTCGTGCACATCGTAGACTCGATGTTCAACCAGCACGCCAAATGGCTGGCCGTCAGCCGCGAACTCCCGTGGCGCCAACCGATCGCCTCACTGAACTATCTACTGACCTCCCACGTCTGGCGCCAGGACCACAACGGGGCGTCACACCAGGATCCCGGGTTCATCGACCTGGTGGCCAACAAGCGGCCCGAGGTGGTGCGGGTCTACCTGCCGCCGGACGCGAACACGCTGCTGTCGGTGGCCGATCACTGCCTGCGCAGTCGCAATTACGTCAACGTGATCGTCGCCGGCAAGCAGCCGGCACTGGCCTACCTCGACATGCCGGCGGCGGTGGCGCACTGCACCCGTGGCCTGGGTATCTGGGAGTGGGCCGGCACCACCACCGGCGAGCCGGACGTGGTGCTCGCCTGCGCCGGGGATATTCCTACGCTGGAAACGCTGGCCGCCGCCGACATTCTGCGCGCCGAACTGCCCGACCTCGCCGTGCGTGTGGTGAATGTCGTGGACATCATGCGTCTGCAACCGACGACCGAACATCCGCACGGGTTGCCGGACACCGAATTCGATGCTCTGTTCACCCGCGACAAGCCGGTGATCTTCGCCTACCACGGCTATCCCTGGTTGATCCACCGACTGACCTACTCGCGAGCGAACCACGACCAGATGCATGTGCGCGGCTACCGCGAACGAGGCACCACGACAACACCGTTCGACATGGTGATGCTCAACGATCTGGATCGTTTCCACTTGGTGATGGACGTGATCGATCGGGTGCCGGGTTTGGGCGGTCGCCACGCGGTACTGCGCCAGCAGATGGTCGATGCGCGGATGGCGGCGCGGCTCTACACCCGCGAGCACGGGGAGGACGATCCCCGGATCACCAACTGGACCTGGCGATCGGGCGCAGAGCCGAACAGCGGCGAGATAAGGTGACGGCCATGACTGCTCACCGCGAACCGGTCCGGATGCCCCGCAAGGCGATGTCGTTGCTGTTCGGCGTCCTCGTCGCGTCGGCCACCATCGCCGGTGCCGGGTCGGCCGGCGCCACGCCGGACCACACCAGGGTGCCGGTCCGCTACGACCTCACCGGTACCGGGGTCGCCAGCTACATCACCTATCAGGGCCAGAACGGTCAGGCGCACGCCACCAACGCCCCGCTGCCGTGGTCGATTCAGCTGACCGGCTCGATGACGAACGCAGCCAGTCCGTCCTCGTACTCGCTGAGCGCGCAGAGCGCCGGTCCCGGCGCCCTGACCTGCACGGTCACCGTCAACGGCAAGGTGGTCAGCGAGAACACCGCCACCGGCAACCCGGCGCGCGTGCTGTGTGAGACCCACGGGCCCAAGTAGGCCCGCGGTTTGGCGTCGCTAACGACGCACCGGCCCCGAAGCACCGTCGCGCGTAGAATTCGATCCAATGTCTGGCCACGAGTTCGCGGTGCCCTGGGGGCGGCACCCATTGGTGTCGCAACTCTCGGCGCTGAATCACTTTCGCGCCTTCGTCGACGTCGCCGTCGTCGTGGTGGTGCTGGCGCTTGCCAATCTGATCGCCCACTTCACCACCCCGTGGGCTGCGGTCGCCACCGTCCCGGCCACCGCGATCGGCTTGATCGCCCTGGTCCGCTATAACGGCCTGACCTGGAGTGAGCTCGGCTTGGGCCGCGCGCATTGGAAATCGGGGGTCGGCTACGCACTGGCCGCGGTCGTGGTCGTGGTGTCGGTGATCGCGATCGGCGTGATGCTGCCCGTGACCCGGCCGATGTTCTTGAACAACCACTACGCCACGGTTTCCGGTGCGCTGGTGGCCTCGATGGTCGTCATCCCGCTGCAGACCGTGATCCCCGAGGAGTTGGCGTTCCGCGGCGCGCTGCACGGCGCACTGCACCGGGCGTGGGGGTTTCGCGGGGTGGCCGCGGCCGGCTCCTTGCTGTTCGGACTGTGGCATGTCGCGACATCGCTGGGCCTGACCAGCAGCAATGTCGGTTTCACGCGGGTGCTCGGGGGCGGGTTCTTCGGCATGCTGGCCGGTGTGACGCTCGCGGTGTTGGCCACCGGTGCCGCGGGCTTCGTGTTCAGCTGGTTGCGGCGACGCAGTGGCAGCCTGATCGCGCCTATCGCACTGCACTGGTCACTCAACGGGGTAGGTGCGCTGGCCGCTGCCCTGGTGTGGCAGGTGTCTGGCTGAGCCCCGGCGGTTCAGCGAGGCTCGACGAAGGAGAGCCGAAGCTGGGACCGCCGCATGAGCCCCGCATCAGGCCCGCGGTTTAGACCAGCAGCACCGCCGCACCTGCGATCCGGCCCGCACCCAGGTCCATCAACGCCCGGTCGGCATCTCCCAGCGCGTACACCGGCGTCGTCACGTCGATGTGGTGCGCTGCGGCGAAGTCGAGGAAGGCGTGGGCGTCCGCGCGGGTGTTGGACGTGACCGACCGGATCTGCCGCTCACGGAACAGGTGGCGCTGGTAGTTCAGCGGTGGGATGTCGCTGAGATGGATGCCGGCGATGGCCAGTGTGCCGCCGGCGTCCAGCGCCTGGCAGGCGGGCAGCACCAGCTCGCCGACCGGGGCGAACAGGATCGCCGAGTCCAGCGGCACCGGTGGCGGATCGGCGGCGCCCTGGGCCGAGGCAACGCCCAGTTCCAGTGCCAGTTCGCGCGCTCGTTCACCGCGGGTCATCACATGTACCTCGGCGCCGCTGGCGAGGGCGACCTGCGCGGTGATGTGCGCGCTGCCGCCGAACCCGTAGATCCCCAGCCGCCCGCCCGGGGGCAGGTCCGCACGCTGCAAGGACCGGTAGCCGATGATGCCCGCGCATAGTAACGGCGCCAACTCGGTGTCGCTGTAGCCGGCAGGCAGGCGCAGCGCGAAAGCTGCGGGCACAGTGGCGAATTCGGCATAGCCGCCGTCGTCATCCCAACCGGTGTAGCGCGACTGCGGGCAGAGGTTCTCGTCGCCCCGGCGGCAGTAGCGACAGGTGCCGCAGGTGTGTCGTAGCCAGGCGATACCGACCCGGTCCCCCACCGCGAACTCGTCACCGGCGTCGGCGCCCACCTCGACGACCTCGCCGACCACCTCGTGGCCGGGGATCACACCGGGTCGGTGCACCGGAAGGTCGCCTTCGGCGACATGCAGGTCGGTACGGCACACACCGCAGGCCTGCACGGCAAGCAGCAGTTCCGACGGCTGCGGTCGCGGCACCGCGGTTTTGACCCGCTCGAGCGGTCGGTTGGCTATCGGGCCTGGCCGTTGGACACGCCATCCCGCCATCGACACCCCGGCCAACTGCGACGCCATAGACCTATGGTGCGCGTTCGACAGCCGGGTCGGCTACCTGCGGCGAACCAATCCGACGACCCACAGCAAGATGATGGCCCCGCCCAGCGAGACGAAGAAGGTAAACCACCTGCGGCCGTGTTCAACGTCCACACCGAGCCAGCCGAGCAGCATGCCGCCGATGAATCCGCCGATCACGCCGATCAGGACGTTGAGCAGAATCCCCGAGCCACCGCGCTTCATGATGCGGTTCGCCAGCCAACCGGCGATGCCGCCGATCAGGACGTAGGCCAGCCAGCTGACCGACGTCGGCGTCGACAGCGCAGCAGCGAGATAGCTTCCGGCCATGGGCGTGATCAGCAGGGATTACGCAGCAGGTGCGGGGGCGGGAGCAGGTGCGGGAGCCGGCGCGGGTGCGGGAGCCGGCGCCGGCGCCGGGATTCCCGGAATGCCCGGCGCCGGGGCAGGTGCTGCTTCGGCGGGAGTCGCACCCAGCGGCCGGATGGACTCGGCCAACGCGATGGCCGCGTTGGTGTCGACCGGGTTGTTGGCCGTGCCCAGCCACACCACGAACCACCGTTCGGTCTGCGGGCCGGTCCCACTGGCCGGCGGCACACCGATCACGCCACTCCAGATCTGGCCGACCGGCTTGGCCGGGTCGGTGAACTTGACCTCGTAGTACGACGCGCTACCGGTCAGACCGCCCCCGTTGAGCGGAGCGTTCACCTGGTTGGCCCGGGTGCCGGGGTAAGGCATGAAGAACTCGCCCATGTCCGATCCAAGGCGGGTGGCGGCCTTAGCGTTGTCGGCCTCGGCGCTGGCGTAGAGCCGCTGGTCTAGCTTGCCGAGCACGATCCTGGTGTCGTTAGCCACCGGCGCCGGCTGACCCGGCAGCATGGGCTCACCGGTCTTCTTGCTCAGCAGCGACGACCCGTACTCAAGGTGACTGGTGTCGGACTGCACCCAGCCGCCCGGCAGCACGAAGCTGAAACCGCCCGCGACGTCGTCGACACGGCCAACCTCGGGTGCCGCGGGCTCGGCGGCCGGAGCCGGGGCGTTCGGGTCGGCCGGCGGGGCATCCGCGGTGGCCGGCGGCGCGGGAGGAGGCGGCGGCACCGGGTCCGCATACACCGGCGCCGCAAGGGCGAATGACAACGCACCGGCGACCGCGGTCGCGGCCATCGCCCGAATTCCCCTGGAGGTCAGGTCCACCTGCTTCATGGCAGAAAAACCTACCGCGTTGCCATCGGTACGCAAGTTACGCCGTGCCGGGGTGTGTCGCACGCAGCGTCACTTCCTGGGCTTTGACCCCGAACCAGACCCTCTCCCCCGGCGCCAGACGCAGTTCCGCGGCCGCGTCGGCGGTGATGTCCGCGGCCAGGCCCGGCGCACCATCGGGCTGTTCGACGCCGCGCACCTGGACCGTGCTGCCGCGTACATCGAGCTCGGCCACGGTCACCTCAAGCAGATTGCGGGGACTGCCGTGGCGCGGCGGCTCCCGGTAGACCGCCACCGCCCGCGGTGTGCTGACCGCGACTGCCGGCCGCCCCGGTTCCACCCCGTCGTCGGTGATGCCGTGCCACCGCTCGCCCCACCCGGTACGCAATATGCCGGCGGAGTCAAGCACCCCCGCGACCAGATTGACTCCGGCGATCTGCGCCCCGAAGCGGCTCCGTGGAGCGGCCAATACCTCTGCGGCGCAGCCGATCTCGGCGATCCGCCCGGATTCGAGGACCAACACCCGATCCGCCAAAGCGAATACGTCGAGCAGGTCGTGGGTGACCAGCACGGTGGTGCGCCCTGCCGCACCAAGCGCGTCGCGCAGCACCGTGCGCACCGCGGACGCCGCGCCCACGTCGAGTCCGGCCAACGGCTCGTCGAGCAACAGCACCTCCGGTTCGGCGGCCAGGGCACGGGCGATCGCGACCCGCTGCGCCTGCCCCCCGGAGAGCCGGCGCGGCCGGCGCTCGGCGAGGTCTTCGGCGTCGACCGCGCGCAGCCACGGCGCCGCGAGGGCACGGGCGCGCGCCCGGCGCAGGTCGAAGCGGCGCCGATGATGCGACCCGAATGCGACGTTGGCGGCCACGCTCAAGTGCGGAAACAGCAGCGGGTCCTGCAGCAACAGGCCCACCCGGCGGTCGCAGGTGGCCACCTGTACGCCGGCCCGGGTATCGGTCAGCACCCGATCACCTGCGCGGACCAGGCCCTCGTCGGGCCGCAGCAGCCCCGCAATCACGTGCAGCAAGGTCGACTTCCCGGCGCCGTTGGGCCCCAGGACCGCCAGCACTTCGCCCGGTTCGACGTTCAGCTGCACGTCGAGGCCACGCTGGGCAACGACGGCCTGCAACGTGAGCCCGCCGGCTTGGGCACTCACCCGATGCTGCCCAGTCGTCGGACACCCACGACGAGGACCACCACGGCGGCAACAGCCACCAGCAACAGCGACATCGCCGCCGCGGCGTCAGCGTCCGACACGCGCTGCAGATAGATAGCCAGCGGCAACGTCCGGGTGACGCCTTCCAGGGAGCCGGCAAAAGTCAGTGTCGCCCCGAACTCGCCGAGCGACCGTGCGAATGCCAGAACCGCGCCCGAGATCAGGCCGGGCACCAACAATGGCAGCGTGACCCGCCACCACACCGCGCTGGGCCGGGCACCCAGCGTGGCCGCCACCCTCTCGTAGTCGGCACCGGCGGTCCGCGCCGCGCCTTCCAGGGCGAGCACCAGAAACGGCAACGACACGAAGGTCTGCGCCAGCACCACCGCGGTCGTGGTGAACGCGATATGGATTCCGGCGGCCTCCAAATAGCGGCCCAGCAATCCCAGCCGGCCGAACGCATACAGCAGCGCAATGCCGCCCACCACCGGCGGCAGCACCAGCGGCAGCAACACCAACGGCCGCAGCAGACGCACCACCCGCGCCTGGCTGCGCGCCAAGACCAGCGCCATCGGCACCCCAAGCAGCACACACAGCACCGTGCTGGCCGCGGCGGTGCGCAGGCTCAGTTGCAGCGCGGTAGTGGCGGACGGACTGCTGATCAGTGACCAGAAATGCGGCCAGTCGACTTTCGTCGCGATCCCCACCAGCGGCAGCACCACGAACGCCGCGCCGATCGCGGCGGGCACATAGACCCAGCCCGGCAGGTCATCAGGCCGGCCGCCCACGGCCGGTCAGGGCTTACCGAAACCGGCGGCGTGCAGCACCTTCTGCCCCGATTCGCCGGTGACCAGATCGACGAACGCGCGGGCCGGCCCGGGCGAAGGCGCTTGCCGCAGCAGCGCGATCGGGTAGGTGTTGACCGCTCCGGCAGCCTCGGGGAACTCAATGGTGGCCACCTTGTCGCCGGCGTGTTGGGCATCGGTGCGGTAAACCAGACCGGCGTCGGCCTGGCCGGTGGTGACCTTATTAAGGACGTCGGTGACGTCGGGCTCCTCACTGACCGGTGTCACCGTGACGCCGGTGGCGTCCTCGACTTTGTGGGTCGCCGCGCCGCATGGGACCGGCGCTTGGCAGACCACCACGGCGAGCCCGGGTGTGGCCAGATCGGCGAAGGACCGCACCCCGTGCGGATTGCCCGGTGCCGTCACGATCACCAGCGTGTTGGTGGCGAACGGCACCGCTGCGGCGTCCAGCAGGCCGGCCTGTGCGACCTTGTCCATCTGGGTGGTGTTGGCCGAGGCGAAGACGTCGGCGCGCGCCCCCTGTGTCAGTTGGGTGGCCAGGTCCGAGGATCCGGCGAAGTTGAAGGCCACCGCCACACCGGGATTGTCGGTTTTGAACTGCTCGGCGATCTCGGTGAACGCCGGCTGTAGCGACGCCGCCGCGAACACCGTGATCGTCGGGGACGCCGGTTTCGAGCTACAGCCGGCCACTCCCGCCGCCAGCATGACCGCCACCGCCCCGCAGACCATCTGGGTACGCCCCATGGCAGGGAGCCTAATGGGAATCGATCGCAAGCGGCGCGAAGCGGCGCGCGGCGGATCGCCGCCATCAACACCGCGGCGATCGCAAGCGGCGCGAAGCAGCGCGCGGCGGATAGCCGCCGGGCGCACCCCGGACTGTGGCCGGATCGTGTCTGTGCCGAGTTCCGCCCCGGCCCCGCAAACCGGCTACCGTCCAGTAACATAGCCCGGAACACGAGGAGGATCTACCGATGGATGTGCTGGTCACCGGTGGTGACACCGAATTGGGTCGCACCATTGCCGAGGGTTTCAGCGAGGCTGGCCACAAGGTGACGCTCGCCGGTTTGCGAGGCCCCGAGCTCGAAGTCGCCGCCAAAGAACTCGACGCCAATGCGGTCGTCTGCGACAACACAGACCCGGCGAGCATGTTGGCTGCCCGCGGGCTGTTTCCGCACCACCTCGACACCATCGTCAACGTCCCGGCGCCGCGCTGGCAGGGCGGTGACCCCCGCGGCTATTCGCTGGCCGATCAGGCCAACGCCTGGCGCAGCGCGCTCGACGCCACGGTGCTCTCGGCCGTGCTGACCGTCGGGACCATCGGCGACCACCTGCGCTCGGGCGGCTCCATCATCTCGGTGCTGCCGGAGAACCCCCGCGACGGCAGTGCCGACGCAGCGGTCAAAGCCGCCTTGTCGAACTGGACCGCCGGCCAGGCCACCACGTTCGGCACCCGCGGGATCACCGTCAACGTGGTGGCCGCCGGCGAAGGCGCCCAGCCGGGCTACGACGGGCTGACCCGTGTGCCGCCCACCGGAGCCGCTGAAATCGCCCGCCTCGCGGTGTTTCTGACCTCGCCGGCTGCCCGGCACATCACCGGCCAGACGCTGCACGTCGGCCACGGAGCGTTGGCCTGCTTCGGCTGACTGTGACGGAAGTGGCTAATCCCACAACCACTGAATGCAGTGACCCCCTTTTAGGTCGACTAGCGTATTGGGGGAACGCAGTCACCGTCGAGGAGCAACCGGATTCCCATGAGCGCCCAGCCTGAAGTCACTGCGCAGCAGAGCCGACGCCACCAGGTCGTCATCATCGGCTCGGGATTCGGTGGGTTGACCGCGGCGAAGAAGCTCAAGCGCGCCGACGTCGACGTCAAATTGATCGCCCGCACCACCCACCACCTGTTCCAGCCCCTGCTGTACCAGGTTGCGACGGGCATCCTGTCCGAGGGTGAGATCGCGCCGTCCACCCGGGTCGTACTGCGCAAGCAGCGCAACGCCCAGGTGCTGCTCGGCGACGTCACCCGCATCGACCTGGCCGGCAAGTTCGTCACCTCAGAGGTGCTCGGCCACACCTACGACACCCCGTTCGACAGCCTGATCATCGCGGCAGGCGCCGGGCAGTCCTACTTCGGCAACGACCAGTTCGCCGAGTTCGCGCCGGGCATGAAGACCATCGACGACGCGCTGGAGTTGCGGGGCCGCATCCTGAGCGCCTTCGAGCAGGCCGAGCGGTCCCGAGACGAAGCCCGGCGGGAGAAGCTGCTGACCTTCACCGTGGTCGGCGCGGGCCCCACCGGCGTCGAAATGGCCGGGCAGATCGCCGAGTTGGCCAACTACACACTCAAGGGCGCGTTCCGCAACATCGACTCGACCAAGGCGCGGGTGATCCTGCTCGACGCCGCGCCCGCCGTGCTGCCGCCGATGGGCGAGAAGCTGGGACGCCGGGCCGCCGAGCGGCTGCAGAAGATGGGCGTGGAGATCCAGCTCGGCGCCATGGTCACCGACGTCGACCGCAACGGACTGACCGTCAAGGACGCCGACGGCAAGACCCGGCGCATCGAATCCCAGTGCAAGGTGTGGTCCGCCGGTGTGTCGGCCAGCCCGCTGGGCCGCGATCTCGCCGAGCAGTCTGACGTCGAACTCGACCGCGCCGGGCGGGTCAAGGTGTTGCCGGACCTGTCCGTGCCGGGCCACCCGAACGTCTTCGTGGTCGGCGACATGGCGGCCATCGACGGTGTCCCCGGCATGGCGCAGGGCGCCATCCAGGGCGCCAAGCACGCCGCCAGCACCATCAAGGCCGAACTGGGTGGCGCCAACCCGGCCGACCGGGAGCCCTTCCAGTACCTGGACAAGGGCTCGATGGCCACCGTGTCCCGGTTCTCCGCGGTCACCAAGATAGGGCCGCTGGAGTTCAGCGGCTTCCTGGCCTGGCTGGCCTGGCTGGGACTGCACCTGATCTACCTGGTCGGGTTCAAGAACAAGATCAGCACACTGCTGTCATGGAACGTGACCTTCCTGAGCACCCGGCGAGGCCAGCTCACCATCACCGAGCAGCAGGCGTTCGCCAGAACACGTCTGGAGCAGCTCGAAGTGCTGGCGGCCGAGGCGCAACGCGGCGCGGAGCGCGCGGTCAGCTAGCGGCAAGCGCGGTTTGGCCTCGCCGAGAATCTAATCCGTCAGATTCTGCAACCGGACCTGGCCGCGGGCGAGCACGCGCTTGTCGGCATCGGTGATCGTCACCAACCACAGCTGCTGGCGCCGGCCGCGATGAATCGGGGTGGACGCCGCGTAAACGGTTCCCGACGAGACCGCCCGCAGGAAGTCGGTGTTGTTGTTGACCCCGACGACGGAGCCGACAGCGTCGCCACCGTCGCGGTTGAGCCAGGTATGCGCCGAGACGCTGGCCACGCTTTCGATGATCGAGCAGTACACGCCACCGTGCACGATGCCCGCCGGCTGGCAGAGCTTGGGCTGCAGCTCCAATTGCGCGTGCGCACCGTCCGGGCCGATGTCGGTGTAGACCAGGCCGATCTCGGAGTCGAAGGGCGAGGAGAAGTCGGACGGAAATCCGGTGGCTGCCATGTGATGGTTGTACACGATGCCCACTGGGGCCCTCCTGGGCGATCCGCTCCGCTCACACCGGGGTCGCAGCAGACCCTCAGCTTCTGATACGACGGCCGGTAGTAATTAAGGGTAGGCTTGCTCCGTTGCCCGGGGAGTTGATAACAAACATGGCGAAACAGACCCATTTAGGGGACTTGGAACGAGCGGTGATGGACCATTTGTGGTCATCGCCGGAATCTCAGACGGTGCGCGAGGTCCACGAGGCGCTGTCAGCGCAGCGCGACCTGGCCTACACGACCGTGATGACGGTGCTGCAGCGCCTGGCCAAGAAGAACCTCGTGTCGCAGATTCGCGATGACCGTGCACACCGTTACACACCGGTCCGGGGCCGCGACGAATTGGTTGCCGGGCTGATGGTGGAGGCACTCGATCAGGCCGCCGACTCCGGAGACCGCCGGGCCGCGCTGGTGCATTTCGTCGAACGCGTCGGCGTCGACGAGGCGGACGCCTTGCGTCGTGCGCTGGACGAACTGGAGGCCAAACATCGCATCCGCCTCCCAGGTAGCGGCCGACCTGCGTCCTGAGGGAGACTTACAGCGTGTCCGCGCTGGCCTTTTCCATCGTCGCGCTGTTGCTCGTAGGGCCGGTACCCGCCCTGCTGGCGCGCGCTGACTGGCCGCTCCGTGCTCCGCGAGCCGCGTTGGTGCTCTGGCAGGCCATCGCCATCGCCGCGGTGCTGTCCGCGTTCAGCGCAGGCCTGGCCACCGCGAGCCGCCTGCTGATGCCCGGCCCGGACGGCCGACCCACCTCGACGATCCTCGGCTCCCTCGATCGCTTGGGCTGGGGGTTGTGGACCTTCTACGTCGCGGTCTTCGTGTTGACGCTGATGGTCGGGATGCGCCTCACCTGGACGGTGTTGCGGGTCGCGATCCGCACCCGGCAACGCCGGGCCCACCACCGCATGCTCGTCGACCTGGTCAGTGTCACCGACCGACCGCCCGCCCTGCGCACCAGCGGACTGCGCATTCTGCAGGTGATGCAGCCACTCGCCTACTGTTTGCCCGGGGTGCGGAGCCGGGTGGTGGTCAGTTCCGGCACGCTGGACGCGCTCGGTGACACCGAGTTGGCCGCCCTTCTCTGCCATGAGCGGGCCCATCTGCGTGCCCGGCACGACCTGGTACTCGAGGCGTTCTCGGCGGTGCACACCGCGTTCCCCTGGTTCGTGCGAAGCGCCAGCGCCCTCGACGCGGTGCGGCTGTTGATCGAACTGCTTGCCGACGACGCAGCCGTTCGGGTGGCCGGCGCCCCTCCCCTGGCCCGCGCCCTGGTGACGTGTGCCTCAACCAAAGTCCCCGCCGGTGCGCTGGCGGCGGGCGGGACCAACACGGTTCTGCGCGTGCAACGGTTGTCGGGGCGGGGCAACAGTCCAGCGCTGGCCGCTGCCGCCTATTCGGCCGCAGCCGGGGTGCTGACGGTGCCCACGGTGGCACTGGCGGTACCGTGGCTCACCGAGCTGCACCGACTGATCGCGGGGTAACCCGCGCCGTCCGGCGTGCCGGGCATCGAATCACCTACCACCGAGAGGCGAATACATGAGTGCGTCGGAAGTTGTTGGCACCGCCCAGATCGGCGTGACCGGACTGGCAGTCATGGGATCCAACATCGCGCGCAACTTCGCCCGCCATGGCTACACCGTGGCACTGCACAACCGGTCGGTCGCCAAAACCGACGCACTGCTCGACGCCTACGGCTCCGAAGGCAGCTTCGTGCGCAGCGAGACGATTCCGGAATTCCTTGCCGCCCTAGAGAAGCCGCGCCGCGTGCTGATCATGGTCAAGGCCGGTGACCCCACCGACGCCGTCATCAACGAACTCGCCGACGCGATGGAGCCCGGCGACATCATCATCGACGGCGGCAACGCGCTTTACACCGACACCATCCGCCGGGAGAAGGCGATGGCCGCTCGCGGCCTGCACTTCGTCGGGGCCGGGATCTCCGGCGGCGAGGAGGGCGCACTAAACGGTCCTTCGATCATGCCGGGCGGCCCCAAGGAATCCTACGAGTCGCTGGGCCCGCTGCTCGAGGAGATCTCCGCCCACGTCGACGGCGTGCCGTGCTGCACCCACATCGGCCCGGACGGCGCAGGGCACTTCGTGAAGATGGTGCACAACGGCATCGAGTACTCCGACATGCAGCTGATCGGTGAGGCATACCAGCTGCTGCGCGACGGGCTGGGCCTGGCCGCACCGCAGATCGCCGAGGTGTTCACCGAGTGGAACGCCGGGGATCTGG
Organism: Mycolicibacter heraklionensis; assembly: GCA_001673575.1. Taxonomy (GTDB): domain Bacteria; phylum Actinomycetota; class Actinomycetes; order Mycobacteriales; family Mycobacteriaceae; genus Mycobacterium; species Mycobacterium heraklionense_A. The sequence goes on along the minus strand of LZME01000033.1, from coordinate 36,050 downwards.
ACAGCTACCTGGTCGAGATCACCGCCGAGGTCCTGCGGCAGGTCGACGCCAAGACCGGCCAGCCGCTGGTCGACATCATCGTCGACGAAGCCGAGCAGAAGGGCACCGGACGCTGGACGGTGAAGTCTGCTCTGGACCTGGGGGTCCCGGTCACCGGCATCGCCGAGGCGGTGTTCGCCCGGGCGCTGTCGGGCTCGGTCCCGCAGCGTCGCGCCGCGGTGGGCCTGGCCGCCGGAAGCCTCGGCGAACGCCCCGCGGATGCGGCCCGATTCACCGAGGACGTCCGCCAGGCGCTGTATGCCTCCAAGATCGTCGCCTACGCGCAGGGCTTCAACCAGATTCAGGCCGGCAGCGCCGAGTACGGCTGGAATGTGACCCCGGGAGACCTGGCAACCATCTGGCGGGGCGGCTGCATCATTCGCGCGAAGTTCCTCAACCGCATCAAAGAGGCCTTCGACACCGACGCCGACCTGGTCAGCCTGCTGGCCGCGCCGTATTTCCGCAGCGCAGTCGAGGCTGCCATCGACTCCTGGCGGCGGGTGGTGACCACCGCGGTGAGCCTGGGTATCCCCGCCCCCGGTTTCTCCTCGGCCCTGGCCTACTACGACGGCCTGCGGACCGAGCGGCTGCCGGCCGCGCTGACCCAGGCCCAGCGCGACTACTTCGGCGCGCACAGCTACGGACGCACGGACGCGGAAGGCAAGTTCCACACGCTGTGGAGCGCCGACCGCAGCGAAGTGCCGGTCTAGAGAGCTAATCCAGCAGGCTCAGCACGCCGTCGGTGAACGCCTGCGGGTCCTCGATCTGCGGATAGTGGCCCAACCCGGGCAGCTCGACGACGGCGGCGGCCGGGCGCAGCTGCCGCAGGCCGTCCAGCACATTGGTGGTGGCGACCGGGTCGCCCAGGCCCCACACGAAGCCCAGCGGCTTGGGCCAGTCGCGCACCGCGCCGTGCCAGCGTTGCGCATACCGCACCCGTTCGTCGAGGTAGGCCGAGAGCAGGTGCGCGATCCGGTTTCCGCCGTTGTGGGTCAGCAGGGCCCACTGCGCGGCGGCCTCATCGGAGGTCAGCGGGTGCTGCGGGCTGAACAGTCGGCCGAAGCCGCGAACGAAGCTGCGCCGGTTCGTCAGCCGCGCGGCGACACCACCGAACGGGCCGCGCAGCACCTTCTGGATCGGCCGCAGACTGGCCCGCTCCAGGATCACGCTGCCGTTGGTCAGCACCGCGCGTTGCAGGTCGAAGGTCAGGGTGCCCTCGAGATCGCGGGCCAACAGTTCGGTGACTACCGAGGTGCCCATGTCGTGCGCGGCCAACACCACCGGACCCGAAGCGCTCGATGCCACCACCTGCTCTACCAGGTCAGCCTGCTCGAACAGGCTGTAGCGATGCGGGTTGGGCTTCTCCGACAGGCCGAACCCGAGGAAATCCATCGTCAACCAGGACCGACCGGCGAGACGGTCCACGACCGACCGGAAATCATACGAACACGACGGAAAGCCATGCAGCAGTAGGACAGTCGGCCCATCCCCCGCAGCGGATCGGACAAACAACCGGCCCGCGTCGCTAGACACCCACCGGCCACCGTCTCGCCACTCGGTCACACTGCTGCGCCACGACGCATTCGTCATCGCGGTCATTGTGCGCCGCACCTCAGATCAGCGCCAGCAGATCGACAAATGCCGAGCCGGCCGCGTCGGATCCCGCTGTGCGGAGGGGCAATTTTTGTTGCGACACCCGCGGGGAACTCCGTCAGGTGGCGCCCGCCCCCTGGCCGCCGTCCTCGCGCGGGCGGTAGCGTGGCTGACCAGGCGGTGTCGCCCGGCGGATGCCGGATCCGGCTCACGACGTGTGGAGGCGAATAGATGGGCTCTTCGGAACCCGACAGACCGGTGGTGGCCGCCCGATGAGATTCGTCAGCGGATATGACCCCACCCACGACCTGACCTACAACGACGTCTTCATCGTCCCCAACCGCTCGGCCGTCGCCTCACGTCTGGACGTCGACCTGTCCACCCGCGACGGGTCGGGCACCACGATCCCGGTGGTGGTGGCCAATATGACCGCGGTCGCCGGCCGACGGATGGCCGAGACGGTGGCGCGCCGCGGCGGGATCGTGGTGTTGCCCCAGGATCTGCCGATCGACGCCGCGCGCCACACCGTGGCCTTCGTGAAAAGTCGCGACCTGGTCGCCGACACCCCGGTCGTGCTCTCTCCCGAAGACTCGGTGTCCGACGCGATGGCCTTGATCACCAAACGCGCGCATGGCGTCGCGGTCGTGGTGGTCGACGGCCGGCCCACCGGCTTGGTCACCAAAGCGTGCTGCGAGGGCGTGGATCGCTTCACCCGAGTCCGTGATGTCGCGCTCGCCGAGCTGATCAGCGCACCGGTCGGCACCGATGCGCGCGCCGTGTTCGATCTTTTGGAGCATGCGCCGATCGATGTCGCGGTGCTGACCAATCCCGACGGCACCCTGGCCGGCGTGTTGACCCGCACCGGCGCGATTCGGGCCGGGATCTACACCCCCGCGACCGACGGATCCGGGCGCTTGCGGGTCGCCGCCGCGGTGGGCATCACCGGCGACGTCACGTCGCGGGCCGCAGCCCTGCTGTCGGCCGGAGTGGACCTGCTGGTCATCGACACCGCCCACGGGCATCAGGAAAAGGCCTTGCAGGCCATCCGCGCGGTCGCGGCACTGAAGCCGGGGGTGCCGTTGGTGGCCGGCAATGTGGTGTCGGCCGAGGGCACCCGGGATCTGATCGCCGCGGGCGCCGACATCGTCAAGGTCGGCGTCGGGCCCGGCGCCATGTGCACCACTCGGATGATGACCGGGGTGGGCCGCCCCCAGTTCTCCGCTGTCGTCGAATGTGCGGGCGCGGCGCGCGAACTCGGCGCACACGTATGGGCCGACGGCGGGGTGCGCCATCCCCGCGATGTCGCGCTGGCTCTGGCGGCGGGAGCGTCGAACGTGATGATCGGCTCGTGGTTCGCCGGGACCTATGAGTCCCCCGGCGATCTGATGTTCGACCGCGACGGCAAGCCGTACAAGGAAAGCTACGGGATGGCGTCCAAACGCGCGGTGGCCGCGCGCACCGCCGCTGACAGTGCGTTCGACCGCGCCCGCAAGGCTTTGTTCGAGGAAGGCATCTCGACGTCGCGGATGGCCGTGGACCCCGAACGCGGCGGCGTCGAGGATCTGCTGGACCACATCACCTCCGGCCTCCGCAGCACCTGCACCTACGTCGGAGCAGCCGACCTGTCCGAGTTACATGACCGGGTGGTGCTGGGAGTGCAGTCAGCTGCGGGATTCGCCGAGGGCCATCCGCTACCGTTCGGCTGGTGAGACCCATGGGCGCGAGCAGGCGTAACGGCTTCGCGACAGCTCGCAGGATGTCGCCATGACCATCGCTGTCACGGTGGCCAGTCTGCTGGCGTTCGTGATCCTGACCCTGGGCACCGCGGTGTTCGTTGCCGCCGAGTTCTCCCTGACCACCCTGGAACGCAGCGTCGTGGAGGCCAACGCCCGTCGCGGCGGCCGCCGGGACGTCTACATCCAAGACGCCCACCGCACGCTGTCATTTCAGCTGTCCGGCGCCCAATTGGGCATCTCGATAACCACCCTCGCCACGGGCTATCTGGCCGAACCGGTGCTCGCCCGCTGGCTGCGCCTCCCGCTGGTGGCGGTGGGCCTACCCGAGCGGATGACCGGCGGGATTGCGCTGGCCCTTGCGCTGGTGATCGCCACGTCGTTGTCCATGGTCTTTGGCGAGTTGGTGCCCAAGAACCTGGCCGTGGCTCGCCCGCTGCCGATCGCCCGGGCGGTGGCGGGGCCGCAGCTGCTGTTCTCCCGGCTGTTCGCGATCGCGATCAGGGTGACCAACGGGACGGCGAACCGCATCCTGCGCCGGGTCGGGATCGAGCCCGCCGACCGGCTGGCCTCGGCGCGCTCGGCGCGCGAGCTGGCGTCGCTGGTGCGCAATTCGGCGCGCAGCGGTGCCCTCGACCCGACAACCGCCGCTTTGGTGGAGGGTTCGCTGCGATTCGGTGCCCTGACCGCCGCCGAGCTGATGACGCCGCGATCCAAGATCGTCAGCCTGCACGCCGGCGACACCGTCGCCGATCTGGCCGCGGTCGCCATCGACACCGGTTTCTCCAAGTTTCCGGTGGTCGACGGCGATCTGGACGCCACCGTCGGCATCGTTCACGTCAAGCAGGTGTTCGCGGTCGCCGTCGCCGATCGCGCATCGACCCGGGTCACGACCGTGGCCCAACCGGTCGCGGTGGTGCCCTCGACCCTCGACGGCGACGCCGTGATGGAACAGATCCGGGCCAACGGGCAGCAGGCTGCCATGGTCGTCGACGAATACGGCGGCACCGCCGGGATGGTGACCGTCGAAGACCTCATCGAGGAGATCGTCGGTGATGTCCGCGACGAACACGACGACGCCACCCCCGACGTGGTGGCCTCCGGCGGCGGTTGGCAGGTATCGGGCCTGCTGCGCATCGACGAGGTGGCCGCCGCCACCGGCTACCGCGCGCCGGAGGGCTCCTACGAGACCATCGGCGGACTGGTACTGCAGGAGCTCGGCCACATTCCGGAGGCCGGCGAGACCGTCGAACTGACCGCGTTCGACCCCGACGAGCTCTCCGCACACCCGCCACGCTGGCTGGCCCGGGTGGTCCGGATGGACGGCCGACGTATCGATCTGCTGGAGCTCACCCATTTGGGGGCACGCAATGGGTGATCTGTTCAACATCGCACTGACCGTGCTGCTGATCGCGGCGAACGCCTTCTTCGTCGCCGCCGAGTTCTCGCTGATCTCAGCACGACGCGACCGGCTCGAGGCGCTGGCCGAACAGGGCAGACAAAGTGCGGTTACGGTGATCCGAGCCGGTGAGCAGCTGTCACGAATGTTGGCGGGAGCACAATTGGGCGTCACGGTGTGCTCGATCCTGCTCGGCCGCATCGGTGAGCCGACCGTCGCCGACCTGCTTGCGCCCGCGTTTCGGCTGGCAGGAATCCCGGATCCGCTGCTGCACACGGTGGCGTTCATCGTCGCGTTGATGATCGTGGTGGCGCTGCATCTGCTGTTGGGCGAGATGGTGCCCAAGAACATCGCCCTGGCGGGCCCGGAGACCGCGGCGATGCTGCTGATTCCGCCCTACCTGGTCTACATGGCCGCCGCCCGGCCGTTCATCGTCTTCTACAACTGGTGCGCCAACGTCACTCTGCGCGCCATGCGGGTGGAGCCCAAGGACGAGCTGGAGGTCACGGTGTCCACCGTCGAGTTGAGCGAGATGATCGCCGAGTCGGTCTCGGCGGGACTGCTCGACCTCGAGGAATACACCCGATTGACCCGCGCCCTGCAGATCCGCACCCGGGTGGTCGCCGATGTCGCGCTGCCGATCGGCGACATTCGTGCCGTGCCGGTGGCAGCGACCGGGTGCGGCCCGACCGTCGCGGCCATCGAAAAGGCCTTTGCCCAGACCGGTTACTCCCGGTTCCCGGTGGTCGACCAGGGCGAATTCGTCGGCTACCTGCACATCAAGGATGTGCTGTTGCTCAGCGAGACCCCAACCGGGTCAGCGGCGGCGGGGGACGCCGTTGTCGACGTTGCCGTTGTGCGCCCCCTGCCGCGGCTCCCCGCCTCCCTGCCGCTGGCCGATGCGTTGTCGCGGCTGCGCCGCCGTAACAGCCATCTGGCGCTGGCGGTCGCCGAGGACGGTACGGCGGTGGCGATGGTGACCCTCGAAGACATGGTCGAGGACGTCGTCGGCACCGTCCGCGACGGGACGCACCGTGTTTGACCTGGCGGAACGCGTCCTGGAACGCAGGCAGTGGCAGGCCCGGGCCGAGGCATACCGGCAGCGCCTTGAGGACTTCTTGGCCCCGCTGCTGCGCCGGATCGCGGCCGGCGATCCGGTGCCGAAGTTCCTGTTCAGCTACTACAGCCTGCGGCCGGCGCAGCTGCGCAGTTGGAATCCCGGCTTCGGGGTGGCACTCGCCGGGCCGGAGGCGGTGCGCGACTACCGCCCGCGGCGCGGCTACGCGGTGCGCGGCGGCCAGGTCAGCGTGTCCGAGGAATTCCTGCGTGAGCGAGCCGACACCGTGACGTTCATCGCACGGCTGCTGCGCGCCACCGGCGAGCGGCCGGCCCAGCTGAACTGCTTCGGCCTGCACGAGTGGGCAATGGTGTATCGCGGTGACGCCGTGCGGCACGGTCATGTTCCACTGCGCCTGCGTGCGGCTGAGACCGACGCGGTGGTGGAATCAATCCCGCTGCGCTGCACCCACTTCGACGCGGTCCGCTTCTTCACCCCGGCCGCGGCGCCGCGCAACGCCGAGACGCCGACCCGGGCCACCCAAATCGCTTGGGAGCAGCCGGGTTGCCTGCACGCCAACATGGATATCTACAAGTGGTGCTACAAGCTGGGGCCGCTGATCGACTCCGAACTCCAGCTGGCCTGCCTGGAGCTGGCTGCGTCGGCGCGTGAGATCGACATGCGCGCCAGCCCCTATGACCTGAGCGATTACGGTTATGCACCGATCACCATCGAAAGTGCGGCCGGCCGTGCCGAATACGTCCGCTACCAAAGCGAGATCGCGCACCGCGCCGCACCGCTGCGGGCCGCACTGTTGGATCGGTGCGACCAGCTGACAGAAATCGCCGGATGCGAATAGCCTCGCGACCTGCCGGTAAGGTGGTAGATCGGCTATGAGGGAGGAAATCATGACGGACCGGGTGTCGGTGGGCGACCTGCAGGTCGCACGCGTGCTGTATGACTTCATCACCGACGAGGCCCTGCCGGGCACCGGTGTCGACCCCGACAGCTTCTGGGCCGGCGTGGACAAAGTCGTCACCGATCTGACGCCCAAGAACCAGGAGTTGCTGGCGCGTCGCGACGAACTGCAGGCGCAGATCGATAAGTGGCACCGGCACCGGGTCATCGAGCCGCTGGACACCGAGGCGTACCGGGCCTTCCTCACCGAGATCGGCTACCTGCTTCCCGAACCCGAGGACTTCACGGTCACCACCGCCGGTGTGGATGACGAGATCGCGGCGCAGGCCGGCCCGCAGCTGGTGGTTCCGGTGCTCAACGCCCGATTCGCGCTCAACGCCGCCAACGCCCGCTGGGGCTCCCTGTACGACGCCCTCTACGGCACCGACGTGATCAGCGAAGACGACGGCGCCGAAAAGGGCACCGGCTATAACCCCGTGCGCGGCGACAAGGTGATCGCCTACGCCCGCCGGTTCCTCGACGACTCCGTGCCGCTGGCCAACGGCGCCTGGACTGAGGTCAAGACTTTCGCGGTGAACGACGGCGCGCTGGTGGTCACGCTGGGCGACGGCCTGGAGACCGCGGTGGCCGCTCCTGCGGAATTCGTCGGCTACACCGGTGAGGCTGCCTCGCCGTCGTCGGTGCTGCTGTCCCACCACGGATTGCACATCGAAATCCTGATCGACCCGACGTCGCCGATCGGCTCCACCGACGCCGCCGGCATCAAAGACGTGGTGCTCGAATCGGCGGTCACCACGATCATGGACTTCGAGGACTCGGTGGCCGCGGTCGACGCCGAGGACAAGGTGCTCGGCTACCGCAACTGGCTGGGTCTGAACCGCGGTGACTTGTCCGAGCAGGTCAGCAAGGGCGGCAAGAGCTTCACTCGCACCCTGGCCGCCGACCGGGAATTCACCGCACCGGACGGCGGCACGCTGACCCTGCCGGGCCGCAGCCTGATGTTCGTCCGCAACGTGGGTCATCTGATGACCAACGACGCCATCGTCTCTAGCGCCGGCGCAGAGGTGTTCGAAGGCATCCAGGACGCGCTGTTCACCGGGCTGATCGCCTCGCACGGCCTGACCGCCTCCGACGACAACGGGCCGCTGGTCAACAGCCGCACCGGGTCGATCTACATCGTCAAGCCCAAGATGCACGGCCCCGACGAAGTCGCTTTCACCGCCGAGTTGTTCAGCCGGGTCGAAGATGTCCTGGGTCTGCCGCAGAAGACCCTCAAGATCGGCATCATGGACGAGGAACGGCGCACCACGGTCAACCTGCGGGCGTGCATCAAGGCCGCCGCCGACCGGGTGGTGTTCATCAACACCGGCTTCCTGGACCGCACCGGCGACGAGATCCACACGTCGATGGAGGCCGGGCCGATGGTCCGCAAGGCGAGCATGAAGTCGCAGCCGTGGATCCTGGCCTACGAAGACAACAACGTCGATGCGGGATTGGCCACCGGCTTGACCGGCCACGCCCAGATCGGCAAGGGCATGTGGGCGATGACCGACCTGATGGCCGACATGGTCACCCAGAAGATCGGCCACCCGCGCTCGGGTGCGAGCACCGCGTGGGTGCCCTCCCCGACCGCCGCCACCCTGCACGCGATGCACTACCACCAGGTGGACGTGTTCGAGGTGCAGAAGGAACTGGCCGGAAAGCGGCGCGCCACAATCGATGCACTGCTGACCATCCCGCTGTCGGAGGGTCTGGCCTGGGCCCCCGACGAGATCCGGGAAGAGGTCGACAACAACTGCCAGTCGATCCTGGGCTACGTGGTGCGCTGGATCGCTCAGGGCGTGGGCTGCTCGAAGGTTCCCGACATCCACGATGTGGCGCTGATGGAAGACCGTGCCACACTACGGATCTCGTCGCAGCTGTTGGCGAACTGGTTGCGCCACGGGGTGATCACCGCCGATGACGTCCAGTCCAGCCTGGAGCGGATGGCACCGAAGGTGGACCGCCAGAACGCGGGTGACCCGAACTACCTGCCGATGGCCCCCGATTTCGAGTCCAGCATCGCGTTCGCCGCGGCCCGGGAGCTGATCCTGGAGGGCACCACCCAACCCAACGGCTACACCGAGCCGATCCTGCACCGGCGCCGGCGGGAGTTCAAAGCCCAGGCCGGTATCTGACCCAACGCAAGACCCGATGGACATCACCGTGGCCGGACAACTGACCAGGCGGAGAGGACGCACCGACCGTGGGTAGGCACAGTTTCCCCGGCCCGGACGATTCCGACGACGAGCCGGTGGGCGGCAGCGAGCCCGGCGACAGCCACTTTTCCGACGGCCCCGACCTGTTCGGCTACGGCGACCCGGACGATGACGACTACGTCGACGACTATCACGACGCGTTCTATGACGAGTCGTTCTCCGACGGTGGTGACGCCGGACATCGCGAGCCGCGATTGGGCGCGCGATACGACGACACCCGTTTCGAGGCCGGATCGGACGATGCCGACCCGGCGCAGTACATGCGTCGCGGCGGCGAGCCTGATGAAGAGTCGCGTTACCGCACCGGTCCTTTCGGCGCCATCGGCGGCGTGGCCGGCGAGTCATCGGTCTCGGACCAAGACGAGCCACGCGGCGGACACCGCAACCTCGAGCGGTGGCGCCGCCATCGCAACGACTCCGGGCCGCGCGGCGTCAGCGTCGGCGTAATCGCCGCGCTGGTGTCGGTGATCGTCATCGTGGGCGCGGTGATCCTGTGGCGCTTCTTCGGCAACTCGTTGTCGCATCGTTCCGCCGTCGCCGCCGGCAACTGCCCGGCAGGTGATCTGACGGTGGCCGTGGTCGCGGACCCGACGATCGCCGACCACGTACAGGGCTTCGCCGACAGGTTCAACAAGACCGCCAAGCCGATCGGCGACCGCTGCGTGTCGGTGCAGGTCAAGCCGGTCGATTCCGATGCCGTGGTCAGCGGTTTCATCGGCGACTGGCCAGCGCAACTCGGGCAACGCCCGGCGCTGTGGATTCCGGGCAGTTCGGTCTCCACGGCCCGGCTGCAGGCCTCCACGGGCGCGGAAACGGTCAGCGACAGTCGTTCTCTGGTCACCTCACCGGTGTTGTTGGCGATCCGCCCCGAGCTCAAAAGCGCGCTACAGAAGCAGAGCTGGGCGAGTCTGCCCGACCTGCAGTCCGACCCTGACGGACTGGGCCATCTCGGGCTGGCCGGCTGGGGGCCGCTGCGGCTGGCGCTGCCGATCGGCGGCAACGGCGACGCCGCCTTCCTGGCCGGCGAGGCAGTGGCCGCCGGAGTAGCCCCCAAGGGCGCCCCCATCCTCGATGGGGTCGGTGGGGTGCACCGGCTCGCGGGCGGAGAACCCAAGCTCGTCGACGCTTCGCTCGCTGAGGCGTTGAACGTGCTTCTGCGCCAGGGAGATCTGGCGGCGGCACCGGTACACGCGGTGGTGACCACCGAGCAACAACTGTTCACCCGTGGCCAGTCGCTGTCGGATCCGGCGACCCAGCTGGCATCCTGGCGGCCGCCGGGTCCGGTGCCGGTCGCCGACTACCCCACCGTGTTGCTCGCCGGCTCCTGGTTGTCGCAGGAACAGGTCAGCGCCGCCAGCGAATTCGCGCGCTTCGCCCGCAAGCCCGACCAGCTCGCAGAGCTGGCCAAAGCCGGATTCCGCGTTGAAGGTGTCGAGCCGCCCAGCAGCGAGGTGACCGGCTTCCCGGCGGTGTCGGACACGCTGTCGGCCGGCGACGATGCGACGCGCGCCGCGCTGGCCAACGCCCTGACCACCTTGCCGGGCAGTGCGGCCGTCACGGTGATGCTCGACCAGTCGATGACCACCGATGAAGGCGGCAAGAGCCGCCTGGCCCACGTGATCGCGGCGCTCGATCAACGGATCAAGGGCCTAGCCCCGAATTCGTCTGTGGGCCTGTGGACCTTCGACGGCACCGAGGGCCGCAATGTGGTGACCGGTGGCCCGCTGGACGAGCGGCTCAACGGCGGGACTCGCGCGGAGGCCTTGGTCAGCGAGCTCAACGACCTGAGCTCGACGCCGGGAGGTGCGGTGTCGTTTACGACGCTGCGTCTGGTGTACAACCAGGCCTTGGCCAATTACCAGCCCGGGCAGGCCAATTCGGTTTTGGTCATCACCGCGGGTCCGCACACCGACCGGACTTTGGACGGCCCCGGGCTCCAGGACTTCATCCGGGCCAACACCGATCCGCAGCGACCGGTGGCGGTCAACGTCATCGACTTCGGCACGGACGCCGACCAAGCGACCTGGCAGTCGGTGGCACAACTTTCGGGTGGCACGTACCAGAATCTGCGCGGGGCGAACACCCCCGAACTGGCCGGTGCACTGAACTCACTGCTGAGCTGACGCACCGCTAGGCCGACCCCCGGCTGCGCTACCCGCCCAGTGCGTCCAGGATCTGCTGGGGCACGGTGACCAGCAGTTCGGTGATCATCCCGCCGAACGAGCCGACACTGATGCTGGCCAGGTCCAGGTTGCCCAAGCCGAGGTCGTCGAGCAGCTCACCGAGGTTCAGGTTCGACAGGTCACCGGCCAAGTCACCGAGGTTCAGCGGCAAGTTGTCGAGGCCCAGACCGCTGATCAGGCCACCGAGATCCAAGCCGTTCAACAGGCCGGTGACGTCGAGTCCGAGCAGTCCACCACCCAGTCCGCCCAGCAAGCCGCTCAGCGTCAGCTCGCCCGTGGAGTCGGCGAAGCCGAGACCTTCCAGGATTCCGCCGATGGTGAGCTCGCCGGTCGGCAGCGATACCCCGAGAGCGCCCAGCAGCGAGCTGACGGTTTCATCGATGCTCTGACCGCCCAACAGATCACCGAAGGTGACGGTGTTCAGCGCGTCGATCAGGTTCTGCGGGGTAAGGACGACGGCACCGAGAACCTCTTCCAGAACGGGCCCGAGGAGCGGCAGGCTGTTGATGATGGTCGCCAGGACGGAGTTGAGGATGCCGGTGATATCGGTGAGCACACCTCCCGGCAGCCCTTCGAGCAGCGACCCCAGGGACGAGTCGACCAGACCTCCGAAACCCAGATTCGTCAGCAATTGAGCCAGGCCGAGGTTGATTTCGGTGTTGATGCCGAACGCGTTCAGCACGTCGTCGAGGCTCAGGCTGTTCAGGTCGACGTCGGTGTCCAGGCCCAGCCCGCTCAGGATGCCGGTCAAGCTGAGGCTGCCCAACCCGAGGTTGCCCAGGCCCAAGAAGTCGAGCAGTCCGCCCAGGTCGGAGATGTTGCTCCCGAGCTTCAGCAGGTCACCCAAGCCCTCACCGCTGATCCCGAGCTCAGTGAGCAGTCCCCCCAGGGTCAGATCGCCCAAGCCGAGTTGGTCGATCAAGGCCGCGATGTTGACATCGGTCAGATCGAGGTTGCCCAACCCCAGGGCGTCCAGCAGTTTGGTCAGGTTGAGGTCGGCCTCCAGGTTCTGCTCCGGCGCCAGGATGCCGTTGAATGCCGGGATATTGATGATGCCGCCGAGCAGACTCAGGTTGTCCTGGCCGTTGAGGTAGGCGTTGAGCACGGTGGCCGGCGCGTTGAGCAGCGCGGTGAATGCGGTCGCCGGATCACCCAGCTCGGTGATCACGCTGTTGATCGCGTTCAGAGTTGCCGCCTGCGATCCGAGATTGGCGATCAGCAACTCCATGGCCGGCGCCAGTTGTACCGACACCGTCGCCGGCAGCGATGTGATGTCGGTGTCCACCGTCGGTGTGAGGTCGGTGGCGGCATCGATCACGCCAAGCGGGTTGGTGAACATCGCGGTGAAGACTTGGAAGATCCCCGACCAGTCGGCGTGTGCACTGATGTTCTGCAGGTTGTCCCAGGTGTTGGTGAACAACTCTGTGTAGGTGGTGGTCAGCGCGACAGCAGGCGTGCCGGCCGGTGAGAGCTCCGGTGCGGATACTGGCGTGACCGGCACGACCGCGAGCATCCCGGCACCTGCGACGGCGACGCCGACTGTGAGGTATGGGCGAAGAGTGAGCTGTTGCATGATCTCTCCTCAGATGATGTTAATCACGATTCGGATGAGTTCAGCGTAAACCCTTTTAGGGATTAACTTGAGATTCCACTAAATTTCTTCGCTGGGTACTTTCAGCGCCCCGCAGCACTGCCGCAGGGGTTACGAGCGCCGCTACGCGCCCAGCATGGCCAGGAGCTGCTGCGGCATGCTGACGAACAGTTCGGTGAACGTGCCGCCGAAGGAGCCGACAGTGGCGCCGGCCAGGTTCACCTGCCCCTGGACGAAGCCCTCGAGGAGATCGGCGAGGTAGGGGTTCACCCAGTCTCCGACGAGGTCGCCGAGGTTGAGCGACAGATCATCGAGCCCCAGGAAACCGACCAGGTCAGCCACGTCAAAGCCGTTCAACAGCCAGGTCAGGTCCAACCCGAGCGGACCATCGGTCAGTACGCCGCCGAGTGCACCCCCGAGGCCGTTGAGCACGTCGCGCAGCGTCAGCTCGCCGATGGAATCGGTGAAGCCGAGATCTTCCAGGAAGCCGCCGATGGTCAGGTTGCCGACGAACTGCAGCGCGCTGCCCACGCTCCCCAACAGCGAACCGACGGTGTCGTCGATGCGCAGGTCGCCCAGCAGATCGCCGACGGTGACGGTGTTGAGCAGAGCTTCCAGGCCATCGGCTCCCACGAGGCCGCTGACCAGGTCGGTCAGCAACGGCCCTATCAGGGGAATGGGGTCGAAGAGGTCTGCCGCGGTCGCATTGAGCCAGCTCAGGAGGGGGGTGAGAAGGCCGACGTCCGACAGCAGGCTGCCGAGGTGTTCGCCGGCCAGGTCGCCGCCGCCAAGACCGACCAGCACCTGACCCAGGCCCACCGGAATCTGGGCGTCGATCCCGAAGGCGCTCAGCACGTCGACCAGCCCGAAGTTGCCGAGCGGAAGATCCAGATCGATATTGCGGTAGAAGTCGGTGTTGGGGCCCAGTTCGCCCAGGAGAGCGGTCAGGCTGTAGCGGCTCAGTCCCAAATCGCCCAGGCCCAAGAAGTCGAGCAACTCTCCCAGCGTGCTGACGTTGGTGGCCAGCTTCAGCAGGTCCCCCACGCCTTCGTCGGTGAACCCCAGGCCGCTGAGCAGTCCGCCCAGGGTCAGGGTGCCGAGACGGATCTGGTCGATCACCCCGTCGAGGTTCAGGTTGCTCAGATCCGGAGTGCCCAACCCCAGCATCTCCAACAGCCTGGACAAATCGAGGTCGATCTCCAGGTTCTGCTCGGGCGCGAGAACCCCGTTGAATACCGGGATGCTGACGATGCCGCCCAGCAAGGAGAGGTTGTGCTGGCCGTTGAGGTGGGCGTCGAGCAGCGTGGCCGGCGCGTTGAACAGCGTGGTGAACGCGGTGCCGGGGTCACCCAGATCGTCGAACACGCCGAACAGCGCGTCCAGCGTCGCCACGTGCGATGCCAGGCCCGCGATCAGCAACTCCAGCCCCGGCGACAGCTGCACCGAGAGCGTCGCCGGCAGCGACGCGGCGTCGGTGTCCACGGCCAGCGTGAAGTTGCTGGCCGCCTCGATCAGCCCGACCGGATCGAAGAACATCGTGGTGAACAGCTGCGAGATCGCCGACCAGTCCGCGTGCGCACTGATGCGCTCGATGTTGTCCCAGGTGTTGGAGAACAGGTCGCCGTACGACGCGGTCAGCGCCACGCCAGGTGAAACCGCGGCGGCCGGTGGCAGCACCGCAACCGGAGCGACCGTGACAATCCCCGCGCCAACGAGGGCGATCCCGGCGGTGACGCAGGAGCGAGAAAGGGGCTCCTGCACGAGTCCTCCTAGATGCGCACCTCAACCATGAATTGGTTAAGGGGATCCTAGACTCTTTTTTGCTCTAGCTGAGACTTTGCTGGCTATTTCCGGAAAGTCAGCGATTCAGCTGTAGGCCTCCACCGGCGGGCACGAGCAGACCAGGTTGCGGTCACCGAAGGCACCGTCGATCCGGCGCACCGGCGGCCACACCTTCGGCCGGAAACCGCGGCCCAGCGGGTAGGCGGCCTGTTCCCGGGTGTAGGGGTGCTCCCACTTGTCGACCATCAGGCATTCCGCGGTGTGCGGGGCGCCGCGCAGCGGGTTGTCCTCAACCGTCCATTCGCCGGAACCGACCCGGTCGATCTCGCCGCGAATGGAGATCATCGCCTCGCAGAACGCATCGACCTCGGCGAGACTCTCGCTCTCGGTCGGCTCCACCATCAGGGTTCCAGCCACCGGGAAGCTCATGGTCGGGGCATGGAAACCGTAGTCGGCCAATCGTTTTGCGACATCATCGACGGTCACGCCGGTGCTCTTGGTGATCTCTCGCAGGTCCAGGATGCACTCGTGGGCGACCATGCCGTTCTCGCCGGTGTAAAGCACCGGGTAGTGCTCGTCCAGCCGCCGGGCGATGTAGTTGGCCGACGCGATCGCCGTCAACGACGCCGCACGTAGGCCATCGGCGCCCATCATCCGGATGTAGGCCCAGGTGATCGGCAGGATCGACGCAGACCCGTACGGCGCCGCCGACACCGGTTGCCCGGCGGGCAACTCGGCGGCCAGGGGGTGACCGGGCAGGAAATCGGCCAGGTGGGCGCGCACCGCCACCGGCCCGACGCCCGGGCCGCCGCCCCCGTGCGGGATGCAGAACGTCTTGTGCAGATTCAGGTGACTGACGTCTCCGCCGAACCTTCCGGGCCGGGCCAGACCGACCAACGCATTGAGGTTGGCACCGTCGACGTAGACCTGGCCGCCGGCGTCGTGCACGGCGGCGCAGATCTCGGCGATGTCGTGCTCGTAGACGCCGTGCGTGGACGGATAGGTGATCATCAACGTCGACAGCGCCGCAGCGTGCTGGTCGACCTTGGCGCGCAGATCATCGAGGTCGACGTCGCCGTTGTCACGGCAGGCGACCACCACCACGCGCATTCCGGCCAGCGCCGCCGACGCGGCATTGGTGCCGTGGGCACTGGAGGGGATCAGGCAGATGTCGCGATGCGACTCGCCGCGGCTGGCGTGATAGGCGTGGATCGCCAGCAGACCCGCGTACTCCCCCTGCGAGCCGGCATTGGGTTGCAGTGACACCGCGTCATATCCGGTGATGCCCGCCAGCCAGGTCTCCAGCTGCGCGATCAGCGTCCGCAAGCCCACGGCATCGCCGGCCGGGGCGAACGGGTGCTGGCGCGCGAACTCGGGCCAGGTGATCGACTCCATCTCGGCGGCGGCGTTGAGCTTCATCGTGCACGATCCGAGCGGAATCATGCTGCGGTCCAAGGCGATGTCCTTGTCCGACAGCGAGCGCAGATAACGCATCATCGCGGTTTCGGTGCGATAGCGAGTGAACGCCGGGTGGGTCAGGAATTCCGAGGTGCGGGTCGCGATGGGCGCGCCGGCCGGTTCGACCGCCGCCAGCCCGAAGGCATCCAGTACCGCGGCCACCTGCGCGTCGGTGGTCGTTTCGTCGCAGGCCACCGAGACGTGGTCGGCGTCGACGCGCCACAGGTTGATCCCGCCGGCCTTGGCCGCGGCGATCACGTCGTCGGCGCGGCCCGGCACCCGGGCCAGCACCGTGTCGAAATAACGGTCGTGCACCAGCGCCTCACCGAGCGCGGCGCCGATCTTCTCGGCGTGGGCGTGCACTCGCCGCGCGATCGCGGTCAGACCATCGGCGCCGTGGTAGCTGGCGTACATGGCGGCCATCACCGCCAGCAGCACCTGCGCGGTACAGATGTTCGACGTGGCCTTGTCCCGGCGGATGTGCTGTTCGCGGGTTTGCAGCGCCAGCCGGAACGCCGTCGAGCCATCGGCGTCCAGGGACACCCCGACCAGCCGGCCGGGCAGCTGGCGGGCGTGACGCGAGTGCACGGCCAGGTAGCCGGCGTGCGGGCCGCCGAAGCCCATCGGCACCCCGAACCGTTGGGCTGTGCCGAATGCCACGTCCGCGCCGATCTCGCCGGGCGGGGTGAGCAGCGTGCATGCCAGCAGGTCCGCGCCCACCGCCACCAGTGCGCCGCGCTCGTGGGCGGCTTCGATCAGCCCCGACCAATCCGTGATCCGGCCCGAGGCACCCGGCAACTGCACGACCACCCCGAAGAAGTCGCCGTCGGGAAGGCCCTCACGCAGGTCGGCGGTGACGATCTCGATGCGCAGCGGCTCGGCGCGAGTCGCCAGCACCGCCGCGGTCTGGGTGAACAGGTCGGAGTCGACCAGCAGCCGATGCGACGTGCCGCGCGTCGCGCGGTGCATCAATGTCATCGCCTCGGCCGCCGCGGTGCCCTCGTCGAGCATCGAGGCGTTGGCGATCTCGCAGCCGGTCAGATCCGCGATCATGGTCTGGAAGTTCAGCAGGGCTTCCAGCCGGCCCTGGCTGATCTCCGGCTGGTAGGGCGTGTAAGCGGTGTACCACGCCGGGTTCTGCATGATGTTGCGCAGCAATACCTGTGGGGTGAGCGTGTCGTAGTAGCCCTGGCCGATCATCGACACCGCGACGGTGCTGGCATCGGCCAGGTCGCGCAGTTCGGCCAGGGTCTGGGCCTCGGTGGCCGGGGCCGGCAGGATGTCGAGCCCGGGCGCGATGCCATCGGCACTCAGCGCGTCGAGGATGCCGGCGGGCACGGCCTTGGCGGCGAGCTCCTCCAGCGACGCGACACCGATGGTGGCGAGCATCGCGCTGATCGCGGCACTGTCGGGGCCGATATGCCGGTCAACAAAGCGGGATTCGGTGTACTCGGACACGGGAACTCCTGGGCGCTAGACGACTGCGAGACGAATTCGTGTCCTCCCCCTCTGTCGTCTGCCCGGCCCGGGCGCCTGAGAGATTCGGCGCCGAGACTTCTGCAGCGCCTTTCCCCATGGGCGGGTGTAACCCAAACGGGCGTCACCGCTTTCCAGAGGCATCAATGCCGGCCGCGGTCCGGGTGCCTGAGAGGTTGACGGAGAGGTATTGCTCCTTCGGCGTCCGCGGCTGGCTGCCACGGAACTCTCCCGCGAGAGGCTGATGCGGCCCTAATACTACCCGCCGGGCCCGGTCGACCAGGATCCCGCGACGGTTTCTCGACCGCAGCGCCTAGCTGTGAGCCCTAACCGGTCTTGCGGTCGCGGAACTTGCGGCGGCTGGCCAGTTCGTCTTCGGGCGCGGGGATCGACTCGCCACCATCGGCGCGCTCGCCGGGGAAGTCGGAGATCACGCCGGTCAGCTCGCGCATCGCGCCCGATACCGCGATACCGAACACCCCCTGGCCGCCCTGCAGCAGGTCGACGACCTCTTCAGCAGAGGTGCATTCGTACACGGTGGTGCCGTCGGAGAACAGCGTGATGTTGGCCAGATCCTGGACACCGCGCTCGCGAAGGTGGTCGACGGCGATCCGGATGTTGTGCAGCGAGATGCCGGTGTCGAGGAGTCGCTTGACGATCTTGAGCACCAGGATGTCTTTGAACGAGTACAGCCGCTGGCTACCGGAGCCGGCCGCGCCCCGGATGGAGGGCACCACCAGCGAGGTACGAGCCCAATAGTCGAGCTGGCGGTAGGTGATGCCGGCGATCTGGCAGGCGCTGGGACCGCGGTAACCGACGAGTTCGTCGGGAACGGAGTCGTCCGGGAACAGACCGCCCTGTACGGGCTGGCCGGCGCTGGAGGGGTCCGCGGGGACTTCGCGGTCACCCTTGTCGGACTGACCCGTGAAGTCCAGCTGTTCCTGCCCCGGTTGGTCGCCCACGCTGCTTCCTCTCGCCGATCGCGCTCGTTGCCACTGACTGGCCAGTGGCCGCGTTTGCTCTTGCCCGAGTTGGTCGTGAGCATACGCCGTCCGCCGGGCTGCCGTGCAGTTGTTCCCGCCGTGGTTCAAGTATGGGGGCCGCGTTTTGCGCGTGTTGCTTACGTTTGGGCGTGTCGCGCCGACGGCAGAGAGATGCAACGGATCTGTGACGAGGCTGAGTCCGCCGCGCCGGGTCAGGTTGCTTTGAAATCGTCGGGCGACACGCTATCGAGGAATTCCTTGAACTTCTCCACCTCGTCTTCACGTACCGCGCCGGCGGTCTCGTCATCGCCCTCGTCGGGGATCAGCAGGCCCGCCTCGGCCAGCACCGCTTCTTCGACATAGATCGGCACACCCACCCGCAACGCGATGGCCACCGAGTCCGACGGGCGCGCCGACACCGTGATGTCGCGGTCGAAGATCAGGTCGGCGTAGAACGTGCCCTCTTGAAGGTCGACGATTCGGACCTCCTTGAGCGAATGTCCGAGCGCGCCGATCAAGTCACGGATCAAGTCGTGAGTCAGGGGCCGGGCGGGCTCCACGCCCTGTTGCTCCAAGGCGATGGCGGCGGCTTCGGCCTGCCCGATCCAGATCGGGAGATATCGATCACCGTCGGCTTCGCGCAGGAGCAGCACCGGCTGGTTCTGCGGCTGCTCGACGCGGATGCCGACCACGCGTACTTCACCCATCTCCAGTCAGCCCTCCGCGTTCGCTGCGTCCCAAGTCCTTGTAGTCCCAGTATGACTCGCTGCGAAACCCCCGGTCGGAAACCACATGCCGCGCAACAAGCCGCCGAGGCGAAGTCTAGTCCTCAGCCGTGCAGTACGTCGTGTACCGACGACTTGAGCAGCGCGGTGTGCAGAGCGATCGCCAGCGCCGCGACCTCGCGGGCCAAGTCGTCGGCCCGGTCGCGTGCGCCCGCCTTGCCCCCCTTGACCAGCGGGCCCGCAATCTGGGCGATCAGGTCGGCCTGCCGGTCTGCCGCCGAGCGAAACGCTCGCAGGTGCCGCGGCTCCACACCGTAGTCGGCGAGGCCGCGCGCACACTGGACGATCACCACCGCGTGCTCGTCGAACAGGCCACCCGGGCCGGAGGTGATCACGCCCGATCTGACCAACGCCGTCAACAGCGCGTCGTCGCCGCCCGAGCGCTGCAGCAGATCCTCGCGGCTCAACCGCACCTGTCGCGGCGGCGCAGGCAACGCCGTCCCGTTGTGGGTGGTCTCGCCGCCGGCCGACACCAGTCGGGGCGTGGGGTACGGCGACTCCGCTGACGGCAGCGCGCCATCCGCTTCGGCGTCCAGCCGCGCCTTGATCACCTTCAACGGCAGGTAATGGTCGCGTTGTGCGGTCAGCACGTAACGCAACCGTGCGCAGTCGTAGGCACTGAATCGGCGGTAGCCTGACGCCGCCCGCTGCGGCATGACCAGCCCCTCGGTCTCCAGGAAACGAATCTTGGAGACCGTGACGTCGGGAAAATCCGGCCGAAGCAGGTCCAGCACCGCTCCGATTGACATCCCGGCCAGTTCAGGGCTGTCAGGCGCGGTCATTAGCTGCCCGGCCCGGCCTCGGTCTCACCCGTCTTCGGGCCGGTCAGGAACACCAGGCGGAACTTGCCGACCTGCACCTCGTCGCCGTTGACCAGGACCGCCGAATCGACCGGCTCCCGGTTGACATAGGTCCCGTTGAGGCTGCCCACGTCGACAACCTGAAACTCGTTGCCTTCCAGCCGGAACTCGGCGTGACGACGACTCACCGTGACGTCATCGAGGAAGATGTCGCTGTCGGGGTGCCGACCGGCCGCGGTGACCGGTTGGTCGAGCAGGAAGCGCGATCCGGCGTTGGGACCGCGCTTGACGACCAGCAGTGCCGAACCCACGGGCAGCCCTTCAACGCCCGAGGTCAGGCTCTCGCCGCCCGCCTGAGAGGGGGCGTCGAGTTCGTTTAGGAAGTCGGCGCGGAAAACCGATGTGGTTTCCACCGTGACTTCATCGCCTGCCTGGTCTTGCCCCGTTGCCGGGTCCTTCTCCGTCACCCGCTACTCCTCACTGGCCGCTGTTGTGCTACCTGGTCGCGCCCGCCGGACATGTGTTGCGCCCAACCCTGAATCGTTGAGTCGACCGTACCGCGCAGCGGTCCGTCATGTCCCCCGCACCGCGGGATCGTGTCGCCGGATACCCGGCGCGTCCCGGCAGGCAGGCTAACAATCGTCATTCCGACAACGTCGCCCGGTAGGCATCGGCGGTCAGCAGCCCCGACAGACTCTGGTCCAGAGCTGCCGAATCCGCGTTCGCCACCTGAAGTTCCAGCAGCCAACCGGCGCCGTAGGGGTCGGAGTTCACCAATTGCGGGTTGGCGTCCAGTTCGGCGTTGACCGCGCTCACCGACGCGGTGATCGGTGCGTAAAGGTCCGAGACCGACTTGGTCGACTCCACTTCGCCAAAGGCCTCTCCGGCGGTGACCCCGGTGCCCGCTGCGGGCAGCTGCACGAAGACCACGTCACCCAGGGCGGCCTGCGCGAAGTCGGTGATACCCACACGGACGGTGTCCGGTCCGGTGCGGCGAACCCACTCGTGCTCAGCGGTGTAGTACAGGTCGGATGGAACTAAGCTTTCCGAGCTCACGGTGATCGTGCTCCTTGCGCTGTCGGGCTCACTTGACTGGCTGAGCGTATTGGCGGGGTTTCGGTTGTCGCAACACGGTCACCTGAACGCGGTCGGCCTGCTGCACTGCCATAGCACCGCCAAGCCGTTTGACGCTGTCGACGGCCCCGCCGGGAATGTTCATCGCCGCTGCCAGGGTGGGGGGATCCCCAATCGCCAGAACCGAATACGGGGGCGTCAGGGCCGTTCCGTCGAACTCCAGCGCACCGGGCGTGCCCGCAACCCACGAATCCACCCCGATGCGCACGGCCTTGCTACCGTCGCGGACCTCCATCGCCTCGGCACCGGCCGCGCGCAGCTCGTTGATCACGTCGAGCATCGTCTCGGGTGCCACCCCGCGGGCCGGATCGTCGACGGTGATCACGACGCCGGGTCCGACCGCACCCACCGTGCCGATCATGATCGCCAGGGCGGCCAGCCGCGCTTGCGCGTTCTCGATGGCGGCCCGGTCACTGCTGCCGGATTCCTGCAGGGCGTTGAGCGTCTGCTGCAGTTCGGCGACTTCGGTGTTGAGGGTGGCCTCGCGTTGGCGCAGCGAGTCCAGCAGCACCAGCAGGTCAGCGGGCCGGGCTGTCTCCAGCGCATCCTCGGAGTCGTTTTGGCGGACCTGAGTGACAATCGCCACGCCCAACAGCAGGCACAGCAGCATTCCCAGCACGCTGAACAGCGGCCCGGAACGGCCGCGAGGCGGCGGCACACCGTTCTGCGGGGGCGGCTGCGGCAGCTCGTGGCGGCCGTGCGACGCCGGGTCGGTGCTACTCATGCGGGTCAGGCCCCGAACAGCCGTCGCCGCAGCGCCGCCGCGTTGCCGAAGATGCGGATGCCCAGCACCACGATGATCGCGGTCGACAGCTGTGTGCCGACCCCCAACTGGTCACCGAGGTAGACCAGCAGCGCGGCTACCAGAACGTTGAACACGAACGACACGACGAACACCTTCGCGTCGAAGATCCGCTCCAGGTAAGCGCGCAGGCCGCCGAACACGGCGTCCAGCGCGGCCACCACCGCGATCGGTAGGTAGGGCTGAACCACCTCCGGCACGCTGGGGTGAAAGATCAACCCCAGAACGATGCCGGCGATCAGCGCGGCGATACCGATCATTGCGACATCACTCCAGCCTCCCGAACCGGACTAGTACCGGCCACGGCGGCCAAGCCGCGGCCCGCAGCGCAAGCTTGCGTCACGATGCCCCTATCTGTTTGGCAAACCGGACATCTCGTACCGATCCGGCCGGCAGGGTGATGTCGGCCGAGTTGCGGCCGTCGACACGGACCACCACCCCGTAGGAGGCCTCCAACAGCCGTAGCCGGTACAACCCCGGGCTGCGGTCGAAGGCGTCGCGCAGTCCGCCCGGCGGTCCGATGGCTTGCAGCGCATAAGGACTGCTGATCGGCTTGTTATCGACCAGGATGGCTCCGCCGGCCTGCCGGATCGTGACATTCGGACCGATGCGCACATCGCCGACGGCGATCGCCTCGGCTCCGCTGGCCCACAGCGAGTTGACGACCAGCTGCAGGTCGCGATCCAAGATGATCTGCTGGCTGCCCGACACCCGCTGTTTGGACGCATCGGAGAGATTTCGTCCGGCTCCGGGGTCCGTGACGGTGACGGTCACCCCGGGACCGCTCACCCGCGTGCTGGCAGCCTCCAGGCTGAGCGCGTCCAGGCCGGCCAGCACCCGCTGCCCCTGGGCGTCGTCGGCCAGCCGGTGCCGGCGCAACTCGTCGACACGGTTGGAGTAGGTGTCACGTTTGTCCGTCAGCCGTCCGGTGACAGCTTCGGCCGCTCGGACGTTCGTCGCCAGCACCTGCTGGGCATCGTGCACCCCGGGGGCCACCGACCGTGCCTGCGCCACTGCAACCGCGAACACCGTCGCCACCAGCAACGCCGCCACCGCCTCCCATGCCCACCCCGCGACCCGGGCGGTGGCCGCCGGGGGCGTGGTGCGGCGTGCCCGCCTGGCCGCCGCCGCGGCATAGCCGGGGTCGAGATGTTCGGACAGCAGAGACCGCAGCAAAGACGGCACCGCGAATCTGCGTGGCCTGCCGGCTTCGTGGGCGCCCGCCCCCTTGGAGTCGTATCCGCTCAGCGCGAAGAACGGCTCAGCCACCGGCAACCTTCGGCATGGTGCGGACCACCAGTCTCACGTGGATGAGGTACAGCACGAACGCCCACAGGTACATACCCAGGCCCCAGATCAGGAAACCCCATCCGGTGGCGAGGACCACCCGGCTCCACAGCTGATCCCACTGTCCCAACAGGATCAGCGGAAACGCCGACATCAGCGCGAACGTGCCCGCCTTGCCGATGTAGGTCACCGGCAGCGCAGTCAGTCCCCGGCTACGCAGCGCCGGCAGCGTGGCGGCCAGCAGCAAATCTCGGGCGAGCAGCGTTGCGATGATCGCCCAGGGCACCAGTCCCCGCACCCCGAACGCGACTGGAATGGCGATCATGTACAGCCGATCGATCGCCGGATCGAGCAGGGCGCCCAGCGCCGAGGACTGATTCAACAGCCGAGCCAGTTTGCCGTCGGCCCAATCCGAGGCGCCGCTGAGCATCAGCGTCGCCACCGCCGGCCCGTCCGCCCGCGCGACCAGCAGTAGGTAGAGAAAGACGCCGATCAGCCCGAGACGGGCCAGGCTGATCACGTTGGGCACCGTGAGCACCCGGTCTTGGACGTGCTCGGTGCCAGACCCGGCAGCCATACCGACCCCCTAGCGGAAGATCCCGGGCAGGCTCAGCGCGTCCATGCTGTCGTCGCTCAGCGGGTTGTCGCGAACCATGTAGGTCCACGTCGAGGTGGGCCGGGCCAGCTTCGACAGGTCGATACCCGGCTCGGACTCGATCGAATCCGAGGTCTCCAGGGTCTGCTGGGACGCCTCGATGGCGTCGGCGGCCAGTGAGGCGAACGCGTCGAGCGCCAACCGGTGGAACTCGTCGAGCGGGTTCTGCCGCCCCAGGGCACGCAGGTGGATGCTCTCCCGGATGTCGGCCAAGTAGGCGAGGTGGTCGGCCCAACCGCGGTCCAGGTGGTAGAGCATGATCAGCCGGCAGATCTTCTCCAGCTTGGCTTCGCCGTCCTCCCCCAGCTGCTCCTTCAATTCCGCGTAGCGCTTCGGGGTGAGCTCGGCCAGTTCCTCACGAGCCGCCGGGGTGGACAGCAGCGTGTTGCGCCGCTCCACGATGATGGTGCGTTGCTGGGCGATCAGCTGGTTGTACCGCCAGGTGTTGGCGTGGATGTCGAGCAGCTTGCCCTCGGCGATGCGCTGCGCGTGGTCGAGCAGACCGGAGGCCTTGGGGCTCAGGATCCGGCCGTCGTCGTCGGTCTCGGTGGGCAGCTTATTGGCTTCCAGGTTGGTCGCGGCGACATCGTCTTCCCAACTGGAGAAGAACACCGACGATCCCGGGTCGCCCTGACGGCCGGCCCGACCCCGCAACTGGTTGTCGAGGCGCTGCGTGTGCTGGCGGCCGGTGCCGATCACGTGCAGCCCGCCCAGCTCGACGATCGCGTCGTGGTCGGACTCTTCGGATCCGCCCAGGCGGATGTCGGTGCCGCGACCGGCCATCTGGGTGGACACCGTCACCACCCCGAGCTTGCCGGCCTCGGCGATCACCGTGGCCTCTTCGGCGTCGTTCTTGGCGTTGAGGACCACCGCCGGGACACCGCGCTTGCGCAGCCGCTCGTGCAGTTCCTCGGACTCGGCGACGTCGTGGGTGCCGACCAGCACCGGTTGCCCGGTGGCGTGCACCTCGACGATGTGGGCGACGATGGCGTCGTTCTTGGCCGCGGCGGTGATGTAGACCCGGTCCGCCTCGTCTTCGCGGATGTTGGGCATATTCGGCGGGATCGGCGAGACTCCCAGCTGATAGAACTGCCGCAACTGCTCGCCGGCCGCCAGTGCCGTACCGGTCATACCGCACACGGTCGGATACCGATTGACCAGCGCCTGCACCGTGATGGTGTCGAGCACCTCGCCGGTCTCGGTCGTTTCGATGCCCTCCTTGGCCTCCACCGCGGCCTGCAGGCCGTCCGGCCAGCGCTGCAGGGCGGCGATCCGGCCGCGCGAGGCGTTGATCAACTGCACTTTGCCGTCGCGGACGATGTAGTGCACGTCGCGCTGCAACAGCACGTGGGCGTGCAGGGCGACGTTGACCTCGGTCAGCGTGGAGACCACGTGCTCCTCGGAGTACAGGTCGATGCCACCGAGCGCCTTCTCGACCTTGTTCGCGCCCACCTCGGTGAGGTGGATGTTGCGCCGATCCTCGTCGGAGTCGTAGTCCACTCCGGGCTTGAGCCGTCCGACCAGCTCGACGATCTCCATCCGGGGCGTCTCCCGGTGGGTGGTGCCGGCCAGCACCAACGGCACCAGCGCCTCGTCGACCAACACCGAGTCGGCCTCGTCGATCAGCGCCACATCCGGGTTGGGCGAGACCAGGTCGTCGACGTCGGTGACCAGCTGATCGCGCAGCACGTCGAAGCCGATCTCGTTGATCGAGGCGTAGGTGACATCGCACTGGTAGGCCGCGCGGCGCTCGGCCGCCGTGGAGTCTTCGGTGATCCACCCGACGGTGACCCCCAGGGCCTCGAGCAGGGGGCCCATCCATTCGGCGTCACGACGCGCGAGGTAGTCGTTGATGGTGACCACGTGCACGTGCCGGCCACCGATGGCGTAGCCGGCGGCGGCGATCGCACCGGAGAGCGTCTTGCCTTCGCCGGTGGCCATCTCGACCACATCCCCGGCCAGCATCCGCAGCGCGCCCTGTAGCTGAACATCGAACGGACGCTGCCCGATGCTGCGCTCGGCCGCTTCGCGGGCGATCGCCAAAAACTGCGGGATGTCCGAGGCGTCGGCCAGCTCCTTGAGGTTGAGCAGCTGCGCGGCTTTGCGCAGCTGCTCGTCGTCGAGCCCAGCGGCCTTCTTGGCGTACTCGCCGGCCGCGGTGACCTCGGCCATCGAACGACTCTGGTTCTTCTCGGTGCTGGCGCCCAGCAGTTTCCAGAATTTCCCGCTGAGCCGACCCGACTTGGTTCGCGTTCCGGAGACAGTCTTGGAGGTGTTAGCCACAGCACAACGGTACCGGGCTGCTTCGGCGGTGCTCATCCGACGCCGCGCCGCGCTACGCGGTAGGTTTCGCACGGGATTTTTGATCTACCGGCCGGCACGTCGATTCGGCGGTGAAGGAGATGTGGCAGTGGACTCGAAGGTGTTCAAGCCGTCCATCGACTGGGCGCATGCACTGCCCGATTCTCTGGTGTGGATCGCACTGGCCTGGACCATCAGCGCCGTCGGCGTGTTGGCCGTGGCGGCCCTGCTGCGGTTCAGCACCCGATGGGGACGCCAGTTCTGGGAGATCAGCGGCGCCTACTTCACCGGTCGCGACAGCCTCCGGGTCTGGCTGATGCTGGGCGTGCTGTTGCTGTCGGTGATTACCGCGGTCCGGCTCAACGTGCTGTTCAGCTTCCAGGGCAACGACATGTACTCGTCGCTGCAGACCGCCTTCCAGGGCGCCGCCGGGGGCGACGAAGCCATCAAAGCGTCGGGCGTCCACGGATTCTGGATGTCGATCGGCATCTTCAGCCTGATGGCCGTGCTGCACGTGGCACGGGTGATGCTCGACATCTACCTGACCCAGCACTTCATGGTGAATTGGCGCAGCTGGCTCACCGAGCGACTGACCGGGGACTGGTTGGACGGGCGGGCCTACTATCGGGCCCACTTCGTCAAGACACCGCTCGACCCCGCCGTCGGCGAAGCCATCGAAGGCGCGATCGACAACCCAGACCAGCGTATTCAGCAGGACATCGACATCTTCACCGCGGGCAACGGCGCCAACGTCAACGCCCCGGCCAACGGCACCGGCAGCACGCTGTTGTTCGGCGCCGTGCAGTCCATGGTCACGGTGGTCTCGTTCACCGCCATCCTGTGGAACCTGTCGGGCACGCTGACCGTGTTCGGGTTCGACATTCCGCGGGCGATGTTCTTGATCGTCCTGGTCTACGTGGCCGTCGCGACCATCGTCGCGTTCTGGATCGGCCGTCCCTTGATCCGGTTGAGCTTCCGTAACGAGCTCACCAACGCCGCCTTCCGGTACGCGCTGGTGCGGGTGCGCGACGCCGCCGAGTCGGTGGCGTTCTACCGGGGCGAGCTGGCCGAACGGGTCCAGCTGCGGACGCGATTCCGCGCGATCATCGCCAACTATCTGAAGTTCGTGAACCGGACCATCGGGTTCTCCGGCTGGAACCTGTCGGTGAGCCAGGCGATCGTGCCGCTGCCCTGGGTGATTCAGGCGCCGCGACTGTTCTCCGGACAGATCATGTTCGGCGGGGTGGCCCAGACCGCGTCGGCGTTCGGCAACATCTCGGATTCGCTGTCGTTCTTCCGCAATGCCTACGACAACTTCGCCGGCTACCGGGCCTCGATCATTCGTCTGCACGGGCTGGTCGAAGCCAACCGTGAGGCCCGAGACCTTCCCGAGCTGCTGGTCAAGCCCAGCCCGGACGGCACGGTGGCCCTCGAGGGTGTCGAGGTGCGCAATCCCGAGGGCGTCCCGCTGATCGAGGCGCTCGACGTGCACCTGGGCATCGGTGACGCGCTGATGATCGCCGGGCCGTCGGGCAGCGGCAAGACGACACTGCTACGCAGCCTGGCCCAGTTGTGGCCATACGCGTCGGGAACCCTGCGCCGCCCGGATGCGGTCAACGCCACGATGTTCATCTCGCAACTGCCCTACATCCCGCTGGGTGATCTACGAGCGGTGGTGTGCTACCCGCTGTCGGT
The DNA here is from genome assembly GCA_001673575.1 of Mycolicibacter heraklionensis. Classification (GTDB taxonomy): domain Bacteria; phylum Actinomycetota; class Actinomycetes; order Mycobacteriales; family Mycobacteriaceae; genus Mycobacterium; species Mycobacterium heraklionense_A. Next base: position 8,121 of record LZME01000033.1, on the reverse strand, counting down.
CGGCGAGGTCACCGACGCCGAGATCACCGAGGCGTTGGTCAAGGTGTCACTGCCGAACCTGGTCGACCGGCTCGACGATGTCGAGGACTGGGCCAAGGTGCTCTCGCCCGGTGAGCAGCAGCGGGTGGCGTTCGCCCGAATCCTGTTGACCCGGCCCAAGGCTGCGTTCCTCGACGAGTCGACGTCGGCGCTCGACGAAGGCCTGGAGTTGACGCTGTATCGGCTGCTGCGCTCCGAGCTGCCCGACACCATCCTGGTCAGCGTGAGCCACCGGCACACGGTGCGCCAGCACCACAAGCACGTGCTGGAGCTGCTCGGACAGGGCCGCTGGGACCTGTCCCCGGTCTAGCCGCTAACGAGTTGCCGCGTGCGCCCCGGCGCGTCGGCCGAAGAACGAGCCCTCACCCAACTGGGTCCCGCTGGCGTATCCCTTGCCGTCCTGGGCGATGTTGGCCGCACACGCCCCGGCGGCGTACAGGCCCGGTATCGGCTGGCCGTCACCGCGCAACACTTCGCCGTCCACCGACGTCGCCAACCCGCCGATGGTGAAGCCGGCGTAGACCGCCTTGCCCAGCGACAGGTCGAACGCGCCCCACGGGCCGTTGTCCTGCGGAGCCAGAAACGGCGGCTGCTTGTGGAAGTCCGGGTCCTCGCCCTGCGCCGCATACGTGTTGTAGCGGTCTAGGGTCGCCACCAGGTTTCCTTCCGGAATACCCAGTGCGGCTTCCATTTCCGGCACGGTCTCCCATCCGTCGATCAGCGGGACCAAGGGCACCTGCGGCTTGCGCATGTGGGCCTCGTCGACGATCAGGAAGGCCGCGCTGTCGGGCTGGTCCATGACAAATCCCGACGTGCGTGAGTGGTAGGAGTCCTCGGCGACAAAGCGCTTGCCCTCCTTGTTGACGATGATGCCGGTCAGCAGGATCGAGGGCGGGTAGACCGGCGCGGTGATGAATATCTGGTCCATGTGCTTGGTGGCGCCGCCTACCGACATCCCCATCCGGATGCCCAGCCCGTCGTCGTAGGTGTTGCCCAGCACGAACGGCTTCTCGGCCAGCTTCGGCGTGTACTGGGCGACCATCTCCGGGTTCATCACGAAGCCACCGGCGGCGATCACCACCGACTTCGCTTTGATCACACCGCTTTCGGTGAAGTGCTTCCACGAGACACCCACGACGGCGCCGGAGGCGTCGGTGACCAGCCCGGTAGCTCCGGTTTCGTAGCGGATCGTCACCCCGAGGTTGTCGGCCCGCTTGAGGAGCAGGTCGATTGCCATCTTGGCGCCCTGGGTGTCACCGGGCACCGGAACCTTGTGCCCGCGCGGCGCCGGAACGGCCTCGTTCAGGAACGGCCACACCTTCTCGTTGCCGGTGAACATCAGCCCCTCGGTGTTGGGCTGGATCACCGCCTTCTCCGGGTAGTAACTGCGCTCGAAAGCAATACCGAGATCCTCCAGCCAGTTGAAGTGCTCGACGCTGCCGTCGCAGTAGGCCCGGATCTTGTCGTGCTCGGGTTCGCGCGACACCGCGACGAGGTACTTGTACATCTCGTCCGCGGTGTCGGCATGCCCGGTCGCCTCCTGGACCGCGGTGCCGCCGCCGAGATAGAAGTGGCCGCCCGCCATGGCGGTGGTGCCGCCCGCCTCGGCGGCGCGCTCCAGCACCAGGACCCGGGCCCCGGCTGCCGCCGCAGTGACGGCCGCGCAGCCGCCACCGATGCCGAAGCCGATCACCACGACGTCGAACTCGTCGGACCACTCCGAAACCGCTTCGGCACTGGTGGTGTCCGGGATCTGGGTGCTCATTGCCGCCACTCCTCTTTTTCGCCGGCGCTGGTCATCGGCGCCGATGCGGTGGTTACCGCTGCTCCTGTTTGATGTAGTCGAAGACCGCTCGGATCTCGGCTGGGATGTAGGCGATCTCCAGGTAGGGGATGCCAGCTTCCGGAGCTGAGACGTACGCGAATTGCATGCCGCCGGGCATCACGCCCCGGGCAACCACCTGGGCGCCCTGCTCGGCGGTGTCGTTCAGCATAACGTCGAAGTTTTCGGGGTCCTCGGCCTCGATGCAGACATGGTGCAGGCCCGGCCCGTGGTCACGCAGGAAGTCGTCGTAGAGGCTGCGCCCGCGCACCGGTGCGATCAGCTCCAACTGCATGTCACCGACGTAGCTCAGCGCGATGTCGGCGACGAAATCAGCCGGCTCGCCCAGGTAGCTGCACGTGTCCGGCGCAAAGTGCACCCCGGCCATACGGATCCATTTGCGCACGCCGAGCAATGCAGTCAGCGCGGACTCGGTGGCATCGAGATCGCCTGTGACCCAGGCGATCTGGATGGGTGGGCGAGGCGGCGGGGTCACGACAGCGGGGACGGAACGCCGACGTCTTCGCGAACCTGCTGGGAGATCGCCGGCCACGAAACCGCGGCGGGGAATTCGCCCCAGACACTGTTGAACAGCCCGACGATCCGGGCCGGGCCAGAGCCACCCGGCGCATACACCGGGCCGCCGGAGTCACCCTGTTGACTGCGAACGCTGCGTGTCATGGTGAACCACCCGTTGTTGACCCGTTCGACGGTGCCGCAGGTTTCGCCGGTGACGATGCCGAAGTGGCAGACCGGATCACCGGGTTTCAGCTCGATGTCCGGGCCGGCCTGCAGCTGCAGACCTCCCGGTAGGACATCGTTGGCGTCGACATCATCGGCCAGCACGATCGACTCGTAGTCGGCGATCACCTGGTCGGTGTTGACGGTCGAACCATTAGGAGTGTTGTCGCGAAACGTCGCCAACCTGCCGATGACGGCCCCGCCGCGGTCGGTGACGGTACCGCTCCCCCGGCAATGGCCGGCGGTGAAGGCAATCCGCATCACCGGGTCGACGTAGCCGAGAGTGCAGACATGGGTGTCCTGGCGAATCTCCATCCCCGGGAACACCAGCACTCGATCGGCTCGGGCCGGAAAGACCGTCGGCCCAGTAACTGTCGCACCGATTCCCAGCAGCACCGCCAGCACCCGCGCAACGAGCCTGCGCAACCGTCGACTCCTATCGTTGAGGGCCGGTTTCGGTCCGGCCGGACCAAGCCACCATGGCGCAGCGCGGCGGCCCGGCCCCAAGGGATCCGGGCCGCCGCAGCGGCGTTGCTCGGCGATCAGGGGATCGTCAGCTCCTGACCGGGGTGGATCAGGTCAGGGTTGGCGATACCGCTGGCCTCCGCGATCTGCGGGTACTTGTTGCCGTCACCGTAGAACCGCTCGGCGATGGCGAACAGGGTGTCGCCAGCGACCACGGTGTAGGTGCGTGCCGCGGGTGCGGCCTCCTCCACCGGAGCCGGAGCCGGAGCCTCTTCGGCCTTGGGCTCCTCCGGCGGCGGAGCGTCGGTCTCGGTCTTAGTGGACCAGGCCGCGCCGTCGGCGGCGTAGAGCACCAGGTTGCGGTCGTCCTGCAGAACCAGCTTGACGTCCTTCTTGCCCTTGGTGTCGGTGTGCCAAATCGGCTTGTCGGCGGTGTACAGCACGAAGTTTCCGTCCGCCTGCACCTCGGCGCGCACCACGTCGTTGCCGTTGGTGCCCGACGCCCAGATAGCTTTGCCCCGCGCCGCCAAAACCAGGTTGCCGTCCTCCTGCAGCGTCAGGGTGTAAGCCCCGTTGTTGGAGGTCAGCGACTCGCCTTTGACGAGCTTCTTACCTGCAGTGAGGGTGTCTCCCAAGCTCTGTGCCACGTTGTCCCCTTCTCATCGGCACGCCGCGACTTGATTCGCCGGGCGTTGTCGCTCGGATGCGACGTTAGTCAGCCTAGGCGAACACCCGCCGGTGTGCCCCGCATTACGTCAGGGCAATCTCGGCTGCTGGGCGACGGCCACTGCCGGCGCGACGGGTTGCCAGCCGGGCGGCCCGAAGATGTAACCCAACCGGTCACGCCACCGAGTCGCGCTCCGCACATCGGCGATGATCGAGGCGTACTCGTGGAACTGCAGGGTCACGATGTTGAAGGTGTCGACCGGTTTGGTCAGTCCGTAATGCGGGCGAAACCGCTCCGGCGCGAAGCTGCCGAACATCCGGTCCCAGATGATGAGGATCCCGCCGTAGTTGCGGTCCAGGTACTCCGGGTCCATGCCGTGGTGCACCCGGTGATGCGACGGTGTGTTGAAGATGAACTCGACTGCCCGAGGCAGCTTGTCGATCCGTTCGGTGTGCACCCAGAACTGGTAGACGAGGCTCACCGAGAAGCTGGCGAACACCATCCACGGCGGAACACCCAACAGCGGCAAAGGAATCCACATCACGATCTCGCCGCTGTTGTTCCACTTCTGGCGCAGCGCGGTGGCGAAGTTGAAGTAGCGGCTGGAGTGGTGCGCCTGGTGAGTCGCCCAGATCAACCGGATCCGATGCGCGATGCGGTGGTAGGTGTAATAGAGCAGGTCCACACCGACGAGTGCGATCACCCAGGTGTACCAGCGCGTGGGCGACAGATGCCACGGCGCCACATAGGTGTAGATCGCCGCGTAGCCGAGCAGCGCGATGAACTTCCACGCGGCTGTGGTGGCCATGGACACCAGGCCCATCGAGATGCTCGCCCAGGCATCCTCGGTGCGATACGCACCGACGGGCGCGCGCTCTGATTCCAACTGTTGGAGTCTGCGTGCGGCGAACCATTCCAGGCTCAGCAGCAGTAGGAAAAAAGGCACGGCGAAGATAACCGGGTCGCGCATCGGCCCGGGCAACGCCGACCACACACCCGCGATCGCATCCACCGTCTCCTACCTCCGAAACATCAGCCTAGGCCGATCAGTCCGAGGACAGTGTCGACTGATCCTCGGCGTGCCACTGGACCGCGTAGACGCCTGGCTGCAGCGACAACTCGCCCACCAGTCGCTCAAGCCGGTCCGGCGCCCGACTGTCCGACAGCATCGACGCGGTGAGCGCGATGTTGTCCTCGCCGGCGCGAACGGTGTGAATCCCCCGCAGTATCAGGTCGTTGCTGGCGGTGTGCTGCACGATCTGGGCGCGTAGGTATCTCTCGGACTTCGGCCGGCAGATCACCTGCACCTCATACGGCGACTGCGGTTCGTCCTCCTCCACGTGCTGATCACGGTCGATGAGCCGCCCCAGCGGCCGCAGCAGTAGATGAGTGGCGACGATCGCGCCCGTCCCGATCAGTGCGAACGCCAGGTCGCCGGCCGCCGCCAGCACGCCCACGGCCGCTGAGCACCACAGGGTGGCCGCGGTGTTGAGACCGCGGACGTTGAACCCCTCACGCAGAATCACTCCACCGCCGAGGAAGCCCACCCCCGACACCACGTACGACGCGACGCGGGTGGAGTTGGGTTCCACGGCGACGGCGTACAGCACGAACAGCGTGGCACCGGCGGCGACGAGCGCGTTGGTCCGCAGTCCCGCCATGCGCGCACGCCACTGTCTTTCCAGCCCGATCAGTGCACCGCAGCCCAGCCCGACAGCCAGTCGCAACGTGAACTCGGCGACGCTCAGCGTCTGCATGACTTCAACGATGACACATGCCTAGCCGGCGACGACCGGCCGAGCCATCACGGTGGGCTTGAAGCCGTACCGCGGGGCGGCGAAACCGTAGTTGCGGCCCTGACCGGCGCCCGCCAGCGGCACCCCGGGCATGCCGGCCGCGCCGGCCTCCGGTGCGTGCGCGGCGACCGTCCAGCCGGTGGCCGCGACCGAGGTGCCCGGAGCCGCGGTGGCCGGAACGGCGGCAGCCCACGACTGCGGTACCGACAACGCCCCGACCGACGCGGCGTGCCCCATGCTGGCTGAGGCGGTACCCAGACCACCCAAGCCGTGCGTTCCGTTGCCCAATCCAGCGCCCAGCCCGCCGAGCATCGGCGTGAACGGGTCGATGGCACCCAAACCCAGCGGGTCGCCGGCGGCGATGGCAGCACCACGCACCACCGCCATGTCGGCAGCGAAGCTGGAGATCGCCGCCGCGCCCATCGGGCTGAACGAGCTGCTCATCAGGTTGGTCACCCCGTTCGCCAGGTCGCCGGTGCTGATCGGCGGTTCGACGACGCCGCCGCCGGCCTCAGCCGCTCCCTGCAGCGGCGAAGCAAGACTCTGCAGAGTGTTCGGTGTGTTCGTAAGCGCCTGGGACACTGCGGATTGCGCATTCGAAGTGGCGGCCGTCCCGGCAGCCTGGCTGACGGCGCCCTGCTGCGCGCCCTGCGCCGAAGGATCGGCGACCTCATGCGGAGAGGTGAACGGCGTGACCTTGGTGGCTGCCGCGGACGACGCCGCGTAGCCGTACATGGCAGCGGCGTCCTGGGCCCACATCTGGCCGTACTGCGCCTCGGTGGCCGCAATCGCGGCAGCATTCTGGCCGAGGAGGTTGGTCGCCACGAGCGCCGCGAGCTGGGACCGGTTGGCGACGACCAGCGGCGGGGCGACCGTCATCGCGTATGCCGCGTCGAATGCCGCGGCCGCCGCCTTGGCCTGCATGGCGGCCTGCTCCGCCTGGGCGGCGGTGGCACCCATCCATGCTGCGTAGGGTGCGGCCGCGGCGGCCATCGCGTTGGACGCCGGCCCCATCCAGCCTTCGCCGACGAGTCCGTTGATGACAGCTTGGTAGGCGGCTTCGGCCGAGCTGAGTTCGGCGGCCATCTTGTCCCAGGCCGCCGCGGCGGCCATCATCGGTCCCGAACCGGGGCCGGTGTAGATACGTGCTGAGTTGATTTCCGGCGGAAATGCTCCGAAGTCCATGGTATTGCTCCTTTTTGATGGTTTTTCGGCCACAAATGGCTGGTCTTGGGGTGCTGTGCAGGCAGGGTCGGTGCCCGATATGTGTTGCAGCCGTAATCCGGACGGCAGGAGAAATCGGGACAGCGGTCATGGCGACATGCCGGAGCAGCTCATGCCACGTCGATCGGCAGGCTCGACGAAATAACCGAGCTACCAATCGATTTCAGGGCATGACGAAGCCTGGCGCCTTCCGCTACGGGAGGGTACGCCAGTCGACGAGTTCAGCGCCGGTGCGAATCAGATGGTGAAAGCAGTACCGAGATCGAAGGAGACGAACATCGATCTCGGATAGGAACTATCACTCGGACTCAATGTCGCTCTCACCTCCTCTCGGCCTGGGCACGCGCGGGTGCCTGCACTTGTGCACGACGAGGTGAAGTTACCCGGCGACAACCGAGATCCGCACCCCTCTCGTCAGAGCTTCGGCACTGCACGGCGTGTCCTGGCCTGCACAAATGTGCAAACCCGGAAGCCACTTGGGCTCAACCCTTAATCCGGGAGGAGCTGTCCTGACCCGGGGCGTCTTTCGACGTTCGGGGTCAGTGGCCTGTATCCGTGCAGACGCCTCACCTAACGAGGTGCTTGCTTAACAATAGTGCACCAGTGCGCTGGCAGGGTCAATCGGACGCGGCGAGCCGCGAACGGGCTGTCGCCCACGGGTCTGCGCCGGATGCGAAACCGGTTGTCTTCGGCCAGAAGTCGTCCAGAAGTCGCACAGCTGTCAACCAGGCTCGTGGTTCGAGAGCAGTTGCGACAACGCCGACTGCGTCTGGGCTCCGGCCGCCGCCTGGGTGGCCGCCGCGGACTGGGCGGCCAGACCGGCCGGATTGGTGGTCTGCGGCGGAGTGGGCAGCGGGGACAGCGCGGTGGCATGCGCCGAAGCGCCCGCGTAGCCGTACATGGCCCCGGCATCCTGGGCCCACATCTCGGCGTATTCGAACTCGGTCGCGGCGATAGCCGGGGTGTTCTGGCCCAGGATGTTGCTCGCAATCAGCGACAGCGACAGGCTGCTGTTCGCCGCGATCACCGGTGGCGGGACCGTCGCACCGAAGGCGGTGTCGTTGGCGGCGGCAGCAGCCAGCAAGGGACCGGCACTCGGGCCGGAATACATCCGGCCCGAGTGGATTTCGGGCGGTAACGCTCCAAAATCCATGCCAGTCACCTTTGGTCGGTCGACCGTCCGGTGGATTACCGCGTTGCTGGGGTGAAGAGGTGCGAGCGCCCCAGCGCGCCCGGGGCGGTCAGGCCCAGCTGGAGCCGACCGAAGCGTCGGTGTTGGCCATGTTGTTGCCGGCCGACTGCACCTTCTGACCGTGGCTGTTGGCCTGCTCGTAGATCACCGCGAAGTTGCGACCCAACTGCGCCAC
>LZME01000032.1 GCA_001673575.1 Mycolicibacter heraklionensis | reverse complement strand
ACCCGGAAGCTAAGCCTGTCAGCGCCGATGATACTGCCCACACGGGTGGAAAAGTAGGACACCGCCGAACACAACATTAAGACCTGTGCCCCCCAAGAAATTGGGGGGCACAGGCATTTCCTGCATGTCCCATTTTTTGCGCGAACAGATCGCGCGAATGCGACCGTGTCAAGAGGTCGGCGATCCCCGCCGTATCCTTTTCGGTAGCACTGTTACGACCGGAGGGCGCGAGGTGGCCGAACACGGCAATGGCGGCGACGGGCCGCGGGGCGGCGGCAGGGGCGCCGGTGATGCCGGACGACGAGGGCGGCCCGGGCAATCCGGAAGCCGCCCCGGGCATTCCGGAGGCAGGCCTGGGCAGTCCGGTGGTGGCTCGTTCCGGGGTTCCGGCGATCAGTGTCGAACGCCCCGCGGTGCGGGACCAGACCGCGATCGTCGTTCCCAGCCGCCGCGTGACCGCGATGGCAGTCCGCGGCCCTCGTGGGATCGCGACAGTAGCCCGCGCCCGCCCCGGGATCGCGACGGCAGCCCGCGGCCGCCCCGGGATCGCGACGGCGGCCCGCGGTTCCAGCGCGACCGCGATGGAGCCTCACGTCCGCCGCGCGATTTCGACCGTTCTTCGCGCCCGCGCCGGGACTTCGACAGCACGTCGCGACCCACGCGCCCGTCCGGCGAGGAGACGTCGCAGCGCTACGACGACCCGCCGCTGCCCGAAGGGGTCGAGCCCAAGCAGCTGGCGCCGGAAGTGCGCCGGGAACTGAGCACGCTCAACCGGGCCACCGCCGACGCGGTGGCCTGCCACCTGGTCGCCGCCGGGATGCTGCTCGACGACGATCCCGAAGCCGCACTGCTACACGCCAAGGCGGCCCGATCCCGCTCAACGCGGATCACCGCCGTCCGCGAAGCCGTCGGGATCGCCGCCTATCAGTGCGGTGACTGGACCCAGGCGTTGGGCGAGCTGCGGGCGGCTCGGCGGATGGGCAGCAAGTCCGCGCTGCTGCCGCTGATCGCCGACTGCGAACGTGGCCTGGGTCGTCCCCAGCGGGCGATCGAGTTGGCCACCGGCCCGGACGCCGAGCAGCTCGAGGGTGACGAGGCCGATGAGATGCGGATCGTCGCCGCCGGTGCCCGCGCGGATCTGGGCCAGTTGGAGCAGGCGCTGACGGTGCTTTCCTCGGCGCCGACGGATCCGGACCGGACCGGCTCGACCGTCGCCCGGCTGCACTACGCGCACGGCGAGACGCTGGTGGCGCTCGGCCGTGAAGGTGAGGCGCTGGAGTGGTTCCTGCGCGCCGCGGCCGCTGACACCGAAGGCGTCACCGACGTCGAGGACCGCATTGCCGAACTTGGTGGCGGCGCGACGCTGGCCGAGGAATACGACTGCCTGCTGCTGGATCTCGACGGCACGGTGTTCCGGGGCGGTGAACCCACCGCCGGTGCAGTCGAGACCCTGGCCGAACTGCAGAGCCGCAAGCTGTTCATCACCAACAATTCGTCGCGCGGCGCGGACGAGGTCGCGGCACACCTGAACCAGCTGGGCTTCACCGCCACCGCCGAGGACGTCGCCACCAGCGGCCAGATCGCGGCGGGCCTGCTGGCCGGCCAACTGCCCGCCGGGGCGCGCGTCCTGGTACTGGGCGCGGAGTCGCTGGCCGCCGAGATCGGCGCCGTCGGCCTGGAACCGGTGCGGTTGGCCACCGACGAACCGGCTGCCGTCATCCAGGGCCTGTCCACCGAGCTCGGCTGGGCCGATCTGGCCGAGGCGGCGCTGGCGATCCGCGCCGGGGCGCTGTGGATGACCACCAACGTCGACAAGACGCTGCCGTCGGAGCGGGGTCTGCTTCCCGGCAACGGTTCGATGGTGGCGGCGCTGCGTGCCGCGACCGACGCCGAGCCGCAGGTGGCCGGCAAGCCGGGCCCGGCGCTGCTGACCGCTGCACTGACCCGCGGCGAGTTCTACGCCCCGCTGGTGGTCGGCGACCGGCTCGACACCGACATCGCCGCGGCCAACGCCGCCGCGCTGCCCAGCCTGATGGTGCTCACCGGAGTGAACTCCGCCCGTGACGCCGTCGGCGCGGTCGCCGATCATCGGCCGACCTACCTCGGCCATGACCTGCGGGCGTTGAACGTCGGCGCCGGCCGGCTGGCGATCGGCTCGCAGCCGCACTGGGACGTACAGGTGGACGGCACCACCGTCACCGTCGCCGCCGGGCAACCGGAGGAAGACGGTGACGGCCTGTCGATCGTCCGCGCGCTCGCAGCCGCGGTGTGGGACGCCGAGCTGGCCGGGCGCACGTTCACCGTCGCGGCCGCCGATGACACCGCAAACGCGGCGCTGCAACAGTGGTCCCTGCTTGGCACGTGGCCGTAAGCGGTATCGGCTAGCGTGAGTGGCACCCATGAACAGTGAGATTGAGGACGTCCGAGCACGCATTGCGGCAGTGCTGGCCGAGCTGCCCGACGAAGCCGAGCTGGCCGACCTGCCGGCCCACAGCGATCTCGGTGACTTTCAGGCCTTGGCGCAGCGACTCGAAGAGGCCCACCAGATGTTGGTGCGGGCGCTGGAGTCGGTAGAGAAGGGCTGAGTCAGGCATGTCGCGGCGTGCTCGGGTCGACGCCGAACTGGTCCGGCGCGGATTGGCGCGGTCTCGTCAGCAGGCCGCCGAACTGATCGAAGCCGGCAAAGTCACCATCGACGGCATCCCGGCGGTCAAGCCCGCCACCGCCGTGGCGGTGACCGCGGCGCTGGCGGTTGCGGACGACGGCGAACGCAGCTGGGTGTCGCGCGGGGCGCACAAGTTGATCGGCGCCCTGGACACCTTCGGTATCGCCGTTGCCGACCGGCAGTGCCTCGACGCCGGCGCCTCGACCGGCGGATTCACCGAAGTGCTGCTGGACCGGGGCGCGGCCCGGGTGGTGGCGGTCGACGTCGGCTACGGGCAGTTGGCCTGGTCGCTGCGCACCGATCCGCGGGTGGTGGTCATCGAACGCACCAACGTCCGCGGTCTGACGGTCGAGGGCATCGGCGGGCCCGCGGAGCTGATCGTCGCGGACCTGTCGTTCATCTCGCTGGCCACCGTGTTGCCCGCGCTGGCTGGCTGTGCGTCACCGGACGCCGATATCGTGCCAATGGTGAAGCCGCAGTTCGAAGTCGGACGACAACAGGTGGGTTCCGGCGGTGTGGTGTCCGACCCGGTCCTGCGGGCCGACGCGGTCGTATCGGTGGCGCACCGCGCCGAAGATCTGGGGTGGGGCACCGTCGCCGTCACCGCCAGCCCGTTGCCGGGACCGTCCGGCAACGTCGAATACTTTCTGCATCTGCGCGCCAGTGCTGCGCCGCTGACCGGTGACGCGTTGCGCGCCGCTGTGGAAGATGCCGTCGCGAGGGGTCCGCAATGACCAGTGGAGATCATCAACGCACCGTGCTGCTGGTGGTGCACAGCGGTCGGGAAGAAGCCACCGACACCGCGCGTCGCGTCGAGAAGGTCCTCGACGAACACGGCATCGCGCTGCGAGTGCTGACCGCCGAAGCCGTCGACAAGGGTGCGCTGCACGCGGGTGCTGACGACGGTCGCGAAGTCGGTGTCGCGATCGACCTGGTGGACCCCGACAACGGGGCGGCCGAGGGCTGCGAACTGGTGCTGGTTCTCGGCGGCGACGGGACCTTCCTGCGCGCCGCGGAACTGGCCCGCAGCGCCGACATCCCGGTACTGGGCGTCAACCTGGGCCGGATCGGGTTTCTGGCCGAGGCCGAGGCCGACACCATCGACCAGGTCCTGGACAAGATCATCGCCCGCGACTACCGGGTGGAAGACCGGATGACCCTCGACGTCGTGGTGCGCGCCGACGGCGAGATCATCGACAGCGGTTGGGCGCTCAACGAGGCCAGCATGGAGAAGGGACCCCGGCTGGGCGTGCTGGGCGTCGTCGTGGAGGTGGACGGCCGGCCAGTGTCGACGTTCGGCTGCGACGGAGTGCTGGTGTCGACCCCGACCGGATCCACCGCCTACGCGTTCTCCGCCGGGGGACCGGTGCTCTGGCCCGATCTGGACGCCATCCTGGTGGTGCCGAACAACGCTCACGCGCTGTTCGCCCGGCCCATGGTCACCAGCCCCGAATCGATCATCGCGATCGAGGTCGAAAGCGACGGCCACAACGCGCTGGTGTTCTGCGACGGTCGCCGCAAAATGCTGGTGCCCGCAGGCGGGCGCCTGGAGGTGCAACGGGGCGTCAGCCCGGTGAAGTGGGCGCGGCTGGGCCGCTCACCGTTCACCGACCGGCTGGTGCGCAAATTCCGGCTGCCGGTCACCGGCTGGCGCGGACAATGACGACGGTGCCGGCCCTTGCTTACTGAGATCCGTATCGAGTCCCTGGGCGCCATCAGCGCAGCCACCGCCGAATTCGACCGCGGACTGACCGTCCTGACCGGCGAGACCGGTACCGGCAAGACGATGGTGGTCACCGGGCTGCATCTGCTCGGTGGTGCTCGCGCCGACGCCAACCGGGTGCGGTCCGGCGCCGCCCGTGCGGTGGTGGAGGGCAGGTTCTGCACCGCCGACCTGGCCCAGGCCGCAGCCGGGCAGATCGACGAACTGCTCGAGGCGGCCGGGGCCGAGCGCGACGAGGACGGCACGGTGATCGCGGCCCGCTCGGTCAGCCGCGACGGGCCCTCGCGGGCCTACCTGGGCGGTCGCGGAGTTCCGGCCAAATCGCTGACCGGTTTCACCGGCAGCCTGTTGACGTTGCACGGCCAGAACGATCAGCTGCGGTTGATGCGCCCGGACGAACAGCGTGCGGCGCTGGATCGCTACGCCGCGGTGGGCAGCCGGCTGGAGCGTTACCGCGCCGCGCGGGAGGCCTGGCAATCGGCACGACGTGAGCTGGTCGAACGCCGCGACCGCGCCCGGGAACTGGCTCAGGAAGCCGACCGGCTCACCTTCGCGCTGCGGGAGATCGATGCCGTCGATCCACGGGCCGGCGAAGACGACGCGCTGACCGCCGACATCCGGCGACTCTCCGAGCTCGACGCGCTGCGCGCCGCGGCCGACGGCGCACGGGCGGCCCTGGCGGGCGCCGACGACGCGTTGGATGCAGCGGACGGGCCGAACTCGGCAACCGATCGGCTGGGGCAGGCGAAGGCGGCGTTGAGCGGCACCGACGACACCGTGCTGCAGGCGCTGGGCGATCAGCTCGGCGAGGCGCTCACCGTGGTGGGCGACGTGGCCCGCGAACTCGGCAGTTATCTCGATGATCTGCCCACCGGCGCCGACGCGCTCGATGCCAAGCTGGCCCGCCAGGCCGAGCTGCGCAGCCTGACCCGCAAGTACGCCGCCGACATCGACGGCGTGCTGGCCTGGGCGGCGCAATCCCGGGACCGGCTGACCCAGCTCGACGTCTCCGAGGAAGCGCTCGCCGAGTTGGCCCGCCGTGTCGACGCGCTGGGCGAGCAGGTGGCCAAGGCCGCCACCGACCTCAGTGCCGCGCGCACCAAGGCGGCCGGTGGATTGGCCAAGGCGGTCAGCGCCGAGCTGTCCGGGCTGGCCATGGCCGATGCCGAGTTCAGCATCGCGGTCAGCACCAGCCCGGCCGCCGCCGAGGACCCGGCCGCGTTGCGGTTGCCGTCGGGACAGATCGTGCACGCCGGCACGGAGGGTATCGACGACGTCGAGTTCGGGCTGGCCCCGCACCGCGGCATGACGGTGCTGCCGCTGGCCAAGAGCGCCTCCGGTGGGGAACTGTCCCGGGTGATGCTGGCGCTGGAGGTGGTGCTGGCCACCTCATCGCGGCAGTCGGCCGGCACCACGATGGTGTTCGACGAAGTCGACGCCGGCGTGGGGGGACGGGCCGCGGTGCAGATCGGGCGGCGGCTGGCCCGCTTGGCCCGCACCCACCAGGTCATCGTGGTGACACACCTGCCGCAGGTCGCGGCCTACGCCGACGTGCACCTGATGGTCGAGCCCACCGGGCGACAGGGCGCCAGCGGGGTGCGGCGGCTGGAGGACGACGACCGGGTCGGCGAGCTGGCCCGGATGCTGGCCGGGCTGGGCGAGACCGACACGGCCCGGGCGCACGCGCGAGAACTGCTGGATGCCGCGCAAGAGGATCGGAACGCGTCCACGTAGCGGCCCGCGCGTACCGAGCCGGCATGTGACTCGTGTGACGAAATAGAACTTCTGGGGCTGGTGTTACGGCGCGCCTCCCGCGATTCCCCCGACTTCCCGGCCAGAATCGCGCCCATGAAGATGTCTGCGCTGCTGTCTCGTAACACCGCCCGGCCTGGCCTTGTGGGTACGGCTCGGGTTGACCACGACATCGACCGACTGCTGCGCAGGGTTGGCCCCGGCGACATCGTGGTCCTCGACATTCTCGACCTGGACCGGATCACCGCCGACGCATTGGTGGAGGCCCAGATCGCCGGTGTGGTCAACGCCTCGGCGTCGATCTCCGGGCGCTACCCGAACCTGGGGCCGGAGGTGCTGGTCGCCAACGGCGTCACGCTGATCGACGAAGCCGGACCCACGGTGTTCAAGAAGATCCGGGACGGCGCCAAGATCCGCCTCTACAACGGCGCCGTCTACTCCGGCGACCGTCGGCTGGCCCGCGGCGTCGAACGCAGCGACGTCGAGATCGCCGACATGATGATCGAGGCCAAGAGCGGGCTGGTGGCCCACTTGGAGTCCTTCGCCGGCAACACCATCGAGTTCATCCGCAGCGAGAGCCCGCTGCTGATCGACGGGATCGGGATCCCCGAGATCGACGTCGACCTGCGGCGTCGCCACGTGGTGCTGGTCGGTGACGAAGCCACCGCCACCGATGACCTCAAGTGCCTCAAGCCGTTCATCAAGGAGTACCAGCCGGTGCTGATCGGCGTCGGTGCCGGAGCCGACGTGCTGCGCAAGGCCGGCTACCGCCCGCAGCTGATCGTCGGCGACCCCGACCAGATGAGCGCCGAGGTACTGCGGTGCGGCTCGCAGGTCGTGCTGCCCGCCGACGCCGACGGCCACGCACCCGGACTGGAGCGCATCCAGGACCTGGGCGTCGGTGCCATGACATTCCCGGCCGCCGGTTCCGCAATGGACCTGGCGCTGCTGCTGGCCGACCACCACGGTGCGGCGCTGCTGGTGACCGCCGGGCACACCGCCAACATCGAGACGTTCTTCGACCGGACCCGTCAGCTCACCAACCCGTCGATGTTCATGACCCGGCTCAAGGTCGGCGAGAAGCTGGTGGACGCCCGCGCGGTCGCCACGCTCTACCGCAACCGGATTTCGGCCGGCGCGATCGCGCTGCTGGTGCTGACCATGCTGATGGCGATCATCGTCGCGCTGTGGGTGTCGCGGACCGACGCCGTGGTACTCGAGTGGCTCGGCAACTACTGGCACGACCTGTCGCAGTGGCTGCGGCACTGGGTGACCTAATAGGGATCGACGCATAAGGATCGGGGTCAGCACCGCCATGATCACCCCTCGCTACCACGCGATGTCGCTGACGGCAGTGCTGCTGGCACTGGTGTTCGGCGTCGTCCTGGGTTCTGGACTGTTGTCGGGTCCATTGATGGCCGGCATGCAGTCCGACAAGCAGGATCTGCGGGAGCAGATCGACGCGCTGCACGAACAGCACAACGCGCTGAGCGAACGGCTGCGCAACGCCAACGATTTCGACGCCCAGATGGCACCCCGGATGGTGCACGACGCGCTGACCGGGAAATCCACGGTGATCTTCCGGACCCCTGATGCCGCCGACGACGACGTCGAGGCGCTCTCGCGGATCATCGGGCAGGCCGGCGGAACCGTCACCGGAACGGTGACGCTGACGGAGCAGTTCGTCGACGGCAACGCCGAGGAGAAGCTGCGTGCCGTGCTGGAGTCCGGGATCGTGCCGGCCGGTGCCCAACTGAGCGCCAGCCTGGTCGACCAGGACGCCCAGGCCGGTGACCTGCTCGGGATCGCGCTGCTGGTCAACTCGCGCCATCCCGAACCCCCGGCTCCGCCCGTGCCCCCGGTCGACGACGCCGCCCGGGCCACCGTGCTGGCCGCGCTGCGCGACACCGGCTTCATCACCTACCAACAAGAGCGCTTTCCGGCCGCCAACGCCGCCATCGTGGTGGCCGGCGGGGGGCTGCCCGAAGACGCCGGAACCAGCGGGCTGAGCGTGGCCCGGTTCGCCGCGGCACTGGCCCCGCACGGCTCGGCGACGGTCCTGGCCGGCCGCGACGGGTCGGCGTCGGGCACGGCGGCGGTGGCCATGGCACGCACCGATTCCGCGGTGGCCGGCACGATCAGCACCGTCGACGACGTGGACATCGAGTCGGGCCGGATCACCACCGTGATGGCGGTGAGCAGCCTGATCGGCGGCGGCCAGCCGGGCCAGTACGGCATCGGCCACGGCGCCGGTTCGGTCACCCTGGCGCAATAGCGGGACGCATCACAGGCCGTGTCCGGGCGCGGGTGGGCGTGTCTGGAGCCGAGACGTCGCGTCGATGTTAGGGTGAGATTCCGTGGGTCGGCAGGCCCTCAGTTCCTGCGCCGTCACGGAGGTTGGTGTTGCCACCACTGCGAAAGCATCCGCAAACCGAGCCGAAGCATCTCTTCGTCACGGGCGGAGTTGCGTCCTCGCTGGGTAAGGGTTTGACCGCAAGTAGCCTGGGCCAGTTGCTGATAGCCCGGGGACTGCAGGTCACCATGCAGAAGCTGGACCCCTATCTCAACGTCGACCCGGGAACGATGAATCCGTTCCAGCACGGCGAGGTGTTCGTCACCGAGGACGGCGCCGAGACCGACCTCGACGTCGGCCACTACGAGCGATTCCTGGACCGCGACCTGTCCGGTTCGGCGAATGTGACCACCGGCCAGGTGTATTCGACCGTCATCGCCAAGGAACGCCGCGGCGAATACCTCGGCGACACCGTGCAGGTGATCCCGCACATCACCGACGAGATCAAGCGGCGCATCCTGGCCATGTCGGAGCCGGACGCCGACGGCGTGCGCCCCGACGTGGTGATCACCGAGATCGGCGGCACCGTCGGCGACATCGAGTCGCAGCCGTTCCTGGAAGCTGCCCGGCAGGTCCGCCACGACGTGGGCCGCGACAACGTGTTCTTCCTGCACGTATCGCTGGTGCCGTATCTGGCCCCGTCCGGCGAGCTCAAGACCAAGCCCACCCAGCACTCGGTGGCCGCGCTGCGCAGCATCGGCATCACGCCCGACGCGCTGATCCTGCGTTGCGACCGCGAGGTGCCCGAGGCGCTGAAGAACAAGATCGCGCTGATGTGCGACGTCGACGTCGACGGCGTGATCTCCACCCCGGACGCACCCTCGATCTACGACATCCCCAAGGTGCTGCACCGTGAGGAGCTGGACGCCTACGTGGTGCGCCGGCTCAACCTGCCGTTCAAGGACGTCGACTGGACCGAGTGGGACGAGCTGCTGCGCCGCGTCCACGAACCCCATGAGACGGTGCGAATCGCCTTGGTGGGAAAGTACATTGACCTCTCAGATGCGTATCTGTCGGTGACAGAGGCGCTGCGGGCCGGTGGCTTCACCCATTTCGCGAAGGTCGAGATCCACTGGGTGGCCTCCGATGCGTGCGAAACCCCGGCCGGCGCTGCCGCCGCGCTGGGGGAGATGCACGGGGTGCTGATCCCCGGCGGGTTCGGGATCCGGGGCATCGAGGGCAAGATCGGCGCCATCGCCTACGCCCGCACCCACGCGCTGCCGGTGCTGGGACTGTGCCTGGGTCTGCAGTGCATCGTGATCGACGCGGCCCGCACCGCCGGGATCACCCAGGCCAGCTCGGCGGAGTTCGACCCGGACACCCCCGACCCCGTCATCGCGACCATGGCCGACCAGCAGGAGGCGGTCGCCGGAACGGCCGACCTCGGCGGCACCATGCGGCTGGGCGCCTATCCCGCAGTGCTGGAAGCGGATTCGATTGTGGCCGAGGCCTATCAGGCCACCGAGGTCTCCGAGCGGCATCGGCACCGTTTCGAGGTCAACAACGCCTACCGCGACCGGATCGCCGAGAGCGGGCTGCGGTTCTCCGGCACCTCCCCGGACGGCAAGCTGGTGGAGTTCGTCGAGTACCCCCGCGAGGTGCACCCGTTCCTGGTCGGAACCCAGGCGCACCCGGAGCTCAAGAGCAGGCCCACTCGGGCGCATCCGCTGTTCGCCGCGTTCATCGGTGCGGCGATGGACTACAAGGCCGCCGAGCGGCTGCCGGTGGAGATCCCCGAGCACGCCCACGAGCCTCACGCCGCTGACCACGATGACGCCCAGAACGGAGCGCAGGGGCACGGCGGCAGTGCCCAGCCGTTGACCGACCCACTGCAAGAAGCGCTGCCGGAACACGTCACCCGTGGCTGACCACGTCTTCGAGACCACGTCGTCGCAGCTGCTGCACAGCGGCAAGATCTTTGCGCTGCGCCGAGACGAGGTCCTGATGCCGGGTGGCGCGACGGCCACCCGGGACGTGGTGGAGCACTTCGGGGCGGTGGCAGTGGTCGCCGTGAACACCGAGGGCCGGATCCCGCTGATCTACCAATACCGCCATGCGCTGGGCCGGCGGTTGTGGGAGCTGCCGGCGGGCCTGCTCGACGTCGGTGGCGAGCCGCCGCACGTCACGGCCGGCCGCGAGCTGGTCGAGGAGGCCGGCCTGACCGCGACCACCTGGCAGGTGCTGGTGGACCTGGCCTCCACGCCGGGCTTTTCCGACGAGTCGGTGCGGGTGTATCTGGCCACCGGCCTGACCGAGGTGGGCCGCCCGGAGGCCCACGACGAAGAGGCCGATCTCAAGTGCGAGTGGTATTCGCTCGCCGAGGCGACCCGGATGGTGTTTTCCGGCGAGATCGTCAATGCCATTGCGGTGGCGGGGATCCTGGCCGCTTTTGTCAACAGTCAAGCGCACAGCCAGGGCTTCGCCGAGCTGCGTGACACCGATGCCGAGTGGGTCGATCGGCCGAAGGCGTTTGCCGCCAGGCAGAACCGGCCATGACCGCGGCGACCCAGCCGGTGGGTCCGCTGAGCGGGCAGTTGCAGGGGTATCTGGACCACCTGACCATCGAGCGTGGGGTCGCGGCCAACACGTTGAGTTCCTATCGGCGCGACCTGCGCCGCTACCGCGAGCACCTGCTGGCCCGCGGGATCGAAGACCTGGCCGGCGTCGGCGAAGGTGACGTCACAGAGTTTCTGGTTTCGCTGCGTCGCGGCGACCCCGACAACGGCGTGCCCGCACTGTCGGCGGTCTCGGCGGGGCGCGCACTGATCGCGGTGCGCGGCCTGCACCGGTTCGCCGCCGCCGAGGGGATGGTGGCGTCCGACGTGGCGCGCTCGGTCAAGCCGCCGACACCGGGGCGGCGCCTGCCCAAGAGCCTGACCGTCGACGAGGTGGCGGCGCTGCTGGGCGGCGCCGGCGGCGACAGCGAGGCAGACGGGCCGTTGACGCTGCGCAACCGCGCCCTGCTGGAGATGTTGTACTCCACCGGATCTCGCATCTCGGAGGCCGTGGGAATGGACATCGATGACATTGATGTCGCAGACCGGTCGGTGCTGCTGCGCGGCAAGGGCGGCAAGCAGCGATTGGTGCCGGTCGGCCGGCCGGCGGTCGCGGCGCTGGACGCCTACCTGGTGCGGGGCCGTCCGGGTCTGGCGCACCGCGGCCGCGGCACCCCGGCGGTGTTCCTCAACGCCCGCGGTGGGCGGCTGTCGCGGCAGAGCGCCTGGCAGGTGCTGCAGGACGCCGCCGAACGGGCCGGGATCACCGCCAAGGTGTCGCCGCACACGCTGCGGCACTCGTTCGCGACCCATCTGCTCGACGGCGGCGCCGACGTGCGGGTGGTGCAGGAGCTGCTCGGCCACGCCTCGGTGACCACCACCCAGATCTATACGTTGGTGACCGTCAACGCCCTGCGCGAGGTGTGGGCCGGCGCCCACCCCCGCGCGCGCTAGGGTCCCTTTCCGCCGAGCAGACGCGAAAGCCCCCAAGAAGGACCCCTCAGAGGGGGTTTTCGCGTCTGCTCGCCGAAAGTCGCGCCCAGCTATCCGCCCAGGTAGGTGGACTCGAGCACCAGGTCGTGCAGCAGGCTCTGATACTCGACGTGGGTGCGGTGCTCGGTGGTGTCCCACCGCGAACCCTGCTGGGCCTGCATGTACTCGCGGTAGCGCGGCGCGCCCGGCAGCTTGACATTGTCGGCCACCACCACCGCCCCCGGATGCAACCAGCCCCGGTCGAGGATGGCCTGCAAGTCGGGCAGGTAGGCGTCCTTGTCGTGGTCGATGAACAAGAAGTCCAGCCCGCCGGCGGCAAAGCCGTGCTTGGCGGTCAAGGTGTCCAGCGTGCGCCCGCCGTCGCCGATGGTGCCCACCACACAGGTCACCCGGTCGGCCACTCCCGCGTGCGCCCAGATCCGCCGGGCGTTGGCGGCGTTGGCCTCGGCCAACTCGATCGAGTAGACCCGCGCCGACGGTGCCGCGCGCGCGATCCGCAGCGCGCTGTAGCCGCAGTAGGTGCCCAGCTCCAGCGCCAGCGCCGGATTGACCCGCTGCACCGCGGCGTCGAGCAGCAGGCCCTTCTCGTCGCCGATATTGATCAGCAAAGACTTCTCGTAGGCGAACTCGTCGATACGGGCGAGCACGTCGTCGATGTCGCCGGCCCGGGCGTTGGCCAGCACGAAGTCGACCGCTGCGGCCTCGCGGCCGTCGCCGATCTGGCCCGTCGTGACGATGTTGCGCGCACCGGTGGCCATCCGCAGGAACGACCACCGCAGGAAGGGGAGACGTCGTTTGAGGCTCATGGATGCGATCCTATGGCCGGCGGCGCCGCAATCACTGGTCATGTGGCTAATACAAGAGCCGGTCACCTATTAGACTTCTGCGGATGTCCGCCACCACAACGCCGGTTCGGCCATGAGCGACGACGACACTCCCGACGTCGGCTTGACCGGACGTCCGCCGCGGAATATCCCCGAGCCGCAGCCCCGTTCGACGCACGGGCCGGCCAAGGTCATCGCGATGTGCAACCAGAAGGGCGGCGTCGGCAAGACGACCTCCACCATCAACCTCGGGGCCGCGCTGGCCGAGTACGGCCGCCGGGTGCTGCTGGTCGACCTGGACCCGCAGGGCGCGCTGTCGGCGGGCCTGGGGGTACCGCACTACGACCTCGCGCACACCGTGCACAACCTGCTGGTCGAACCGCGGGTTGGTATCGACGACGTGCTGGTGCAGACCTCGGTGGAGAACCTGGACCTGGTGCCCTCCAACATCGACCTGTCCGCGGCCGAGATCCAGCTGGTCAACGAGGTGGGGCGCGAGCATTCCCTGACGCGGGCGCTGACTCCGGTGCTGGACCGCTACGACTACCTGCTGATCGACTGCCAGCCGTCGCTGGGCCTGCTCACCGTCAACGGTCTGGCCTGCGCCGACGGTGTGGTGATCCCGACCGAATGCGAATACTTCTCGCTGCGCGGCCTGGCACTGCTGACCGACACCGTCGACAAGGTCCGCGACCGGCTCAACCCGAAGCTGGAGATCAGTGGCATCCTGCTGACCCGTTACGACCCGCGCACGGTCAACTCCCGCGAGGTGATGTCGCGGGTGGTGGAGCGCTTCGGCGACCTGGTGTTCGACACCGTCATCACCCGCACCGTGCGCTTCCCCGAGACCACCGTGGCCGGCGAGCCCATCACCACCTGGGCGCCGAAGTCCGGCGGCGCGCAGGCCTATCGTGCGTTGGCCCGCGAAGTCATTGACCGATTCGGCGCGTGAACGCCGACACTGAGAAGGCCGACGCCCCCGCTGATTCGCCGGGTTTCCAGGTCCGACTGACCAACTTCGAGGGTCCGTTCGACCTGCTGCTGCAGCTGATCTTCGCGCACCGGCTCGACGTCACCGAGGTGGCGCTGCACCAGGTCACCGATGACTTCATCGCCTACACCCGCGACGTCGGCGCGCAGCTGGAGCTCGAGGAGACCACCGCCTTTCTGGTGATCGCCGCGACGCTGCTGGACCTCAAGGCGGCCCGGCTGCTGCCGGCCGGTCAGGTCGACGACGAAGAGGACCTGGCGCTGCTTGAGGTCCGCGACCTGTTGTTCGCGCGGCTGCTGCAATACCGGGCGTTCAAGCACGTCGCGCAGATGTTCGCGGAGCTGGAAGCCGCCGCCCTGCGCAGCTACCCGCGCGCGGTGTCGCTGGAAGACAACTTCGCCAACCTGCTGCCCGAAGTGATGATCGGTGTCGACGCCGAGTCGTTCGCCCAGATCGCGGCCGCCGCGTTCACCCCGCGCCCGGCGCCGGTGGTGGGCCTCGAGCACCTGCATCAGGTGATGGTGTCGGTTCCCGAGCAGGCCGGTGTGGTGTTGCGGCTGTTGGAGGCGCGCGGCACGGGGCAGTGGGCGTCGTTCTCCGAACTGGTCGCCGACTGCTCGATGCCGATCGAGATCGTCGGCCGCTTCCTGGCGCTGCTCGAACTGTATCGGGCCCGGGCGGTAGCATTTGAGCAGTCAGAACCACTTGGTGTGCTCCAGGTGTCGTGGACCGGGGAGAGTCCCACCTCGGGAGAGCTAGTAGACCTGGTGAAAGCAGAATCGGCCGAGTAGTGCGAGACGAATTGATGACTGACCACATGCCCGACTCCGAAGTGGCGGAGGATGTCGAGGCACCCGAGGTACCTGGGGCTGCCGGCGCTGTGGAAGACCACGAGGACCACGAAGGCACCGAGGAATCCGCCGGCCCGTCGGGCTCCAACCTGGGTATCGACGTCGCCCTGGCACCCGAACTCGAGGACGCCGAGCTGGGATCGGTGCTCGAGGCGCTGCTGCTGGTCGTGGACACCCCGGTGACCGTGGAGGCACTGGCGGCCGCCACCGATCAACCGGTCTACCGGATCACCGCCAAGCTGCGGACGATGGCCGACGAGTTCACCGAACGCGACAGCGGCATCGACTTGCGCGAGACCGGCGGCGGCTGGCGGCTGTACACCCGCGCCCGGTTCGCGCCGTACGTGGAGCGGCTGCTGCTCGACGGTGCCCGCTCCAAGCTGACCCGCGCCGCGCTGGAGACGCTGGCCGTGGTGGCCTACCGCCAGCCCGTGACGCGAGCCCGGGTCAGCGCGGTGCGCGGCGTCAATGTCGATGCGGTGATCCGAACCCTGGTGGCGCGCGGCCTGATCACCGAGGCCGGCACCGATCCCGACTCGGGTGCGGTGACGTTCGCGACCACTGAGTTGTTCCTGGAGCGACTGGGCCTGTCGTCGCTGACCGACCTGCCCGACATCGCCCCGCTGCTGCCCGACGTCGACGTGATCGACGACTTGAGTGAAAGCCTGGATAGTGAACCGCGTTTCATGAAACTCGGCGGTGCGCCGGCGAGCGATCAGCCGCTGGCCTTCGATGTGGACCACCTCTGATGGCGTGGCCGGACGAAGAACAAGACGGTGTGCGCCTGCAGAAGGTGCTGTCGCAGGCCGGGGTCGCCTCGCGGCGAGTCGCCGAGCGGATGATTCGCGACGGCCGGGTCGAAGTGGACGGTCGGGTGGTGACCGAACTGGGCACCCGCGTGGACCCGTCCTCCGCGCTGATCCGGGTCGACGGGGCCCGGGTGACCGTCGACGACACCCGGGTCTACCTGGCGCTGAACAAGCCGCGCGGTGTGCATTCGACCATGTCGGACGACCGTGGACGGCCGTGCATCGGCGACTATGTCGAGCACCGAGTTCGCGGTGACGCCAAGCTGTTTCACGTCGGGCGCCTCGATGCCGACACCGAGGGCCTGATGCTGCTGACCAACGACGGCGAATTGGCGCACCGGCTGATGCACCCGTCGTATCAGGTGCCCAAGACCTACATCGCCACCGTGGTGGGCACCATCCCGCGCGGGCTGGGCAAGAAGCTGCGCGAGGGCGTCGAACTCGACGACGGCCCGGCGAAAGTCGACGACTTCGCGGTGGTCGACACCGTGCCCGGCAAGTCGCTGGTGCGGGTCACGCTGCACGAAGGCCGCAAGCGGATCGTGCGGCGGATGCTGGCGGCGGTCGGATTTCCGGTCCAGGAGTTGGTGCGCACCGACATCGGTTCGGTGGAGCTGGGGGAGCAGCGTCCCGGCAGCATTCGGGCGTTGACCCGCAAGGAAGTCGGCGAACTCTATGCGGCGGTGGGCCTGTGAGCACGGGCAGCGCGGCAGTGGTCGCCATCGACGGGCCGGCCGGAACCGGAAAGTCCACGGTAGCCCGGGGATTGGCGGCGGCGCTGGGCTCACGCTATCTGGACACCGGCGCGATGTACCGGGCCGTCACGCTGGCGGTGCTGCGCTCCGGCGTCGCGCTTGATGACATTGACGGCATCGGCGCGGTCGCACAGGGTGTCGAGGTCTCGGTGGACTCTTTGCCCGAGGGAGACCGCGTTTTCCTTGGCGAGGAAGAGGTTTCGCGAGAGATCCGCGGCGACGAGGTGACCCGCGCGGTGTCGGCGGTGGCCGCGGTTCCCGCGGTGCGCAGCCGGTTGGTCGCGCTGCAGCAGCAGTTGGCCGCCCAAGGCGGCGGCGTGGTGGTGGAAGGCCGCGACGTGGGCACCGTGGTGCTGCCCGACGCCGACGTGAAGATCTTCCTGACCGCCTCTGCCGAGACCCGGGCCCAGCGGCGCAATGACCAGAACATCGCAGCGGGTCTGCGCGACGACTATGCCGGCGTGCTGGCCGACGTGCTGCGCCGCGACGAGTTGGATTCCACGAGGGCGGTGTCGCCGCTGCGGCCCGCCGACGACGCGGTGATCGTGGACACCGGAGACATGACCCAGGAGCAGGTGGTCGACAATCTGCGTGACCTGGTCGAGCAGCATTGCGGGGCGATCCGATGAGTGACGGAACCTGGGTCGACGAAAGCGACTGGGAGATCGGCGAAGACGGCGGTTTCGACGATCTGGTCGAGGACTCCGGCCCGCCGCCGGTGGTGGCCGTGGTGGGCCGTCCCAACGTCGGCAAGTCGACGCTGGTCAACCGGATCCTGGGCCGGCGTGAAGCGGTGGTGCAGGACCTGCCCGGGGTGACTCGTGACCGAGTGTCTTATGACGCGCTGTGGACCGGACGGCGCTTTGTGGTGCAGGACACCGGCGGCTGGGAACCCGACGCCAAGGGCCTGCAACAGTTGGTGGCCGAGCAGGCCGCGGTGGCGATGCGTACCGCTGACGCGGTGATCTTGGTGGTGGACGCGGTGGTGGGCGCCACCGCCGGCGACGAGGCCGCCGCACGGATTCTGCGCCGATCCGGCAAGCCGGTGTTCTTGGCAGCCAACAAGGTTGACAGTGAGCGGGCCGAATCAGACGCAGCGGCGCTGTGGTCGCTGGGAATCGGCGAGCCGTTCAGCATCAGTGCCCTGCACGGCCGCGGCGTGGCCGACCTGCTGGACGAGGTGATCGCCAAGCTGCCCGAGGTAGCCGAAACCGCCGGCGGCGGGGGCGGTCCGCGCCGGGTGGCCTTGGTGGGCAAGCCCAATGTGGGCAAGAGTTCGCTGCTGAACCGGCTGGCCGGCGATGAGCGTTCGGTGGTGCACGACGTGGCCGGCACGACCGTCGACCCGGTCGACTCGCTGATTGAGATGGACGGCAAGATCTGGCGTTTCGTCGACACCGCCGGACTGCGCCGCAAGGTGGGGCAGGCCAGCGGCCACGAGTTCTACGCCTCGGTGCGCACCCACGGGGCTATCGACGCCGCCGAAGTGGTGATCGTGCTGGTCGATTCGTCGTTGCCGCTGACCGAGCAGGATCAGCGGGTGATCTCGATGGTGGTCGAGGCGGGCCGGGCGGTGGTGCTGGCCTACAACAAGTGGGACCTGGTCGACGAGGACCGGCGTTACCTGCTGGACAAAGAGATCGACCGGGACATGGCCCGGCTGGCGTGGGCGCCGCGGGTGAACATTTCGGCGAAAACCGGTCGTGCCGTGCAGAAGTTGGTGCCCGCGCTGGAGACCTCGCTGGCCTCCTGGGACAAGCGGATTCCCACCGGCCAGCTCAACACCTGGCTCAAAGAGGTGGTTGCCGCGACCCCGCCGCCGGCGCGGGGAGGCCGCGCGCCGCGCATCCTGTTCGCCACCCAGGCGACCTCGCGTCCGCCGACGTTCGTGTTGTTCAGCTCGGGATTCCTGGAGGCCGGTTACCGCCGGTTCCTGGAGCGGAAACTGCGCGAGACGTTCGGATTCGAGGGCAGCCCGATCCGCATCAATGTGCGGGTGCGAGAAAAGCGCGGCCCCAAGCGTTCTCGCTGACTTCTTGAGTTAGCCGGCTTTGGTCAGCTGAAAATCCCACTGCCCGACCACGCCGCCCGCTGGCCCTCGGCCACACGGTTCCAGGGTGGCGGTGGTCCATTGCCCGGCCAGCGTCACCGCGTCGAAGCTGACGGTCTTGGACACCGGCAGCGGGGTGTGGTCCACCGGGCAGTCCATGCTGCCTCGCCCGCTGTACTCCCAGCGACTACCGTTGAGATGAAACTCCGCGTTCTGCAGCCAGCGTTCGGCGTTGACGGTGGTGCACGTCGCGCCGCACGGGGTGAACGTCCACGTCGCCGTCCGCTGCGACGGGCCGTGCTGGGCGGTGAAGGAGTAGGGGCCTGACGGCACTTCCGGGGCGGCCTGGGCCACCGGCGGCGCCCCGAGGGCGAACAGCAGCCCGCAGACAGCACCAACAGCCCGCTTTCCCGTTATGCCGATCATCGCCTCACCTCTCCGCTGGGCTGCCTTAGCCCTGCGCACGATCAGCGTAGGGTGCTGCAAATGTCGGTATCGCAGATGGTGTTGATCCTGCTGGCGGGGGTGGGCGCCGGGGCGATCAACGCCCTGGTCGGCTCGGGCACACTGATCACCTTCCCGACCCTGGTGACGCTGGGCTTTGCCCCGCTGACCGCGACGATCTCCAACGCGATCGGCCTGGTGGCCGGCGGTATCTCCAGCACCTGGGCCTACCGTCGCGAACTGCGCGGCCAGTGGGATCGGCTGCGCTGGCAGATACCGGGATCGCTGCTGGGCGCGGTGCTCGGCGCGTATCTGCTGCTGCACCTGCCCGAGAGCGTGTTCAACCGCATCGTGCCGGCACTGTTGGTCGGCGCCCTGGCGCTGGTGGTGATCGGGCCGAAGATCCAGGCCGTGGCGCAGCGCCGCGCAGCGGCCGAGGGCCGTTCGACCGACCAGCTCAGCGTTGGTCGGCTGACGGCATTGGTGGTCGGCACCTTCGTCGTCGGTGTGTACGGCGGTTATTTCGCTGCGGCCCAAGGAATTCTGCTGGTCGGTGTGATGGGGGTGCTGCTGCCCGAGTCGATGCAGCGGATGAACGCCGCGAAGAACCTGCTGGTGCTGATCGTCAACGTGGTCGCCGCCGTCGCCTACATGGTGACGGCGTTCGACCGGATCAGTTGGCCGGCAGCCGGATTGATCGCCGTCGGTTCACTGATCGGGGGATATCTGGGCGGTCACTATGGGCGCCGGTTATCCCCGAACGCGCTGCGTGCGGTGATCCTGGTGGTCGGTCTGATCGGGCTCTACCGGCTGTTGACGGTCTAGCCGGTTCAGGCGGGGTTCTGCCTGCGCCACCGCTCCCAGCGATTGCGCGGCGCCCGGGCCGAGGCCATCACCTCATTCATCGACGCGGCGTGCGGGTGCTCCGGTTGCGGCGGCGCCTTCGGCGTCACCACCGCGGGCTCGGTGCCCTCCCACCAGACCGGTTGCAGCAGTGCCGAAACCACCGGAATGGCGTGACCGACACTCTTGCGTCCCCACTGGCAGGCCCGGTCGATGGTGGCCGCCGACGGCGCCAGGTTGACCGGTGACAGGGTGGGGGAGAACCGGACCAGATGGTCGGCATAGGGCGCGTTGCGCACCATCTGCAACTGGATCGCCTGGGTGATCGGCACCAGCCACAGGTGCTTGGGGTCCCACTGCGGGTGGAAGCAGTCGAAGGCGAGATAGCAGGCGTTGCGGGTGCCCAACCGGCCGGCCCGGACGCGTTTCCAGGCCAGCTCCAGGGGCACATTGCTGGCCGCGCCCCCGTCGACCAGTGCGCCGACGTCGTGCTCGTCTAGTAGTGCATCGAACAGCGGCTCCATGGCCGGGTCCTTGGGCTCATGGTGCAGCACCCCGGGGATCGCCGACGAGAACGACGCTGCGTCAACGACATTGACGTCGCGGTCCGGGTTGTCGCCGCCGATCACGATCGGGGTCACCACCCGGGGGTCGATGAACGCGGCCGTCTGCCACATCCGCGTCGCCACCTGCGGGCCCAGGCCGATCGACAGATACGGGAAGGACCGCAGCTGCAGGCCCGCCAGGCGCTGGTTGCGGTAGCGCCCCGGCAGCGCCGCAAACGGCTGGCGGCGCACCCCGGCCACCACGGCATCGAACGGAATCGCCAGATCCGACATCTTCATGGGCGCGCCGTCGTCGCGGCGGAACATCGCGTCGGCGAAAAGATCGAAGTTCAAGGCGAACACACCGGTCAGGCCGTGGCGGCGGCGCAGCCGCTCGGGCCCCAGGATGGCGCGGAACGACACCGTCTTGGCCCACTCGATGTATTCGTGGATGGGCACCGGCAGG
The DNA here is from genome assembly GCA_001673575.1 of Mycolicibacter heraklionensis. Lineage (GTDB taxonomy): Bacteria > Actinomycetota > Actinomycetes > Mycobacteriales > Mycobacteriaceae > Mycobacterium > Mycobacterium heraklionense_A. Next base: position 3,759 of record LZME01000032.1, on the reverse strand, counting down.
GTGCGGCTGACGACCGAGCCCAGGATGGAACCGAACGAGGACCCGATCAGGTAGTCAGGCACCGCCCCGGATTCCAGCAGGGCCTCCATGCCGCCGATGTAGACGAAGCCGGCGCCGCCCCCGCCACCGAGGACGGTGACCAGCTTCTTGTGGCCCACCTCGGCGTCGAGCTCGGCCTGGGAGAAGTCGTTGCCGTGGCGTTCGGCCAGCAGGCGGCGCTGCTCGTCCTGCTCGGCGGTCAGCGCGCTCAGGGTGTCGCGGGCGGCGACCAAGGCCATCACCGGGTCGCGTTCCTCGCGCAGCGGGCCGCGCAGCGCGTCGGCCACCTTGGCCCGCCACCCGGCCAGCTCCGCGCCGACGGCGACGTCACCGCGGCCGCGGGCGCCGCCCGGGCCGGCGGCACCGGGCTCGAAGTCGTCGAGCCGGGCGAAGTTGAGCAGATACCGCAGTCGGCGCAGCTGCTCGGCGCTGAGCACGTCGGGCCGGCGCAGCGTGTGCCGGATGAGGCGATTTTCCATCTTCTGCAGCAGCAAGATGGTGTCGCCGGTATCGACGACGTCGACTACTTCATCGGTGACGGCCGAGTCGGTGCTGGTCTTGGGGGTGTCTATGGGGTCCGTGGGGTCGGGCATGGCCGACCACTGCTGCGAGGGGGGAAGCTGCATAAGTGGTGGTTCCTGAGGGGTAGTCGCGCTGCCGAGGGGAGGCAGTCCCGCGAGGCGAGCCTACGCGGTCGAGGTGTCGTCACGCGGATTCGGGACACGCGCGGGCGTGCGGTAGCATTTCGACCTGCTGCCGGAGATGTTCGGCGGCGGCGGGCTGTGGCGCAGTTTGGTAGCGCACTTGACTGGGGGTCAAGTGGTCGCAGGTTCAAATCCTGTCAGCCCGACAGAGGTCAGAGGGTGTTTTCGAGCAATCGGAGACGCCCTTTGGCCATTTTGACCACCACTGGTGACCACCACGGGGAGGATTTGGGACTGGTAGCGGGGGGGCTACGGGCAGAGGAGATTCGTGGCTAACGAGGCACTAGACATCGCGGTCACTGAGTTCGTCGCGGCGGTGGAGGGGCGTAACCGCCTTGGCAAAGCCCTCAAGGAAGCGCGACAGTCCGTGGCGCAACCTCTCACGCGCGACAGGGATGCCGTCAAGCAGTACACCGCAGCCCTCATTTCGGTATACGAGAAGCTGCGCCCTGAGCTGGAAGTGAGTTATGGCAACATCGCGTCGAGTGGCGCGGCGGTCATCGGGCTGACGACCAATGCGAACATCGTGAGTCCGGTGCAGGCACTAATGGACACTGCCGTAGCGGAGCGTGCCGAGTCGAACAAAATGCACACCAGGTTGCAGAGGTTGGCAGACGCGGGAGCTGGAAGGCTGGTCGTTCTCTGGAACCTGCTGCCGACACTTCTCCGTGCCTTGCCCCGTGAACAGCAGATACAGAAAAATCTGACCGACCTCACCTCCTATTACCTGCTGGAGATGATGGACGACGACACCAGCGGCGACGGCTCCTAGACGAGGTTCCGACAACCATGAACTTGGAGCTGGTGAAAGTGCCTCACGGTCAGGGTGCGCAGCCGTTCGGCTCCGATCACACGGGGTACGCCTTCAACTGGCGCAACGTCATCAGCGGCGCGGACAAGTACACCCACTACCGCGTGATGCTCGACGGCGTAGAAGTCGCGCGGCTAGTGACCGATGAAACGGTCTACCTCGAACACTATGGCGAAGCCTCGCAGTATGAGGACGCTGTGTTGGAGATACAGACCCTGGAAGTGCGCGACGACCATCGTCGGCAAGGCGTCGGGCGCACGGTGATTTCAGAGCTGATGCGCCGATTCCATGACCGCCGTCTGGTTGCGCTGAGCCAGGACGATGATTCAGACAAGTTCTGGGGCAACGGCTTGGGATGGAAGCGCTTCGAGAACATCGACGCACAATGCCGCCCCGCGTACGTCCAGCCTGATTAGCTCGACGCCACCGGGGTGTCCCCGCCGTCAGTGTCTTTGACCACCGACAGGTTCGGCTTCTTGTGACCCAGCCGCTGGGCGAGGGCGTCCGTTGCCTTACGCGCGGTGTCGTCGGAGGTGTGCCCGTAAATGTCGCCCGTGATGGCGACGGAGGCGTGCCCCAACAGGTCGGCGACCGCCTTGATGTGCGCACCCGCTTCGAGCCATGTTTGCGCGGCGGTGTGACGCAAAGTGTGGTTGTTGACCCCGTCCACCCCTGCGCGCTTGGCGGCGGACTTCACGGCTTTAAGCACGTAGCGGTCGTCCACGATGGTGCCGAGTTCGGTTCGGAACACCAGACCGTCGCCCTGCTTGCTCCACTTGTCGCCTGCCTTGAGCTGTGACTCCACCGTCATCTTGCGCTGTGCCTTGAGCACCACCGCGATGGCATCGGTCAACGGGATGCAGCGGTGGGAGCGCTCCGTCTTCACGTCCTCTAGTCCGATGTCGCCCCCTGTCCGGCGGTGGTCTTGGTGATACGAATGATGCGGTTCTTCTCATCCACGTCACGCCACCGCAGCCCGAGGGTTTCCCCGATGCGGGTTCCGAGCAGCGACGTCAAAACGATGGCGTGGTGGTAGCGCGATACCGTGGTCAAGTCGATGATCTTGGCGATGGTTTCGGCGTCCACCTTCACCGTGTTGGTCTTCTTCTTCGGCACCTTCGGGCGCTTCACCGATTCGACGGGGTTCTTCGCCAGCATCCCGTCCCGCACGGCAATGTTCATTTGCGCCCGCAGCACCGTGTAGCAGGTGCGGACGGTCGAGTCAGACAGCTTGCGGCTCTTATTGCAGGCGTTGGTTGGTGCCTTCTTCCGCAGCTCCACCAGCCACCCCTCGACGTGCGATGCCTTGAGGTTGCGCAGCTTCAGGTTCGCCAGCAGCGGCGAGCCTTCGACGTGGACACGGGCAAGCTGGGCGTATTTGCTCTTCGTCTGTTTCTTGTAGTCGGATGCCGCTAGCGTCGTCTCCCGCCAGTGCCGTGACCAGTTGGCAATGGTGTCTTTGGCGTCGGTCGCGGGGAGGTCTTCGGCGAGACGTTTCTGCACCGCTTCGAGCTTCGTGCGGAATTCTTCAAACGTCTTGCCGTACACGCTAGTTCGGTCAGGCATCCCGAACCTGTCGGTGGCGTCTGGAACGCGGAGTCATCAAAACCATTTCAGTCGCGCACGTATGCCGCCGATACTGCGACGTTGGCGACAAACCTGTTCAGGGAGACGCTGCGCTACCTGGAAGAGTTCTCCCACTTCATTATTCGTAACAAGGTGCTGGCAACGATCACGACGCCAAAGCATCCTCTGCTCGGCTGCTGGGCGGACGAACCCCTTCCGATGCCGGGGGCGCTACCCAACGAACGCCTGTACCGGGACATGCTGGGTTGGAACGAGTTCGGCTGACAACAACATCTCCATGCGGCACTCATACGCACTTGTTCGCGTGGTCTTCGTTGAACAGCACCTTGTCGCTTGCCCCCTCAGCATGGATCGCCTCGCGGACTTCAGCGTCGAGGAGGTTGAGCTTCACGGGAACGTCTTCGCTGTTCATCGTCAACGACTCGAACGCTGCTCGTCTTCGTGGGCAGTGAGTAGTGATCGCGGACGTGTCCGCGCTTGAGGCACCGTGCGCGCCATTCCTGACTATGCGGTCAAGGTCACCGACACCGCGCGACCCAAACTGGGGTCTGCTGCACGAACAGGTGACATCTGAGTTGGCTTGCCCTGCGGGGTGGGCTGGAAGGATGTCATTGTGCC
>LZME01000031.1 GCA_001673575.1 Mycolicibacter heraklionensis | reverse complement strand
ACACAATTACGGCAGCCTGGGGACTGGGCACAACCCAGCTTACCAACTGACCCGCAATTAATGACTCAGGACACTAGCTAGCGGTGGTCGCCGGTGCCGACGACGTGGTGCTGGCCTTGCTGTCGCTGGACTTGGTGCCGCTGTCGGCCGATTTGGTGGCGCTGTCGCCCGAGCTACTGCCCGAGTCACTCGACGTCGAAGAGCTGGCCGAGCTGCTGCCATTGCTGGAACCGTTGGACGTCGACTTCCCAGACTTGCCCGCTTCGCGGCTGTCGTTGCGGTAGAAACCACTGCCCTTGAAGACCACGCCGACCTTGCCGAAGATCTTGCGCAGCCGGCCGTTGCAGTCCTCGCAGGTGGTCAGCGCGTCGTCGGTGAAGGCCTGGACCACGTCGAAGCGGTTGCTGCACTCGGTGCAGGCGTAGCTGTAGGTGGGCACGTGAACCTCCGTGGATCGAACAATCGGCTTAGCACTCTACCGTGCTAAGTGCTAGAACCACTATGTGGCCTTCCTCATTCCGAGGCTTCGGGGCCACTTCGACGTCACCCCAGTGCCACCAGACCGAACCCGGGCGTCACGGCATGCGTCATCGGCACGTCGTGGGCCTCCGCGGGCAGCTCGTCGAGAAGCTCCGCGTCGCGAACCACCGCTACCAGCGGAATCTGCGGCCTGCGCCACTGCAGCGAGCGGTCATAGAAACCGGCGCCGCGTCCCAGCCGCGCGCCCCGGCGGTCGACGGCCACCGCCGGAACCACGATCAGGTCCGCCTCGGCCAGCGCGTCGGCGGCCAGCCACGGTTCCGGTGGTTCGAGCAGGCCGAACCGGGCGGTGGTGAGGTTATCGGGCCGGTACTCGCCCCACAGCAGCGCCATCGGGGTGCCGTCGTGCTCGGTGCGCACCACCGGTAACAACACGCGCGCGCCGCGACGGGCCAGGCCGGCGAGCATCGCGGTCGATCCCGGCTCGCTGCCCACCGGCACATAGGCGCAGACCGTGGTGGCGTCGCCGGCGACCCGCTCCAGGTGCTCGGCCAGCGCTGCGGCCTCGGCATCGTGCACATCGGGGGGTACCGCGCGTCGGTCGGCGAGCAGCCGCGCCCGCAACGCGGACTTGGCGGCCACCACCGCGTCGTCGGTCACGGCAATCAGACTGTCAGCAACGGCTCGCCCACCGCCAGCCGAAGAGGTGAAGTGGATTGCGGTTATCGTGTGAGCAATGCCCACGCCGAAGGTCCCGATTCCGCGCACCGCCATTGTGCCCGCGGCAGGTTTGGGCACCCGTTTTCTGCCCGCGACCAAGACTGTGCCCAAGGAGCTGCTGCCGGTCGTCGACACCCCCGGCATCGAGCTCGTCGCCGCCGAGGCGGCCGAAGCCGGTGCCGAGCGGTTGGTGATCATCACCTCCGAAGGCAAGGACGGCGTGGTCGCGCACTTCGTCGAAGACTTGGTGCTCGAAGGCACGCTGGAGGCTCGCGGTAAGAAGGCGATGCTGGCCAAGGTGCGCCGCGCCCCGCAGTTGATCAAGGTCGAGTCGGTGGTGCAGGCCGAGCCGCTGGGTCTGGGGCACGCCATCAGCTGCGTCGAGCCCACCTTGTCCGACGACGAAGATGCCGTCGCGGTCCTGCTGCCCGACGACCTGGTGCTGCCCACCGGAGTGCTGGAGACCATGTCGAAGGTGCGTGCCCGCCGGGGCGGCACGGTGCTGTGCGCGATCGAGGTCAGCCCGGAGGAGGTCAGCGCCTACGGCGTCTTCGACGTCGAGCCGCTGCCCGATGGTGACAACCCGGACGTGATGCGGGTCAAGGGGATGGTCGAGAAGCCCAAGGCCCAAGACGCACCGTCGATGTATGCCGCGGCGGGCCGCTACGTGCTGGACCGGGCCGTGTTCGACGCGTTGCGGCGCATCGACCGCGGGGCCGGCGGCGAGGTGCAGCTCACCGACGCGATCGCGCTGATGATCGCCGAAGGCCATCCGGTACACGTCGTCGTGCACCGGGGGTCGCGACACGACCTGGGAAATCCGGGCGGCTACCTCAAAGCTGCGGTTGACTTTGCCCTGGACCGCGATGACTACGGTCCGGATCTGCGCCGGTGGTTGGTGGCGCGGCTGGGCTTGGCGGAGAACTGAGCCGACGTCTGCGGAGAATCGGGCCTCGGCTGCAATGGAGAAAGGCACACCGTGCGTTCGGTTGAGGAGCAGCAGGCCCGGGTTTCGGCTGCCGCCGTGGCGCCCCGCCCGGTCCGGGTGGCGATCGCCGAGGCGCAGGGCTTGATGTGCGCTGAAGAAGTGGTCGCCGAGCGGCCGATGCCCGCATTCGACCAGGCCGCCATCGACGGTTACGCCGTGCGCAGCGTCGATGTCCTGGGTGCCGACGCGATCGGCGACAGCTCCGACGGGGCCGGGCGCGATGGTGCCTCCAACACCGTCGTCACTTTGCCGGTACTGGGCGTCATCGAAGCCGGCGCCCGCACCCCGACCCGGCTGCAACCCAAGCTGGCCACCCGGATCCAGACCGGGGCGCCGATGCCCACCTTGGCCGACGCGGTGCTTCCGCTGCGCTGGACCGACGGCGGGACCTCCCGCGTGCGGGTGCTGCGTGGCGTCCGCCCGGGCGACTATGTGCGTCGGGTCGGCGACGACGTGCAGCCCGGCGATGTCGCGGTGCGCGCCGGCACGGTGGTCGGGGCGGCCCAGGTGGGGCTGCTGGCCGCCGTGGGCCGGGATCGCGTGCTGGTCCACCCGCGCCCCCGGCTGTCGGTCATGGCGGTCGGCGGCGAACTGGTCGACGTCAATCGCACACCCGGCAACGGGCAGGTCTACGACGTCGACTCCTACGCACTGGCCGCGGCCGGTCGCGACGCGGGCGCGGAGGTCAATCGGGTCGGCATCGTCAGCAATGACCCTAAGAAGCTGCGCGAGACGGTCGAGGGACAGCTCAACCGTGCCGAGGTGGTGGTGATCGCCGGCGGGGTCGGGGGCGCTGCGGCCGACGAGGTGCGCGCGGTGCTGGCCGACCTCGGTGACATGGAGGTCGCCCGGATCGCGATGCACCCCGGTTCGGTGCAGGGCTTCGGCCAGCTTGGCCCCGAGGGGGTGCCGACGTTCCTGTTGCCCACCAACCCGGTGAGCGCGCTGGTGGTGTTCGAGGTGATGATCCGGCCGCTGATCCGGCTGTCGCTGGGCAAGCGTGAGCCGATGCGCCGGATGGTGCAGGCCCGCACCCTCGGGCCGATCGCTTCGATGCCGGGCCGCAAGGGGTTCTTGCGCGGCCAGCTGATGCGCGACGAGGACACCGGCGAGTACCTGGTGCAGGTGCTCGGGGCCTCTGGCGGCACCGCGTCGCATCTGTTGGCCACGTTGGCCGAGGCGAACTGTCTGGTGGTGGTTCCCGAGGAGGTCGAGCAGATCGCCGCCGGCGAGCTGGTGGACGTCGCCTTCCTGGCTCAGCGGGGCTGAGCCCGAGTCCATGTTGGTCAATCTGTGGCCGTTCAAAGCCGTTGAGCACCCCGGCTGGCCGAGTGTGCTTGGGCCCCTGCGGGTCCCGGCGGGCGTGATCCGGCTGAGGCCGGTGCGGATGCGTGATGGTGTGGCGTGGAGCCGGATTCGGCTGGCCGACCGCGCCTACCTGGAGCAGTGGGAACCCAGTGTGGAGGTGGACTGGGTGACCCGGCACGGCAGCGCCTCCTGGCCGCCACTGTGTTCGAGTCTGCGCACCGAGGCCCGCTATGGGCGGATGCTGCCGTACGTGATCGAGCTCGACGGCCGATTCTGCGGCCAGCTGACGGTGGGCAACATCGCCCACGGGGCGCTGCGCTCGGCCTGGATCGGTTATTGGGTGTCCAGCGCGGTGGCCGGCGGGGGAGTGGCCACCGGGGCGGTGGCGCTCGGGCTCGACCACTGCTTCGGGCCGGTACGGCTGCATCGGGTGGAGGCCACCGTCCGGCCGGAGAACGCGGCCAGCCGGGCGGTGTTGGCCAAGGTCGGCTTCCGCCAGGAAGGGCTGCTGCAGCGCTACCTCGACGTCGACGGCGCGTGGCGCGACCACCTGCTGGTGGCGATGACGATGGAGGAGGTCAACGGATCGGTGACCTCGGCGCTGATTCAGTCCGGCCGGGCCGCGCGGGCCTGACGATATTCGGGCGAGCTGTTACCCGTGTGGTAGTTGTGACTGACGAGGTCAGCGAGTAAATTACAACTGTGTAATTGGTTCGGCGCGTCGTCCGAGGTCGTGTGGCTCCCACACCTAGCCTTGGCTCGGAAAGGAGCAGGCCAACCATGCCCAGCATCCCGCAATCTTTGCTCTGGATCTCACTGGTCGTTCTCTGGCTGTTCGTACTGGTGCCGATGCTGGTCAGCAAGCGCGACGCGGTCCGTCGTACCAGCGACGTGGCCTTGGCGACCCGGGTATTGACCAGTGGGTCCAGCGCCCGGCTGCTCAAGCGCGGCGGCCCGGCCACCGGCCACCGCAGCGACCCCGACTGGCAGCACAGCGTCGACGATATCGACGAGGCCGACGACATCGATGACGTCGACGAGGTCGAGGGCGAACCCGCCGAGGGTGGCTCGCGAGTGTTCGTCGCCGCTGCCGCGGTATTCGTCGCCTCGTCGGAGCCGCAGGTCGGCGAGCAGGCTGAACTCGACTACCTGGACGTCGACGTTGTCGCCGACGACTCCGACGAACTGCCGCTGTCGGACGCGGGTCTGGCTGCCGAGGTTGAGGCGCAGGCGCGCGCCGAAGCTGAAGCTCGGGCCGCCGCTGAGGCGGAGGCTCGCGCTGCGGAGGAGGCCGCCATGGCGGCCGAGGCCCTGGCGGCCAAGGCGGAAGCCGAAGCCGACGAGGAAGTCGATGATGAGGCCGACGACGAGCCCGCTGCCGAGGGCGAGGCCGAAGCCGATGGCTACGAGTACGAATACGTCGAGGACAGCTCCGGGCTGGAGCCGGCGGCGGAATCCACCCGGGCGGGCGCAGCGGGTCTGTCGGCCCGCGGTCGTCGGCCCCGCATCGACACCGCTGCGGCCGTCAGCGCGCGCAAGTACGAGTTCCGCAAGCGGGTGTTGATGTCGCTCGCGGTCGTGCTGGTGCTCTCGGCGCTCACCGCCTTCACCGTGGCGCCCACCGCGTGGTGGATCTGTGCTGGCGCCGCGGGTGCGACGGTGCTCTATCTGGCCTACCTGCGCCGTCAGACCCGTATCGAGCAGCAGGTGCGGGCGCGCCGCGCACGGCGTGCCCAGCGGCCGCGTATGCAGCGCGAGAGTGTCCACACCGACGCGTTCGAGGTGGTGCCGTCACGGCTGCGCCGCCCGGGGGTGGCGGTGCTGGAGATCGACGACGAGGACCCGGTGTTCGAGCACCTGGAGTACACGTCCAGCGCCGACCGGTACGGCTGGCGCGGCGACCTGGCACGCGCGTCCGGTCAATAGGTCTCGGTTTCAGGGCACCGGCTAGGGGCTGGTAATCTTCTAGCGGTCAGGGGCTATAGCGCAGTTGGTAGCGCGTCTCGTTCGCATCGAGAAGGTCAGGGGTTCGATTCCCCTTAGCTCCACAGATGTGATGAGTCGGGTCATGGGTTACACATGAGTCGCGTCATCGGTTACAGATTGCCCCGGCTTTTGCCGGGGTTTTT
>LZME01000030.1 GCA_001673575.1 Mycolicibacter heraklionensis | reverse complement strand
ACACAATTACGGCAGCCTGGGGACTGGGCACAACCCAGCTTACCAACTGACCCGCAATTAATGACTCAGGACACTAGCTGAGTCGGCTCAGCGCCCGCAGCGGAATCGGTAGCCAGGCGGGCCGGTGCCGCGACTCGTAGCCGGCCTCGTAGACCGCCTTGTCCAACTCGTAGGCGGCCAGCAGCGCTGCGCAATCACGCGGGTCGGTGCCGGATTCCGCCCCGTAGCCCTCACAGAAGGCGCTGCGACAACGGTCCAGCCACTCGCGGGCGCGGGTGGCCAATTGCCGGTCTTGGCCGTCGCGCGACAGATCCGCCAGTTTCCCGTACGCGGCGTACTCGTAGGACCGCAGTACGCCGGCGACGTCGCGCAGCGGCGAGTCGGGCTTGCGACGTTCCGACAACGGTGCGCCGGGCTCGCCTTCGAAGTCGATCAGCAGCCAACCGTTCGGGGTGCGCAGCACCTGGCCCAGATGCAGGTCGCCGTGGACTCGTTGCACCGTGATGGTCTCGCCGGCGAGCGCGGCGAATCGCTCTTCGATAGCGGACAGATGGGGGCGTACTTCGGGCACGGTGTCTGCGGTCGCCGACAACCGCGACAACAGCGCTTCAGCGGGGAAGGCCGTCTGCGAAGTCCCCAGGCTGTCGGCAAGTGACCGGTGCACCGATGCGACAGCCTCGCCGAGCCGGTACGACTCCCCGGCGAAGTCACCGCCCACTTCGTAGGCGTACAGATCGGCTTCGGCGAACAGGTCGCGCACGCTCGCGGTAGCCATCGCCCAGCCTTCGGCGGAGTTCACCGCGTATTCGCTGACCATGCCCAGCGCGTAGGGCAGCACGCCAGCGTCGCCCGGCAACTCAATCTGGTAGGAGCCGAACAGCCGCGGCACGTGGGGGTTGGCGGCTCGGCCCAGCGCTGCGTTGAGTTCGATGTCCGGATTGATCCCATCTCTGATTCGCCGGAACACCTTGAGGACCACTTTTTCCTCGACGATGACGCTGGTGTTGCTCTGCTCGGCCTCCGATACGCGCGACTCGGCGCGAACCGGCAGCGTCACCCCCGGCTCCGGGGTGAAGGTGACGTCGCCCCGCTGGGCTGACGAATCGATCAGTGACAACAACGCTCGGGTTGCCGCAGCGTCATAAAGTGCGTCGGAGGCGGTATGGCCGGCGTGGGTTCCGATCGTCGCGATCTGGGCGTACTCCGGTGCCAGGTCCACGTCCCAGCTGACTATCACCTGGTAGCGGTCGGCGCTGCCGTCGGTGTAGTCGACGTCGATCAGTACCAGCTGCAGCCCGGCCCCCAACTCCACTACGAGGAGGGGATCTGCCTGCGCCAGTTGCCTATTCCGGCCCGCGTACCAGCGTCGGGTCGGCAGCCATTCCGCCCACGGCAGGCCCGCTGGTTCACCGGTGCCACCAGTCATGACATGTCCTCCCTCGGCTCGCATGGCTCGCAGAGCTGAAACCAGTAGAAGCCGTGCCCGGGCAGCGTGAGTAGGTAGGGCAGTTTTCCGATTCGCGGAAACTCCACCGAACCGGTGAGTTCCACCGGTATGTGGCCGTCCCAGTGCTGCAGGTTCAATTCGATCGGCTGGGGAAAGCGGGACAGGTTGTTGACGCATAAGACGGTGTCGCCCTGGACGCTCCCGTCGCCGCCGGAGGTCTCTCGCACCATCTCCCGCACGTAGGCCAGCACCGATGGGTTGGACCCGCCCAGTTCGCGGAATCCGCCGAGGGCAAAGGCTTCATACCGGCGTCGAATGACGAGCATGGTGCGGGTCCAGTTGAGCAACGATGTAGAGGTGTCGCGTTGCGATTCGACGTTGACGGACTGATGGCCGTAGACCGCATCTTGAATGGGCGGCAGGTAAAGGCGGCCGGGGTTCGCGGTGGAGAAGCCCGCGTTGCGGTCGGGTGTCCACTGCATCGGGGTGCGCACCGCGTCGCGGTCGCCCAGCCAGATGATGTCGCCCATCCCAATCTCGTCACCGTAGTAGAGGATCGGGGATCCGGGGAGCGACAGCAATAGGGCGGTGAACAGTTCGATCTGGTTGCGGTCCTTGTCCAGCAGTGGGGCCAGCCGGCGCCGGATTCCGACATTCGCCTTCATCCGTGGGTCTTTCGCGTATTCGGCGTACATGTAGTCGCGCTCGTCGTCGGTGACCATCTCCAGGGTCAGTTCGTCGTGGTTACGCAGGAAGATTCCCCATTGCGCCAGGTGGGGTATCGGTGGCGTTTGCGCCATGATCTCCGAGATCGGGAAGCGTGACTCGCGCCGCACCGCCATGAAAATGCGTGGCATCAGCGGGAAGTGGAATGCCATGTGGCACTCGTCGCCGCCGGTGTCGGGGTCGCCGAAGTATTCGACCACATCAGTGGGCCATTGATTGGCCTCGGCCAGCAGAACCCTGCCGGGGAACTCGTCGTCGACGACCTTGCGGCAGCGTTTCAGGAAATCATGTGTCTCGGGCAGGTTTTCGCAGTTGGTGCCCTCTCTTTCGAACAGGTATGGCACCGCGTCCAAGCGAAACCCGTCGATGCCGAGGTTCAGCCAGAACCGCAGCACGTCGATCATGGCCTCTTGCACCGCCGGGTTGTCATAGTTCAGGTCGGGCTGGTGGGAGAAGAACCGGTGCCAATAGAACTGCTTACGTACCGCGTCGAACGTCCAGTTGGACTCCTCGGTGTCGACGAAGATGATTCGGGCATCGGCGTACCGTTCGCTGGTGTCGCTCCACACGTAGTAGTCGCCGTGGGGGCCGTCCGGGTCTTGCCGCGACTGTTGAAACCAGGGGTGGCTGTCGGAGGTGTGGTTCATCACCAGGTCCGTGATGACTCGGATGCCGCGCCGGTGCGCCGCGTCGAGCAGTTCGACGAAGTCATCGACCGTGCCGAACTCCGGCAGTACCTTGTAGAAATCCCGGATGTCATAGCCGCCGTCGCGCAGCGGCGAGTCATAGAACGGCGGCAGCCACAGACAGTCGACGCCGAGCCACTGCAGATAGTCCAGCTGCTCGGTCAGGCCCCGCAGGTCGCCGATGCCGTCCCCGTTGGAGTCGTAGAACGCCCGGACCAGCACCTCGTAGAACACCGCCCGCTTGAACCAGACGGGATCCGCGGGCAGGGCCGCGGCGTCGCCGAAGTCGTCGGCGCTCGGGTGCTCGACGATGCCGTCCTCGACATGGCTGCCCGCCCCGGGGTCGATGTCCTGACCAGATTCGTCGTCAGCGTCGATGGCCATATGTCGACATGTACCCCATTCCGGACGTGATTACCTGGCAGACGATTGGTGACCTTGATCGTGCGAGAAGATCGCCGCGGTGCGGGCAATCCTTGGATCGGTCTGCAACTGCTCAAGTGACTCCGGCAGGGGCAGACGCCAGTTCGGATATTGATCGACGGTGCCGGGCAGGTTGGGCTGACAAGGCTCGGCCAGCACGTCGTAGGGCGAGACGAGTTTCAGTCGGCTCGGGGTGGCCGCCAGAAAGCGGTGCAGGGCATCGACGATCTGCGGCTCTTCCGGGGCCATGTCGTCGTGCTCGAGAAAACCCTCCGAGCGCAGCAGGGCGAGCCATTCGGCTCGTTCCTGCTCCGCGGCGCGTTGGGCGGCCGCCACGTCGTCGAGCAGACCCAGCTCGGCGCGTGCCCGTACGTGCTCGCCGCGAAAGAATCCAGCTGCGGTGGGCAGATCGTGGGTGGAAATGCTGGCAGCCACTCGCGAAGGCCACGCGGACGGCGGAAGCAGGGGCTGGCCGGGCGTCGATTCGTCACGGGCGAACCAGGAGACCGCGCACCCCAGCATTCCGTTGTCGGCCAGTGCACGGGTGACTTCGGGTTCGACGGTTCCCAGGTCCTCGCCGATGACCACGGCGTTGGCGCGGTGCGCCTCCAATGCCAGCACCGCCAGCATGACGTCGGCGTCGTAGTGGACGTAGGTGCCTCGATCGGGGCTCTCGCCAGGCGGGATCCACCACAGCCGCCACAGGCCGGCGACGTGATCGATGCGCACACCGTCGGCGTGGGCCAGGACGGCCCGCAGCATGTCGCGCACCGCCTGGTAGCCGGTGTCCGCCAAGCGGTCCGGCCGCCAAGGCGGTAGAGACCAATCCTGCCCACGAGGGCTGAACGTATCCGGGGGCGCGCCGACACTGGCCTCAACGGCCAATACGTCGGCCAGTGCCCAGGCATCGGCGCCGTCGCCGTCGACGCCGACTGCCAGGTCGTGCAGCACGCCCACCGCCATGCCCGCGTCTTTGGCGGCGCGCTGTACCGCCAGCAACTGCTCCACACAGCGCTGCTGCACCCAGGCATGAAACGCGACCCGCGGCGCGAGCTCGAGCCGCGCGGCTGCCACCGCGACGCCGGTTGCGTCATGCAGCGGCGCGGGCCAACTCGACCATCGACCGCCATGGCGTTCGGCCAGCGCGCAGTAAGTAGCCCAGTCGCGCAACGCCCGGCTTCGCGACGACGCGTCGAGCGGGCAGGGGCGCCCTTCGGCGCGCCAGAGCAACTCCAGGGCCGCGCGTTTGGCCGCCCAGACCAGGTCGTAGTCGATCTTCATGGTGTCCGCGGCAACTCGCAGAGCGTCGACTTCCAAACGGGTGTCCGGGTCGCACCGGCGGTAGGCGTCGAGGTCTTCGATGCGCAGTGCCAGCGGGTTGGCGAACCGACGGCTGGACGGCGTATACGGTGACGGCTGCACCGGATGCGTCGGTCCCGGTGCGTGCAGCGGATTGAGTAGCACCGCCCCGGCGCCGTGCTCGGCCGCTGTCCAGGCCACCCAATCCCGCAGGTCTGACAGGTCGCCGATGCCCCAGGATCGGGCGGACCGCAACGCGTAGAGCTGCAGCATCCATCCCCACGTGACCGGGGTCTGCGGCACCCGGGCGGGCGCTGCCACCAGCGTGGCTTCCTGGCCGTTGCGCAGGTGAAGTCGATACCACCCCGGCGACAGATCGGCGGGCAGCACCTCACTCACCACGGTGCGCTCGCCGTCTTCGCTCACCAGAGCGGCTGCCCCGGAGAACGGTAGGGGACTCCCGGTCAGCCGCACGGCGAGCGTCGGAGCCGAAACCCCCGCACGCTCTCGTTCGTCCAGCCTGACCAACTCGCGACGACGATCGGCGTCGCTGCCTGCTTCGACTTCGAGCAGCCGCAGGATCTGGACCACGACGCCGGCGTCCACCTGCACCAACTCGCGCCGTTCATTGCGATAGGCGGTGGCCACGCCGTGCGCCGCTGCCAGCCGGCGTAGGTCATCGGACGCCACGACAACGCCTATACCCGCCTGGGGCGCATTTCAACGCCTTACCCCGCGAACCGAACCGTAGCGTCGTAGCCGGCGGTAGTTTGACCGCCCGGCAGGCGGGTAGCCACCCTCGGCAAAGGCACGTGGAATCAGATGTCATGACGAGATTGGGCGAGTATGGGCACTACCCGAAATCCGGCGAGGGTGGTCACCGCGGCGGCCAGAGATTCAGCGCAGCCCCCACCTGTGTCGCACACTGTCTGGCCGGGCAACAGCGCCCCGCTCGGGGCCAGTTACGACGGTGGGGGAACCAACTTCGCCCTTTTCTCGGAGATCGCCGAGCGGGTCGATCTGTGCCTGATCGATGAGGACGGTGACCAGACCTGCGTACCGCTCGATGAGGTGGACGGCTACGTCTGGCACGCCTACCTGCCGACGGTGTCGCCGGGACAGAACTACGGCTTTCGGGTGCACGGGCCGTTCGACCCGCCGGCCGGACATCGCTGTGATTCCAGCAAACTGTTGCTGGACCCCTACGGCAGGGCGTTCACCGGCGACTTCGACTTCGGCCAGGCGCTGTTCTCCTACGACATGGCAGCCGGAGACGATCCGCCGCGGGACGAGACGCTGCCGAGGGTCGACTCGCTCGGGCACACCATGACCAGCGTGGTGATCAACCCGTACTTCGACTGGGCAACCGATCGGCCGCCGAAGACTCCCTACAACGAGACGATCATCTACGAGACCCACGTCAAGGGTATGACGCAGACGCATCCGGACATCCCCGAGGAAATGCGCGGCACCTACGCCGGTCTGGCTCACCCGGTGGTCATCGACCACCTGCGGGCGCTCAATGTCACTGCTGTCGAGCTGATGCCGGTACACCAGTTCATGCACGACGACCGCTTGCTTCGAATGGGCCTGCGGAACTATTGGGGCTACAACACTTTCGGGTTCTTCGCCCCGCACAGCCAGTACGCGGCAAGCCGGCAGCCGGGGGCGGCGGTCGCGGAATTCAAGGCCATGGTGCGCACCTTCCACGAAGCCGGGATCGAGGTGATCCTGGATGTGGTTTACAACCACACCGCCGAAGGCAACCACCTGGGCCCGACCATCAACTTCCGGGGCATCGACAACGCCGCCTACTACCGGCTCGTCGACGACGACCGAAGCATGTATATGGACTACACCGGAACGGGCAACAGTCTCAATGCGCGCAATCCGCACGCGCTGCAGCTGATCATGGATTCACTGCGGTACTGGGTGACCGAGATGCACGTCGACGGGTTCCGCTTCGATCTGGCGTCGACCTTGGCCCGCGAATTCTATGATGTGGACCGCCTTTCGGCGTTCTTCGACCTGATCCAGCAGGACCCGGTGGTCAGCCAGGTCAAACTGATCGCCGAGCCGTGGGACGTCGGCGAGGGCGGCTACCAGGTAGGCAATTTTCCCGGCCTGTGGACCGAATGGAATGGAAAATACCGCGACACCGTGCGCGACTACTGGCGCGGCGAACCGGAGACGCTGGGGGAGTTCGCCTCACGGCTCACCGGCTCGTCGGACCTCTACGAGGCCACCGGGCGCCGGCCGGGTGCCAGCATCAACTTCGTCATCGCCCACGACGGATTCACGCTGCATGACCTGGTCTCCTACAACGAAAAGCACAACGAGGCCAACGGTGACGACAACTCCGACGGCGAGAGTCACAACCGGTCGTGGAACTGCGGCGTGGAAGGCCCCACCGACGACCCGGAAGTGCAGGAACTGCGGGCCCGGCAGATGCGCAACATCCTGGCCACCCTGCTGCTGTCCCAAGGCACCCCGATGATCGCGCACGGTGATGAGCTGGGACGCACTCAGCAGGGCAACAACAACACCTACTGTCAGGACTCCGAACTCGCCTGGATGGATTGGTCGCTGGCCGACGCCAATGCCGATCTGCTGGCCTTCGCCCGCCACGTGACGCAGCTTCGCAAAGAGCATCCGGTGTTTCGCCGTCGCCGGTTCTTCGAGGGCCGCCCGGTACGCCACGAAGACGAGATCGGCGACATCGCGTGGTTCACCCCCACCGGTCAGGAGATGAGCCAAGACGATTGGGACAACGGCTTCGACAAGTGCATCATGGTCTTCCTCAACGGTGAGGCGATCCGCGAACCTGACATGCGCGGCCAGCGGGTGGTGGATGACTCGTTCCTGCTGTGCTTCAATGCGCACGAGGAGACGGTCGAGTTCGCCGTTCCCGGCAAGGATTACGCCGAAGAATGGACGAAGGAATTGGACACCGCGGAGCCGACATCCCGGGCTGAGCAGGGTGCGCAGGCCGGGGGCGCGCTGCCTGTTCCTGGGCGTTCGCTGCTCGTCCTGCGGAAAGTGCGCTAACGCATGGCCCGCCCGGTGCTGTCCACATACCGGTTACAGCTGCGGGGCGCAGACAGCGGTTTCGCGTTCACCTTCGCCGATGCCGAGAAACTACTCGACTATTTCGATGCCCTTGGCATTTCGCACCTTTACCTCTCACCGATCATGACCGCGGTACATGGATCGACGCACGGTTATGACGTTGTCGATCCGACTACGGTCTCTGCCGAACTGGGCGGTGCGCCGGGTTTGGCGCGGCTGTCGGCGGCTGCACGTGCTCGCGGGATCGGTCTGATCGTCGACATCGTGCCCAATCATGTCGGGGTGCAAAGGCCGGAGCAGAACCCGTGGTGGTGGGATGTGCTGAAGCATGGCCGTTCCTCGCGGTACGCCGCGTTCTTCGACATCGATTGGGACCTCGGTGACGGCCGAGTCATTCTGCCGGTACTGGGATCTGATGACGATGTCGCCGGCCTTGCCGTCGACGGGGAGTCACTGCGTCTGGGGGATCTGGTGTTTCCGATCGCGCCCGGAACCGGTGGCGGCAGCGGTGCCCAAGTCCACGATCGCCAGCACTATCGTCTGGTCGGCTGGCGTAGCGGCAGCTGCGGATACCGCCGCTTCTTTTCGATCACGTCGCTGGCCGGCCTGCGTCAAGAGGATCGGGCGGTCTTCGATGCCTGGCACGTCGAGCTGGCGCGCTGGTTCGACGCTGGACTTATCGATGGCGTGCGGGTCGATCACCCGGACGGACTGTCGGATCCGCAGGGGTACTTGGATTGGCTGCGTGCGCTGGTCGGACCTGACGCGTGGATCGTCGTCGAAAAGATTCTGGCCGTGGACGAGTCGCTTGATCCAGGCCTGCCGGTGGCCGGCTCCACCGGGTACGACGCCCTGCGGGAGATCGGTGGGCTGTTCATCGACCCGAACGGTGAGCCGGCGCTGACCGAGTTATGCGAGACCGCCGGGGTCGACTATCGCGCGATGCCGGCCCTGCTGGCCGAGCAGAAGGAGATCGCGGCTGCTGAGACGCTGGGCAGCGAGCTCGCGCGGCTATGCCGCTGTGTGGCCAGCGCTACCGGCGCTGATCATCCGCTGCTGGCCGACGCCATCGTGACCTTGCTCGGCCACATCGGTGTCTATCGCAGTGACTATCGCGGGTTGGCGGCGTTATTGCCCATGGCGTTGGCACACACGCATGCGCGGCGGCCGGAACTCGACGAACCGCTTGCACTGCTTGCCGCAGCGATCGCCGGCGGTGGCGAAACCGCCGCACGGCTGCAGCAGCTGTGCGGGGCGGTGACCGCCAAGGCAACCGAAGACTGCGTGTTCTACCGGGACGCCAGACTGGTGTCGCTCAACGAGGTCGGCGGCAATCCGCAGTATTTCGGTGTGGGTTCGGCCGAGTTTCATCACCGGGCCGCCACCCGGGCGCAACGCTGGCCGCACACGATGATCACGCTGTCCACCCACGACACCAAACGCGGCGAGGACGTGCGGGCGCGCATCGGCGTGTTGTCGCAGGTGCCGTCGCTGTGGGCGGAGCTCGTGGCTCGTTGGGAATCCAAGGCGCCCTCACGTGATCTGGCAACCGGGCTTTTCCTGTGGCAGAACATCTTCGGTGTATGGCCACTTGACGCCCTTGTGACCACCGCACTGCGCGAACGACTGCACGCCTATGCCGAAAAGGCGGCTCGCGAGGCGGCCCGGCGGACGTCGTGGCACGAGCCCGACGCAGAGTTCGAAGGGGCGCTGCACCGGTGGCTCGACGCCATACTGGATGGCCCTATAGCGCAGGAACTGACCGAGTTCGTCGCCGAACTCGCTCCGCATATCGAAAGCGACATCCTGGGCCAGAAACTGCTGTCCTTGACCGTCCCCGGCGTCCCGGACGTCTATCAGGGCACCGAGCTCTGCGATGACAGTTTGGTCGACCCGGACAATCGGCGCCCGGTCGACTACGACGCGCGCCGGGCAGCACTGGAGTCCTTGCATAACCCGAAAATGCGGGTGGTCGCTGCGGCACTGCAGATGCGGCGAGCCCGTCCCGACAGCTTCCTACACGGCGGCCACCACCCGGTGCCGGCGTCAGGACCGGCGTCCGAACATGTCGTGGCCTTTTGTCGGGGCGATGACGTGGCGGTGGCGGTCAGCCGGTGGACGGTGCGGCTGCAGGGCACCGGATGGGGCGATACCGTTGTCGCACTGCCTCCCGGTACCTGGTCCGACGCGCTCTCCGGCGCCCGGCACAGCGGACCGGTCCGGGCCGTGGAGTTGTTCGCCGAACTACCGGTTGTGCTGCTGGAGCGTGTCGATGACTGACTTTGCCGTCTGGGCACCAAAACCGGCAGTTGTCGGCCTCGATGTCGACGGGGTGGCGCACCCGATGACCCGTTCGGAGGATGGGTGGTGGCGAACGACGCTCGACGTAGCGTCTGATACCCGGTACGGCTATCTGGTCGATGACGACCCGCAGGTTCTCCCGGATCCGCGGTCGGCCCGCCAGCCCGACGGCGTGCACGCCCGGTCGGCGGTGTGGGACGAGGCCAGCCTGACCTGGACTGACGACGACTGGGCGGGCAGGTCAGCCGAAGGTGCGGTGATCTATGAACTGCACGTCGGCACATTCACGGCCGCGGGCACATTCGATTCCGCCATCGACAAGCTGGATCACCTGGTCGATCTGGGCGTCGACTTCGTAGAACTGATGCCGGTCAACGCCTTTTCCGGCGTGCACGGCTGGGGATACGACGGTGTGCTGTGGTACGCCGTACATGAGCCCTACGGTGGCCCGAATGGGTTGGCACGCTTCGTCGATGCCTGCCACGCCCGGGGCCTGGGGGTACTGATCGATGCCGTCTTCAACCACCTTGGGCCGTCCGGGAATTACCTTCCCCGCTTCGGGCCGTACCTGTCGGACGCACGTAACCCGTGGGGCAATGCCATCAACATCGATGGACCGGACTCCGACGAAGTGCGCCGCTACATCATCGACTGTGCGCTGCGCTGGATGCGGGTCTTCCACGCCGATGGCCTGCGGCTGGATGCCGTGCACGCGCTGGTGGACACCACAGCGATCAATATTCTTGAAGAGCTGTCGGCCGAAACCGATGCGCTTGCCGCGCAATTGGGTCGTCCGCTGTCGCTCATCGCGGAAAGCGATCGTAACGATCCCCGCACCATCACCCGTCGCGAAGATGGTGGCTACGGGATCACCGCGCAATGGGACGACGACATCCACCACGCCATCCACACCGCGGTGTCCGGTGAGCGGCAGGGCTATTACGCCGACTTCGGCAGCATGGCCACCTTGGCGACCACCTTGCGTCACGGTTTTTTTCATGCGGCCACGTACTCCTCGTTTCGCCGTCGGCGCCACGGTCGTCCGCTGCCGATTTCGCAGATTCCGGCTACCCGCCTGTTGGCCTACACGTGCACCCACGATCAGGTCGGCAACCGAGCGCTCGGTGACCGCCCATCGCAGTACCTGACGGCCGGGCAACTCGCGATAAAGGCTGCACTGGTACTGCTGTCCCCTTACACCGCCATGCTTTTCATGGGGGAGGAGTGGGGCGCGCTCACCCCTTTCCAATTCTTCACGTCACATGAAGACCCTCAGGTGGCACGCGCCACCGCCGAAGGCCGCAAAGCCGAATTCGCCGAGCACGGCTGGAATGCTGACGAGATCCCCGACCCGCAGGATCTGCAAACCTTCCAGCGGTCCAAGCTGGCCTGGCGCGAGCTCGAGGAGCAACACCACCTACAGCTGCTGCGTCTCTACAAGGCACTGATCGGACTACGCACCGAAATCGATCCGGCCGGCCCCTGGTTGAGCCAGCTGGTGATCGACTACGACGAGGACAGGCGATGGATCGCCATGCACCGCGGCCCGCTGCTGGTCGTCTGCAATCTCAGCGAGGACACGGTGAGTGTTCCGGTCTACGGCGAGCTGGTACTGGCTTGGGGATCACCGCGGATTGAGACCGAAGCCACACTGTTGCCGGGGCATTCGGTCGCGGTTCTGCGCCCGGCCTGCAAGCCCTTGGCCGGGAAGTGATTCAGGCGACAGTTTCTCGCGGTTGACGGCGGCATCACGCACGGTCGGTGGCCCTGCCGGAATATCGCAACGCGTGGTAATGGTCCCGAAATGATCTTGAAACCTGCGCGCGGCAGGGTGGCGGCAAGGCCCGCAACCGCAGGAGGTGACCTTCCATGCCGGCGCAAGACGACTCCCAGCGTCCAGTGGCCGTCGCCACCCTCTGTGCCTACTGCGGGGTCGGATGCGGCATGGTGCTGCAGGTCGAAACCGATGCGGCCACCGGGCGCCGCCGGGTAGCCAAATCCATCGGTGACCAGTCCCATCCGACCAACTTCGGGCGGGTGTGCACCAAGGGCGCCACCACCGCGGATCTGCTTGCCGCGCCCGGCCGAATGGAGTCGGCATTCATGCGGCCCGGCCGCGACGAGCCCGTCGAACCCACTGACATCGATACCGCCATCACCCACTGCGCCAGCCGGCTGCGGGCGATCATCGACGAGCACGGGCCGGACGCCGTAGCGCTCTACGTCTCCGGGCAGATGTCCACCGAGGCGCAATACCTGGCGAACAAGCTCGCCAAGGGCTTTATCGGCACCAACCAGATCGAGTCCAACTCGCGGCTGTGTATGGCCAGCGCGGGCAGCGGCTACAAACAGTCACTCGGCGCCGACGGTCCGCCCGGCTCCTATCAGGACTTCGATCACGCCGACGTGTTCTTCGTGATCGGCGCGAATATGGCTGACTGCCACCCGATTCTGTTCCTGCGGATGATGGACCGCGTCAAGGCCGGCGCCAAGCTGATCGTCGTTGATCCACGCCGCAGTGCTACCGCGGAGAAGGCCGATCTGTTCTTGCAGATCGCGCCCGGAACCGATCTGGCGCTGCTCAACGGTCTGTTGCATCTGATCGTCGCGAATGGCCACACCGACGACGAGTTCATCGCCGAATACACGCAGGGCTGGGAGGTCATGCCCAGCTTCCTTGAGCAATTCACGCCGGCGGCGGTGGCTGAGCTCACCGGAATACCCGAAGTCGACATTCGCACTGCCGCAGCATGGATCGGCGAGGCGGGCAACTGGATGAGCTGCTGGACAATGGGACTCAACCAAAGCACCCACGGAACCTGGAACACCAACGCCATCTGCAACCTGCACCTGGCCACCGGGGCCATCTGCAAGACCGGCAGTGGACCGTTCTCCCTGACCGGCCAACCCAATGCGATGGGTGGCCGGGAGATGGGCTATATGGGTCCGGGCCTGCCTGGCCAGCGCAGCGTCGTCTGCGCCGAGGACCGCGCATTCGTCGAGGACATCTGGGGTATCCCGCGCGGCTCCCTGCGCACCGAGGTGGGCGCCGGCACCATCGACATGTTCTCTCGGATGGCCGATGGCCAGATCAAGGCGTGCTGGATCATCTGCACCAATCCGGTTGCGACAGTGGCGAATCGGAGAACCGTGCTGGAAGGGCTGGAACGGACCGAGCTGGTGATCGCTCAGGATGCGTTCGCCGAGACCGAGACCAGCGCCTACGCCGACGTGCTGCTGCCGGCGGCGCTGTGGAGCGAGTGCGACGGAGTGATGGTCAACTCGGAGCGCAACCTCACGCTCTTTCAACAGGCGCTCGACCCGGTAGGCCAATCGCTGCCGGACTGGCAGATCATCGCCCGCGTCGCGGCAGAAATGGGATACGCCAAGGCGTTCGACTACTCGAGCGCCGAAGACGTGTTCGAGGAGATCAAGAGATTCGCCAATCCCAAGACCGGCTACGACCTGCGCGGCATCACCTACGAGCGATTGCGTAAGACACCGATCCAGTGGCCGTGCCCGCCGGAGAGCACGCAGAACCGCCACCCCATCCGCTACCTCAACGACGGGGCCAGTCAGACGCAACTGGTTCGCGAGGACGGCAGCGTGCCGCGGTTGGCGTTCGCGACCGAGTCTGGCCGAGCGGTCTTCTTCGCCCGCCCGCACCTGCTGCCCGACGAGATGCCCGATGACGACTATCCGTTCCTGCTCAACACCGGGCGGCTACCGCATCAGTGGCACACCATGACCAAGACCGGAAAGGTAGCCAAGCTCAACAAGCTCAATCCGGGCCCGTTCGTGGAGATCCACCCCGACGATGCGGCCGGGCTGGGCATCGTCGACGACGACCCGGTGGAGATCGCCTCGCGCCGGGGCCGGGCGGTGCTGCCGGCGGTGGTCACCGACCGGGTGCGTCCGGGGAACTGCTTCGCACCGTTCCACTGGAACGACGCGTTCGGTGAGTACCTGTCGATCAACGCCGTCACCAATGACGCCGTCGACCCGACATCGCAACAGCCCGAGTACAAGGCGTGCGCGGTGACCTTGGCCAAGGTGGTGGTCGAATCGCCGCTCGAACTGGAAACGCCCGAGACGCCGCAGGCCGGCGGGGTCAGCTTGGACCAGGTGGACACCCTTATCGAATTATTCGGGCTCAGCGGGGAATCCGTGACTACCGTGCCCTCATTTGCTCCCATGGAGCGCATCTACTTGAGTGGATTGCTCACCGCACTTCGCACCGAGGCAGGGCGCAGCGCAACCGGTGTGCCGACGGTGCCGGCCAATGCCCCGCTGGAGCCGGCCACCCGAATGTGGGTGGACGGCCTGCTGGCCGGGCTGTACTCCCGGCACCCCACGCCGGCGACTCCCTCGCAGTCGACCCGGCCTCAGGACGATGGAGCGCGCCCAGAGCCAATCGTGGTGCTGTGGGCCTCGCAGACCGGCAATGCCGAAGAAGTGGCCGCCCGCTGCGCGGCCCACCTCGGCGAGGCCGGACTGCCGGTTGCGTTGCACACGATGAACGACTTCGCGGTGACCGGCCTGTCGGAAACCCGGCAGCTGATCGTGGTCTCCAGCACCACTGGTGACGGTGACCCGCCCGACAACGGCGCCGTTCTATGGGAGGAGTTGTCCGCCGACGGCACACCACAACTGACCGACACCCGCTACGCCGTGTTGGCGCTGGGCGACTCCAACTACGACGACTTCTGTGGTTACGGGCGCAAACTCGACACCCGGCTGGCCGAACTCGGCGCTACCCGAATCCTGGACCGTGTCGACTGCGAGCCCGATTACGACGACGCCGTCGACGAATGGTTCGCAACGCTGCGCGGGGCACTAAGCGCCGTGCCGACTCCGGCTGTGGCAGAGGTTGCGGCGGCCCCCGTCGCGGCCCGCTCGTCGATCCAACCGGGTCGCTACAGCAGGAAGAACCCGCTGCGCACCAGGCTGGTGCGTAACACCGTGCTCAGCGGCCCGGGTTCGACGAAGGAGGTACGGCAGCTGGTGTTCGCGCTTCCCGAAGCGACGCTGAGCTATCAGGCCGGTGATGCACTCGGGGTGTGGCCACGCAACAGCGCCGCGCTGGTGGACGAGTGGCTGACGGTGACCGGCCTCGACGGCATGCACGTCGTCGAGCTCGCCGAACACGGTTCGATGCCGTTGCGCCAGGCGCTGGTCGAGCGATTCGAAATCGCCCGTATCACCGGTGATTTGCTGCGGTTCGTGGCGCAGCGCAGCCAAGATCACGAGCTCGTCGAACTGTTGCGGCCGGAGAACAAGGCTGCGCTATCGGATTGGATGTGGGGTCGTCAGTCAGTGGATGTGCTGGCCGCAATCCCGATCCGGGCCACCGTCGACGACTGGCTTGGCGTGCTCAAACCGCTGACACCGCGGATGTACTCGATTTCGTCGGCATGCGTCGACAACCCCGGCGAGGTGCACGTGACGGTAGGTGCGGTGCGCTACGAGTGTCGGGGGGTGCCGCGCGGCGGCGTGTGCTCGACATATCTGGCGGACCGCAGCGACGATGCCGAGATCGGCATATTCGTACAACCCACCAACCATTTCCGGCCGCCGGCGGACCCCGACGCCCCGATGATCATGATCGGGCCGGGTACCGGCGTCGCACCGTTCCGCAGCTTCCTGCAGCAGCGCCGCGTGCTCGGGCATCGCGGGCGCAACTGGTTGTTCTTCGGCGAACGCAATGCCGCCACCGATTTCTACTACCGCGACGAGCTCAGGGACATGCACGCCAGCGGCTTTCTTACCGAACTCGATCTGGCGTTCTCCCGCGATCAGCCCGAGAAGGTCTACGTACAAGACCTGCTTCGCGCGCGCGGAGCCGAAGTGTGGGAGTGGTTGCAGGACGGCGCACACCTGTACGTGTGCGGCGATGCCAGCCAGATGGCCAAGGAAGTGGACCGCGCGATCTGCGACATCGTCGCGCGACATGGGCTGCTCGCGCGCGACGCCGCGAGAGCCCATGTGCGCGCGCTGTCGTCCGCCGGTCGCTATCAGCGCGACGTGTACTGAGTGCTTCGGTCAGAACACCGTCTGGGCGCAGGTGGACGGCGTGGTCAGGTTGACCCCGGCGTAGACCACTTGCACGTGGGTGCAGACGATCACGTTGGCGTCGGTCTTGGGACGGCCGGTGGAGTATTCCAGGACGTCGATGCTGCCGTTGGTCTGGTATTTCTCCGGCGGGCCCTCGCCGTAGTACATCGACTGGATCACCGCGCCGGTGCCGTCCTTGAACACCTTGGTGCCCGGGCCGCCGCGGTCCTTGAACCAACCCTCACCGCCGTCGGTGTGCACATCCAGATAGGCGGTGCGCTTCGACGAGCGGATCTCGGTGCTCTGGCGGGCCCACAGATCCGGCGGGAACCCGGTCAGGCCCCCGGGCGTCTGCAACTGCACCCCGACGGTGAACCGGCACAGCGGCGGAGCGCTGCAGTCGACCCAGCTGTGAGTCTGCAGTTGGTCGGCCTCATTCACCGGGAACAACGTGGTCTTGGTGTCACTGGCCGCCGACGCGGTCGCGGCCGGGATCAGCGCCGCCAACAACGTCAAGCCTGCCGGGATCATCAGCAACCGCTTCATGTCGCACCAACTTAGACCGGACATCACTCGTCGTAGGTCACTTCCACCGAATCGGTCTCGGGATGGGCTTGGCACGCCAAGATCAGCCCTTCGGCCAGGTCCTGGGGCTCCAGGACATCGTTGATCTCCATGGTGACCTTGCCCTTCTTCAGCTCGCAGGCGCAGGCGCCGCAGTGCCCCTCTCGGCAGGAGAACGGGGCGTCAAGACCCTTGTCGAGCAGCAGATCGAGCAGCTTGACGTGCCGCGGCCACTCCAGCTCATGCTTCTCGCCGTCCAGCTCGACGACGACGGTGGCCGGCGCGGCTGCCTGCTCGCCTTCGGGGGCGTCGGCGATCTTGACCGCGGCGAACGGGTCGCTGTCCAGCGACTTGAACACCTCGAGGTGGACCTGCTCGGCCGGCACCTTGCAGGCATCCAGGGCTTCGCGGGCGGCCTGCATGAACGGGCCGGGGCCGCAGATGAAGACCTGGCGGTCGGTGTAGGGGGCGGCCAGCTGGGCCAACGCGGCGCGGCTCGGCAGGCCCTGGACCGACTCCAACCAGTGCACGACCGTCAGCCGGTCGGGGTACTTGTCGACCAGCTCGCGCAGCGCGGCACCGAAGATCACCGACCGCTCATCGCGGTTGGCGTAGACCAGGACCACCTTGCCGCTGCCCTGCGACAGCGCCGACTTGCAGATCGCCATCATCGGGGTGATCCCGCTGCCGGCGGCCAGCAGCAGAAAGTCGGTGTCGAGGGACTTCGGCACGAAGGTGCCCGAGGGCGCCAGCACGTGGATGCGCATGCCGGGGTGGGCGTTGTCGCACAGCCAGTTCGACGCGTAGCCATCGGCGGTCCGCTTGACCGTGACCGCCAGCGAGTTATCGGTAAACGGCGAACTGCACAGCGAGTAGCAACGCGCCACCGAGCCGGTCTGGTCACTGGGGATTCGCAGCGTCAGGAACTGGCCCGGCGAGTACTTCAACCGCTGCTCGGGGATCTCCGGGTCGTCCGGCCCGTCTGGCACGCCGAACACGAGTGAGCGTGCGTCGTCGGTCTCGGTGACGACTTGCGTGATCTGCAGTTCCAGCACGTGAGCACCGAGTGGTTCGTCCGGAATGGTCTCCGTCACGGGCCGCCCTTCATCTTCGGTCATAACTAGAACAGGTTACAGAAAAGTGGTCCGGTATTGCTACCAACTGCAGGAACACCCCGCTCGACACAAAACGGAACGTGTTCTAATCTCACTCTAGGCTGGTTGGAAAACGGGCCGGAAGAACCTGTTCACTTCTGGGAGGCAATCTAGTGACGTCCATTCAACAGCGTGACGCGCAGTCGGTGTTGGCCGCCATCGACGAGCTTCTGCCGCAGTTGCGCGAACGCGCCCAGGAGACCGAAGACCTGCGCAAGCTGCCCGACGCCAACGTCAAGGCGCTCGAGGACATCGGTTTCTTCCGGCTGCTGCAGCCCGAGCAGTGGGGCGGCCTCCAGTGCGACCCGACCCTCTTCTACGAGGCGGTGCGCCGGCTGGCCAGCGCCTGCGGTTCCACCGGTTGGGTGGCCGGCATCATCGGCGTGCACAACTGGCACCTGGCGTTGTTCGACCAGCAGGCCCAGGAAGACGTCTGGGGTGAGGACACCAACGTCCGGATCTCCTCGTCCTACGCGCCGATGGGAGCCGGTGTCGTCACCGAGACCGCCGACGGCTACATCGTCAACGGTTCGTGGAACTGGTCGTCGGGCTGTGACCACGCCACCTGGGCGTTCCTGGGCGGTCCAGTGATCAAGGACGGCAAGCCGGTCGACTTCGGCAGCTTCCTGATCCCGATCTCCGACTACCGCATCGACGACGTCTGGCACGTGGTGGGCCTGCGCGGCACCGGCAGCAACACCGTCGTGGTCAAGGACGCCTTCGTGCCGCGGCACCGTTTCTTGTCCTACCGGGCGATGAACGACGGCACCGCCGGCGGCTACCAGACCAACACCGCGCCGGTCTACAAGATGCCGTGGGGCACCATTCACCCCACCACCATCTCGACGCCGATCATGGGCATGGCCTACGGCGCCTACGAGGCACACGTCGAGCACCAGGGCAAGCGGGTGCGTGCGGCGTTCGCCGGCGAGAAGGCCAAGGACGACCCGTTCGCCAAGGTCCGGATCGCCGAGGCCGCCAGTGACATCGACGCCGGCTGGCGTCAGCTGATCGGCAACGTCGGCGACGAGTACGCGCTGCTGTCCGCCGGCCAGGAGATCCCGTTCGAGCTGCGGGCCCGCGCTCGGCGTGACCAGGTCCGTGCCACCGGCCGGGCCATCGCCTCCATCGACCGGCTCTTCGAGGCGGCCGGTGCCACCGCGCTGTCCAACGACGCTCCGGTGCAGCGGTTCTGGCGTGACGCGCATGCGGGTCGGGTGCACGCCGCTAACGACCCGGAGCGCGCATACATGATCTTCGGTAACCACGAGTTCGGGTTGCCGCCCGGCGACACCATGGTCTGATCGGAGGTACTGCCGATGAGTATCCGATCATTGGGCTATCTGCGGATCCAGGCCACCGACATGGCCGCCTGGCGGGACTTCGGGCTGAAGGTCCTCGGCATGGTCGAGGGATCCGGTGCATGCGAGGGTGCGCTGTACCTGCGGATGGACGAGTTCCCCGCCCGGCTGGTGGTCGTGCCCGGAGACACCGACCGGCTGCTGGTATCCGGTTGGGAATGCGCCAATGCTGCAGGGCTGCAGGAGATTCGGCAGCGCCTGGACGCCGAGGGCACGCCCTACAAGGAAGCCACCGCCGCGGAGCTGGCCGAGCGCAACGTCCAGGAGATGATTGCGTTCGACGACCCGTCGGGCAATCACCTGGAGGTCTTCCACGGGGTGGCGCTGCAGCACCGCCGCGTGGTCAGCCCTTACGGCCACCGGTTTGTCACCGAAGAGCAGGGCCTGGGCCACGTGGTGCTGTCGACCAAGGACGACGCTGAGGCGCTGCACTTCTACCGCGACGTGCTCGGCTTCCGGTTGCGTGACTCGATGCGGCTGCCCCCGCAGATGGTCGGCCGCCCCGCTGACGGCGACCCGGCCTGGCTGCGGTTCTTCGGCTGCAACCCGCGTCACCACAGCCTGGCCTTCCTGCCCATGCCGACTCCGACCGGAATCGTGCACCTGATGGTCGAAGTGGAGAGCGCCGACGACGTCGGGCTGGCCCTTGACCGCGCCTACCGTCGCAAGGTGCCGATGGCCGCCACCCTGGGACGGCACGTCAACGACAAGATGCTGTCGTTCTACATGAAGGCGCCCAGCGGTTTTCAGATCGAATTCGGCTGCGAGGGACTCGAGGTCGACGACGACGACTGGGTGGCCCGGGAGAGCACCGCGGTCAGCCTGTGGGGGCATGACTTCACTGTGGGTATGCAGTAGCAGTGACTGACGACCTCTCGATCGACCCGCGTGCGTTCCGCAACGTACTCGGTCAGTTCTGCACCGGCATCACGATCATCACCACCGTGGATGAGGATGTGCCGGTCGGCTTTGCCTGTCAGTCGTTCGCCGCGCTGTCGCTGGACCCGCCGCTGGTGCTGTTCTGCCCGACCAAGCAGTCGCGGTCCTGGCAGGCCATCGAATCCAGCGGAAAGTTCTGCGTCAACATCTTGGCCGAGGAGCAGAAGGACGTCTGCGCCCGCTTCGGCTCGCGAGAACCAGACAAGTTCGCCGGTGTGGATTGGAACCCGTCCCCGCTGGGGTCGCCGATCCTGGCTGGGTCCCTGGCCCACATCGACTGCACGGTGGCCTCGGTGCACGACGGCGGCGACCACTTCGTGGTGTTCGGTGCGGTGCAGTCGCTGTCGGATGTCCCGGAGGTGAAGCCGCGGCCGCTGCTGTTCTATCGCGGCGACTACACCGGTATCGAGCCGGACAAGACCACTCCGGCGCACTGGCGCGACGACCTGGAGGCGTTCCTCACCGCCACCACCGACGACACCTGGCTGTAATTTCTCGCTGCGAGTGTGAATCCGGCGACGCCGACGCGGCGTGTCGCGTCGTGAGATCCGCACTCGCGGGCGTCAGTGCCAGCATCGCTGGTGCTCGGCGTGCGTGCGCAGATACGCTCCCGGGCCATAGAACTCGTCGTAGAAGTCGGTGTCCAGGTGCTGGGCCTGCAGGTACATCAGCACGTGCACGGTCGGGACGGTGCCCGGCAGCTTGCCGAAGGTGTCGTAGATGTAGGACGCCTCGCAGGTGACCAGTTCGGCGATGCCGTCCGCCGCCAGTGCCGAACCGCGCACTGCCGCGCTGTCCGACCACGGCCCCGGGGTGTCGGGGTGCGACGGCCCGCCCGGTCCGAACTTTCGGGCCACCAGCTTGCGCACGCCTTCGGCGACCGACGCGACATGCGGGGGAGACAGCGTCTCGAAGTAGCCGGGTAACCCAGTGACATTCGGGAACGGCCAGCGCGGGTCGGTGTCGGCCACGAATCCCAGTCCGGGGGCCCGCGGGTCGCCGGAGCCGCCCAGCACCGACAACCGGTCCAGGCCGTCGAAGATCCAGCCGCCCAAACCCATTGCCTGCAAGCCGAGCGCTCCATTGTGGGCCGCGATGGACAGCTCGGCGCTGGCCTCGGTCAGGGTGTACTGCTCCACGAAGGACAGTGGAATCGGGTCGTCGGCGTGCGCCAAACCGGAGAAGGCTTGCACGCCGGGGATATCGCGGCCGTTGATGTCATCGGTGATCGGATAGCCGTTGGCCGCGAAGAACCACAGATTCTCCAGCAGGTGTTCGGCTAGGTCTGCCACGTTGAAGGCCAGCAGACTGCCCGGGTGATTGCCGATCCAGGTGTTGTGACCCTCCATGTAGGGCTCTTCGGCGGGCAGCTGCAGGCGCGAATCCGAGAGGCGCACATAGGAATCGGCGGTGTGGCTGATCCACTGTTCGACGGTCTCGAACGGTTGGTGCGGCTGGTCGCGAGTGGGCAGCAGGTAGCAGCCGGTGTCGTCGGTGAAGAACAACTGACTGGTGTGAAATCCCGCCGCCGACGGCATGGCCCGCCCGGTGGCGCTCCCGGGATAGTTCGGCAGCGCCGGGGCGTACCCGGGATGGTGCGCGATACCGTCGTGCCAACCGGTGGTGCCGGCCATCAGCGACAGCAGCAGCGCCCGTTCGACCTCGGACAACGGCTGCACCGGACGGCGGCTGGTGTAGGCCAGCGCGCCGGCCGGAATGGTGCCGCCCACGGGGAACCGCCGCGACCGGCGTCCGGTGATCGCGGCGAACAGCCCGAAACCGGCCGCCTGCGCCAGCGCGGCCCGTTCCTGGTCATTGATCGCCAGGGCCAAGGCGGCGACCTACTTGCTAACGGTCTCCAGCAGGGTGGCCAGCTGGGTCGGAGAGACCGCGATGCCGCACTGGCTCTTCAGGTCGGTGAGCGGCTGGGCGATGCCCTGCAGGGTGGCCAGCTGGTCGAGGTGGCCGATGAAGTAGCCCTGCACCGAAGACTTGGCCTGGTCCGCCGGCATGGTGGCCGCCGAGGTCAGCACGTCGTTGGTCTCGGGGTGGTCATTGAGGAATCCGCCGGCCTGGCTCAGCACGCCACTGGCAGTGTTGGCGAGCCCGGCGGCCGTGCAGGCTCCGGGTGCGGCGTCGGCCGGGTTGCTGGCCGTCAGCGTGGATGCGGCCACCGCCCCGAGGATGCCGAGGGCTGCCGCGCCGAGCGCCAGGCGGTTCAGCGAGCCTCGACGGAGGAGAGGCGAAGCTGGGACCGCCGCGAGAGCAGGGCCAGAAGTCGTGGTGATGCGCATAGCAGTGGTCCCTTCGATCAGGTATTTCCAGCTTGGAAGGTAAACCTACCGGAGCGGCAGCCAACCACGGAGTCGGCGCAATGCTTCGTCGATGTCGGCGGTGGGGCCGGCGAACGACAGCCGGACGTAGGTGTTGCCGCGCTCGGTGTCGAAGTCGACCCCCGGCGTCAGCGCAAGACCGGTGTCGGCCAGCAGGCGCGCACAGAAGGACAGCGAATCGTCGGTGTACTCCGCGACATCGGCATAGACATAGAACGCCCCGTCGGTGGGAGCCAACTTCTCGATACCAATGCTGCGCAGCCCGCCCAGCAGCAGCTCCCGGTTGGCGGCGTAGTGCCGCAGGTGGCCTTGCGCTTCGGCGATCGCCTCCGGCGTGAACGCGGCGACCGCCGCATACTGGGCCAGCACCGGAGGGCAGATGGTGAAATTGCCGGTCAGACAATCCACCGCGCGGCGCAGTGCCGGCGGCACCAGCAGCCAGCCCAACCGCCAGCCGGTCATCGCAAAGTACTTCGAGAAGCTGTTGGCCACCACCGCGTTTCGTGAGGTCTCCCACGCACAGCTGGTCTGCGGGGCGCCGTCGTAGACCAGGCCGTGGTAGACCTCATCGCTGATCAGTCGCACCCCGGTGGCGTCGCACCAGGCGGCGATCGCGGCCAGCTCCGCCGGCTCCATGACGGTCCCGGTCGGATTCGCCGGGCTCGCGACGATCACCCCGGCCAACGGCCCGGCGATTTCGGCGAGCGCCGCTGCGGTGGGCTGGAAGCGGGTCTCGGGCCCGCACGGGATCTCGACCACCTCGCAGCCCAGCGCGGTAAGGATGTTGCGGTAGCAGGGATAGCCGGGGCTGGCGATCGCCACCCGGTCGCCGGCGTCGAAACAGGCCAGAAACGCCAGCAGGAATCCGCCCGACGAGCCGGTGGTCACCACCACGTCGTCGGGGTCGACGGACAGCCCGTAGCGGTCGGCGTATGAGCCGGCGATGGCCGAGCGCAGCTCCGGGATGCCCAACGCGACGGTGTAGCCCAGTTCGTTGGCCTGCAGGGCCGCCGCGGCGGCGGCACGCACCGGCTCGGGCGCACCGACGCTGGGCTGGCCGGCCGACAGGTTCACCAAATCGCCATGGCTGCGCTGGCGTTCGGCGGCGGCCAGCCATACGTCCATCACGTGGAAGGGCGGAATACCGGCGCGCAGCGCCGTGCGGTCGAGATGGTTGGTCATGCGATCACCCTGTCATCAGTTGATGGAGAAACCGGGTGGAGTCCGGCATGGAGGCGAGCACCGTGCCCGAATGGTCTTGGTCGGGATAGATGTGCAGCTCGACATTCTGGCCGTTGTCGATCAGCTGCTGATACAGCGTCTGACTGGACCGGGGCGGCACGTCGGTGTCACGCAGGCCATGTCCGAGAAATATCGGCCGGTCATACCCGTCGGTCGGGGTGCCCATGAAGCGATCGAGGGCAGTGCCGATACCGTCCAGCGAACTCACCGGCGCGCTGAACAGCTCGTTCAGCGTGGTTCCCGCTACCTGCTGATCCAGCTCCGTTTTGCACACCGTTTCCGCCCGGTCTGCCAGCTCGCGTCCGCGAGGAGTCAGCACACTGTCGAGGGGGATCTCGGGAAGCGCTTCGCGCAGGGCGGCCACGATGTACGACGTGTAGCTGATCGCCGCGGGCGGTACCGACTGCGGCGGCAGATCGGGTCCGGCCTCCATGACCAGCCGTTCGATGTTGGCCGGAGTCCCGGTGGCCACCACGCCGCGATAGTCCAGGCCGGTGCCGGCGGTGAGCCTGCCGGCCCACCAGGCACTGTTGATCGCCGCGCCGCCACCCTGGGACTGGCCGACGATCGCCCACTTGGGGGACAGCGGCAGGTCCAGCTGGTGGACGGCTCGCACCGAGTCGATCACCGAGTGCGCTTCGGTGGCGCTGTTGAGATAGCTCATCAGCCCTGGCGTGCCGAGCCCGACGTAGTCGGTGCCGACCACCACATAACCCTGGTCGAGCCAGTGCGACAGGTATTCGTTGTCGCGGGGACTGCGCGGCCGGGCCGACGGGGTGCAGTCGTCGCCGAGGCCGACGGTGCCGTGCGCCCAGGCGATCACCGGCCACCCGCCGGCCGGAGGCGCCCCGTGCGGCACGAAGACCGCGGCGGTGCTCACCGCGGGCCGGGCGTGCTGATCGGGCGTGGCGTACAGAATCCGGTATGCGGTGGCGGCGCCGGTCACCGACAACGCCGGGTCGAGCGGCACCGAGGCGATCAGCTCCCCCTCGGCGGGAATGGGACCGGCGTAGGCGCGGGCGTCCAACCCCGACCACTGCGGCCCCGGCTCAGCGGCTGCCGGTGCGGCCAGCGCCAGGGCGACCAGCCCGGTTGACAGCGAGGCGGCCGCCAGGCGGCGAGCCACGCTCATGCGTTCAGGGCCAGGAAGGTGAACGGCTCGGCCACTTCGAAGTCCGACGATGTCTCCCCGGCGAAGACGTTGCTGTCGTCGGAGCCCAGCTCGAGTTTGCGCACCGCGGCGCCCTCGGTGAAGTCGAGCTTGGCCAGGTCCACCCAGAACACGTTGGGCGTCAGCGCCGACTCGAAGCAGTACAGCTTGCGGGTGTGGTGGGCGACCGTGCGCCAGCGCGTCGAGGAGATATTCGGCTCGCCCGGTGTAGAGATGCCGAACGGCACCGACACGTTGCGCACCACGCTGAGTACCGAGGCGAGTGCGATCTTCATGTCGTCGGATTTCGGAATCGCGTTGACGTAGAACGAAGCCCGAGCGAACCGGTCCGCGGCCCGATTGGTGCCCGGCAGCATGACGGTGCCGCCGAGCTGCTCCCAATAGGCGTTGACCGCGAGCTGCTGATCAAAAAGTGGCGAGTTCGTCATCACCTGGTATTGCCGCCCGTGGTGGATGACCTGCTTGCCGTCAACGTATTCGACGATCGCGCTGTCACCGGTCGCGTCCGACAGTGACAGGTGCAGAGTGGCCAACCGGTCTTCGCCGGGGACGCCGTCGGTAACCACATCGAACGCCTCGGTGCTCAGCGCTGCGACCGCTTCGGCGACGGTGGCGAAGTTGTCCAAGGCGTATTGCGCCCACACCGAGATGCACAGTCCGGGCCGGCTTCCGTCGTACTTCGGATACACCGACTCCGCCAGCCAGAGCAGGTTGGCGGACAGCCCGGCTTCGTTCAAGCCGTCGGTGGTGCAGATGTCGTAGCCGGTGGCCACCACACTGCCGTACTTTGCGGTCCACGTGGCGGAGTTCGTCCCGGCCCGGCCGTCGCGTTTCACGCCCCGCGGCAACGACCACAAATTGGTCGCCAGATCCAGCTTCCAGTCCATGGACCGGCCGGTGATGATGTTTCCGTTCGGGCCGAGATAAACCAGTCGGGTGCACATGCGGCTACCGTACGGGGCTGCTACAGCACCTCGGCCTGCAACCGGCGAAGATGCTGTGCCGGCAGGCCGAACAACTGTGAACTGCCATGCGCGCGTTTGAAGTACAGCTGGATGTCACTTTCCCAGGTGATCGCGATACCGCCGTGCAGCTGCACGGCCTCGCCGGCGACCTTGCTGAACGCCTCGCTGGCGACCACGCGCGCGAGCGCAGCCGAGGTCGGCGAAGGTTCGGCGATGGCGTCGTCGACAACGGCGCGCGCGGCCGACACGGCCACGTACAGGTCGGCCATCCGATGCTTGAGCGCCTGGAAACTGCCGATCGGCCGGCCGAACTGCACCCGGCTCTTGGTGTACTCCACGGTCAGGTCCAGGCAGCGGGCCGCGGCGCCGATCTGCTCGGCCGCCAACAGGATCGCCGCGTAGTCCGCGATACCGGGGTCGTCCCCGATGGGCGCGGTGGCGGTGGCGGTGATCCGACCCAGGCGCCGGGTGGGGTCCATGGTGGCCACCGGCTCGGTGCTGAACTCGGTCCAGCGCTGCAACTGGCCGTTCTGGGCGCCCACGACGATATCCGCGATATCGCCATTGGCTGCGTAACCGTCGTCGAAGACGACCGCTCCGATCGCGCCGCCTTCCGCGAGCTGTTCGAGTGCTTCGGCGTCGGGCTCGGGGGCGGCCAGCAGCGCTAGCTCGGCCAGGATGGTGCCCAGCAGGGGGGTGGGCACCAGAGCCTTGCCCAGCTCCTCGAGAACCACTGCCGCGTCGCCCAGTTCGCCACCGGCGCCGCCGAGCTCCTCGGGCACCACCAGGGCGGCGGCGCCGACCTGCTCGCACAGCAGCTGCCACAGGGTCTCGTCGTAGCCGCGCTCGGACTCCATCGCCACGCGCACGGCTTCAGGGGTAGCGTGCTTGTCGACCAGTGCGGCCACGGTCTGGCGCAGCAGGTCGCGTTCGTCGTTACGGGCCGCCATCTAGATCGCCTCCAACACTCGCCGCCGGTGTGCGGTCGCATCCCCCCACGCGGGACGCAGGGCCTGCACCCGCAGCAGCCACAGCGACAGGTCGCACTCGCTGGTGAAGCCGATCGCACCGTGGGTCTGCAGCGCCGAATGCGCGGCCAGCAGAGCGGCGTCGGACGCGGCCACCTTGGCGGCGCTGACGTCGCGGGCCGTGTCGGCCGAGTTGTCGGCGAACGACAGGGCCGCCCCGTACACCAGCGGGCGGGCCAACTCGAGCGCGATGTGCACGTCGGCCAGCTTGTGCTTGATGGCTTGGTAGCCGCCGATCACCCGACCGAACTGGGTGCGCTGCTTGGCGTAGTCGACGGCGATGTTCAGCATCGCTTGCCCGGCCCCGATGAGCTGCGCGGCGGTGGCCAGGGCGCCCATCTCGTAGGCGCGAGCGGTATCGGCATTCCAGGAGTCACCGGTGGCGGTCACGTCGAAGACGCCGCGGCTGGGGTCCACCGAGGCGTGGCGGGCGCCGACCTGCGCCGTGCCGGCCTGGCCGTTCTCGGCCAGCAGCACCACGTCGGCGGCCTGAGCATCCAGGGCCCGCGGGGTGTGCGGCGGAAGTGCCACGGTGGCGATCAGCTCACCGGCGGCCAGCCCGGCCAGCTGTGATGCGGCATCAGGTGAGCCGGCCAGCAGAATCGGTGCCACCGCGATGGATTCCACCACCGGCCCCGGCACGCACCAGCGGCCGAGCGCCTCGATGGCCAACACCAGGTCGACGGGATGGGCGCCGATGCCGTCGAACTCCTCCGGCACCGCCAGCGCGGTCACGCCGAGTTCGGCCAGCTGATTCCACACCTGACGGCCCCGCTCGGCGTCACCCTGCGACCAGGCGCGCACTGCGCCGGGCACGTCGGCGGCACCCAGGGCGGCGTCGATGCTGGCCGCAAAGTCGCGCTGCTCTTGGTCTAGATCGAATTTCATTTCTTCTCCCGGGGCAGGCCCAGCAGCCGCTCGGCGATGATATTGCGCTGAATCTCGTTGGTGCCGGCGTAGATCGGGCCGCCGAGCGAGAACAGGTAACCGTGGGTCCAGGCGTCGGCGAGTTCGCCGTCGGCGCCCCGGATGTCCAGGCCGGTCTGGTGTAGGGCAACGTCGAGGTCCGACCAGAACACCTTGGTCACCGAGGATTCCGCGCCCAGCTCGCCGCCGGCCTCCAGCCGGGTCACGGTGCCGAAAGTCTGCAACCGGTAGGCCTGAGCCTTGATCCAGGCGTCGGCGACGCGGTCGGTGAACACCGGATCGCTGCCGTGCTGGCGCCACATGGCCGCCAACTTCTCGGCGCCGACCAGGAACCGGGCCGGGCTGCGCAGGCTCATGCCGCGCTCGTTGCTCGACGTGCTCATCGCGGCGCGCCAGCCTTCGTTCGGCACACCGATCACGTCGTTGTCCGGCACGAAGACATCGTCGAGGAAGATCTCGCCGAAGCCGGTCTCGCCGCCGAGCTGCTCGAT
Source organism: Mycolicibacter heraklionensis (assembly GCA_001673575.1). Taxonomy (GTDB): domain Bacteria; phylum Actinomycetota; class Actinomycetes; order Mycobacteriales; family Mycobacteriaceae; genus Mycobacterium; species Mycobacterium heraklionense_A. The sequence continues at coordinate 35,974 of LZME01000030.1, read as the reverse complement.
GGCACGCACGGTGATCCCGTCGGCCTTCAAGTCGAACATGAAATAGGTCAGGCCGTGGTGACGCTGGGCGTCCGGGTCGGAGCGGAAAAGCCCGAAGCCCCGCTCGCCGAACGGGGCGCGTGAGCTCCAGATCTTCTGCCCGTTGAGCTTCCAGCCGCCGTCGACCTTGGTGGCCGTCGAGCGCAGCGAGGCCAGGTCACTGCCGGATTCCGGCTCCGACCATGCCTGCGCCCAGATCTCCTCGCCGCTGGCCATCTTCGGCAGCACCCGGTCCAGCTGCTCTTGGGTACCGTGCGCGAACAGCGTCGGCGCCAGCATCGAGGTGCCGTTGGCGCTGGCCCGCCCCGGTGCGCCGGCGCGGAAGTACTCCTCCTCGTACACCACCCACTGCAGCATGCTCGCGTCGCGCCCGCCGTACTTCTTCGGCCAGGCGATCACCGACAGGCCGGCGTCGAAGAGCACCTTGTCCCAGCGACGGTGCTGCTCGAAACCCTCGGCGGTGTCGTAGGACTCAGTCGGGAACTTGTCCTTATTCGCGGCCAGGAAGTCGCGGACTTCGGCGCGAAATGCCTCGGTCTCGTCATCGAAATTCAGGTCCATCAGGCCCACTCTCTCAATTCATGCTTGACCACCTTGCCGCCGGGATTGCGCGGTAGGGAGTCGGTGAAGGTCACCGATCGCGGCGCCTTGAAGTTCGCCAAATGTTCACGGGCGTAAGCGATCACTGCTTGTTCGTCGAGCGTCGATCCGGGTCGGCGCACGATGAAGGCGCGGCCCACTTCGCCCATCCGTTCATCGGGCACGCCGATCACCGCCACGTCGGCCACGCCGTCGAGGCGGGCCAGTGCCTGCTCGATTTCGGCGGGATAGACGTTGAAGCCGCCGGAGATATACATGTCCTTGAGCCGGTCGGTGATCCGCAGGTTCCCGGCCGCGTCCACGGTCCCGATGTCGCCGGTGTGTAGCCAACCCTGCTCGTCGATCGCTGCGGCGGTGGCCTCTGGGTCATCGAGGTAGCCGAGCATGATGTTGGCGCTGCGCAGCAGCACTTCACCGGAATCCGAATCGCCGCCAGTGCTTTCCAGCCGCAGCTCGAAGTCGCCGATCGGGCGCCCGCAGGTGGTGGCGACGGTGACAGCGTCGTCATCGGCCCGGCACATGGTGCCGAACCCGCCGGACTCGGTCAGCCCGTACGCGGTGAGCACGATGTCGATGTCGAGTTCGGTCTGCATCCGCTCGATCAGCACCACCGGGACGGTGGCCGCTCCGGTGACCGCGAACCGCAGTGAGCTCAGGTCGTGTTGGTCACGCTCGGGGTGATCCAACAGGGTCTGGTAGATGGTGGGCGGCCCGGGCAGCACGGTGATCCGGTGGGATTCGATGGCGCGCAGCGCACCGGCCGGGTCGAAGGTGAGCTGCGGAATCAGGGTGGCCCCAGTCTGCAGGCAGGCCAGGATGCCGGCCTTGTAGCCGAAGTTGTGAAAGAACGGGTTGATGCACAGGTAGCGGTCCTGCGCGGTCATCTGACCGCACTCCGCCCACGCCGCCGGGCCGGCCAGCGACTGCCGGTGCGCGCAGAGCACGCCCTTGCTGCGGCCGGTGGTGCCGGAGGTGAACAGGATGTCGGACAGGTCCTCGGGTCCGACGGCGGCGGCGCGGGAGTCGACGTCGGTTGCCGGCACCGCGGTACCGGCGGCGATGAACTCGTCCCAGGTTCCGTCTGCCACCTCTACCGGCACGCGGACAACGTGCTGCAGCTCGGGCAGCTGGTCTCGGTCCAGTTCGGTGAGCCGGTCGGTCTTGAGGAACCGGCCCATGCCCACCAGCACCTTGGCCTTGCTGCGGGACAGGATGTCGGTGGCCTCGGCCGCGGTGTAGCGGGTGTTGAGCGGCACCAGCACGCCGCCGGCATAGTGAGTGCCCAGGCAGGTGATCACCCAGTGCCAGGTGTTGGGCGACCAGAGCGCAACCCGGTCGCCGGGTTGCACGCCGAGGGCGATCAGGGCCGCGGCGGCCCGCCGCACTTCGTCGCGCAGCGCCGCGTAGGTGAAGCGCTTGTCCTCGGTGACCAGGGCGTCATGGTCGGGCAGCGCACGCGCGATGTGGTCCAGGGCCGCAGGTGTGGTCTGCGGTTCTGTACTCATAGGCGCTGCTCCTCCCCGTCGCTGAACTCGGCATCGCCGTCAGCGCGGGCTCCCTGGGCTCGACGGCTCGTAGCCGAGCAAGTGCTTGGTAGGTTAGCCTACAAGGGTGCAAGCAGTCGAGGAGTTCCGGGCTGAGGTCCGTGCATGGCTGGCCGACAACCTGGTCGGGGAGTTCGCCGAGCTCAAGGGCCTGGGGGGCCCGGGGCGCGAGCATGAGGCGTTCGAGGAGCGGATGGCGTGGAACCGCCATCTCGCCGACGCCGGGCTGACCTGCCTGGGCTGGCCGGTGGAACACGGCGGGCGCGGCCTGTCGGTGGCGCACCGGGTGGCGTTCTACGAGGAGTACGCCAAGGCTGACGCGCCGGACAAGGTCAACCACCTGGGCGAAGAGCTGCTGGGGCCGACCCTGATCGCCTTCGGCACGCCCGAGCAGCAGCAGCGTTTCCTGCCCGGCATCCGCAATGTCACCGAGCTGTGGTGCCAGGGCTATTCCGAGCCGGGCGCCGGCAGCGACCTGGCCAATGTGGCCACCACGGCCGTCCTCGACGGTGACCAGTGGGTCATTAATGGCCAGAAGGTCTGGACGTCACTGGCGCACCTGTCGCAGTGGTGCTTCGTGGTGGCCCGCACCGAGAAGGGCTCCAAGCGGCACAACGGACTGTCTTATCTGTTGGTGCCGTTGGACCAGCCCGGCGTCGAGATCCGGCCGATCGTGCAGCTCACCGGCACCTCGGAGTTCAACGAGGTGTTCTTCGACGACGCCCGCACCGACGCCGACCTGGTGGTCGGGGAGCCCGGGGACGGCTGGAAGGTCGCGATGGGCACGCTCACTTTCGAGCGTGGCGTGTCGACACTGGGCCAGCAGATCCGTTACGCCCGTGAACTTTCTTCGCTCGCCGAGCTCGCCCAGCGCAACGGTGCCTCCGAAGACCCGTTGATCCGCGAGCGGTTAACCCGATCCTGGGTCGGACTGCGGTCGATGCGGTCCTACGCGATGGCCACCATGGACGTCGAGCAGCCCGGCCAGGACAACGTCTCGAAGCTGTTGTGGGCCAACTGGCATCGCGACCTGGGTGAGCTGGCCATGGACATCATCGGACGTGACTCGATGGTGCTGCGCGACGGCGAGTTCGACGAGTGGCAGCGGCTCTACTTATTTACCCGCTCGGACACCATCTACGGCGGGTCGAACGAGATTCAGCGCAACATCATCGCCGAGCGGGTTCTCGGCCTACCCCGGGAGGCAAAGGGATGAACCTGGCTCAGGCGCCGGAAGAGATCGCCGGCCACGGCCTGCTGGCGGGCAAGACGGTCCTGGTGACCGCAGCCGCCGGTACCGGGATCGGCTCCACCACCGCGCGGCGCGCGCTGCTCGAAGGCGCTGACGTGGTGGTCTCCGACTACCACGAGCGCCGCCTCGGCGAGACCCGCGACGAACTGGCCGGCCTCGGGCTGGGTCGGGTCGAGGCGGTGGTCTGCGACGTCACCTCCACTGCTGCGGTGGACGCACTGTTCGACGAGGCCGTGGCAAAGATGGGCCGCCTCGACGTGCTGGTCAACAACGCCGGACTCGGTGGGCAGACCCCGGTCATCGACATGACCGACGACGAGTGGGACCGCGTGCTCAACGTGACCCTCACCTCGGTGATGCGGGCAACCCGGGCGGCGCTGCGCTACTTCCGCGGTGTCGAACACGGTGGCGTGATCGTCAACAACGCCAGCGTATTGGGCTGGCGTGCACAGCATTCGCAGTCGCACTACGCCGCGGCCAAGGCCGGCGTGATGGCCCTTACCCGGTGCAGCGCGATCGAGGCCGTCGAATACGGAGTGCGGATCAACGCCGTCTCGCCGTCCATCGCCCGGCACAAGTTCCTGGAGAAGACCAGCTCGGCCGAGCTGCTGGACCGCCTCGCCGACGGCGAGGCATTCGGTCGGGCGGCCGAGCCGTGGGAGATCGCCACCACTATCGCGTTCCTGGCCAGCGACTACTCCAGTTACCTCACCGGCGAAATCATCTCGGTTTCCAGCCAGCGCGCCTGATGCCATGACGCGCCGTGACGAACTCCTGAACCTGGCGGCGGCGATGATCGCCGAGCGTGGCCTGCGTGCCACGACCGTGCGTGACATCGCCGACGCCGCCGGGATCCTGTCCGGCAGTCTGTATCACCACTTCTCCTCCAAAGAGGAGATGGTCGACGAGGTGCTGCGCGACTTTCTGGACTGGCTGTTCGCCCGTTACCAGCAGATCATTGACAGCGAAACCGATCCGCTGGAGCGCCTCAAGGGACTGTTTCTGGCCTCGTTCGACGCGATCGAGCATCGGCACGCCCAGGTCGTCATCTATCAGGACGAAGCCAAGCGGCTGTCGTCTCACGACCGGTTCTCCTACGTCGACGAACGCAACCGTCAGCAACGCAAGATGTGGCTTGACGTGCTGCAGCAGGGCATTGAAGCGGGAATCTTCCGACCCGACCTCGACGTCGACCTGGTCTATCGCTTCATCCGCGACACCACCTGGGTATCGGTGCGCTGGTACCAGCCGGGTGGCCCACTGACCGCCGAACAAGTCGGCAGACAATACCTCGCCATCGTGCTGGGTGGTATCACCAAAGAAGGAGTCTGAAATGGCCGCACAAGTCTCTGAAGCGTATGTCATCGACGCGGTTCGCACCGCCGTCGGCAAGCGCAACGGATCGCTGGCCGGCATTCACCCGATCGACTTGGGCGCGTTGGCCTTTCGCGGTCTGCTGGACCGCGTCGGCGTCGACCCGGCGGCCGTCGATGATGTGATCGCCGGCTGCGTGGACGCCGTCGGTGGCCAGGCCGGCAACATCGGCCGGCTCGCGTGGCTGGCGGCCGGCTTCCCCGAAGGGGTTCCCGGGGTGACCGTCGACCGGCAGTGCGGCTCCAGTCAGCAGGCCATTTCGTTCGGCGCGCAGGCGATCATGAGCCGCACCGCGGACCTGATCGTGGCCGGCGGCGTGCAGAACATGAGCCAGATCCCGATCTCGTCGGCAATGGTCGTCGGTGAGCAGTTCGGCTTCACCTCGCCGACCAACGAGTCGAAGAAGTGGTTGGAGCGCTACGGGGACGAGGAGGTTTCGCAGTTCCGCGGCGCCGAGATGATCGCCGAGCGCTGGGACATCTCCCGTGAGGACATGGAGCGCTTCGCGCTGCAGAGCCACCAGCGTGCGTTCACCGCGATCGCCGAGGGCCGGTTCGACAACGAGATCATCCCGGTCGATGTGGACGGCAACTCGTTCCACACCGACGAGTGCCCGCGCGAGTCCACGCTGGAGAAGATGGCTGGTCTCAAGACGTTGGTCGAGGGTGGTCGGCTGACCGCCGCGCTCTCCAGCCAGATCTGCGACGGCTCGGCTGCGGTGCTGCTGGCCTCAGAAAGCGCAGTGCAGGAGCACGGCCTCAAGCCGCGGGCCCGCATCCACCACATCAGCGCCCGTGGTGACGACCCGGTGATCATGCTCACCGGCCCGATTCCGGCCACCCGCTACGCGCTGGAGAAGACCGGCCTGAGCATCGACGATATTGATGTTGTTGAGATCAACGAGGCGTTTGCTCCGGTGGTGCAGGCCTGGATGAAGGAGTTTCCGATCGACCCGGCCAAGGTCAACCCCAACGGTGGGGCGATCGCGCTGGGCCACCCGCTCGGGGCGACCGGTGCCAAGCTGTTCACCACAATGCTCAACGAACTGGAGCGCACCGGCGGCCGCTATGGTTTGCAGACGATGTGCGAGGGTGGGGGCACCGCTAACGTCACGATCATCGAGCGTCTTGGCGGCTAAAATCGGTTTCCATGGAAACACCGACTCCGTCGGCACCAGGGGGGCGCCGGATTCGCGGACTCGACGCTGATCAGCGTCGGGCTCAGCGCCGTGAGCAACTCCTGACTGCAGCGTTCGAATTGTTTGCTCGAGACGGTTACGTCAATACCTCGATCGAGCAGATCTGCCAAACCGCCTACGTCGGCAACAAGGCGTTCTACGAGCTGTTCGACAGCAAGGAAGACTGTTACCTGGCGCTGATGAACGAGATCGGCGACCGCATCGAGGCAAGGGTCGAGGAGGAGTTGCTCCACGGCGCTCCCGCCGGCACCGACGAGACCGAAGAGGCGACGGTGCGTCGCGTTCTGACGGTGTTCGCCCATGAGCTGGTGGTCGACCCCCGGGTGGCCGTCGTTGCGTTCCGGGAAAGCACCGGAATCTCGCCGCGGGTGGAGGCGCAACGGCGGGCCAACCGCAAGTGGGCCGCGAACTTTATCGAGTCGTTCTGGCGCAGCAAGGCCCAACCCGGGGAGCCCGCCGACTACCGGGCGATGGCGGTGGCCACCGTCGGGGGGCTCTTCGAGATCGTCGCCGATTTCCTGCACCAGACCGATCCGCCCCGGTCGATCGACGATCTCACGCGTGACCTCACCGCGTTCCTGATCACGGTCAGCAAAGGGATCCATCTGCCTGCGCAAGCCAGCTGAAGCCGCGCAGTCGCCCCTCACCCCACCAGCCCGGCGATGATGTCGTCGACCGTTCGCCCTGCCAGCGCGTCTAGGTCGGGGCGGGGAGCGCCGCGCAGCGGCCCGCGCAGGGCCAGCTCGGCGAATCCGTGCACGGCCGACCAGCACGGCCACTCCGCACCGGCGCGCCGGTTCGCGTGCAGCACACCGGCATCGGTCATCGCATCGAGTGCGTCGACCAGCGCGCGAAACGGTGGTGGGACTCCGTCGTCGTCGACTGCGGTGACCCCGGAGCCGAAGAAGGCCACGGTGAACCACCCGGGCTCGTCCAACGCGAACCCGATGTAGCCGAGTCCGACTGCGCGGAGCTGGTTGCGTGCCCGGTTCTGTGGTGAGCCCCGTCGACTCACCGGCGGGAGCATGCGTGCGGCCATCCGGTCTCCGATGGCGATCGCGACGGCCCTCAACAGTGCCTCGCGGTCGGCAAAGTGGCGGTACGCGGCGTTGGGGGAGACCCCGACGCGGCGGGTCGCCTCCCGGACCGTGAGAGCCTCTGGACCGCCGAGCCGGGTCAGCTGCAGGCCGGCGTCGATCAGCGCCGCGCCCAGGTCGCCATGGTGATAACCGGTCTTAGTCGCAGTCACCTCTTGACAGCCCCCTCGGGTCCAAGTGTACGGTGTGAACATAGCCAATGTAGACGCCGTACACATACCAATGGGGGTTTTCGCCGATGACGGGTTTCAAGGCGCCGCCGGTCGTGGATCACCAGACCTGGCAACGAGAACTCGACGCGTTGCGCGTCCGGGAGAAGGCGGCCACCCACGAACTCGACGCGATCGCGGCGCTGCGCCGGCGCCTGCCGATGGTCGCCATGGACGACTATGTGCTCGAGAGCGAGCGGGGGCCCGTGCGCCTGGCTGAGGTGTTCGAGGGCAAGAGTCAACTGATCGTCTACCACCACATGTGGTCGCCGGGGCAGGAATGGCAGTGCCCGGGGTGCACCGGCTACACCGCGCAATTCACCCGACTCGACTTCCTCGACGCCTATGACGCACGGTTCGTCATCGTCACGCAGGGGCCGATCGGCGAAGCGATCGCGTACAAGCGGCGCGTCGGCAACCAGATGGCTTGGTACAGCACCGCCAACAGCCCGTTCGGGACTGATGTCGGCGTGCCGCCGGGCGGCCAGTTCGCGGTGAATGTCTTTCTGCGCCAAGGCGACGCGGTCTACCGCACCTGGTACACCAACCACCGTGGGGTTGAACAGCTCAGCCACGTGTTCCCGTTGCTCGACGTGCTGCCCTATGGGCGTCAGGAGCAGTGGCAGGACTCGCCCGACGGCTGGCCGCAGGGCCCCACCTACAGTCGCTGGGCCAGCTCGCCGGAGATCGCTCAGCTATACGGCTCGAATTCGTAGTTCCCCCAATCCATCCCAACCCCGAAGGAGCATGATGAGCACTGCCAAGATCGGCCTGAAGACGATCAACCTGGTGTGTGTGCCGACCGTTGAACAGGACAAGGCGGTGGCGTTCTACGAGTCGCTGGGATTCGAGAAGCGAACCGACGAAGAATTCGGTGGCGGCTACCGGTGGATCGAGGTCTACCCGCCCGAGGGGAACACCGGGATCGCGCTGGCCCCGCCGCCGCCGGAGAGCGGTCCGGTCGAGCCGGTGGTCACCGGGATCACCCTGACCACCGACGACATCGAAGCCACGCACGCCGCGATACGTGAGCTCGGGGTCGACGTGGATGACCAGGTGGCCCGGATGGGCGACCCGGTTCCGCCGATGTTCTGGCTTCGTGACCCGACCGGGCACACCCTGATGGTGGTCGAGGCCTAGGCCACTAACCCGCGCCCCCTGCCGAGCGGCAATCTCACGACGCTGCCACCGCGTGTCGTGTCGTGAGATTGCCACTCGCGCCCTGTGGATGGGTGTCAGCGTGTTGCGCGCGACCTCCGGCACGCTTTCGGACCATGGAGGAACCGGCCTGGCCATTCCTGGGGCAGGAGGCGCTGGCTGCCAAGGCCCTCCCCGAGCGGGCGATGCGGGCGCTCTACGAACCGGTCTACCCGGGCGTCTACACGCCATCGGGCATCACGCTGACGGCGCGTCAGCGGGCCGTGGCCGCGTGGTTGTGGTCCCGCCGCCGCGGCGTGGTCGCCGGCAATTCCGCCGCTGCACTCCTCGGCGCGAAGTGGATGAGTGACGCGCTGAACGCCGAACTCGTGCACGACAACCGCCAGCCCCCGCCGAAGCTCGTCGTGTACCGAGACACCCTCAATCCGGGCGAGGTGACGACCGTCGACGGGATTGCAGTCACCAGCCCGGCACGCACCGCCTTCGACATCGGCCGGCGAACCAGGTCGCGGCCTGCTGCCGTGCAGCGCCTTGACGCGCTGGCGAGAGCCACCGGGATCGGAATCGCCGACGTCGAGGCAGTCATCTGCGCGCATCGCGGGGCACGGGACCTGAACCGGCTGCGCGCGGTGCTGCCGCTTATAGACAGCGGGGCCGAGTCTTATCAGGAGAGCCACGTCCGGCTGGTGTTGATCGACGCCGGGTTGCCGCGCCCGGAGACCCAGATCGCGGTCTGCGACGACTACGGGCAATTCGTGGGCCGGATCGATATGGGCTACCGGGAGCTGAAGGTCGGAATCGAATACGACGGTGCGCAGCATTGGACCGACCCGACGCAACGGCAGCGTGACATCGACCGTCAGGTGGGGCTGGCCGAGGCGGGCTGGGTGATCATTCGGGTCAGCTCGGAGCTGCTGCGCTACCGGCGGGCGACGCTGATTGGTCGGGTCGAGCACGCGATGTACGCCGCCGGCTGGGCCCGACCCTCCGCGAGCGGCAATCTCACGACGCCGCCGCGGGGTGTCGCGTCGTGAGATTGGCGCTCAGGCGATGTGGGACGAGGCGGCCTTCAGGTGCTCGACGGCCTCGTCGACGATCGAGCTGATCAGCTCGGCGCAGGACGGCAGGCTGTCCAGGATGCCCGCCACCTGACCCGAGGCCAGCACGCCGGCTTCGGTGTTGCCTTCCACCAAGCCCGCCTTCAAAAGCATCGGCGTGTTGGCGGCCATCAGCACCTGCGACCAGGTGAGTTCCTTGCCGTGCCGCATCGCCAGGCCGTCTTTGACCATGGTCGGCCAGCTCATCTGCGACATCTTCTTGAACTTCGCCGCATTGCGGATAGCAGCGCTGAAACCGCGCGCCCGCGAACCGCTTTCGAGCTTCTCCACCAGTTCGGTGCGCAGCACCCGGTGCGGCATGCCGTCGACTCGGGTGGAGACCACGGTGCCGCTCAGGTCGGCGGCCAGGTAGCGCTGCTTGACCGCGTCCGGAACGGTGGAATCGCTGGTCAGCAGGAACCGGGTGCCCATCGCGACACCGGTCGCACCGTAGGACAGCGCGGCGGCCAGGCCGCGGCCGTCGAAGAAGCCGCCGGCGGCGATCACCTGAACGCCGGTACCGGCGACGGCGTCAAGCACCGATGGCAGCAGCAGTGTGGTGGCGACCGGGCCGGTGTGACCGCCGCCCTCGCCGCCCTGCACGATCACCGCGTCGGCGCCCCAGGATGCCACCTTCTTGGCGTGCTTGGCCGCACCGACCGACGGGATGACCACGGAGCCGGCCTCTTTGAGCTTGGCGATCAGCTCGGCCTTGGGTGCCAGCGCGAACGACGCCACCTTGACGCCTTCGCGGATCATCAGATCCACCCGGTCGCCGGCGTCGGATGCGTCGGCGCGGATGTTGACGCCGAACGGCTTGTCGGTGGCCGACTTCACCTTGGAGATCGCGGTGGCCAGCTCGTCGATGGTCATGGTCGCCGAGGCCAGGATGCCCAGCCCGCCGGCGTTGGCGGTGGCCGAAACCAATCGGGCGCCGGCCACCCAGCCCATGCCGGTCTGCACCACCGGGTGTTCGATGCCGACCAGTTCGGTCAGCGGGGTCTTCAACCGACTCATGCCCGGACTTCTTTGTCCCGCAGCGATTTCGGGTCGATGACCTCGCGGATCAGCCGCAGTTCCTCGACTTCGGGCAACCGGGTCGTCGCGGCGTCGGCCAGGCCGTGCACCTCGAAGGAGGTGTTCTCGGCGACCTCGTCGGCGGTGACGCCGGGGTGCAGCGAGACGGCGCGCATCTGATGCGAAGGGCCGCCGAAGTCGAACACCCCGAGGTTGGTCACCACGCCGCCCAGGTTGAAGAACCGGAACGCCGGGTTGGCCGGGTCGACCTTGTCGTAGCCGATGCCCGAGACGATGTCGACGGCCTCGCAGAACACCCGCGACGAGTGCGCGCCCACCCAGTAGCTGGTGGTGTGGTTGATGGTGTTGCCGGGTGCGCCGCGGACCCCGAACATCTGCCGGGTGGGCTGCTGCAGCGGACCGAACGCCGACAGGTTCTGGTTGCCGTAGCGGTCGATCTGGTTGGCGCCCATGATCACATGGCGCCGGCCCCACGACAGGGTCTCGAAGACCCGGTTGAACGGCATCCAGCCTTCCAGCGGCCCGACCTTGCCGATCGCCGGGGTGTCGGCCAGGATGCGGGCCTCCCCGTCGGTGAGCACCAGGTCGGGGGAGAAGGTCAGGCGGGCCAGCCGGGCGCCGACCGAGGGCACCGTAGCCATGGGTGAGGCCATGATCTCGCCGGCGTCGCGGAACAGTTCGGCACAGGCGACCGCGCAGATCTCGGCGCGAGTGGGTGAGTCGGTCATGCTTGTGCCTCCGCTCCGAATGCCTTAACCGCCGCCTGGTAGTCGTCTTCGCTACCGGACAGGTAGGTGGCCTTGAATTCCGCCCAGGTCTCGTCGGACTTGGCGGCTTCGGCGTAGTGCCGCTGGAACTTCTCGTCGCGGCCGTAATCGGCTGCCCCGATGGTGAAGTGGGCTCCATTCGGGGCCTCCACCACCTTGTCCACCATCATTCGGTTGATCACCTGGGTCTGCGGCGACGTGCTGGCGATCAGCTCTTCGGTGGGCACGATCTTCTCCACCGACAGGAACCGGCGCTGCGCCGACATCAGGAACAGGTCGTCGAAGTACGGGTCGAGCCCGGTGTAGGCGGCGTTGCCGCGCTCATCGCCGATGTTCATGTGCACGAACGCGGCGTCCAGGTTCAGCGCCGGCATCGCGACCAGGGTCTCGTGGCCGCCCTCAACGGGATACGGCGACACCACGGTCTTGAGTTCACCCTCCCAGAAGTCGATCACCGAGCTGCCCAGCCCGGCACGGATCGGCAGGAACGGCAGCCGCTGGGCGGCGGCCTGCAGTCCGCAGCGCAGCATGCCCTCGTCCATCTCGCGGGCCTCGATGGCCCCGCTGGTGCGGGCCTTGGAGAACCACGGGTCGTAGAACGGGGGAGAGTCCAGGGAGACGAATCCGTAGTAGGCGCGGCGCACCTTGCCCGCCGAACACAGCAGGCCCAGATCCGGTCCGCCGTAACTCACGACGGTCAGATCCTTGATGTCGGTACGCAGGATGGCGCGGACAAACGCCATCGGCTTGCGGCGAGAGCCCCAGCCGCCGATACCGATCGTCATACCGTCGCGCAGTTCGGCGACGGCGTCGTCGAGAGTCGTTACTTTGCTCATTTCTTGGCGCCCTTCTCGGTCCCGGCGAACTCGTCGCGGTGCTCGTCGGCGACACCGGAGAGGTTGAGTTCAAAGGTGAAGCCCTGCTCCATGCGGTAGCTGGAGTTGACCTTCTGCACGTCGATGAGGTTGAGGGCTTCCTTGGCCGCCCGGATCACCCGGGTGTCCTTCGACGCGATGTCGCGGGCCACCCGCAGCGCGGCCTCGTCGAGCTCGGCGCGCGGCACCACCTCATGCACCGATCCGTACTGGTGCAGGGTGGCGGCGTTGACGGTGGCCGCGGTGTAGAACAGCCGGCGCATCATGTGCTGCGGCACCAACCGGGAGAGGTGGGTGGCCGCGCCGAGGGCGCCGCGCTCCACCTCGGGCAGGCCGAACTTGGCGTCGTCGGAGGCCACGATCACGTCGGCGTTGCCGACCAGGCCGATGCCGCCGCCGACGCAGAAGCCGTTGACTGCGGCGATCACCGGCACCGCGCACTCGTAGACGGCCTTGAATGCCGCGAAGCAACCGCGGTTGGCGTCGATCAGGGCGGTGAAGCCCTCGGTGTTCTGCATTTCCTTGATGTCCACACCGGCGTTGAAGCCGCGGCCCTCGGCGCGAAGGATCACCGCGTGGGTGGACATGTCGTTGCCGGCGGCGGTGATGACCTCGCCGAGTTCGAACCAGGCCCGCGACGGCAGGGCGTTGACCGGCGGGTAGTCGACGGTGACCGCGACGATCCCCGGTTCGACGGTTTTGGATGTGATCGGCATGGGCGGACTTCCCTGTCGTGTTGGGGCCTTAGATACCTAAGCAAGCACTTGCTTGGTACGCTAGCACAGTGGGTGATGCGATCAACCTCGGATTGACCGGCAAGGTGGTCCTGGTGACCGGCGGAGTGCGCGGTGTCGGCGCGGGCATCAGCGCCGTCTTCGCCGATCAGGGCGCGACGGTGGTGACCTGCGCCCGGCGCCCGGTGGACGGCTCGCCGTATGAGTTCCATTCCTGCGACGTCCGCGACGACGACGCGGTGAAGGGCCTGATCGAGGCGATCGTGGCCACCCACGGCCGGATCGACATCGTGGTCAACAACGCCGGCGGGTCCCCGTTCGCACTTGCCGCCGATGCGTCGGCCAACTTCAGTCGCAAGATCATCGAACTGAATCTGCTCAGTGCCCTGCTGGTGTCCACGCACGCCAACGCGGTCATGCAGACCCAGGACGGCGGGGGTTCGATCGTCAACATCACCAGTGTCAGCGGTCGTCGGCCGTCACCGGGCACCGCGGCCTACGGCGCGGCCAAGGCCGGGGTGGACAGCCTGACCACATCGTTGGCCGTCGAATGGGCGCCGAAGGTGCGGATCAACTCGATCGTCGTCGGCATGGTCGAGACCGAGCAGTCCGAGCTGTTCTACGGCGACGCCGAATCGGTGGCCGCCGTCGGCGCCACCGTGCCGTTGGGCCGGTTGGCCAAGCCCTCCGAAATCGGTTGGACAGCCGCATTTTTGAGTTCCGATCTGGCGTCGTATGTCACTGGCGCCAGCCTGACCGTGCACGGTGGCGGCGAGAACCCCGCCTACCTCGACGCATCCAGCGCGAACAAGTAAGTCGACCCCAAAAAAAGGAGACAGCACTGATGGGACTTCTTGACGGCCGCGTAGTCATCGTCACCGGAGCGGGCGGCGGAATCGGGCGGGCGCACGCGCTGGCGTTTGCCGCTGAGGGCGCCCGGGTCGTGGTCAACGACATCGGTGTCGGCCTGGACGGTTCGCCGGCCGGTGGAGGCAGTGCTGCCCAGAGCGTGGTCGACGAGATAGCCGCAGCCGGCGGCGAAGCCGTCGCCAACGGTTCGAACGTCGCCGACTGGGGCCAGGCCGAGGCTCTGATCAAGCAGGCTGTCGACACCTACGGCACGCTCGACGTGCTGGTGAACAATGCCGGCATCGTCCGCGACCGGATGTTCGCCAACGCCACCGAAGAGGAATTCGACGCCGTCACCGCGGTGCATCTCAAGGGCCACTTCGCCACCATGAAGCACGCCGCCGCGTACTGGCGGGCCAAGTCCAAGGCCGGCGAAACGGTCGACGCCCGGATCATCAACACCAGCTCGGGCGCCGGCCTGCAGGGCAGCGTCGGGCAGGCCACCTACAGCGCCTCCAAGGCAGGCATTGCCGCGCTGACCCTGGTCGCCGCCGCTGAGATGGGCCGCTACGGCGTCACCGCCAACGCCATTGCGCCGTCGGCCCGCACCCGCATGACCGAGACAGTCTTCGCCGACATGATGGCCACCCAGGACGCAGCGTTCGACACCATGGCCCCGGAGAACGTCAGCCCGCTGGTGGTCTGGCTGGGCAGTGTCGAGTCGCGTGATGTGACCGGCAAGGTCTTCGAGGTCGAAGGCGGCAAGATCCGGATCGCCGAGGGCTGGGCACACGGCCCGCAGGCAGACAAGGGCTCCCGTTGGGATCCCGCCGAGCTGGGGCCGGTCGTCGCCGATCTGCTGGCCCAGGAGCGGCCGCCGGTGCCGGTGTACGGGGCTTAAGCCCCGGCGGCATAGCGCCGTTCCGCCGGGCGACGGTGTCGGTGGCCCGCTGCAGGATCCGGACGTGCCTGAGCTTGGCATGCGGTCTTGTCGCGCAAGAACCTAGCGCCCGCTGGTGCGGACATAGAGCGACGTTAAGACCGATTCGCTGGCCCGTCGCGAACGCCGGCTACCGGGCGTAGTGCGATCTTGGTCACCTTCGAGCGGGGCCCTGCGGCAAGGGGAATAAAGTCCCGAAGCGCGGACCTGCGGCGTTATCTGTGGGCGTCAATATTGTGATAGTTACTTAGCCGGACATCGATGCTTTGCTCCCCAACCCCCGCGGAAAGCAACGTAGTCTGTACTCGTTCTCGTTTTACGCGTCCGTTACTTTTTTATGTGCCGCTAAGGCTGGAGGTTCTGTGTCGGTGCTCGAAGCGGCGGAAAGCCCGCCAGCGGCAGCCCGGCGCCGACGCCATCCGCACCCCGGTGAGGGCGTACCGACCTTCGCGTGGCCCACTTTCGGTCTCGGGGTGGGCGCTTTGGTGGTGTTCGTGCTGGTGGTCATCGGCACCGCTCGCGGATCGCTTCCGGCCTGGGCTGCCATTCCGCTGAGCACCGCAGTCAGCTACGTGATGTTCTCGGTGGCGCACGAAGCCCTGCACCGCTCATTCTGCTCGGTGCGTTGGGTTAATGCGGTGGTCGGTCGGTTGGCCTGGCTGTTCGTGGTGCTGCCGTTCTCGTTGCCGTCTTTCGGCTATGTACACGGCGAGCATCACCGTCACACCAACGATCCCGACCGCGACCCGGATATGTTCGCGACCCACGCGCCGGCCTGGCAACTTCCGTTCCGCTGGGCGCTGATGGATGTCTTCTACGCGTCGTGGTACACCCGCAGACTGTGGAGCCGGATCCAGCATTCCTGGCGGCGTCCACTGGCCGAGGTCGCGGAAACGGCACTGATGTTTTTTCTGACGGCCGCGATCGTCGGTGGTGCGATCGTCACCAACCACTTCTGGCTGCTCGCGGTGGTTGTGTTGATCCCGCAGCGCATCGGCATTTTCATCATCGGATGGTCGTTCGACTGGCTGCCGCACCACGGACTTGAGGCCACGCAGCGTGAGGACCGCTATCGCGCCAGCCGGCTACGGGTCGGGATGGAATGGCTGATGGCCCCGCTGAGCCTGTCCCAGAACTACCACCTGGTCCACCATCTGCACCCGTGGTTGCCGTTCTACCGCTACCTGCAGGCATGGCGACGCAACGAGGAGCTCTACCTGGAGCACGACGTCGCCGTCAGCACCCTGTTCGGCCGGGAGCTCGACGCCGAGGAATACCGGCACTGGAAGAAGTGGGCGTACGTGGAGCCCGAGTCCCGGATCGCCTGATCCGCCGGGTCAGCTATGCTGCGCCGCCACTTGGGCGAGTTGCAGGCGCGACGAGATGTTGAGCTTGGTGTAGATCCGGTTCAAGTGCGAATGCACCGTTCGGGGTGAGACGTTCAGTTGCGCAGCGATGTCTTTGTCCCGGAGACCAGCGCTGATGAGACGGACGACATTGCGTTCGGCCGCAGTCAGCGAATCCCAACCGCTGGACGGACGTTTGGATCTGGCTTTGCCCTTTTCGTCGCCTCGGGCGGCATACGTGATGGCCTCAGCCGTAGTCAATGAATAGCCCTGAGCCCAACGCCGCTCAAAGTCGTTCTGCTGCATCGCTTCTCGCAGTGTCTTGACAGTGGTCTCGTAGTTGGCGTCGTAGACCTTGGCGCGGACGGCGCCGGTGCGACTACGAGCACCAGCCGCTGAGCCCAACAGCCGTGCTGCATCGTGGTATCGCCCTGCGGCAGTGGCCACTGTCGCCAGGGATTCGATCAGATCCGGGGCGGCCAGAATTGCTTCGGTGTCCGCCGCGATCGTCAGCGCCTCCCGCGCGTCTCGTTCGGCCTGTTCAAACTCACCTTCGGCCATGGCCACTCGGCCACGTATCTCCAGCAGGAGTATCCGGTGGATACCCGAACTCACGGACAATGCCTCATCAGCCCAACGGCGAGCCGCGGCTAAGTCGCCGCGTGCCAGTGCCACTCGGGCGACCGGATTGCCGTTGATGGCCAGCAGTTGGGGCAGCGCACACGCGTCACACGCTGCATCAGCTGCCCTGGCCGCCCCGGGCACATCGCCGGCGGCCAACAAAGTGTCGGTCAGCGCGCCGAAGCTGAACGCGCGGTGGAAGTCGATCAGTTCGGCGGCGGCCTCAACGCAGGCGTCCGCCGCCGCACGCGCGCCGCGCGTATCGCCCTGGCATCCCAGCGCTTCGGCAAGCACCGTCAGACTCTGGGCGCTGAACAACGGGTCGTGCGCGGCCTCGGCTTCCGTCGCTACCGCTCGGGCCTGCTCGACGGCCATCGTGAGCTCGGCACGATGAAGGTGCGCGATTCCCAAGCAAAGGCGGCATAGCCGCGAAACTGACCAGTCGCCAACGGCATCGGCGAGGGCGGCTCCTCGTTCTGCGGCGAGCCGCAGCGTGTCGAGGTCCCCGGCCACGAACGCCGAATACGCCTGTACGCCATATATCTGGCTCAGCCGCCAATCGTCGTTCAATGCGGGGGACAGCGCGATGGCCTGCTCGAAGTACGGCAGGGCGAGTTCGGGACTGTAGCTACAGGTGAAGCCGCAGGCCGCCAGGGCCCAGGCGAGCAGACCGGGCTCGTCGAGGTCGCGGGCGATCGCGACCGCTTCCTCGGCTTGCTGAGCCTGCCCGTAGTGTCCGATCAACGCGTCAAAGATCGCTTTGTCCGCGAGCGTGCGGGCACGCGCGCCGGGCGCCATCGTGGCGCCAACGGCGAGCAGCGCGTTGAACCATGCCAGTCCTTCCAAGGTCCGGCTGTGGATCCACAGTGGGAGAAGCGATGACGCGAGCCGCGCGGCAAGCTCCAACTCGCCGTGGTCGCGGCTCCAGGTGAAGGCGGCCCTGAGGTTGTCGATCTCCAGTTCCGCCTGCGCGATGTGCCAGCCGTATCCGGCGGTCACCTCGGAGCCGAACAGGTCTGTGTAGTGATCCCGGTGGCGGGCCCGGATTGCATCGGATTCCCCGGCCTTCTCGAGCTTTTCCGAGGCGTACTGCTGCACGGTCTGCAACATCCGGAAGCGCGTTGACTCCCCGGTGCTGTCGGCTATCACCAGCGATTTGTCCACCAGCTGGGTGAGTTTGTCGATGATCAGTCCGCGCGGCAGGTCGGTACCCCCGGCGACCGCGTGGGCGGCGTCCAGGTCGAAGCCGCCCCGGAATGGCGCCAAACGGCGAAACACCACGCGCTCGGGTTCGCTCAACAAGTCGTGCGACCAGTCTTCTGAAGCCCGCAGGGTCTGCTGGCGTGGAACCACCGTGCGTGCACCGCCGGTCAACAGTTGGAAGCGCTCGTCGAGCCCGTCGGCGATCTCGGCCAGTGACATCGCCCGAACTCGCGTCGCGGCGAGTTCGATGGCCAACGGCACCCCGTCCAGGCGCCGACAGATTTCGGTCACCAAAGCGGCGTCACCGTCGGTGTCGGTGAAACCTGGCCGGACCAGCCGAGCGCGCTGCCGAAACAACTCGACCGCCTCGTCGACGAGCGAGAGCGACGGGGTTTTCCAGGTCACTTCGCCGGCCACCCCGATCGGTGCGCGACTCGTCGCCAGGATGGTCAGCTCTGCACCGGTGGCCAACAGCGTGGTGGTCAACTGCGCGCACCCGTCCAGCAGATGCTCGCAGTTGTCGAGCACCAGCAGCAATTGTCGGTCGGCGATGAAACGCACCAGGGCGTCGACCGGCATGCGATCCGATCGATCCGGCAGGCCCAACATGTGTGTCACGCGTTCCGGAAGCAGATCCGGATCGGTGAGCGGTGCCAGATCCACGCACCATGCGCCGTCGCGGAACCGGTCGACAAACTCCGTGGCCAGTTGCAGTGCGAGCCGGGTCTTGCCGACTCCGCCGGAACCGGTCAACGTCACCAGACGGTTGCCATCGACCAGCCGACGCAGCTCAGTCAGCTCCGCATGGCGTCCGACGAAACTCGTCAGCGGCGTCGGAAAGTACGGCTCGTGCACCGCAGTTCCGGGACGAAGCGGCGGAAAGTCGGTGGGGAGTTCACGATGGCAGAGCTGCGCCACCCGTTCGGGATACGGTATGCCGCGCAGTCGAAACACGCCTAGGTCGATCAGCCAAGCCTCTGGTGGGAGTCGATCAGCCAGCAGGGGCTGGGCGGTCTCCGACAACAACGTCTGACCGCTGTGGGCCAGATCGCACAGGCGTGCGGCGCGATTCACCAGTGACTGCGGGTGCGCACTGGGCTCGGCCACCGATACCTGGGCGGCGTGCATCGCGATCCGCGGACGGATCGGCGCCGAGGGGGCGTGCTGCAAGGCGATGGCACAAGCGGCCGCATCGGTGGCATCGACGAACTCGACGGCGAACTTGTCTTTGTGGTCCTGCTCCACCAGCCGCTCACCACGGTGGGCGGTAACCACTTCTGCGAGGGTGCTTTTCAGCCACGAGAGCCCGCTGGTCAACGACTCCGTCGGGGGCTGCCATTGCGGCCGGGAGTCTCCGGGGCTGACCACGAGAACTGTTCGTGGGGAAGGTGGCGAAATCGCCACATCCGCGTTCGACATCATCTACCGTCTCTCCGAGGCAAGGATGCTCGCGTTAGCGGGCAAGCTCTCCATTCCCCCCCCGGATGGATCGGCTGTGCATCCGTGCAGTTGTCCAGTCCTAAGGCTCGCTTTCCACCATCTAGGTATTTTTACCGCTGAGTTATCGGCCAGTCTCGGCCACGATACCAGCGCGATTTCGGCAGTTAATCGATGCTCTTGGGGGAGAGGGAGCACGCTTTCGCAGGGTGGTAGCGGCGGCAACAACATTGCCAGCGCGACCGGTGCCGATGCGGTTGACTCGGCTTCTGCACCGCCAAGGCAGGCAGGACAGACGCCGGCGGTCTCGCGTTGGCTACTCGGATTCGTAGCTCGGTTACGTGCGGATGAGGCGGCAGGTGACAATGCGCCGAGCACGTCGTTCATGGCCGCGGCCGGTTGCCCGTTCTGGCCAGTGTCCAGACGCCCAGCGAGTTACCGGGACCTCGATGGCCCCCGCTCCCGGACAGCAGCGGTTCAGGGGCGCTGCTAGGGCTCGCAGATGACGATCGGGATCTCCCGATCGGTCCAGGCCCGGTAGTTGACGAAGTCGGGGTACATCTTGTCCAGCTTGGGCCAGTAGGCGGCCCGCTCGGCCTCGCTGGCGTCGCGGGCCCGCAGCGACAACACCTCGCTGCGGATCCGGAATGACACCTGCGGGTTGGCCTTCAGGTTCAGGTACCACATCGGGTTGGTGGCGCGCCCGCCCTGGGAAGCCACCAGGATCACCCGGTCACCCTCGCGCAGAAACAACAGCGGGGATTCCCGCGGCTGACCCGACTTGCGCCCGGTGGTGGTGAGAATGCCGACCTCGGGAACCTCGCCGAAGTGCTTGGTACCCAACCGCCACTTACCGCCGACCCGGCCGCCGGTTGCCTTGTAGGCCCAGGTGTTGGCCCGCGACATCCACTTGATCACCGTCCCGGTGACCGGCGAATCCAGCGACTTCGGCTTTTCTGGTGTGTCTGGGTTGCTCACTGGCTCACTCTAACGGTGAATGAACGGACGAATCCCCGCGCGGATGTGGTGGATCACGGCGGTGCCGTCCGGGCTGTCGGCGGGGATCCGGAAAACCTCGTCGACATGCGAGCAGACCCGGACCCCGAATAGCGACGGCTTGGTGATGATGTCGTAGATCGCCCGCACGTCATCGCCTTCGATGCTGTACTTCGGCAGCGTGGCCGCCGAGATCAGCCGGAACTGCGGACCGCGGTTAAGGCTGCGGCGCAAGTGATTTCCCGAGAAACCGGTCTTGAGTCCGACCTCGATGCGAACGCAGTCGCTGCTGAACGGGACCGCCGAGGCGTCGTGACTGACCAGCGCGTCGATGTAGGCCTGCGCCGCCGCGATGCGGTCTGACTCCAGAACCGAGGCCACTAGATGCGCTCGATGATGGTGCCGGTGGACAGTGCCCCGCCGGCACACATGGTGATCAGCGCCGTCGACTTGTCGGTGCGCTCGAGCTCGTGCAACGCGGTGGTGATCAGCCGGCTGCCGGTGGAACCCACCGGGTGGCCCAGCGCGATCGCCCCGCCGTTGACGTTGACCCGGTCCATGTCCGGCTTGTGCACCGCTGCCCAGGACAGCACCACCGAGGCGAACGCCTCGTTGATCTCGACCAGGTCGATGTCACCGATCTTCATCCCGGCCTTCTCCAGCACCTTTGCCGTGGACTGCACCGGGCCATCCAGGTGGTAGTAGGTCTCGGAGCCGACGTTGGCCTGGCTGACGATGCGGGCCCGCGGCTTCAACCCGAGCGCCTTGGCTTTGTCTTCATCCATCCACAGCACCGCGGCGGCGCCGTCGGAGATCTGCGACGAGGTACCGGCGGTGTGAATGCCGCCCTCCATGACCGGGTTCAGCGCCGCGAGGCCCTCGGCCGTGGTGTCACGCAGGCCCTGGTCGCGGCTGACGATGTTCAGCTCGGCGGTGGGCTGCTTGTTCTCGTCGATCACCGGGGCCTCGATCGGGGAGATCTCCCGGTCGAACCGGCCCTCGGCCCAGGCCTGCTTGGCCAGCTGCTGCGACCGCAGCCCCAGTGCGTCCACATCGGCGCGGGTGATGCCCCGGCGCTTGGCAATGCGCTCGGCCGCCTCGAACTGGTTGGGCAAGTCGATGTCCCAGGACGCTGCGCGGGCGCCGCCGCCGTTGGCGCCCAGCGGCACGCGGCTCATCGCCTCGATGCCGCAGGCGATGCCGATGTCGATGGCGCCGGTGGCGATCAGGCCGGCGATCAGGTGGTTGGCCTGCTGGGCGCTGCCGCACTGGCAGTCGATGCTGGTAGCGCCGACGTGCTCGGGCAGCCCGGCCACCAGCCAGGACTGCCGGGTGACATTGTTGCCCTGCTCGCCGAACTGCGTGACGCAGCCGCCGATGACCTGCTCGACGCTTCCCGCGTCGATGCCGGCCTTCGCGACCAACGCCTTCTGCACCGCCCCCAGCAGTTCAGTGGCGTGCAGACCGGACAACCAGCCATTACGTTTGCCGATGGGGCTGCGCGTGGCTTCGACGATGACAGGATTACCCATGCGGCCAGGCTAGAACACGTTTCATTAGTCTGACAAGCGACGATGCGGCAGCGCCTTTGATCTGCGGTCGGGCCGTGTTTCAATGGTCGCAATCAGGCACTAGACGGCGTTGTTCGGCGTCGTCGAACCGACTAACAGATCACCCAAGGAGTAGGCACATGGGCTGCCCCGCGATCCCCAGCGACTTCGACTTCCTCGACTCCGAGATGAGCCTGAAGGGCCTCCCGGTCAAGGAACTCGCCGAGCTGCGTAAGTCCGAGCCGGTGCGTTGGGTCGACGTTCCCGGCGGTACCGGAGGCTTCGGCGACAAGGGTTACTGGCTGGTGACCAAGCACAAGGACGTCAAGGACGTCTCGCTGCGCAGCGACGTCTTCTCCAGTGCGATGAACGGCGCGATTCCGGTCTGGCCGCAGGAGATGACCCGCGAGGCCGTCGACCTGCAGCGCGCGGTCCTGCTGAACATGGACGCACCGCACCACACCCGGCTGCGCAAGATCATCTCCCGCGGATTCACCCCCCGCGCTCTCTCGCGGCTCGAGGACGAGCTGAAGGCGCGGGCGCAGAAGATCGCTCAGACTGCCGCGGCGTCCAACACCGGCGACTTCGTCGAGCAGGTGTCCTGCGAGCTGCCGCTGCAGGCCATCGCCGAACTGCTCGGCGTGCCCCAGGACGACCGGGACAAGTTGTTCCGCTGGTCCAACGAGATGACCGCCGGCGAGGACCCGGAGTACGCCGACGTCGACCCGGCGATGTCGTCGTTCGAGGTCATCACCTACGCCATGAAGATGGCCGAGGAGCGGGGCAAGAACCCCACCGACGACATCGTGACCAAGCTGATCCAGGCCGACATCGACGGCGAGAAGCTCAGCGATGACGAGTTCGGCTTCTTCGTCATCATGCTGGCGGTTGCCGGTAACGAGACCAGCCGCAACTCGATCACGCACGGCATGGTCGCGTTCTCGCAGAACCCCGACCAGTGGGAGCTGTTCAAGCGGGACCGGCCGCAGACCGCTGTCGACGAGATCATTCGTTGGGCTACCCCGGTTTCGGCGTTCCAGCGCACGGCCAGCGAAGACACCGAGATCGACGGTGTCAAGATCAAGGCCGGCGAGCGCGTGGTGATGTCCTACCGTTCGGCCAACTTCGACGAGGAGGTGTTCGACGACCCGTTCACCTTCAACATCCTTCGCGACCCGAACCCGCACGTCGGCTTCGGCGGCACCGGGGCGCACTACTGCATCGGCGCCAACCTGGCCCGCCTGACCATCAACCTGATCTTCAACGCGGTCGCCGACCACATGCCCGACCTGAAGCCGATCGGTGAGCCGGAGCGGCTGAAGTCCGGCTGGCTCAACGGCATCAAGCACTGGCCGGTCGACTACTCGGGTGCGTGCCCGGTCGCGCACTGAGCACCCTGACGGCCTAGACGAATCAAGGAGGATTCGGGTGGATTTCAGACCGAACCCGGAGCAGCAGGCTGTCGCCGATGTGGTGACGTCGGTGCTCGACCGTGACAACAACTGGGATGCGCTGGTAGCCGGCGGAGTAGCGGCGCTGGGCGTGCCGGAGCGACTCGGTGGCGACGGTCTGGGTCTGTCGGAGCTGGCCACCGCGCTGACCGAGATCGGCCGTCACGGCACCACCGGTCCTGCACTGGCAACGTTGGGGCTGGGGCTGATTCCGCTGCTGGACCTGGCGTCCGACAGCCAGCAGGACCGGTATCTGTCGGGGGTGCCTGCCGGCGCGGTGCTCTCGGCCGCGCTGAACGAACCTGGCCGACAGCTGCCGGAGCACCCCAAGACCAGCTTTGCGGGCGGGAAGCTCAACGGCACCAAGACCGGTGTTCCCTATGCGCAGACGGCGAAATGGTTGGTCGTCACTGCTGACAAGGCGGTGGTGGTCGTCGCCCCGGACGCCGACGGCGTCACGGTCACCAAGACACCGACCTCCAACGGTTCCGACGAATACGTGGTGACGTTCGCCGACGTCGCGATCGAGGACGCCGACGTGCTCGATGGCGCCAGCGTTACCCGAGTCAACCAGCTGGTGCTGGCCGCCACCGGGGCGTTCGCGGCCGGGCTGGTGGCCGGTGCCCTGCGGTTGACCGCCGACTACGTCGCCACCCGCGAACAGTTCGGCCGTCCCCTGTCGACGTTCCAGACTGTGGCCGCGCAGCTGTCTGAGGTCTACATCGCTTCGCGGACCATTGACTTGCTGGCGACATCAGCGATTTGGCGGTTGGCCCAAGGTCTGGACGCCGGCGAAGACCTCGGCATCCTGGGCTACTGGCTGACCTCGCAGGCTGCACCGGCCATGCGACTCTGCCACCACCTGCACGGCGGTATGGGCATGGACATCACCTACCCGATGGACCGCTACTACTCCTCGATCAAAGACTTGACCCGGCTGTTGGGTGGTCCCGTGCACCGCCTCGATTTGGTGGGAGCGTAAATGTTCATCGACCTGACACCCGAGCAGCGGGCGCTGCAAGCCGAACTGCGCGAGTACTTCTCGACCCTCATCACGCCCGAAGAGGCGCAGGCGATGGAGTCGGATCGGCACAACGAGGCTTACCGTGCCGTGATCAAGCGGATGGGCAGCGATGGCAAGTTGGGCGTCGGCTGGCCCAAGGAGTACGGCGGCCTGGGATTCGGTCCCGTCGAGCAGCAGATCTTCATCAACGAAGCCAACCGGGCTGACATCCCGTTGCCGATGGTCACCTTGCAGACGGTCGGCCCCACGCTGCAATTGCTCGGCACCGAAGCGCAGAAGAAGAAGTTCCTGCCTGGAATTCTTTCCGGCGACGTGCATTTCGCGATCGGTTACTCCGAACCCGACGCCGGCACCGATCTCGCCTCACTGCGCACGACCGCGGTCAAGCACGGTGACGAATACATCGTCAACGGGCAGAAGATGTGGACCACCGGCGCCCACGACGCCGACTACATCTGGCTGGCCTGCCGAACCGACCCGACCGCTGCCAAGCACAAGGGCATCTCGATTCTCATCGTCGACACGAAGGATCCCGGATACTCCTGGACTCCGATCATCCTGTCCGATGGGGCCCATCACACCAACGCGACGTACTACAACGACGTGCACGTACCCGCCGACATGCTGGTCGGCGAGGAGAACGGTGGCTGGAAGCTGATCACGACTCAGCTCAACCACGAGCGCGTCGGTCTGGGTCCGGCTGGTCGCATCGCCGGCATCTACGACCAGGTACACCGCTGGGCGTCCAAGCCTGGTTCGGACGGCGTGACGCCGATCGAGCACGATGACGTGAAACATCTGCTGGCGCAGATCAAGTCGATCTGGCGTATCAACGAGCTGCTCAACTGGCAGGTGGCGGCCTCGGGCGAGAACATCGCCGTCGCCGACGCCGCAGCCACCAAGGTGTTCTCCACCGAGCGGATCCAGGAAGTCAATCGCCTCGCTGAGGAGATCGTCGGCCGATTCGGCAACCCGGCGGACCCCGAGACCGCCGAAGTCCTCGTCTGGCTGGACAAGATGGCTAAGCGCAACCTGGTGATCACCTTCGGCGGCGGCGTCAACGAGGTCATGCGTGAAATGATCGCCGCTTCTGGGCTGAAGGTTCCGCGGGTGTCACGATGAGTCGAGGAGACAGATGAGCGACCTTTCCTCCGGGATCGAGCAGATACTGGCGTCTGGCCGCAGCAAGCCGCGGTCCGGCCGGGATCCGGTGAACCAGCCGATGATTCGGCACTGGGTCGACGCGATCGGCGACGCCAACCCGATCTACACCGACGAGGCAGCCGCGCAGGCGGCTGGGCATCCCGGAATCGTCGCTCCGCCGGCCATGATCCAGGTCTGGACCATGATGGGCCTGGGTGGGGAGCGCCCCGCCGACGACCCGCTCGGCAAGGTCATGGAACTGTTCGACGGCGCAGGCTATGTCGGCGTGGTGGCCACCAACTGTGAGCAGACCTACCACCGCTACCTGCGCCCCGGCGAGGAAGTCAGCGTCACCGCCGAGGTGACCGACATCGTGGGCCCCAAGAAGACCGGCCTGGGCGAGGGGTATTTCGTCACTCAGAAGATCCGTTGGTGGGTGAACGGCGACGAAGACGCGGAATGCGTGGCCGACATGAATTGGCGCATCCTGAAGTTCCTGCCCGCCGACAAGGGCGACGCGACTCCGGCAGCCGCGGTGCCCGAGGATCTGGACCCCGACAAGATGATGCGCCCGTCGTGGTCGCGGGACTCCCAGTACTTCTGGGACGGCGTGGCCGCACACGAGCTGCGCATCCAGCTCCGCCCGGACGGCAGCCTGCAGCATCCGCCGGTGCCCGCGGTCTGGAAGGACAAGACCGAGACCACCGACTACGTCGTTTCCAGCGGCAAGGGAACGGTGTTCAGCTACGTGGTGCACCACGCGCCCAAGGTCCCCGGCCGCAGCCTGCCGTTCGTGATCGCGCTGGTCGAGCTCGAAGAGGGCGTGCGGATGCTCGGCGAGCTTCGCGGCGTCGACGCGGCAGCGGTAAAGATCGGAATGCCGGTCCGCGCAACCTATCTCGATTTCCCCGCCAGCGATGTCGGTCCGGCGTGGTCTCTGTACGCCTGGGAGCCTGTGGAAGGAGACGGGGCATGAGCGCTGCGACTGTCGACGTGGGCACCAAGCTGCCCGAACTGAAGATCTACGGTGACCCGACGTTCATCGTCTCCACGGCGATCGCCACTCGCGACTACCAGGACGTGCACCACGACCGGGACAAGGCGCAGGCCAAGGGCTCCAAGGACATCTTCGTCAACATCCTGACCGATACCGGTCTGGTGCAGCGCTACATCACCGACTGGGCCGGATCCAACGCGGTGATCCGTTCGATCGGGCTGCGGCTGGGTGTGCCGTGGTACGCCTACGACACCGTCACCTTCTCCGGTGAGGTGACGGCGGTGGACGACGGCCTGGTCACCGTGAAGGTCGTGGGCAACAACAGTCTTGGCGACCACGTGATCGCCACCGCCACTCTCACCCTCGGGGAGGCATGATGCTGTCCGGTAAGGCTGCCATCGCTGGAATCGGCGCCACCGACTTCTCCAAGGAATCCGGGCGCAGCGAACTGCGTCTGGCGGCCGAGGCGGTGCTCGACGCCCTTGACGATGCGGGCCTGAAGCCCTCCGACGTCGACGGTCTGGTCACCTTCACCATGGACTCCAACCTGGAGACCGCCGTCGCGCGTGCCACCGGGATCGGTGAGCTGAAGTTCTTCTCCCAGATCGGTTACGGCGGCGGCGCCGCCGCGGCGACCGTGCAGCAGGCCGCCCTGGCGGTGGCCACGGGAGTCGCTGAAGTCGTGGTGGCGTACCGGGCTTTCAACGAGCGCTCGGAGTTCCGGTTCGGCCAGGTGATGACCGGTTTGACGGTCAACGCCGACTCGCGCGGCGTGGAGTACAGCTGGTCGTACCCGCACGGCCTGAGCACCCCGGCGGCGTCGGTGGCGATGATCGCCCAGCGTTACATGCACGAATACGGCGCCACCAGTGCGGATTTCGGCGCGGTGTCGGTGGCGGACCGTAAGCACGCGGCGACCAACCCGAAGGCATTTTTCTACGGCAAGCCGATCACCATCGAGGATCATCAGAACTCGCGGTGGATCGCCGAACCGCTGCGGTTGCTGGACTGCTGCCAGGAGAGCGACGGCGGGGTGGCGATCGTCGTCACCACTCCGGAGCGGGCTCGCGACCTCAAGCACCGTCCGGCGATCATCGAGGCGGCTGCGCAGGCCGCCGGCGCCGACCAGTTCACTATGTACTCCTACTACCGTGAGGAGCTCGGCCTGCCCGAGATGGGCCTGGTGGGCAAGCAGCTGTGGTCGCAGTCGGGTCTGACGCCCGCCGACATCCAGACCGCGGTGCTCTACGACCACTTCACCCCCTACACGCTGATCCAGTTGGAAGAGCTGGGATTCTGCGGCAAGGGTGAGGCCAAGGACTTCATCGCCGGCGGCGCCATCGAGCTCGGCGGCCGGTTGCCGATCAACACCCACGGTGGTCAGCTCGGTGAGGCCTACATCCACGGCATGAATGGCATCGCCGAGGGCGTGCGCCAGCTGCGCGGCACTTCGGTCAACCAGGTCGACGGCGTCGAGCACGTGCTGGTGACCGCCGGGACCGGTGTGCCTACTTCTGGCCTGATTCTGGGTTAGGCGCCCTCGCCCCGCTTTCCCGCCGAACGTGAAGTTGGCTTTACGTTCGGCGGTCGAGCGTGAAGCCAGCTTCACGCTGAGCAGGGTGTAATGCGGTGGGGTGTGGATAGGTCAGCAGACTGAAGTGACGGCCGGCGAAGCCGGGTGAGACGCTGCCGTCATGGCAGACCCGTTCATCGGTAGCGAGTCGCTTGACGCAGGACTGGTGACACCGGGGCAGCTGATCACGTGTCACGCCAGGGTATTTCGTGACGTGTACCTGCACAGGGATATCGAGGTCACCGCGGTTGACCGGGCCAGGGCAGCGTGGCTCTGGTCAAAGCGGCAAGGTGTGGTCGCAGGTTTCTCGGCGTCGGCCCTGCACGGCAGTGAATGGGTAGGCGCCGACAAGCCCGCCGAACTCATCCACGGGAATCGGCATCGCTTACCCGGATTGCTCATTCGTGGCGACGCCTTGCGGACCGATGAGATCCAGGTGATCGGCGGGGTGCCCGTCACCACGCCGGCGCGCACCGCCGTGGACCTGGCCTGCTGGTATCGGACGGTCGAAGCGGTTGCGGGCCTGGACGCACTGGCGCGCGCCGCCGGGTTCAAAGACGTTGACGTCCAACAGATTGTGGATCGTTGCGGGGGACGACGCGGCATCGTACGCGCGCGGGAGTCGCTGGGCCTGGTCGACGCTGGGGCGGAGTCGCCGAAAGAGAGCTGGCTGCGAGTCATCCTGATCCGGGCCGGATTGCCTCCGCCGGTAACCCAGATCCCGGTCTATGACGGCTATTGGCAGCCGTTCGCAGTGCTGGACATGGGGTGGCCGGAGGTGAAGGTCGCTGCTGAATACGACGGTGACATGCATCGGACGGACCCCATCCGCTGGCGCAAGGACGCGAAGCGGCATGAGCGACTACAACGCTGCGGCTGGATCGTCGTCCGGGTGTTGGCTGGCGACCGGGAAGGCGACGTGATCCGCCGCGTACGTGCCGCCCTTGCCCGCCGAGCGTGAAGCTGGCTCCACGCTGGAGGGTCGGGCGTGACGGTAACTTCACGTTGGGCGGGAGGCGACCCCGCACCGCTCAACCGTTGGTGGGTTCGCCCCAACTCTCGGGCAACAGCGGAAGGGTCGGCCCGTCGCTGAAGCCGCCGCTCGCCAACCTGGTCAGGCCTGTTGCGGGCAGGCCCGGCTTGGCTTGCGCCGCAGCGAATCCCAGAGGGCCGGCACTGCTGTTGGAGGCGCGAGTCGCGACGTCCGGCCCCAGATCGGGGCTGTTGTCGGCGTAGACGTAGATGAACTCGTCCGCGTGCCCGCGCGCACTTCGGCGCCGGCGGGCCCGGGACCGATCCCGTGCGGCCGCCGCCGCGGCCGCCGCCTCGGCGGCGGCTTCCGGGCTCTGCGCCTTCTTGACGGTGTGAGCGCGGGCCGCAGCGGGGATCCGGCCGGTCGCACCGGGAGGCCCGATCACATAGGGCGGGAAGAACGCCGGGCTACCGCCCGTCGGGGGAGCAGCAGGCGGTGCCGGCGCGGGCGCTGCGCTGGCGGTCGGCGCCGATACCGAGCCCGTGGTCGGTGCCGCAGCGGTGTTGGCGACGGGGGTAGACGTATTGCCTGAGCCCACGGAGGCCAAGGGGTTTTCAGCGGGCAGGGCCTCGGCGGGTAGAACGGCCGGGGCAGGCTGAATTCCGGCGAGTCCGGCCAAGCCGGCTGCCCACCCCAGGTTGCCGATCGCCAGGGCCAGCGCGGGTTGCAATAGCGCCGGAGCGAATTGGCTCAGCGCCGAGGCGATCTGCGTGGCGTGGAAGGTCAGGTCGGCCATGATGACTGGCAAATCGGTCAGCAGGGCGGCGGGATCCGTCAGCAGATCGTTGATGATGGTCTCGGCGTATTCGCCCAGCTCGCCGAAGAGATGCTTCCAGAACTCCGGGTCGAGAAGGTCTGCATCCCCGTCGTGGATGCCCCCGTGGTCGTGGTCGTGGTCGTGGTCGTGATCATGGTCGTGATCATGATCGGCCTCGGCGTGGTTGACGATGGGCGGCGCCAAGGCCAGCTGTGGGGTCGAGGCCACCGCTGCGCCGGAGACCGCTTCATAGGTCGCCATCGTGGTGGCGGCTTGGACCCACATCCGCACGTAGTCGGCTTCGTTGACCGCGATGGGGATGGTATTGACCCCAAAGAAGTTGGTAGCGACCAGGACTCCGTGGATGGCATGGTTGGCCGCCAGCTCCGGCATGGTGGGCATGGCCGCCAACGCACTGACATAGGCGGCGGCCGCCGTTTCGTGCTGAGCTGCCCGTGCGGCACTGTCCGCGCTGGCCGTCGCCAACCAGGCCAGGTACGGCAGGTGTGCGGCGAGATAGCGCTCGGCGCTGGGTCCCTGCCACGACGCTGCCTGGGTGGCTCCCAGCACCTCCCGCAACGCCTCCGCGATTGCGGTGTATTCAAGGCTCAGCGATGACCACGCGCCGGCCGCAGACAACAGTGGACCGGGCCCCGGGCCGCTGCTCAGCGCCGCCGAATGCACCTCTGGGGGAGATGCCATCCATACCGGCGCCGTCATGACGATCACCATATCGAAGATGAAAGTCATTTTCAATTAGGTGCCGCGTGCAGGCGGCCCGCGAGAACGCCGGTGGCTAGCTAGGCCGAAACAAGCTCCACATCATTGAGGATGGCGGCATCTTCACGCGACGGCGCCACGACATTGCCCACCAGTCGATCGCCGTCTTTCCACAGCCGGGCCCGCAGCGTCTCGCCCGGGAAAACCACGCCGGCAAACCGGGCGCCGAAGGAACGGACCGCGCCGGCGTCACCGTCCAGCACGGTGTCCACCGCTGCCTTGCAGGTCATGCCGTAAGTGCACAGGCCGTGCAGGATCGGCCGGTCGAAGCCCGCCGCGGCCGCGAACGCCGGATCCGAGTGCAGCGGGTTGCGGTCGCCGCAGAGCCGGTACAGCAGTGCCTGCTGCGGGGACACCGGGATGTCGACTTCGAAATCGGGTGCCCGGTCAGGCAGTTCGCTCGTGGTCGACGGCCCGCGTTCGCCGCCGAAGCCACCCTCGCCGCGAGCGAAGATGGACCGGTGCTGCGTCCACAGCGGCGTACCGTCGGTGCTGGTCACCGAGGTCTCGAGCACCACCACCGCGGCTTTGCCCTTATCCCACACCTCGACGATCCGGCTGATCGCGCGGGCGCTGCCCGACGGCGGCAGCGGCGCTGGCACCGTCACCTTCTCCGAGGCGTGCAGGATCTTGGCCAGGTCGATCTCGACTCCGGGCCAGCTCACCTTCGGCGGGTCCACCTCGTTGAACGAGGCCGCGACACAGCCGAAGGTCGGCAGCACCTGCGGCTTGCCGTCCACCACGTAGCTCAGCTCACGCGGATCCATCGGGTCCGACCCGGCGCCCAGCGCCAGGTTGTAGAGCTGCACATTGGTTGCGGTCCAGGAGAATTCGACCTGGCCGAACTCTGCTCCCAGTGCGACGTCGAGATCGATCGCCATAGCTAGGCCTTTCCTGCGATGTCGAGGGCCGCCAGGTAACCGAACGTCATGGCGGGTCCGATGGTGCCGCCCGGTCCGGGATAGGTGTGGCCCATCACCGGCGCACTCACGTTTCCTGCCGCGTACAGCCCCGCGATGACACTGCCGTCGTCCCGCAGTGCCCGGCCGTTCACGTCGGTACGGATGCCGCCCTTGGTGCCCAGGTCGCCCGGCACCATCTTGGCCGCGTAGAACGGCCCCTGCGCGATCTGGCCCAGGTTGGGGTTCGGCTTGTTGGTCGGGTCACCGTAGTAGCGGTCGTAGGCACTCTCGCCGCGGTGGAAGTCCTCGTCCACGCCCGTCCGCGCGAACTCGTTGAACCGCTCGACGGTCGCGGCCAGCGCGGCGGCCGGCACGCCGGTCTTGGTCGCCAGCTCTTCCAGGGTGTCGGCGGAGACGATCACGCCGGACTCCAGCCACTTCTTCGGGATCCGTTGGCCCGGCTGCAGTCCCGCGAAGATGTAGTTGTTGCGGTAGCGCTGGTCGAAGATCAGCCAGGCCGGGATGTTCTCCCCGGGGCCGGGGCCCTGGCCGAATTCGCCGCCGTACATGTGGTGGCAGGCCTCGACGTAGGGCATCGACTCGTTCATGAACCGCTTGCCGGCCATGTTCACGATGATCGATCCGGGCGAGTTGCGCTCCGACAGCGCGAACCACGGCGCCCCGGGCAGCGGCACCGTCGGCCCCCACCAGGAGTCCTCCATGATGTCCAGGGCGGCGCCGAGCTTCTCGCCGGCCACGATGCCCTCGCCGGTGTTGGCCTTCGCGCCCACGGTCCACTCGGTGGTGATCGGCGCGCGCTGGTACTTCACCCGCATCTGCTCGTTGTGCTCGAATCCGCCGCTGGCCAGGATGACCCCGCGCCGTGCGCGGATCAGGCGCGGCTCACTCGATTCGGAGTCGCCCGACCCGCGGACGTAGACACCCCGTACCACGCCGTCTTCGGTGTAGAGGTCGGTCAGCGCGGTGTTGAGCTCCACCGGAACGCCGGCGTCGCGCAGGCCGATGCGCAGCGGCGCGATCAGAGCCCGGCCCATGCCGACCAGGTTCTTGCCGGTGGCCTGGGCCCACATGGTGCGGGCGCCCACCTTCAGGCTGCGCAGCACCCCGCGCGGGTGGCGCTTGAGCTGGTTGAGTCGCACATAGTCCTGCTGCATGACAACGACATTCAGCGGCACCTTGCCGTAAGCCGGCTCCAGGCCATTCATGTCGGCGCCCAGCTTCTTGGCATTGAACGGCTTCGGCTCGATCGAACGGCCGGTGGGCTTTCCGCCGGGCTGCTCGGGGTAGTAGTCGGCGTAGCCGGGAACCCAGCACATCTTCAGCGGCGAGTTCTTCAGCACGAACGACAACATCTCCGGCCCGCGCTGCAGGTAGGTGTCGATCTTCTCGGCCGGAACCACGTCGCCGACAATGGTGTGCAGATAGGTGCGAGCGGCTTGGGCGTCATCTTTGACACCCGCGCGCTGCAGCACCTCGTTGTTGGGGATCCACACGCCACCACCGGAGCGAGCGGTCGAGCCGCCATAGTGGGCGGCTTTCTCGATGACAATGGTGGACAGTCCCTGGTGGGCGGCAGTGAGGGCGGCGACCATCCCGGCGCCGCCGCTTCCGACCACGACGACGTCGTACTCCTGTTCGGCCATGTAGAACACGTTATAGAATTGCCCCGCCCGGGCGCCAGTTGGCTGGCCTTATTGCTCCGGTGGTCTCCGTACAACCGTTCCCTACCCTGCTGGTAACCCCTCGGTTCCGGCCAGGTCAAGCCGACTCGTCGGCGAAGTAGAACGTGTTCCAGTTTTGCCTCGTATGCAGGGCCTTTCTGCCCTTCCGCCTCAGGTGGAGGCATGCTTTACTGACGCGAGAACGTATCGTTTTCTCCTGCGGATCAGTAGTGAGGAGTTGTCATCGTGGCCAGCCCTACTATCGCGTCAGCCGCCGGCATCCCGGCCGGTTTCGACCTCACCGACCCGGAAATCTACGCCGAGCGACTGCCCGACGCGGAGTTCGCCGAACTGCGGCGCAGCGAGCCGATCAAATGGATCGCGCAGCCCGACGACAAGAGCGGCGGTTTCAAAGACGGCGGCTACTGGGCGATCACCCGGCACGAGGACGTCAAGGAGATCTCGCGGCTCGACGACGTGTTCTCCAGTGAGGCCAACGGGGCCATCCCCAGGTTCCACGACGAGACAACCCGCGAACAGCTCGACGCGCAACGGATCCTGATGCTCAACCAGGACGCGCCGAAGCACACCCGGCAGCGGCGAATCATCTCTCGTGGCTTCACGCCTCGGCACATCTTGCCGTTGCATGATGACCTGCAGGCGCGGGCGCAGGCGATCACCAAGGAGGCATTGGCTCGAGGCAGCGGTGACTTCGTGGTGGAAGTTGCCTCCGAGTTGCCGTTGCAGGCGATCGCGGGGCTGATGGGGGTGCCGCAGGAGGACCGCGGCAAGTTGTTCGACTGGACCAATCAGATGACGTCGTACGACGACCCGGAGTTCGCGCATTACGACCCGGCGGCCTCGGCGTTGGAGATCATCACCTACGGGCTCAAGCTCGCCGAGCTCAAGCGGCAGAACCCGGGCCCCGACATCGTCACGACGCTGGTCGAGGCCGACGTCGACGGCGAGAAGCTCAACGATGACGAGTTGGGTTACTTCATCATCCTGTTGGCGGTGGCCGGCAGCGAGACCACCCGCAACTCGATCACCCAGGGGATGATGGCGTTCACCGAGCATCCCGAGCAGTGGGAGCTGTTCAAGAGGGAGCGCCCGGCGACCACTGCCGACGAGGTGGTGCGCTGGGCCACTCCGGTGACGTCGTTCCAGCGCACCGCGACCCGGGACCACAACCTGAACGGCACGTTGATCAAAGAGGGGCAGCGAGTGGTGATGTTCTACCGCGCGGCCAACTTCGACGAGACGGTGTTCGACAAGCCGCAGGAGTTCAACATCTTGCGTGACCCCAACCCGCATGTCGGTTTCGGCGGCACCGGTGCGCATTACTGCATCGGCACGCATTTGGCGCGGATGACGATCGGGTCAATCTTCAATGCGATCGCCGACAATATTCCGGACCTTAAGCCCCTGGACCGCCCGCAGCGGCTGCGCTCGGGCTGGCTCAACGGCATCAAGCACTGGCATGTCGACTACACCGGCGGTCGGTGATCTACAAGCCGCCGGTGTTGCAGCGGGCGAAGTAGGGCAGACGGGCTAGCTACGAGGCTAGGCCTCGTCTCGGTGTTGGCGTTTTAGAACACGTTATAGAATTGCCGCTGAACGGCTCGTTTCATCCGCTCAACACCACCCGAGGGGACCATCGAAGATGCTCAGCGCCCAGATCCGTGAGGAACTCGCTGCCGAGTTGGCGCAAGCGGAGCGGAGTCGGGTTCCGATCTCTCCGTTGACGGCGGCTCAGCCCGGTATCGACGTCGTCGACGCCTACGAGATCCAGCTGATCAACATCCGCCAGCGGATTGCCGAGGGCGCCCGCGTGGTCGGCCACAAGGTCGGCCTGTCCAGCGAGGCGATGCAGCAGATGATGGGCGTAGACGAACCGGACTACGGGCACCTGCTTAACGAGATGCAGGTGTTCGAGGACAAGCCGGTCAAGGCGTCGAACTACCTCTACCCGCGGATCGAGGTCGAGGTGGCCTTCATCCTGGCCGCGGATCTGCCGGGCGCGGACTGCACCGAAGAGGACGTGCTGGCCGCCACCGAGGCATTCGCCCCGGCGATCGAACTGATCGACAGCCGGATCAGCGACTGGAAGATCAAACTCTGCGACACCATCGCCGACAACGCCTCGTCGGCGGGATTCGTGCTGGGCACGCAGCGGGTCAAGCCCGGTGACATCGACATCAAGAACATCGACGCGGCGCTGACCAAAAACGGCGAGGTGGTCGCGCAGGGCCGCAGTGACGCGGTGCTGGGCAACCCGGTCACCGCGGTGGCCTGGCTGGCTCGCAAGGTGGAAAGCTTTGGGGTGCGGTTGAAGGCAGGCGACATCGTCTTGCCGGGCACCGCGACCCGGGCCATCGACGTACACGCCGGCGACGATTGTGTCGCCGACTTCACCGGGCTGGGTTCAGTCCGGCTGGTTTTCGCATAGATTCCAATAGAGGAGCGTTCATGGCTGCCAAAGCCTCAGTGGCGATTGTCGGGTCGGGCAACATCAGCACCGACCTGCTGTACAAACTGCTGCGTTCGGAGTGGCTGGAGCCGCGCTGGATGATCGGTATTGACCCGGAGTCCGAGGGCCTGGCCCGAGCCCGCAAGCTGGGCCTGGAGACCTCGGCCGAGGGGGCGGACTGGCTGCTGGGGTTGGATGAGAAGCCGGACTTCGTCTTCGAGGCCACCAGCGCCTACGT
>LZME01000029.1 GCA_001673575.1 Mycolicibacter heraklionensis | reverse complement strand
GCCACCGCTTCCCCCTGCCCACTTGACAACATGTCTCCCATATCAGCGGCGATCGCAAGCGCGGCGGAGCCGGGCGCTGCGGGTCGTCGCCATCTGCGCGGCGTTAGGGCTGCGTCGCGGTGCCCGGCTGCGGCTGTCCCGGCGGGGGCGCCGGCTCCCCCGGTGGTGGCGGCAGCTCCCCGGCGGGTGCGGGGGCCGGCTCGGGCGGCGGCGGGAAACCTGGAGGCGGCGGGAAGTCCGGCGGCGGGGGGAACCCCGGCGGCGGCGGGAAACCAGGTGGTGGCGGGAAACCGGGCGGCGGCGGGAAACCGGGAGGGGCCTGGTCGGCCGGCGGCGGAACCTCAGGGCCCGGCGACGGCGGTTCCCCGGCACCCGGCGGCGGCACCGCCGGCGTCGGTGTCGGGTTGGCGGCGGCCGCCAAGGTGTCCGGGCACATTTCCCGTTGCGCCCCGTCGATCATGACCTTGGTGACACCGTCGGCGACCTTCGTGCCGAACCGGTCCTTGGCCGGGCGACCCTTCCGCAGGTTCTCGCAGATGATCTTGCCGAACTGCACCGCGCCCGACGGGGTGGTCAGGCCAGGACTGTTCTGATACTTGAAGCCGTGCGACTCAAGGTAACTGAGGTAGGTCTTCTCGTCGGCCTGCGCCGGCGCCGCGGCGTAGATCAGAACTCCGGGGATCAGCGTCGCCGCCAGCCGCCACTTCATGGGAGTGAACTGTAGACGGTGACGGCCGCAGCGACACGTTGAGTGGGCCGCAATTCAGCCCAGGCGCCGAAGCCCGCGGTACTGCACCCATCCGATGAACGCCGTGTAGGCCGCGCTGACCAACGTCGCCGCCACACCGATTCCGGTCAGCGGCAGCACGCCGGACTCCACCACCGCGATAGCCGCAACGGTGCACACCACATTGGCGGCGATCACAGCGATACCCGGGCGGCGCAGGTCCGGCAGTGCGGACAGGAAATAGACCACGACGCCGTAGAGGACGCAGAACGCGGCCAGGGCGTATTCGTGGGCCGGGGTCAGGCCCTCCAGCGCCGCCATCGGCCGGGCGGCGATCACTCCGAGGAGACCGACGGCCCCGATGATGGCGGCGTCGGCGCGGAGCGCGAAGCGCAACAGCGAGTCGGTCGAGTCGGACAGGGCCGGGGTGGTGATGGCGGTCATGAGGAAACTCCCTTCGAGTATGGACACCCTCGACCCTGCGGCGCAGCCGCTGCCACATCGACCCGTGGCACTGCCAAGCACTGCCAAGCGCAGGTCACAGAGCCGGCGACACCGTCATCCGGCCCCGCAGATCGGCGGCGATCACTCGGGCCGCGGCGTTCTGCCAGTTGTGTAGCGAACGCTGCGGTACCTCGGTGACCAGCCACTGCCAGGCCTGCCGTGCCGTGGGGTCCAATCCGGCCGCGGTGGCGTTCTGCGCGTAGGCACGCACGCCAACCACGTAGGGGAAATACAGGGCGTTGTAGTGACGCCACTGTTCGGTGGTGCCGAACTCGCCGCAGTCACGCGGCTTGAGCGCGGCGATCCGGTCGGCCAGCAGAGCTTTGAGTTCGTTGGCTCGTTCCAGCGGCGCATCGGGCGCGCCGCGGGCGGCCAATCGCTCGTCGATGACCGGTAGCGCGGTCAGCGGGCTGGCGACGAGCTTCGACAGGTCACCGTAGTGCCCTAACGCCCGGCGGGTCAGCCGGACGAAGGTCTCCTCGTCGAGGTCGTCGAGCGGGCCGGTCGAGCGCAGGGCCAGCGCCGCCTCGGTGCCGCGCAACACGGCGCGGTCGGCGCGCAATGCCGGGGAGCGCCAGAACGCCAGCCGGTCCCAGAGCCCGGCCAGCCGGTCGACGAACACCTGGACCTCGATCCCGACTGCGATCGTGGTGAACAGCAGCACCGTCAGCGCGGTCTGCGCCACGGGTTCGGGCCGGGTCAACCACAAGCCGATCAGCGCCTGCCCACCCAGCAACGCCGCCATCGCGACGCAGGCAAGAAACGACCGCAGCATGTCCAGCCGCAGCGCCTGGCCTTCATCGAAGGCATCCCAGAGCGCCACCGCCAGGCCCAGCAGAAGCACGTCGACGCCGGTGCTGGCCAGCGCGATGCCGCTGGGCACCACGCCCAGCGGGATGATGAGGATCGCGTTGGCCAGGGCGAAGAACAGCGTCGCGACGGCGGCCACCCCGAGCACCGAACCGGGCTGCGCGGGCCGGATCAGCGCCTTGACCATCGCCGCCAACGTCGACACCGAGATCACCACGAACAGCAGCCAGTGTCCGGCCCCCGGCGGGCCTTCGACGCTGCCGGCCCAGGTCGCTCCGACCAGTGCCGCGGCCGCAACCACGCCGATGAACGTCACGTCACGCGCCCTGCCGGTCCAGCGATCACACGGCCGGGCCAGTTCCAGCAACACCGCGAACCAAGCCACGCCGGGAACCACCGCCAGGTAGATCTCCACCCGACCGAGCAGCACCGGAGCCCACACCGCGCGCACCGCGTCGGCGGCCACCACGGCGGCGAAGCCGCACAACCCGACCGCGGCCAGCACCAGCACCGGTTTGCGCGGGTCGCGCGCCAACAGATACATCCCGAGCCACCAACTCAGGGTGAAGACCAGCGCCGACAACACAACCACGGCTCGTTACCGCCCGAATCTCCGGTGCCGCACGCTGTAGTCGCGCAGCGCGCGCAGGAAGTCGACCCGGCGAAACGCCGGCCAGTGCGCCTCGGTGAACCACATCTCCGAGTAGGCGCTCTGCCACAGCAGGAAACCGGACAGCCGCTGCTCCCCGGAGGTGCGAATCACCAGGTCTGGGTCGGGCTGGCCCGAGGTGTACAGGTTCTCCGAGATGCCCTCGACGGTCACCGCGTCGACGAGTTCCTCGGCCGTGGCGCCATTGGCCAGCTGCTTGCCGAGCAGGCCACGCACGGCGTCGACGATCTCCTGGCGGCCGCCGTAGCCGACGGCGACGTTGACGTGCAGGCGCGAGCTTGCGCGGTCAGGATCGGCGGTGCTTACTGTGCCTTCCGTGGCCTCACGCAGGCGGCGGGCGGGTTCTTCACCCAGCAGCGCCAGATCCCCCACGGTGCGCACGCTCCACCGGTTCGCGGGCGCGCAGATCTCCTCCACCACATCGGTGATGATCTCGATGAGCGCAGCCAGTTCGGCGGGGTCACGCTGCAGGTTCTCGGTGGACAGCAGGTAGACGGTGGCCATCTCAATGCCCGCATCGGCGCACCAGCGCAGCATCTCGGCGATCTTGGCCGCGCCCATCCGGTAGCCGTAGCTGACGTCGTCGTAGCCGGCATCGCGAGCCCACCGGCGGTTACCGTCACAGAGCACGGCGATGTGGCGGGGCAGGTTCGACCGCGACGCCGCCAGGCCCTGCCGGAGGCGCAGTTCGTAGATCCGGTACAGCGGCTCTTTCAAGCGCGCCGGGATGATTGCCACAAAAACCCAGACTACTGTGATCTGAAAGCAATGGCGGGAATCAGTCCGGGATCCGCGTGGAGTTCAGGAAGGCCCATGAGCACCCACACCGACACCATCGCCGAGCCGAATCCGAACGAGCTGCCGGCGGACATCACCGCGCCGCACACCAAACCGCGGGCACGCGGGTGGATCCATCTCGTGTCGGCCATCGTTGCCGTCGTCGCCGGGATCACCCTGACCGCGGTGGCCTGGTCGCTGGCCGGCCTCGAGGCCGGCCTGGCGACATTGGCCTACTCCATCTCGGTGGTGGGCATGTTCGCGGTCAGCGCGACCTATCACCGGATCACCTGGAAGTCTGTCGCCGCCCGAATCCGCATGAAGCGGCTCGACCACGCGATGATCTTCATCTTCATCGCCGGCACCTACACCCCGTTCGCGCTGCTGGCCATGGACCACGGCGCCCAGGAACGGCTGGTCATGGCGATCGTGTGGGGTGGCGCACTGGCCGGCGTGGTGCTCAAGCTGTTTTGGCCGACCGCCCCGAAGTGGGTCGGGGTGCCGCTCTACCTGCTGCTGGGCTGGGTGTCAGCCTTTTTCATCGCAACGATCATGCACAACGCCGGTGTCGCGGCGATGGTGCTGCTGGCCGTCGGTGGAGCGCTCTACAGCATCGGGGCGATCATGTACGCGCTGAAGTGGCCGGACCCGTGGCCCGCGACGTTCGGCTACCACGAGTTCTTCCACGCCTGCACCGCCGTGGCCGCGATCTGCCAGTACATCGCGATCTGGTTCGCGGCGCTGTAGTGGCCGCGCGGGCCTACAGCTGGGTGATGTTCTCCGCCGACCAGTAGGCCTTCATCCCGGCGATCTTGCCGTCGCCGTCGAACACCATCACGTCGATCGGCTCGATGCGCATCCGGTGGTCACCGTTGGTGATGGTCAGCGCGAAGTGGAACGCCGCCTCGTTGCCGGCGACCCGCAGGGTCACCAGCTCCGACTTGCGGTCCAGCCCGGTGATGGCCGAGTAGAAGTTGCGGATGGCCTGGTGGCCGATGTGCACCTCGCCGCCGACCGGGTCCTCCAGGGTGGCGTCGGAGGCATAGAGCTCGACTAGTGCATCGGCGTCGCCGCCGCCGACCAGCTCGATGTAGCGGTGGACGGTCTCGGTGATGGCCTGTGCCCGCTCGGGTGCGCTCGTCATGTGCGGCACGTTACACGGATGCCGGATTCGCGGGCACCCCAAGGGCGGCCGCCAACTCCGCCGCACTGCGCACCGGCAGGTCGCATACCGGGCCTCGGCAGACATAGGCCGCGTCGGCGCCGTTGACCCGGCCTCGCCCTGCCAGCAGCTCCGATGAGTCAGCCGTTCCACCGACCACGATCGTCCCGCCGGGGGCCAGCCGGCGCGCCTGCTCCAACAGTGCCGAGTCCGGACTCTCGCAGGCCACCGCGATCTGCAGCGGACCGCGCACGGAGGCCTCGGCGATGCCGAGCCAGTGCCCGACCGCACGGGGTGCCCGCTCCAGCAGCGCGGCGTGCGCGGTGAGCGCGTCGGCGGCAGCCTGGCGGTAGCGCTCGCTGCGGTCGGCGGAGACCAGGTGGGCCGCGGTCAGCAGCGCCTCGGTGATCAGCGACGCGCCCGACGGCGTGGCACCGTCCATCGGGTCGCTGGGGCGCAGCACCAGCGCCTCGGCGTCGTCGGCACTGTCGAACCAGCGCCCGGGCGACTCCGGATCGGCGAAGTGGGCCAGCGCGGTGTCCAGCAGGCCCGCGGCGGCATCGAGTAGCCACTGCCGGCCGGTGAGCTGGTGCAGGCTGAGCAGTCCGGTGGCCAGCGCGCCGTAGTCCTCCAGGATCGCGGCGCTGTCCCCCACCCGGCCGCCCAGGCTGGCCCGCCGCAGCCGACCGTCGACGAGATGCAGGTCGAGCAGCTTGCCGGCGCACTCCTGCGCCGCGGCAGCCAGGCTCGGATCACCCAGTGCCACAGCCGCTTCGGCTAACGCGGTGATCGCCATGCCGTTCCAGGCGGTCACCACCTTGTCGTCGCGCCCGGGCTGGGGCCGAAGCCGCCGAGCGGCCAGCAGCCGCTGGCGCACCCGATCGAGCCGGCCCGGATCGTCGGGATCGGCCAGTAGCTGCAGCACCGAGGCGCCGGCTTCAAACGTGCCGCTCGCAGTGACCCCGAAAACCTCTGCCGCCCAGGCGCCGTCATCGGCACCGAGAACCTCGGACAGTTGCTCGGGTGTCCACACATAGGTCAAGCCCTCCTGGCCGTCGGCGTCGGCGTCCAGCGACGAGATGAACATCCCGGCGTCGGACAGCTCCTCCAGCAGGAAGCGGGCCGTCTGAGTGGTCACCCGCGTGGCCAGCGGGTCGCCGGTGCGCCGGGCCCAGTGCGCGTAGGCCCGTAGCAGCAACGCGTTGTCGTAGAGCATTTTCTCGAAATGCGGTACCACCCAGGCGTTGTCGACGCTGTAACGGGCGAAGCCGCCGGCGAGCTGGTCGTAGATCCCGCCGCGGGCCATCGCCGCGCCGGCGCGTTCCACTGCCTGCAGCGCCGGGCGGTTCGCGGTCCGTTCGTAGTGCCGCAACAGGGTTTCCAGCAGCGCCGACGGCGGGAACTTCGGCGCGCCGCCGAATCCCCCGTGAGTGCTGTCCTCGTCACGCAGCACCGCGGCCACGGCAGCGTCGCAGAGCATCGCATCGACCGGCGGGCCCTCCCCCGGCAGTCCCGCGGCCATCGAGCGCAACTCGGCGGCGATGTTGTCCGAAGCCTCCTCGACTTCGTCACGGCGCTCGTTCCAGGTCGCGGTGATCGCCGAAAGCAGGTTCAGGAACGCATCTTTGGGGTAGTACGTGCCGCAGTAGAACGGCCGGCCATCGGGGGTCAAAAAACATGTCATCGGCCAGCCGCCACGCCCGGTCAGCGCCTGGGTAGCAGTCATGTAGATCGCGTCGATATCCGGGCGCTCCTCCCGGTCGACCTTGATGCACACGAAGCCCGCGTTCATGGCCGCGGCGACTTCGGCGTCCTCGAAGGAGCCGTGCGCCATCACGTGACACCAGTGGCAGGCCGCGTAGCCCACCGACAGCAGGATCGGCACGTCGCGTTGGGCGGCCTCGGCGAGCGCCTCAGGCGTCCACTCCCACCAGTGCACCGGGTTGTCGGCGTGTTGACGCAGGTAGGGGCTGGCGGACGCTGCGAGACGGTTGGCCATTCATCCACGCTAATCCTGTTCGGCACCAGGTGGCGCTGAGACCCACACGCGGACGATGTCCATACAACGCATGGCCAGTTCGAAAACGGTTGCTGAACTCTTGAATTCGCCTGTAGAGCACCATAGTTGCGGGGCCTCACCATTGCTAGCATTCGCCGGTGAGACGACCCGAGGGATGTGATTGACATCAATCGACGTGCCGTACCG
Organism: Mycolicibacter heraklionensis; assembly: GCA_001673575.1. Taxonomy (GTDB): domain Bacteria; phylum Actinomycetota; class Actinomycetes; order Mycobacteriales; family Mycobacteriaceae; genus Mycobacterium; species Mycobacterium heraklionense_A. The sequence continues at coordinate 6,410 of LZME01000029.1, read as the reverse complement.
AGCTTGCTGGCCGTGGGCGCTGCGCTGCTGTCCGGGTGCGGCGGAGGCCATGACACGACAGCTCCGAGCCACACCGCCCCGGCGTCCGGCGTGGACTGTGGCGGGCACCCGAACCTGAAGGCCAGCGGTTCCACCGCTCAGGCCAACGCGATGACGCGGTTCGTCGCGTCGTTCAGCCAAGCCTGCCCCGGCCAGAGCCTGACCTACCAGCCGAACGGATCCGGCGCCGGCATCGACCAGTTCATGGCCGACCAAACAGATTTCGGTGGATCCGATTCGCCGCTGAGCAAGGGTGAATACGACCGCGCCCAGCAGCGCTGCGGTGCGCCGGTATGGAACCTGCCGTTGGTGTTCGGGCCCATCGCCATCGCGTTCCGCCTGGGTGGTGTGAACTCGCTGAATCTGGACGGCCCCACCGCAGCCAACATCTTCAATGGCAGCATCACCACCTGGAACGATCCCGCCATCGCCGCCCTGAACACCGGCACCGACCTGCCGGCCCTGCCGATTCGGGTGGTGTCACGCAGCGACGCATCCGGGACCACGGACAACTTCCAGCGCTACCTGGACACCGCATCCGCGGGCAGTTGGGGCAAGGGGGCCGGTCGCACGTTCAACGGAGCCACCGGCCAGACCGCCCATGGCAACGAGGGCGTCGCCGCGGCCGCGGCCGACCTCGAGGGGTCCATCACCTATACCGAGTGGTCATTCGCCCAGAGCCACCACCTGGGGATGGCCAAGGTCATCACCTCGGCCGGCCCGGATCCGGTGTCGATCAGTGCGGAATCCGTCGGCAAGACCATCCTGTCGGCCTGGTTCATCCGCGAAGGCAACGACTTGGCGCTGGACACCATCTCCTTCTATCGGCCCAACCAGCCCGGTGCCTACCCGATCGTGCTGGCCACCTACGAGATCGTCTGCTCGAAGTATCCCGATCCACAGGTCGGAACGGCGGTGCGCGCCTTCCTGCAGAGCGCGATCGGCGACGGCCAGAACGACCTGGCGGATCACGGCTACGTCCCCATCCCCGATGCGTTGAAGTCACGCCTCTCGGCCGCCATCAGCGCGATCGCCTAAACGAGCCACCACCACGGGCATGCAGTCGGTAACCGCGCCCCCCGAGGTCACCTCCGCGCTGGTCCACAACGGACCCGGCGCGAGATCCCTCATCGAGGCGTCGGGCGCGTGGCGACACCTCGGCACCTACCTGGATGAATACGCCGACGACTATGTCGCCGCGCTGTCGTCGTTGGCGGACTCGTGGCGCGGCCGTTCCGCGGCTGCGATGGTGCAGTCCGCCGAGCCCTACCTGGTGTGGCTGCGTGCCACGGCACAGCAGTGCCGGCGCACCGCCGTCTCGATGCAGCAAGCCGCCGCGGCTTTCGAGGCGGTCCGCACGGCGGTGGCCCCGACTGCAGCGATCAAGGCCAACCGCACTCGCCGAGTGCAACTGCTGGCGTCCAATCGATTCGGGACCAACTCAGCGGCAATCGCGGAGAATGAGAGCCAATATCTGGGCATGTGGACGAACAACACCGCCGCGATGACCCGCTACCGGGCGGCCTCGGCGCAAGCCACCACACTTGCCTCGTTCAGCTCCCCTAAGCCCGCCACAAGTGGAACTACTTCTGCTGCTTCCACTTTGGCGTCAGCGGAGCCGTCACTGCCGGCATTCGACCCCAACGCCAGTTGGACGGGCCTGGCGAACACCTACGCCAATCAATTCGTGTCGTCCGGCTTCCCGATCAACCTGCTCAGTTACCTCGCCCAGAACACCTCGGCGCAGGCGTTGCAGAACGTCAACACCGCCATGGCGCAAGGCCTGGCCGAGGGCGAGTCCGCCTTGATCCCGGCGATGCCGCTCGGGGGGCTGGGCGCGCTGGGCGCCGCCGGCCTTACCGAAATGCCTGCGGCGGCAATCGGTGTCGGGGTGAAGGTGGGCCCGCTGACCGCGCCACCCGCCGCGGCGGGGTTCCTGGCCGCGACACAGGCGCCGGTTCAGTTGGCGTCGTCGGCCACACCGCTGCCGGCAAGCCAGTCCACGACGTTCGCCGGCGTCCCGCCGATCATGCCGCCGATGGTGCCGCCATCGAACTCCGCGGGCAGTGGCTGGCGCAAGCGCAAGCAGCAGAAGTACGAGGACCTGGAAGTCGGTTTGGAGCTGCGGGGCCCGGTCATTCCCAAGCCACCCTCTGCGGGTTGAGCAGAACTAGCCGTGATGCCGCGGGCAGAACGCGCTGACGCTGACCCCGACGAAGAAGCCGGCGTGATAGCCGTCGAGCTGGCTGCTCTGCATCACTTCGGACACCACGTCGTTCTTCTGCCGACCACTGTCGAGCTCGTCGCAGACCTCATGACCGGCGATGACCGCCGACTGGCCGTTGGCGAAGTCGATGCCCTTGGAGTTGAGAGCGCCCAGAAACGTGGTGTCGACCGCGTCGGCGTGCACGGCCGGAACCTTGATCAGGCCGACCAGTAACACCATCAAGATGACCGGCGATACCGCCAACCCGGGTGAACGATCTGCGAGCATGGCCAACCCCGAACCTTTCTCCCAAGCCGCGGGCACGGCAATCATCTCACGCAGCGCTAAGGTCGGCGATAGCCGCGACAGTGACGAAACCCGAAGGGGCAAAGGTTAATCCGGCAGTCGCATACGCGAAACCCGGCGTTGGAGAACTGTTCGCGCTACGACTGCTGTGGAGGCGATCCCGGCCCGTCATCGCCCGGGAGATCGTCGGGCGAAGCGGACCCGACGGTCCCCTCGTCGGCGGCTTGGTCGGCGGCTGGATGGTCCCGGTCGAACGATTCCGGCAACTTCTTGAGCTGCCGGTTCATCGACCACACCAGCGCGAATGTGCCGAGCATCAGCAGCACGATGACCAACAGCCCGAACGGGCTGGCCTTGCCGAAGTCCGGTCCGGTGTCGCGCGGCACGCCGTCTGCCAAGATGTCGTCTGCCGCCATCCACAGCACGCTCAGCACAGCATGGTTCATCCGTTGTCCTCGATCCCGGCGAACAGGTCAGTCTCCGGCAGAGTAACCGGCACGCGGGACCGAGCCAGCTCGAACTCCTCGGTCGGCCAGAGCCGCTGCTGCCACTCGATCGGTGCGGCGAAGAAGTCGCCGTTGGGGTCGATCTGCGTGGCGTGCGCACGCAGTGCGTCGTCACGCTGGCTGAAGTAGTCGGCGCATTCGACGCGGGTAGTCACCCGGTCGGCGAACACGTCGTGGTCGGGCTGCCAGTGCTCGAGCCATTTGGCGAACGGGCCGACCTCGCCGTTGCGGGCGAACTCGTCCTGCAACAGCTGCATTCGTTGCCGCAGGAACCCGTGGTTGTAGTAGAGCTTGGAGACACTCCAGGGCTCACCGGCCTGCGGGTAGCGGCGGTAGTCGCCGGCGGCCTCGAACGCGGCCACCGACACCTGATGGCAACGGATGTGATCGGGGTGCGGGTAGCCGCCGTTCTCGTCGTAGGTAGTCATCACGTGCGGACGGAATTGGCGCACGGCCCGCACGAGGGCTTCGGTGGACACCTCCAGCGGCACCAGCGCAAAGCAGTCCTCGGGCAGCGGTGGCAGCGGGTCGCCCTTGGGCAGGCCGGAGTCAACGAAGCCCAGCCAGTGGTGCTCGACGCCCAGGATCTCGGCGGCCTTCGCCATCTCGTCGCGCCGGATTGCGGCAATGTTGCCGTGCACATCGGGCAGGTCCATCGCGGGGTTGAGAATGTCGCCGCGCTCGCCACCGGTCAGGGTCACGACCATCACCCGGTGCCCAGCCGCGGTGTAGCGGGCAACCGTGGCCGCGCCCTTGCTGGACTCGTCGTCGGGGTGCGCGTGCACCGCCATCAGCCGCAGTCCACTCATGCGCACATTCCCCGTTCCCTCCAGGTTCCTCCTGCCGGAACCCCGGACCGGACGCCTATAGTTCCAGATGGTTTCCGGCCCCCATCGTTACACCACCTGAGGCGGGCGCGGTAATCGCTCCCGAATCCACCGTTGACCATGGGACACACCTCACGATGACCGACTCCAAGCCGGCCCGATACGGGGATACCCAGGGCAGTGCCCTGCCCCGTCGGTTGCTGGCGATCGCCCTGGGTGCGCTGGCGATCGCGACTGTCGCCGCAATCGCGGTCGTGGGCTACCAGCGCTTCGCAACCGCCGAGGTCAAGGGCGAGTTGTACGGCTATGAGGTGCTCGACGACCAGACGGTCTCGGTTAAGTTCAGCGTGACTCGATCAGACCCGTCGACTCCTGCGGCCTGCATCGTGCGGGTCCGATCCAGCGACGGCAGCGAGACCGGCCGCCGTGAAGTGCTGATTCCGCCGTCGGAGTCGGCCACCGTACAGGTGACCACGACCGTGAAATCTTCCCAGCAACCTGTCATGGGCGACGTCTACGGTTGCGGCAGCGACGTCCCCGATTACTTACGATCGCCATGATGCCGCGGTGGTACCCTGTACGGATACACGGTTCCAGCTGGGACCGTGTATTGCTGCATTAGAACGATGTCGCCCCCGCTGTCCAATGGCGCCGGATCCGACGACACAAGGAGCACAGTGAGATGACGGACACCCAGGTGACCTGGTTGACGCAGGAGTCACACGACCGGCTCAAGGCGGAGCTCGACCAGCTGATCGCGAACCGTCCGGTGATCGCCGCGGAGATCAACGACCGCCGCGAAGAAGGCGACCTGCGCGAGAACGGCGGCTACCACGCCGCACGTGAGGAGCAGGGCCAGCAGGAGGCCCGCATCCGGCAGCTGCAGGAGTTGCTCAACAACGCCAAGGTCGGTGAGGCTCCGACGCAGTCCGGCGTGGCATTGCCGGGCTCGGTGGTCAAGGTCTTCTACGACGGCGACAAGTCCGACACCGAGACGTTCCTGATCGCCACCCGCCAGGAGGGCGTCAACGACGACAAGCTCGAGGTGTATTCACCGAACTCGCCGCTCGGTCACGCCCTGCTGGGCGCCAAGGTCGACGAGGAGCGCAGCTACACGGTGCCCAGCGGAAAGACCGTCAAGGTGACCCTGGTCAGCGCGGAGCCCTACCACTCCTGAGCCCCTGCGCCCCGATTCGGGGGCGCGTCGCTTTAGTCCAGCGCTTGCTTGAGGTCGGCGATCAGGTCGTCGATGTCCTCGATGCCCACCGACAGGCGCACCAGGTCGTCGGGAACCTCGAGTTGCGAGCCCGCTGTCGACGCATGCGTCATCGCGCCGGGTAGTTCGATCAGCGACTCCACCCCGCCCAGCGACTCGGCCAGGATGAAGATCTCGGTTCCGGCGCACAGCTTCTCGGCGGCGGCCCGGCCACCGCGCATCCGGACTGACACCATGCCGCCGAACCCGCGCATCTGCGCCGCGGCGACATCATGGCCAGGGTGCTCCGGCAGGCCCGGGTAGAGCACTTGACTCACCGCGGGATGCCCGTTGACGAATTCGGCGACGGCGGCGGCGTTCTCGCTGTGCCGCTGCATCCGCAGCACCAGGGTCTTCAGGCCGCGCAGGGTCAGGTAGGCGTCGAAGGGGCCCGGTACAGCGCCCGCCCCGTTCTGCAGGAACGCGAAAGCCGCGTCGAGTTCTTCATCGTCGGTGACCAGCGCACCACCGACCACGTCGGAGTGGCCGCCGATGTATTTGGTGGTCGAATGCAACACCACGTCGGCGCCCAGCGTCAGCGGCTGCTGCAGTGCGGGCGAGGCGAAGGTGTTGTCCACCAGGACCTTTGCGCCGCCTTCTCTGCCGATGGCCGCGATGCCCGCGATGTCGGCGATCGACAGCAGCGGGTTGGTAGGAGTCTCCACCCAGATCAGCCTGGTTTTGTCGGTGAGCGCCCCGCGGACCGCGTCGAGGTCGGACAGCGCCACCGGGGTGTGCGCCACACCCCACTGGGTGAAGACCTTGTCGATCAGCCGGAAAGTGCCCCCGTAGGCGTCGTCGGGAATGATCAGGTGATCGCCGGGGCGCAGGATCGACCGCAACGCGCAGTCCGTGGCGGCCATCCCCGAACCGAATGCCCGACCGAATCGGCCGCGCTCCACCGCGGCCAGCGCAGTCTCCAGCGCGGCCCGGGTCGGATTGCCGGTGCGCGCGTACTCGAATCCGCCACGCAGGCCGCCGACGCCGTCTTGGGCGAACGTGCTGCTGGCGTAGATCGGTACGTTGACGGCCCCGGTTGCCGGATCCGGACGGAACCCGGCATGGATCGCCGTTGTGGACAGGCCCGTATTGCTGTGGGGTTGCTTCTGACTCAACGGATCGGCAAGCAGACGGTGGTCATGATCTTGTCAGCGATCGTCTGGCGTTTGGCGTCCCACAGCGGGAACAGGTAGCCGATGCACAAGATCGCGCCGTCGATGATGTGTGCCAACTGGCGCACGATCGACATCCCGAACCCGATGGGCTGGCCG
>LZME01000028.1 GCA_001673575.1 Mycolicibacter heraklionensis | reverse complement strand
AGCCCGCCGATCCCGGCCCAGCCCCATGCACCGGAGTGGCAGCCGGCGGCGCCGGCATCCTTCGGCGGCAACGTCGGACCGGTCGGCAGCCAGGCAGAGCGCAATCAGCTCGGCCTGATCGTCGGACCCATCACCGGCCGAAGCGAGCCGGCATCGGTGGCCACGCAGTTGCTGCTCGGTCCGGTCGCGCGGGGCAACGCCGTCTCTTGGGCCTCACCCGGCCCCGCCAACACGGGAGGCCACAAGTGACATTCCGCGGACCACTGATCGGCCTGTCCCTCTTCATGGTCGTTTCGACGGTGCTGACCTGGCTTGTCTATGCCACCCTGCGCCGCGATGTGGCCGGCTCCACGACGCCGTACGCGGCCATGTTCACCGACGTCTACGGGTTACGCGAGGGCGACGACGTCCGGATGGCCGGCGTGCGGGTCGGTCGGGTGGAGAAGGTCGCACTGGACGGGAAGCTCGCAAAGGTCTCGTTCATCGTGCAAAGCGATCAGAAGCTCTACGGCAACACCGTCGCCTCGGTGACCTACCAGAACATCATCGGCCAGCGTTATCTCGGACTCTCGCTGGGCACGAGCTCGGGAGACGCCGAGCAAGAACGAGTGTTGCCGCGCGGCAGCGTGATCAGCGTGGAGCACACCGAACCGTCCTTCGACGTCGGCGCCCTGCTCAACGGCTTCAAGCCGTTGATGTCGCTGCTGGATCCCAAGCAGGCCGACGATCTGACTCGCGGTGTGCTGGAATCACTGTCGGGCGACCAAGCGTCGATCACCGCACTGGTGGATCAGTCGTCGACGCTCACCGCGACGCTGGCCGGACGCGACGAAGTCCTCGGGGACCTCATCACCAGCCTGAACCGGCTTACCGGCACCATCGCCGGGCAGAATGATCAGTTGGACCACGCCCTGACCCAGGCGCGGCGAGCGGTCGCCGACCTGGACTCCCGTCGCCCGGCCTTGCAGTCCTCGGTCGGTTCCCTGGCCCAGACGACCCGGCAGCTCGCCCGGATCGCCGACGAGGTCTTCCCCTCCTTGGAAGAGATGATCAACCGGGAACCCGGTTTCACCAAGCACATGGCCGGGATCGAACCGCAGCTGGCGTTCACCGGTGCCAACCTGCCGCTGCTGCTCAAAGGTCTGGGCCGGGCATTCGGGGATGGCGCCTACGGCAACGCCTACCTGTGCGACTTGAACGCCACGGGATTCTTCCCCGGCTTCAACGACGTCACGACGATCATCGTCAACGCTGCCACCCCCGGCAATGCGCGCCCGATAACCCGGGAGAACCTGGCATGGCACTCTCCCCGATGCAGGAACACCGTCGATGGGTAACGCCTTGACCACACCGACCAAGAAGTTCTTCCGCGAGTGGCGCACGCGTCCGCTGGAGTCCTACAACACCACGTGGCTGGGGTTCGGGGCACTGGCCGTGGTCGCCGTGGTGGTGGCCGCGGCACTGTTCGTCAAGGTGATCGGTTTCGGCTACACCCGGTACACCGCGGAGTTCGCCCAGGCCGCGGCGCTGGCCCCCGGCAACCCGATCATGGTCGCCGGCATCGAGGTGGGCCGGGTGACGAGCATGCGTCTCGCCGGGGATCACGTGGTGGCCGGTCTGACCGTCCGCAACGACGTCCCGCTGGGTAAGGACACCCGGGCCAAGATCCAGGTGATGACGATCCTCGGGTCGCGCTATCTCAAGCTTGAGCCCGACGGCCCCGGCTCGCTGCCGGGCAGGCGGATCAACCTCGCCCACACCGAGGTGCCCTACTCGCTGGAGTCGCTGCTGGAGGACGCCACCACCACGTTCGACCAGGTTGACTCCGACCAGTTCGGGCAGTCTCTGGCCGTGCTCGGCCAACAGTTGAGCGGCCTGCCGCCGGTGGTTCCGCAAGCGATGGCCAACCTGCACGCACTGTCGAAGATCACCGCCGATCGGCGCGATCAGCTGGGCACGCTACTGGCCAGCACCCAGCGGGTGGCCAACACCCTGCGCAACCAACAGACGAATCTGGGGAACCTGGTTGATCAAGGCCAGGACTTCATCGGGGAACTGGTGGCACGGCAGAATACCTTCCACGCCATGCTGGCCGCGTTGACCAGTCTGGTGGGTCAACTCAACAACGTCGTGGTCACCGACCGCTCGATGCTCGACGACATGTTGGTCAACCTCCGCGCGCTCTCGGACATGCTCGGCCAGCACGACGATCTGCTGCGCAGCCTGATCCAGTCCGCGCCGCCGCCGTTGCGGGGTATCACCAACGCCACCGGCTATGGACCCGGTATCGAGTTCTTCGCCGGCAACGGGATCGCGGTCGACTCGTGGATGTGCGCCATCAGCGGCCGCGCCAAGCAGTTCGGCATGATCGAGTACTTCAAGGACTGCAAATGAGCGCGCCACCGACCACCGCGGCCGATGATCCGATCGAGGAGCCGGCAGACACCGAATCCGTGCTGCCCGAGACCCGACCGACGGCCGCCCGTAAGAGTCGTCGCGGCGTCATAGCGCTGGTGACAACCCTGGTCGCCGGTGCCCTGATCGTCGCCGTCGTGGCCGGCTCACACCTCAATCCCTTCGGCGGGCACATCACGGTCACCGCCCAATTCGACAGCGCCGCCGGTCTTTACGAAGGCAATGTGGTCGCGGTGCTCGGGATGCCGGTGGGCAAAGTCAGAAAGGTCACGCCGAAGGGCGAATACGTCGAGGCGGAGTTCACCGTCGACCGCGGTGTGAAGATCCCTGCCGACGTCAATGCGGTGACCATCAACACCTCGATCCTCACTGCGCGGCAGATCGAGCTGACCCCGGCATATTCGGGTGGCCCAGTGTTGGCCGACCGCACCACTATCGGGCTGAATCGCACCCGCACACCGGTGGCGTTCGATCGCGTGCTGGACATGCTCGACAAGGTCTCCAAGTCACTGGGCGGCGACGGCAAGGGCAATGGTCCGGTGGCCGACGTGATCAACGCCGGCGCAGATATCGCCGACGGCAACGGCGAGAAGATCAAATCGGCACTGAGCGAACTGTCACGGGCTTTGCGCCTCAGCTCCGACCGTGGCGAGGCCACCGGCGATCAGCTGACCACGATCATCACCAATCTCAGCTCGCTGATGGACGCGGCGGCCCGCAACGACGCGAAGTTGCGTCAATTCGGTTCCACCACGCGTCAGTTGAGTCAGATGCTGGCCAACGAGGACTTCGGTACCGGGCGCACGGGCCGCAAGTTCAACGAGATCGTCACGCAGGCGACGTCGCTGCTGCAGGCCAATCGGGACAATCTCAAACAAAGCGTCCTCAATGGCGACACCGCCGTGACCACCCTCGTCGATAAGCAGCGCGACCTCGCCGAGCTGATCAACCTGCTGCCGCTGACGATGGAGAATCTCTACAACGCCATCGACACCAACAATGGAGCGGTCCGCCTGCACGCCCTGGTCGACAAGATCCTGGTCGACAGCCAAAGCACCAAGGAACTGTGCAACATGATGCACCTTCGGCAATTGGGATGCGGCACCGGAACTTTGGCGGACTACGGTCCCGACTTCGGCCTCACCTATGTCCTGGACGGCCTTTCGATGATGGGACAGTAGACGTGACACCACGACTGAAACGGTCACCGAGGACTGCACTGGCCCTGCTGTGCAGTGCCGTCATCGCCTCGTCGGCGGCAGGCTGCGGCACCAGCGGGCTGGACAGCCTGCCGCTACCGGCCCCGGGTATCGGCAGCGGTGGCTATCTGATCACCGCGGTGTTCGCCAACGCGCTCAACCTGCCCGGCCACGCCAAGGTGAAGCTCTCCGGCGCCGACGTCGGCCAGATGGAGTCGATGGTCGCGCGCAACTACACCGCGGTCACCACGCTGCGCATCATGGACGGCGTCCGAATTCCGGTGGGCAGCACCGCCGAACTTCGGTCGGCCACACCGCTCGGTGACGTGTTCGTGGCGATCAAGCCGCCGACCCCCCTTGACCCTTCGGCGCCACTGCTCAAGGGCGGCGACTCCATCGGGCTAGACGCGACCACTTCGGCCGCCACCGTGGAGTCGGTGCTGAGCTCGGCGGCGTTGTTGGTGAACGGCGGTGCGGTGCAGAACTTCACCAACATCGTCAACGGCGCCGGCAAGGCGACCGGCGACCAGGGCAAGGCCTTCGGGAAGCTGATCAACCAGTCCAACGAGCTGCTGGCCAAACTCAACGCCCGATCCGGCGAGATCGAGACGGCGCTACGCGAGACCAGCCGACTGGCCGACCAACTCGATTCCCGCAGCGCCGCACTCACCGATGTGCTCAACGCGGCGGGGCCGGCGACCGACACCCTGGTGGACAACACCAGCCAGATCGCCGACCTGGTCGAGCAACTGGGCGCCACCAGCCGGCAGCTGGCCCGCTTCCCGTCGATTGCCGGAACCGACGATTCGGGTCACAGTTTCATCAAGGACGCCAACGTGTTGGCCGGTGCGTGGAACGACGTGGCCACCGACCCCAGCACCAGCCTGGCCGCCCTGAACCGGCTGATGGCGCCCTTCATCAAGATGACGGCGGGCTCCGGTGTCTCGGTGCACGCCAGCGTCGACCGCCTGGTGT
>LZME01000027.1 GCA_001673575.1 Mycolicibacter heraklionensis | reverse complement strand
CTAGACATCCCAGGGGCGTAGGTCGTCAAGCTGCTCGGGTGTCGGGGTTGGTGGTTTGGCGGTGGGCCCAGGCTTTGTGTTCGTCGTAGGCGGTGTGGTGGCGTAGACAGCCGTGCAGGATGCCGACGAGACGGTTGCCCAGGGCGCGTAGCGCCTGATGGTGTAGGTCGCCGGCGGCGCGGTGTTGGTCGTAGAAGGCGCGGGCACCGGGGCTGGTGGTCAGGGCGCAGAAGGCCCATTGGTCGATGGCGTCATAGAGGCGCCGGTTGCGGACATGGCGAGCCAACACGGCGCGTTTGCGGCCCGAGGCGATCGTCAGGGGTGAGGTTCCGGCGTAGTTTTTGCGACACTTGGCGGTGGTGTAGCGATTCGGGTCGTCCCCGAATTCACCGAGCACCCGGGCGCCGAGGATGACACCAAGTCCTGGCAGGGAGCGGTAGATGTCGGCGTCCGGGTGTGCCTCAAAATGCGTTGCCAGCTCGGCTTCGAGGTCGGTGATCTGGCGGTTGAGTTCGGCGATGATGCCGACCGCGGCGCGGGTGCTGGCCCCGAAGGCGGCGGTGAGTGCGTCGGGTGCGGCGAGCTGCGGAGTGCGCAGAGCAGTCTGGATCTGTTGGGCGCGGGTGTCGAGGTTGCGTTGACGGCCAGCGTTTTTGAGTGCCGAGCGGATCTTTGACAGGCTTAGGTTTCCAGCGTCGAGCGGGGTGGGGGCGCGGCCCAAAATGGCCAGCGCGTCACGGCCGCCCAGGTCTTCGAAGGCTTCCAGTGCTGCCGGGTAGTACTCCCGCAACGCGCTGCGTAGTCCGTTGGTGTGGCGGGTGCGCGCCCAGATCAGATTCTGATGCGCCCGGGCGAGCACTTTGATCGCTTGGGCCTCGTCGCTGTCGCCGGCGATCAGGCGGTGGTTGTGCCGGTCGGTGCGTACCAGATCAGCCAACAGCTTGGCGTCAGCAGGATCGGACTTAGCTCCGGAAACATGGTGGCGGTCGCGGTAGCGGGCCGCTGCCAGTGGGTTGATGGCGAAGACCTGGTAGCCGGCCGCGGTCAAGGTGTCCACCCATAGGCCCCGGTCGGTTTCGATGCCGACCACCACCTGGGCGGGGTCCTCGGCATGCTCGGCGATCATCTCGTGCAATCGCCCGATCCCGGTCAGGCCTTCGGGCAGCCGCCGTGACGCCAGCCGCTGGCCGGTGTTGTTCATCAGATACACGTCGTGATGGTCTTCTGCCCAGTCGTCTCCGACGAACAGCATCCCCTGACCTCCCTTGATCGGTGGTTGACCACTGCTGAGCCAAGGACACCCGGCGGCAACCTAATGGATCAGTGCTCAACTGGCACGACATCCCATCAGCGCTACAGGCGACCTCGCCAACCGGCCGGGGCACGATCTAGCGATAGGAATCAACCAGCACTCCAGGCTCGAGCAGTGCTCACCGGCCGGCGGCTCGGTGATCAGCCTTCCCGTTCAAGAACCAAGATCCCCGTCAAGGACACGCCGATCGATTCCCATTAGGC
>LZME01000026.1 GCA_001673575.1 Mycolicibacter heraklionensis | reverse complement strand
TCGACCAAGCGGTGCTGGGGGAACTGTGCGGCCCCCAGCGCGCTGCGCTGGACCGGGCGCGAGACGAACCGACCCCGGCTGAGCCGGACATCGGCGAACGGGCCGTCGCCGCGGCGTCCTGTGCGGCCGTCGAGCGCCTCAGTGCGAGATCTCCAGTGTTGCTGGCTCGCCGACTTGGCGCAGTGGTTGACCGTTCGCAACCGTGCGATCGCCACACGTGTCCGAAAGGGTCCTCAGAGTGCGCGATGGCGCGCCACCAGCGGCTCTCAATGCTCGCCGTCGGGCCCCGACGTAAGCTGCCACGATGACCATGCCGACTGGGGTTCTGCGGTCCGTGCGTGTCGCCGCCACGGTTCTCGGATTGTGCGCCGCGGTCGCGGCCGGCTCGCCGGTGACCGCTCAGGCGGGGTTCTCGGCCGCGCAGGTCAAACGGGCCCCGACCGGGTCTCCGGTCGGCACGGCGACCATGACGGTCCTCGGGTCTGCCGACGGGCCGATCAGCATCAGCTATCGGATCAACGGTGGCCCGCAGCAGACCGAGTCGAACGTGACGCTGCCGTGGGAGAAGAGTTACCCGGTCTACGACGAGGTCGAGACTTCGGTGACCGCCGACGCCGGGGACGCGGCGCTCAGCTGCACCATCACCATGGACGGCATGCTGGCGGCGTTCAAAACCGAAGCGCACCCCACGTGTAGCTTCGCCTACTACGGATGAGCGCTGGCGCGATGGTGGTCAGCGCAGATGGTCGTTGAGGGTGCCGTCGGTGCCGAACAAGCGCGCGCGCCAATGATCAAGTAAGGCAACGGTATCCACATCGTCGGGGTGAAACCCCGGGCGTAGGTACACCGCCGCGTCGCGCAGAAATCCGCGAAAGAAAGGCCCGCGGTACAGCGCGGCGATTCCCCGTAACGCCCGCCACGGTTGCCGCCGTGCCGCAGGGTCACAGGCCAGCGAGACGACCAGCCCGAGGGCGATGAGCGGAACCGTGGCGGTGATCACCACTGCCATAGCCATGATCCGGACCGCCTCGGACCCGCCGACGGCGCGATAGAGGTCAAAGGCTACCGACTTGTGCTCAAGTTCCTCCACCGCATGCCAATTCAGCAGATTCCACACCTCGGGCGTCCCCGGAATGGCCTGAATCTCGGCGGTGGACAGGATGCGCTCGGCCAGGACTGCGGTGTAGTGCTCCAGTGCCGCGGTCTGGGCCAGGTGCACCATGGCCGGGGTGCGTTCCTCGGCGCGAATTCGCCAGCGGTGCACGGCATCTGAATCCTGCCAGCGGATCGGATAGCCCTTGTCGGCGAGCACGGCGTTGAGCCGGCGGTGCTCCTGGCCATGGGTGGACTCCTGACCGATGAACCCCGCGACCTGCTTTTTCAGCACCGGGTCGGTGACGCGGTCGGCAAAGCGGCGCACCGAGCGAATGAAGGATTCCTCGCCCGCTGGAAAGCCACCGGACAATCCGGCCAGGAAGTGGCTGAGCACCATGTCGTCGTCGGCGAAATACTTGCCGTAGCCACCGCCGTGGTCGAAGCCGTCGTCGAAACGGAAACGGATCCGCCGAGTCCTCGGATAACCCGGGGCCGAGCGTGGTCGCCGTTGGCGTCTCATGGGGCAGAGCGTAGCTAGCACCGGGCGCTCGGGCGCGGCGAGTTTGTCCCGGTCTTGGGGACGGTGGCGGTGACGTAAACCTGAGGCGACCCGTCTGGTGGTCCCGTCGCACCGCGTAGGCGTTAGGCGATCATCGGGTCGATCGCAGACCGGGGCACCAGCACGTGTAACCCCCCGGCCGAGGCGGGCAACAAGACGCCCTGGTCGAAAAAGAAGATCACCCCGTCGTTGGCGACGGCGAAGTTCTGATAGTTGGCGGGGTCGTACAGCGCGGCTTGCGCGAACGGTAACGGTGTCGGCGCGGTGGTGGACGTGGCCGTGGTCGACTGTCCTGGTTCTGTGGGCGGCGGCGCCAGTTGTTGCTGCAGCTCAGTTTGGACGATCGGGGCGACGGTCTTCAGTGGATCGTCCACCTGCCACAACGGCGCGTGTTCCTTGTCGTCCGGCGCCGCCGAGTAGGTGATCGCCTTGCGGTAAGTCTGGTCCCAGTTGAACGCCTTGTACGTCGTCTGTGGTTGCGCCCCGCCGAGATTCTGGTTCACCGTGAACACCACGGTTTGCGTGCCGCGCGGGGGAATCGAAGAGCTGTATTCGGTTGGCTTGATCCGCAACTCGTACGGTGTACTGTGCGGCGCGCCGGACTTTGCCGAGTTCAAGAATGCGTCGCGGGTCGCGGCGATGTACTCGGCGACCGCCTTCTGGTCTGGGTAGTTCAGCGGCATGCTGATGTCGACGGCATACCCGGGGTCGGAGACCTGGATCTCACACGTGCGACCGGTATTGCCCCCGTGCAGCTCGGCGCAGTAATCCTTCGGGGCCGCTGCAGCCACCGCCACGCCACCGAACGTGGCCGCAACCGTCGCGACCACGGCCGCGCTGAAAGACCGCATGGGTGAGACCTCCTAGCAAAGGCGGCAACGCGCCGCGAGCAAAGATTAACGCGGACTCACCCCGAAGCCCACCTGACGTGCGGCTTCGTCTACTACGGCCAGCGGCTTCAGGCCATCTCGGGCACGTTCAGATGGGCGATCGCCAAATCGAATTCCGCGACTTCGAGCACTTCTGCGCCGGCGTCGTTGACGGCCCGGGCCCAGATCGCCTGCTCGCTGCTGCGACTGGCCACCAGCGCAGCTCGATCGTCGAAGCTGACCGACGACACCGCGCGTCCGGAATGCCGATCCACCAGCAAAGTGGTGCTGCAGAATCCGTGGAGATCCTGCAATTCGGGCATCAACGCCAGCTTGTAGGTGTCGATCATCCGCTCGCAGCCCGCCGGGTCGGTCCGCAGCCAGGTGACGCGTACACCCGCATGCCGCCGAGAGCGGTGATCACGGCGCGCCGCGGCGATCTCCCAGCGGGTGATCTCGGCAGTGGCGTGGAAGATCTCCGCGGCACGGTCGCACATCTGCTGAGCGCCGGCCTCGCTTGCTCGCAAGGTGTCCTCATCCAGCCAGGACGAGGTGACGATGCACCGGCCGGCGTCGCGGTCGACCAGCATGGACATCCCCGCACAGCCGTCCATATCGGCCAGGGCCGGCATCACCACGCCGCGGACATGGGTGATCCCCTCATCGAGAAAGGAAGGATGGGCGTGAATGGTGGTTGCGCGCGCAAACATAGGGGCCTCCGGGTGATCGGGGCGACGCCCCGGCGGCGCCGCCGGTCCCCTCCACCATGCTCTCGCTTCGGTGCCGGGACAACCCTTATTCGCCCCCAATTCGCTGGCTATTCAGTGACGGGGTCCCGCTGAGCTCGATGTTGGGCGTCTAGTTCCGCTATCTTGGCGCCGACCCGGCCCTTCAGCGCGAGGGCGGCTATCAGACCGCCGAGCAGCGCGATCAGCAGCGCCACCCAGGAGAACCGGGACAGCCAGTGTTCGGCCGCGACGCCGGCGTAATACACCAGGGCAGTGGTCCCACCGGCCCAGAAAATCGCGCCCGTCACGTTCGCGATCAGAAAGTGCGGGTAATGCATCTTCAAGGCCCCCGCCAGCGGGCCGGCCAGGATGCGCAGCAGCGCCACGAATCGACCGAAGAACACCGCGCTGGCGCCCCAACGGCCGAAGGACCGTTCGGCGAAGGCGACGTGGCCGGGACCGAAGTGATTCGGAAATCGACGGCCCAGGCGGTCGAAGAGCGGCATACCGAATCGGCGGCCGATCGAATAGCCGATCGAGTCGCCGATCACCGCGCCGATCACTGCCGCCACCGCAACGCCGATCGGGTCGACCGCCAACTCGTGCCGCGATGACAGCAACGCCGCGCCGACCAGCATGAGCTCGCCCGGCAACGGGACGCCCAGGCTCTCTACCCCGATAACCGCGCCGACGAGCAGATAGACCAGGACGGGCGGGATCGAATACAGCAGGACATCCACCGACATGCGGCCAAGCATGCCTGACGTTGCCCAGGAAAGCCCGTCACGACCGTCGGCGGCCCGGCCATGCGTCACCTAGTAGCGTTGCCCAGGCGTTGGATCGAATCGAGGAGCGGCAGTGGAATTCAACCTCGCCCAAGTGTTCTCGGCAGTGGCGGCCGCCATTGGCGACCGGGACTGCATCGTCTTCGGCGACCGGCGATTCAGCTATCAGCAGATTGAGGACCGGTCCCAGCGGCTGGCGCGGGCACTGAACGAGCGCGGCCTGGGCACGCGCCGTGAGCGCTCCGAGCTGGCCCCCGATGAATCCGGCCAGAGCCACCTCGCGCTGTACCTGGCCAACGGCAACGAATATCTGGAGGGCATGCTCGGCGCCTACAACGCCCGGGTCGCGCCGTTCAATGTCAACTACCGTTACGTCGCCGACGAACTGGTCTACCTGCTGACCAACGCCTCCGCCGAGGCGATCATGTACCACGCTCGGTATGCCCCCACGTTGGCCGAAGCGCTGCGGCAGGCCGGTGACCGGCTGCCCGAGATGCCGCTGATCCACGTCGACGACGACTCCGGCAATGCGCCGCTGCCCGGTGCGGTCCGCTATGAGGAGCTGCTGGCCGCCACCTCCGCCGAACCGTTGGGCCTGGCGCTGTCCCCGGACGACCTGTACCTGCTCTACACCGGCGGCACCACCGGCATGCCCAAGGGTGTGCTGTGGCGCCAGCACGACATCTTCATCAACGCGATGGGCGGCCGTGAGTTCGGCACCGGCGCCGTGCCCACCACGTTGGAGGAGATCGTCGAACGCACCCGAACGGCGGCGCCCGCCGGCTCGATGACGGTGGCGCCGTTGATGCACGGCGCAGCCCAGTGGGCCGCCTTCATCACGCTGCTCGGCGGGCGGCCGTTCGTGATGTCGGCGACCACCGACCACTTCGACCCGGCCGGGACCTGGCAACTGGCGGCCAAAGAGCGGGTCGTCTCGCTCTCGATCGTCGGCGATGCCTTCGCACGCCCGCTGGCCGACGCGCTGGAGGCCGGCGGCGCCGCGCTGGCAGACGCGCTGTCGGGACTGTTCGTGCTGGCCAGCGGCGGCGCGCCGCTCACCGTACCGATCAAGCAACGGATCTTGGATCTGCTCCCGCAGCTGACGATCCTCGATGCCGGCGGCTCCTCGGAGACCGGCGCACAGATGGGACAGACCACCAGTCGGGCTCAGGCCTCCACCGGCCGCTTCACCCCGAACCCGGGCGCGGTCGTGGTCAGTGCGGACATGACCCGCATTCTGCAGCCCGGCGACGACGAGATCGGCTGGCTGGCGCAGCAAGGATATGTGCCGCTGGGCTACCTCGGCGACCCGGAGAAATCCGCGCGGACCTTCCCGGTCATCGAGGGCATCCGGCATTCGGTCCCCGGTGACCGGGCTCGTTGGGACATCGACGGTGGCATCGAGCTGCTGGGCCGAGACTCGGTGACGATCAATTCCGGCGGCGAGAAGATCTTCGCCGAGGAGGTCGAAGCCGCGGTCGCCCGTCATCCCGCCGTCTATGACGTCGTGGTGGTGGGCCGGCCCAGCGAGCGATGGGGCAACGAGGTCGTCGCGGTGGTCCAGTTGGCGCAGGGTGCCGACGCCGGGGCAGCGGACATCGTTACCGAGGCCGCCAACTACATCGCGCGCTACAAGCTGCCCAAAGACGTGGTGTTCTGCGCCCAGGTGCAGCGCTCGCCGTCGGGCAAGGCCGACTACCGCTGGGCCAAAGAACAGGCGCTCGCCGCACAACGGGTTTGAGCGGGGTCTGATCGCCGGCTCGCTCAGCCGAACTGCGGCTTGCGCTTCTCCCGGATCGCGGCCAGGCCCTCATGCACGTCGGGACCGGAGAACCCGAGAAACTCCAGCCCCAACGCGGTCTCGAAGGCCGGCGCGAACTGCCGATACCAATAGTTGAGGCTGTGCTTGGTGAAGCGGATCGCGTCTTGGGCGCCGTGCGCCAGGTCGTCGGCGATGCGGGTCGCGGTGGCCAGCACCTCGTCGTCGTCGACGCACTTGGAGACCAGACCGATCCGCTCGGCTTCCTCGCCGTGCAGCGTCTCGCAGGTCAGCAGGTAGTACTTGGCCTTGGCCATGCCCACCAGCAGCGGCCAGCAGATCGCCGCGTGATCTCCGGCGGCAACCCCGAGCTTGGTGTGGCCGTCGATCAGCCGAGCGGTGCGCCCGGCCACCGAGATGTCGGCGAGCAGCGCCACCACCAGGCCTGCGCCGACGGCAGGCCCATTGATCGCCGAGATCACCGGCTTGGAGAAGTTGACCATGTTCAGCACCAGATCGCGGGCCTCGCGCAGCACCTGCATCCGTCCGGCGTGATCACCGACGATCTTCTCGATCAGCTCAAAGCTGCCGCCGGCGGAGAAGGCCTTGCCCGCACCGCGCACCAACACCGCTCGCACGTCGTCGTCGCGGTCGATCACCGGCCACACGTCGGCGAGATCGCGGTGCATCTGCGGGCCCACCGCGTTCAGTCCCGGCGCGTCGAGCACCAGCTCCAGCACGCCGTTGTCGCCGGGCTCGAACCGAAGACTCGGGAAGTCGGCGGAGGCACGGTAACGGGGGGTGTCAGTCATCATTCGTTTCTACTCGGCCGCCCTGCGCCGCGGTACTGCGGCCTCGCGCTGTCGCGCTCGGGGAACCGTCACGTCGCCAAGTTCCTATCGGCGTGAATCCTCAACGAGCGCAACGGTTGTACGGCCGGCGGGGCGACCGCTGTGGCGGAGCGCCGAGGTGCCGGATTCGGCCCCCTAGATTTAGGTTTGCCTTTCTAGTTTCTACAAAATCCCTTGTGTAAACTCTCTGCCCATGGCATATGTGATCGGGAAGCCGTGCGTTGACGTGATGGACCGGGCCTGCGTGGAGGAGTGCCCGGTTGACTGCATCTACGAAGGCGGACGAGCCCTTTACATCCACCCGGATGAGTGTGTGGACTGCGGAGCCTGCGAGCCGGTGTGCCCGGTCGAGGCCATCTACTACGAAGATGACCTCCCGGAGGAGCTCCAACCGCACCAGGCCGACAACGCGGCGTTCTTCGCCGAGGCCCTGCCCGGACGCGATGAGGCACTCGGCTCACCCGGCGGCGCCGCCAAGATCGGCCCCCTCGGCATCGACACTCCGCTGGTGGCCAGCTTTCCTCCCCAGGGGGAGTGACCGACATCGCCAAGCCGCCTGTACCACCTGGAGGACGTCGCCTCGACGTTCTGCGGCTGGTACAGGCCGCCGACGAACCGCTGAGCATCGCCCAGATCGCCGACGAGCTGGGGGTGCACCCCAACACGGTGCGTTTTCACCTCGACACCCTGGTTGAAGAAGGCCGCGTCGAGCACACCGAACCCGATCACAAGGGACGCGGACGACCGGCGCTGATGTTTCGGGCCATCCGGCAGATGGACCGGGGCGGAACCCGCCGGTTCCGGTTGCTGGCCGAGATCCTCACCATCGGGCTGGCGGCCGACGCCGATCCCAGCGGCAAAGCATTGGCCGCCGGCCGGGCGTGGGGGCATCGGCTGCGGCCGCTGCACCAACCGTCCGGGCCCGTCGACGCCGAGGAATCCACCGACCATCTGCTCGAGATGCTCGATGAGCTGGGCTTCGAACCCGAACGCCTGGAACCCGATGCCACCGGAGACGAGCAACTCGGGCTGCGGCACTGCCCGTTCCTGGAGCTCGCCGAAACCTCCACCCAAGTGGTCTGCCCGATTCATCTGGGACTGATGCAGGGAGCCCTGGAGGCCTGGGACGCGCCGATGACCGTCGACCGACTTGATCCGTTCGCCAAGCCCGATCTGTGCGTGGCGCACCTGAAGTCGGCGACCCTGAACGGAGTCCCGGTCGACCCCTCGCCTTCCACCGCGGTGCGTGTGGAAGGGACTACCGGGTGAGTGCCGGCGCCTCGGTTGCGATCGCTGCGACATTCGTCTGGCTGGGGATGGTGACCGCGATTTCGTTCATGGAGGCGCCGCTGAAGTTCCGGGCGCCCAACGCGACCATCCCGATCTGCCTCGGTATCGGCCGGTTGGTCTTTCGTGCCCTCAACTCCGCCGAATTCCTGCTGGCCGCCGTTATCGCCGTCACCTTCGCGATCGAGCGGCCGACGGTCGGCGTCGCTGTCAGCTACGCGGTCGCCCTGGCGATGCTGGCGGCTCAGGTGCTCGCAGTGCGTCCATTCCTGGGGCGACGCGCTGACCAGGTGCTGTCTGGACTGGAGGCGCCCCGCTCGCGGGCGCACTACGCCTATGTCGCACTGGAGCTGATCAAGGTCGCCGCGCTGGTGCCGTTGGGCATCCTGCTGTTGTCTCGCTGATCCGTCCCACCGAGTGAGAAGGAGTACCGATGGAATCGACTTCGCTGAATGTGCTGGCCGACGAGAAGCTCGCCGAGGCCACCCAGCATCACAGCGGTCGGGCGGCCCACACCGTCTACGGCGGTTCGGTGCATCACCTGCGCCAGACCCTGGTCGCGCTGCAGGCCGGCCAGTCGCTGGCCGAACACGACAGTCCGGGGGAGTCGACCCTGCAGGTGCTGCGCGGCCGGGTGCGGCTGACGGCCGGCGACGACAGTTGGGAGGGGGCAGCCGGCGACCTCGTCACGCTGCCGCGCACCCGCCACGCGCTGGAGTCGCTGGAAGACTCCGTGGTGCTGCTGACCGTCGCCAAGAGCGCCTCGCACTGAGCGTGCCGCTGCACACACCCTGGTCGCAAGGGGCCGGTCTGCGGTTGCCCATCCTCAATGCCCCGATGGGCGGGGTGGCCGGTGGCCGGTTGGCCGCCGCCGTCAGCGCGGCGGGCGGGCTGGGCATGATCGGGATGGGCAGCACCGCCACGGCGGCGTCGCTGGCCACCGAGTTGGCGGCGCTGGGAGCCGCACCGCGGTTCGGGATCGGTTTGGTGGACTGGGTGATCCGCGATCAGCCGGACCTGCTGGATGCCGCGCTGGCTGCTCGCCCGACGCTGCTCTCGGTCAGCTTCGGAGCCGATCTGTCCTGGGTGCAGCGCGCCCACGCGGCCGGGATCCTGGCTGCCACTCAGGTCTATGACGCCGACGGTGCGCGACGTGCCCAAGACGCCGGGCTGGACGTGCTGGTGGCGCGCGGTGCCGAGGGCGGCGGACACGGGGAGATCCGGCTGGCCACCCTACCGCTGCTTGACGCGGTCCTGGACACCGTCGAGGTTCCGGTGCTGGCCGCGGGCGGGATCTCCGGCCCGCGCAGCCTGGCTGCCGTTTTGGCTGCCGGTGCGGCGGGGGCGTGGCTGGGCACGGTCTTCTCGGCGTGCCCCGAGGCCCTGACCGGCGAGGTTGCCCGCCGCACCCTGATTGCGGCCACCGGCACGGACACGATCACCACCCGCGTCTTCGACGTGGGGCAGCGGCTGGACTGGCCGGCGCGGTTCCCGTCACGAGTGCTGCGCAACGAGTTCACCGGCCGCTGGATCGGCCGCGAGGATGACCTGGCCGGCGACCGGGCGGCGGGCGCGGAACTGGCCGCCGGGATCGCCGCCGACGATCAGCGCATCGCTCCGGTCGATGCGGGTCAGGGTGTGGGCATGCTCACCGAGAGTCGCCCAGCGGCCGTGGTCCTCGACGAGTTGTGCACCGGGGCGCAGCGCCTGCTGACGCGCTGGAGCTGACCCGCGGGCGTCACACCGCCCGCAGATAGCGTTGGGCGATGATGCGCTGCATCAGCCGCCCGATCGGACCGGCCGCCCTGATCCACCAGGTGGCGGGCCGGGAGAACGCCCGCACCTGCGCGTACACCGTCTCGTCGGCCGGGTCGTAGCGCACCGAGAACAGTTCCTCACCGGACTCGGGATGCCCGGCCAGGGTGCCGTAGGCGAAGCCGCGCCGGTCGGGCTCGTTCACGACGTAGACCACCCGGCACGGCGCGCTCAGTACACCCAGCCGTACTCGCGCCACCGCGTCCACCGTGGCGATGTCGCTGTCGGCGTGCACCCGCACGCCCAGCCCAGCGCCGCGCAACATGCCCCAGCGCAGTACGGCGTCGCCGGCCTCTTCGAAACGCCGGCGCCCCTTACCGATCGGCGCGGTGAGGTCGAGGTGGTGATACCCGGCGGGCAGCGTTGCGGCGGTAGCGCCCACTTCGGCGTAGGTGAGCGGCAACCCGCGCAGCGTGCTCAAGTCCACGGCCCCACCATGCCATCGCGGGAGCGCCGCCGGCACCCCAATTGCCGGAACGTTAAATAGGGGGGTGAGTGCCCCACACGCCGGCGGCGGCTTCAACCCGCCCGAACCCACCGACAAGGGCGGGCCCGACTACGGCCGGTTCCTGGAGAACGTGCGCGCCCTACAGGACCACGCCCGCGCCGCCGACGCCCCCGCCGAGGTGATCACTCGGGCCGCCGACGCGCTGCAGGAGGTCTGCGACCTGCTGGCTCCCTACGACACCGACGAATGGTCGTCACCGTCGGGGCGCCGGCTGGACCTGCCGATGCGCGGCAACCTGCTGGCGGTGCCGATGAAGCTCAAGAAGGACGACGACGGGCGGTTGCGCGGCTGGGCGCGGTTCCGACGATTCCACCTGGGTCGCAACGGCGCGGCGCACGGCGGGGCGATCGGCTTGCTGTTCGACTCGGTGCTGGGAACCGCGTCCTGGCTGCTGACCGGAGGTCCCTATCAACGCACCGCCTATCTGCACCTCAACTACCGCCAGATCGTCCCGATCGACAAGGAGCTGCAGGTCGAGGCGTGGATCAGCCGGACGGAGGGGCGCAAGATCTTCGTCGAGACCAGACTCTGCGACGGCGACACCGTACTGACCGACGGCGAGGCGTTGTTCGTGGTGCTCAAACCCGGCCAACCATGACGCTGGTGTACTCGCGAACGGCTGGCCACCAGTGCCCCGATAGCATGGTCGCGGACGTTTCTAGCCCCTAGCACCCCCTTGGAGACCACGTCATGACCGCGCCCGCCATCCCCGCCCCGGCAAGCCCGATCCGGGTGGCTGCCGGGACAACCGCGGCCGCGGCGGTGCGCGCGGCGGGGCTGCCCGACCGGGGAGCCCCGAACGCCATTGTGGTGGTGCGCGACGCCGAGGGCCGACTGCGCGACTTGAGCTGGACCCCCGAGGTCGACGCCGAAGTGACCCCGGTGGCCGCCGACACCGACGACGGCCGCAGCGTGATCCGGCACTCGTGCGCCCACGTGCTGGCCCAGGCGGTGCAGGACCTGTTTCCGGCCGCCAAACTCGGTATCGGCCCGCCGATCACCGACGGTTTCTACTACGACTTCGACGTGCCCGAGGCGTTCACCCCGGAGGATCTGGCCAAGCTGGAGAAGCGGATGCGCGCCATCATCAAGGACGGGCAGCTGTTCTCTCGGCGCGTGTACGAGTCCAAGGACGCCGCTCGTGCCGAGTTGGCCGGCGAGCCTTACAAGCTCGAACTGGTCGACGACAAATCCGGCGACAGCGACATCATGGAAGTCGGCGGCGACGAACTCACCGCCTACGACAACCTGAATCCCCGTACCCGGGAACGGGTTTGGGGTGACCTGTGCCGCGGCCCGCACATCCCGACCACCCGGTTCATTCCGGCGTTCAAGCTCACCCGCTCCTCGGCCGCCTACTGGCGCGGTGACCAGAACAACGCCAGCCTGCAGCGCGTCTACGGCACCGCATGGGAATCGCAGGAGGCACTCGACAGTCACCTCGAACTGATCGAGGAGGCACTGCGCCGCGATCACCGCAAGCTCGGCGTCGAGCTCGACCTGTTCAGCTTCCCCGACGAAATCGGTTCGGGGCTACCGGTTTTCCATCCCAAAGGTGGAATCATCCGCCGGGAGCTGGAGGAGTACTCGCGGCGCAAGCACATCGAGGCCGGCTACCAGTTCGTCAACACCCCGCACATCACCAAGTCCGAGCTCTACGAGACCTCCGGACACCTCGAGTGGTACCGCGAGGGCATGTACCCGGCCATGCACATCGACGCGGAGTTCGCCGAGGACGGCGCGCTGCGCAAGCCGGGCCAGGACTACTACCTCAAGCCGATGAACTGCCCGATGCACCACCTGATCTTCCGGTCGCGTGGGCGCTCCTACCGGGAACTTCCGTTGCGGCTCTTCGAGTTCGGCAGCGTCTACCGCTACGAGCGTTCCGGCGTGGTGCACGGGCTGACCCGGGTGCGCGGGATGACTCAGGACGACGCGCACATCTACTGCACCCGCGAAAGCATGCGTGCCGAGCTGACCTCGTTGCTGCGCTTCGTGCTGGACCTGCTCGCCGACTACGGTTTGGACGACTACTTCCTGGAGCTGTCCACTAAGGACCCGGAGAAGTACGTCGGCTCCGACGAAGTGTGGGAGGAGGCGACCGACACGCTGCGCGAGGTCGCCGAGGAGTCCGGGCTGACCCTGGTGCCCGACCCGGGCGGTGCGGCCTTCTACGGACCGAAGATCTCGGTGCAGGTCAAGGACGCGCTAGGCCGCAGCTGGCAGATGTCGACCATCCAGCTCGACTTCAACATGCCCGACCGCTTCGAGCTGGAGTACACCGCTTCTGACGGGACCCGCCAGCGACCGGTGCTCATCCACCGGGCGCTGTTCGGTTCGATCGAGCGATTCTTCGGTGTGTTGACCGAGCACTACGCCGGTGCTTTCCCGGCCTGGCTGGCGCCGGTCCAGGTGGTCGGCATCCCGGTCGCCGACCAGCACGTGGCCTACCTGGACGACCTCGCGGCGCAATTGCGCCGCCACGGAGTGCGGGTCGAGGTCGACGCCAGCGACGACCGGATGCCCAAGAAGATCGTCAACCACACCAACCAGAAGGTGCCGTTCATGCTGTTGGCCGGCGACCGCGATGTCGAGGCGGGCGCGGTCAGCTTCCGGTTCGCCGATCGCACGCAGATCAACGGGGTACCGCGCGACGAGGCGGTGGCGGCCATCGCCGGCTGGATCGCCGCACGCGCCAACACCGTGCCGACCGCGGAGACGGTCAAGGCGGGCCTCAAGTCGGGCCCCGAAGCGAGTGAGGCGCAGTGAGCAGCGACCAGGCCGGCGAGGAGGCGATCGTCGACACCGGCGCCGGTGATCCCGACCGGCTGGAGCGACTGTGGACGCCGTATCGGATGACCTATCTGGCCGAGGCGCCGCTGAAGCGTGCCGATGCCGGGTCGGCGCGATCCACCCAGCCGTTCACCGATATCCCCACGCTCTCCGATGAGGACGGGCTGGTGGTGGCGCGCGGCGAGCACGTGTACGCGGTGCTCAACCTCTACCCGTACAACCCGGGCCATCTGATGGTGGTGCCCTACCGGCGGTTCTCGGAGTTCGAAGACCTCACCGACGACGAGGGCAGCGAGCTGATGGCGTTCATCCAGAAGGCGATCCGCGTCATCAAGGCCGTGTCACGCCCGCACGGATTCAATGTCGGGATGAACCTCGGCGAATCGGCCGGCGGGTCGCTGGCCGAGCACCTGCACGTGCACGTGGTGCCGCGCTGGGGCGGTGACGCGAACTTCATCACGATCGTCGGCGGCTCCAAAGTGATCCCGCAACTGCTGCGCGACACCCGCCGGCTGCTCGCCGACGAGTGGGCCAAGCAGTAATGAGCAGACTGCCGTTCCTGTCGCGGGCGACGTTCGCCGGCATCACCACGCCGGTGGCGCGCGTGCTGTTACGCGCCGGACTCACCGCCGACATTGTCACGATGATCGGCACGGCCGGCGCGGTGCTGGCGGCGCTGACACTGTTCCCGACGGGTCAGCTGTTCGCCGGCACCCTGATCGTCTGGTTCTTCGTGCATTTCGACATGGTCGATGGGGCGATGGCTCGGCAGAGCGGCGGCGGCAGCGCGTTCGGCGCCGTCCTGGATGCGACCTGCGACCGGATCAGTGACGGCGCGGTGTTCTGCGGGCTGGCCTGGTGGGCGGCGTTCGGTCTGGACGACCCGCCGCTGGTGGTGGCCACCCTGATCTGCCTGGTCACCTCCCAGGTGATCTCCTATATCAAGGCCCGCGCGGAGGCCAGCGGACTGCGCGGCGACGGCGGCTACATCGAACGGCCCGAACGGCTGATCATCGTCTTGGTGGGCGCCGGACTGTCCGGCCTGCCGGTCTTCCCGCTGACGTGGGCGTTGCCGGTGGCGATGTGGCTGCTGGCGGTGGCCAGCTTGATCACCTGCGCTCAGCGGCTGCACACCGTGCGGACCTCGCCGGGTGCGGTGGAGCCGTTGCCACAGGTGTCCGATGGCTCCGACGGTGAGGAAACCACGGGACCGTGACATTCATCCCGAGCGGTCTGCGAGTTCCCGGGCTCAGTCAGCTGGACGCCTGGGCCACCGACGCCGGATTCGCGGCGGGCTGGATGCTGGTGCGCGCGATGCCGGAATTCGTCGCCCGCAACGCGTTCGACGCGGGCGCCCTGTTCGCCTCGCGCGGCGGGGGACCCGAGCAGCTGCGCCGGAACCTGGCCCGCGTCGTCGGGGTGGCGCCACGGGAAGTGCCGGCGGAGCTGATGCGGGCCTCGCTGGCGTCCTATGCCCGGTACTGGCGCGAGGCGTTTCGCCTGCCCACCATGGACCACGCGGCGCTGGCGGCGCAGCTGCACGAAACGGTGCGGGGCCGCGACCACGTCACCGCGGCGTTGGCGGCCGGCCGCGGGGCGGTGCTGGCATTGCCGCACAGCGGCAACTGGGACATGGCCGGGGTATGGCTGGCCCAGACGCACGGCGGGTTCACCACGGTCGCCGAGCGCCTCAAACCCGAATCGCTCTATCGTCGGTTCCTCGCGTTCCGGGAGAGCCTGGGATTCGAGGTGCTGCCGTTGTCCGGTGGCGCCCGGCCGCCGTTCGAGGTCCTCGCCGAGCGACTGTCCGGTAACGGCCTGGTGTGTCTGATGGCGGACCGCGACCTGACCCGCAACGGGGTGGCGGTCGACTTCTTCGGTGACGTCACGCGGATGCCGGCCGGTGCGGCCAGGCTCGCGATCGAGACCGGCGCACCGCTGCTACCGGTGCACTGCTGGTTCGACGGCGCGGGCTGGGGCATCGACATTCAAGCTCCGCTGGACTGCAGCAGCGGGGATGTCGGCCTGATCACCCAGGCACTGGCCGACAAGTTCGCTGCGGGCATCGCGGCGTACCCGCAGGACTGGCACATGATGCAGCCGCAGTGGATCGCCGACCTTCCCGAATCGCGACGGGCGCGCTTGGGGGAGACCTGATGCGGATCGGCATGGTCTGCCCCTACTCGTTCGATGTACCGGGCGGGGTGCAGGCTCATGTGTTGCAGCTGGCGGAGGTGCTGCGCGGCCGCGGACATCACGTCAGCGTGCTGGCACCGGCGTCACCGGATGTCGTATTGCCCGACTACGTGGTGTCGGCCGGCAAGGCCGTCGCGATCCCCTACAACGGCTCGGTGGCCCGACTGCAGTTCAGCCCCGCGGCGCACCGCAAAGTCAAGAAATGGTTGGCCAAGGGCGACTTCGATGTGCTGCATTTGCACGAGCCGAACGCCCCTAGCCTGTCGATGCTGGCGCTGAACGTGGCCGAGGGCCCAATCGTGGCGACGTTTCACACCTCGACGACCAAGTCGCTGACGCTGAGTGTGGTGCAGGGCCTGCTGCGGCCGATGCACGAGAAGATCATCGGCCGGATCGCGGTTTCCGACCTGGCCCGGCGTTGGCAGATGGAGGCCCTGGGCTCTGACGCAGTGGAGATTCCCAACGGGGTCGACGTGGCTGCGTTCGCCACGGCGCAGCCCCTGCCGGGGTATCCGCGAGCCGGGCGCACGGTGCTGTTCCTGGGCCGCTACGACGAACCCCGCAAGGGGATGGCGGTGCTGCTGGGGGCACTGCCAGCGCTGGTCAAGCGGCACGCCGACGTGCAGGTGCTGATCGTCGGTCGAGGCGATGAGGACGAATTGCGCCGCAGCGCAGGGAAATTGGCGAACCACCTGCACTTCTTGGGTCAGATCGACGACGCCGAGAAGGCTTCGGCCCTGCGCGGCGCCGACGTGTACTGCGCGCCCAACACCGGCGGGGAGAGCTTCGGGATCGTGCTGGCCGAGGCGATGGCCGCCGGAACCGCGGTGGTCGCCAGCGACTTGGACGCCTTTCGCCGGGTGCTCGGCGACGGGGAAGCGGGCCGGCTGGTTCCGGTCGACGACTCCGCGGCACTGGCCTCGGCCCTGATCGAAGTGCTCGACGATGATGTGCTGCGGGCGTCGTATGTGGCGGCCGGGGCCGAGGCGGTGCGCCGCTTCGACTGGCCGGTGGTCGCCGACCAGATTATCCGCGTCTACGAGACGGTCGCCGGGGTCGGCAGCAAGGTGACGGTGGGCGACTGATGGAGCTGACCATCGTGGCGACCGCACTGGTGCTGGTCGCGGTGGCGGTACTGGCCGCCGCGGTGGCCTGGGCATACCAGACCGCCAACCGGCTCAACCGGCTGCACGTGCGCTGCGACCTGTCCTGGCAGGCGTTGGACGGGGCGCTGGCGCGTCGCGCGGTGGTGGCCCGGGCCGTAGCGATCGACGCCTACGGGGACCAGGTGGCCGGTCGGCGACTGGCTGCCGTGGCGGACGTCGCCGAGCGGGCGCCGCGCCACGCACGAGAGGCCGCCGAGAACGCGCTGTCGGCCGAGCTGGCGATGGTCGACGCCCAGTCGCTGCCGCATGTAATGGTCGCCGAGTTGGCAGACGCCGAAGCGCGAGTGCTGTTGGCCCGCCGGTTCCACAACGACGCAGTCCGTGACACCGTGGCACTGCGTGAACGGCCGTTGGTTCGAGTTCTGCACCTCGGCGGAACAGCGCCGATGCCAACGTATTTCGAGATCGTAGAGCGGGCCGGCATGGTCGGCCACGGCGGTCGCAGCGTGCTGGAACCACGCATCTCGGCGCGGGTGGTGCTGCTCGACGAGGGCGGATCGGTGCTGTTGCTGTGCGGTCACGACCCGGCTCTGCCCGACGATGCGGCCAACCCGGCACCACGGTGGTGGTTCACCGTCGGTGGGCAGGTGTTGCCCGATGAGCCGCTCGCCGAGGCGGCGGCCCGCGAACTGGCCGAGGAGACCGGTCTGCGGGTCGAACCCGGGGAGCTGGTCGGACCGATCTGGCGCCGCGACGCCGTGTTCGAGTTCAACGGTGAGCGCCTCGACAGCCAGGAGTTCTTCTTCGCCTACCGCACTGAGCGGTTCGAGCCATCCGGGGCCGGCCGGACCGGGCTGGAGCAGCGCTACCTGCACGGCCACCGCTGGTGCGATGCCGCAGAGATCGCGGCGCTGGCCTCCGGCGGCCAGAAGGTCTACCCGCTACAACTGGGCGATCGCCTGGCCGAGGCGGCTCGCTCGGCCGACGGCGACGCCGGAGCTGATGGGAGTCTTCGCCGGATTTCTTGACCTGCACGGCTTAGGCTGAACACGCCTCGGGCGAATCAGCCTCGCTACCCAGGGAGCCGCCATGCCGACACATCGCGCTGTTCACGTAGCCGCTGTCGATGCGCCGCTGACTCTGGTCGATGTCGACACTCCGCAGCCGGGTCCCGGCCAGGTTCGTATCGATGTCGCCGCCTGCGGGGTCTGCGGCACCGACCATGCCTTCGTCAGCGGAGGCTTTCCCGCCATGACCTGGCCGCTTACCCTGGGCCACGAGATCGCCGGCACGATCGCCGAACTGGGCTCGGGCGTGACGGATTGGCAGCTCGGTGAGCGGGTCGCGGTCGGCTGGTTCGGAGGACACTGCAACCACTGCATTCCTTGCCGCAAAGGCGATTTCATTCACTGCGTCAACGGGCAGGTGCCCAGCTGGCACTATCCGGGCGGCTACGCCGAATCGGTGACGGTTCCGGCCAACGCGTTGGCCCGAATCCCCGACGAGCTGTCCTTCGTCGAAGCCGCACCCATGGGCTGCGCCGGGGTCACCACCTACCACGCGCTGCGCTCTACCCGGGCGCGACCGGGGGACCGGGTCGCGGTGCTCGGCCTGGGTGGTTTGGGGCACCTGGGCGTGCAGTTCGCCCGGGCGATGGGCTTCGAGACGATCGCGATCGCACGTGGAGCCGCCAAGGAAGCCGACGCGCTCGCGCTCGGTGCCCACCACTACATCGACTCGACCGCCGGCGACGTCGCTGCGGCGATGGCGGCGCTGGGCGGCGCGTCGGTGGTGCTGGCCACTGCGGCCAATTCGCGAGCGATGGCCGACACCCTTGGCGGGCTGGCGCCGCGGGGCGAACTGGTGATCATCGGGGTCACCGGCGAGCCGCTGCCGATTGCCCCCGTACAGCTGATCACCCCCGGGCTCAGCGTCACCGGCCACCCCTCGGGCACCGCCCGCGATGTCGAGGAGACCATGGCATTCGCGGTGCTGTCCGGGGTTCGGGCCCGTGTCGAGGAGCGTCCGCTGGCCCAGGCCGCCGAGGCCTACGCCGCCATGGAGCAGGGCCGGGCGCGTTACCGCATGGTCTTGACCATCTGACCGGTTCCAGCTTCGGCTCTCCTTCGTCGAGCCTCGCTGAACCGCCGGGTTGATGCGGCGGTTCCAGCTTCGGCTCTCCTTCGTCGAGCCTCGCTGAACCGCCGGATTCAGGCGGCCGGCAACGTCGCGTCGTAATCCCAGCGGGTCGGCGGCTTCATGCCCGGCGGCATCCAGCCGATGAACATGTGGCCGCCCGGGTGTGCGCTACGCGTCGGCATGACGCCCAACGCTTCCCGAACCTCGGTGATCGGCCGGTCCAGCAACTCCTCATAGGGGGCTGCCATCAGATTGTCGGCTCGCTGGCCGCGGCGGACTGCCTCACGGAAATACCGGATCTTGCGCTGCGGCGAGGCCGGGATGATGGGTCCGAGCAACCCGAGCGTCAGCGTCTTCAGGGCGCCGGACGGCTCCATCTGGCCGCAGTGAAAACCCAGATTGCCGAACTCTCCGCCCATGTCCGGGCCATAGCCGCCCAGGGTGTGGAACATGTCGTGCAGGGCGGTGCCGCGCCGCATCATGTAGAAGAAGTCGTCGTCCCAGCCGCGGCGCTCGGCGATCGGCCGGATCACGGTGTCCACGTCGAACACCCCGGCATCCAGGCGGTTGGTGCGCAGAAATGACCGGTAGGCATGGCCGAGCGAGCCTGCCGGCAACGAAGCCAGATAGTCGTCGTCGCCAAGCAGCGCCAACAGATCCGGCTTCTCGGCGAACAGGCGCCGGCCATTGGGATGCGCCCGCAGCTGGTGATAGCTGCGGGCCAGGATCGGAGCCGCCAGTCCGACGATCAGGTCGAACGCGGCCCCGCCGTTGCGGCCCGGGTTGGTCAGCAGCCGCCAGGAGCCGAACACGGCCCGCCAGTCTCGTTGCTCGGGAACGCCGGTAATCGTTGCCGTCATGCGACGAGCCTTTCGTCGGAAACGCGCGGGGCTGCAGTGAGGTTAATAATAGACATATGCGTAGAGATGTCCATATATGACGGCCGGGCGAGACGTGACGGTGCGTCGGCGGGGGCGGCCCCCTGGTGGCGGGAACCCTCCCGAGCACGCCCGAGAGCTGCTGCTGGACGCCGCAGAGCGTTCCTTCGCGCACCGCGGCTACCGCGCCTCGACGATGCAGGTGATCGCACGGGAAGCCGGCTACACCCGGGCGGTGATCTACCGCCACTTCGCCACCCGTGATGAACTGCTGGACGCATTGGTGGTGCGGGTGGCCGGACGCAAGATCGCCGAGATCACCGCCCGGCTGCACACGGCGACCGACCCCGGCACGCTGGTGACAGAGTCCCTGGTCATCGTGGCCACTGAAGTCGCACAGGACCCGCTGCTTCGGGTCATTTCCGAGCACACCGACGAGGGCAACGTCGCCGCGTTGATCGCGCGGTCGGCGACGCTGGGCGAGTTGCTGGCCGGGCTCTACGAGCTGGGATTCCGCCAAGCCGCCCCGCAGTTGCGGCCCGGTCTGCGCTCGCGCGACGCGGCCCGGTTCGTGCTCTCGACCGCGCTCGGACTGTTGCTGGGTCTCATCCCCGGTGTTCAGGATGCCGACCAGGCCCGCCGCTATGTGCGGGTGTTCGTATTGCCCGCGCTGCTCGCCGATCCGCCGCCGGCGGGGCCGGTGTTCACGGCGTAGCGGTAATGAGCGGGAAAACCGCTGGCGTCGGCCCACTACACTGAGCGGGTATCGCAGGCCAGCAAGGAGAAGCATTCAGTGGACAGCGCGGCGCAGAACGGTTCGGCACCCGACGGACAAACGGGTACTGCGCGAGTAAAGCGCGGCATGGCCGAGATGCTCAAGGGCGGCGTCATCATGGACGTCGTCACCCCGGACCAGGCCCGCATCGCCGAGGCCGCCGGCGCCGTTGCGGTGATGGCACTGGAGCGGGTGCCCGCCGACATCCGTGCCCAGGGCGGGGTTTCGCGGATGAGCGACCCGGACATGATCGAGGGCATCATCGCCGCGGTCACCATCCCGGTGATGGCCAAAGTGCGAATCGGACACTTCGTCGAGGCGCAGATCCTGCAGAGCCTCGGGGTGGACTACATCGACGAGTCCGAGGTGCTGACCCCGGCCGACTACACCCACCACATCGACAAGTGGCAGTACACCGTGCCATTCGTGTGCGGCGCGACCAACCTGGGTGAGGCGTTGCGCCGGATCACCGAGGGCGCGGCCATGATTCGCTCCAAGGGCGAGGCCGGCACCGGTGACGTCTCCAACGCCACTACCCACATGCGGTCCATCGGCGGCGAGATTCGCCGGCTCACGTCGCTCTCCGAAGACGAATTGTTCGTTGCCGCAAAGGAACTGCAGGCGCCCTACGAGCTGGTCGCAGAGGTGGCCAGGGCCGGGAAGCTGCCGGTGACGCTGTTCACCGCGGGCGGCATCGCCACCCCGGCGGACGCCGCGATGATGATGCAGCTCGGCGCGGAGGGCGTGTTCGTCGGTTCCGGCATCTTCAAGTCCGGTGACCCCGCCGCGCGTGCAGCGGCCATCGTCAAGGCCACCACCTTCTACGACGACCCCGACGTGTTGGCCCGGGTATCCCGTGGGCTGGGCGAAGCGATGGTCGGCATCAATGTGGAGGACATCGCGCAACCGCACCGGCTTGCCGAACGCGGCTGGTGACAACGGCGATGAGCGCTCGCGCGAAGAGCAGACGGTCGTAGGGTGGCGATCGAAGAGATCCTCGATCTGGAACAACTCGAGGTCAACATCTACCGCGGGAGTGTGTTCAGCCCGCTCTCTGCGGACAACCAGCGCACCTTCGGCGGGCACGTCGCCGGCCAGGCATTGGTGTCGGCGGTGCGTACCGTGGACCCGCGCTACCGGGTCCACTCGCTGCACGGATACTTTCTGCGTCCCGGAGATGCCAAGGCGCCCACGGTGTTCACCGTGGAGCGGGTCCGCGACGGTGGTTCGTTCTGCACGCGGCGCGTCAACGCCATCCAGCACGGCGAAACCATCTTCAACATGTCGGCGTCGTTCCAGACCGAACAGCAGGGCATTGAGCACCAGGATGTGATGCCCGACGCACCCGACCCGAAAGACCTGCCCGACATCGCCGCGATGAAGGCCTTCGACGACGAGGGCTTCAAGGCGTTCGCCGAGTGGGATCTGCGCCGGGTGCCGCGTGAACAGCTACCGCACATGCCGGGCAAGGTTGCCGAGCAGCAGGTCTGGTTCCGCCATCGCGACCGGCTGCCCGACGATCCGGTGCTGCACATCTGCGCGCTGGCCTACATGAGCGACCTGACCCTGCTGGGCACCTCCTGGGCGATCCACCCGGGTGAGCGGGATGTCTTGCAGGTGGCGTCGCTCGACCACGCGATGTGGTTCATGCGCCCGTTTCGGGCCGACGAATGGCTGCTCTATGACCAGTCGTCGCCGTCGGCGGGTGCCGGCCGGGCGCTGACCCAGGGCAAGATCTACAACCGCTCTGGGGACATGGTGGCGGCCGTCATGCAGGAGGGGCTGACCCGCTATCCGTCGGGATATCAGCCGACCGGCCAGTGAGCGGCGCGCACATCGGCGTCCTCGCCTTGCAGGGCGACGTTCGTGAACACCTTGCCGCCCTGAGCGCAGTAGGTGCCGATCCGGTGCCGGTACGCCGCCGCTCCGAGCTGGATGCGGTCGACGCGCTGCTGATTCCCGGCGGCGAGTCGACCACGATCAGTCATCTGCTGCGCGAGTTGGAGCTGGCGGATCCGCTGCGGGCCCGGCTGGCCGATGGGATGCCGGCGTACGGTTCCTGCGCGGGAATGATTCTGCTGGCCAGCGAGATCCTCGATGCGGGCGCGCAGGGGCGTGCCGCAATTCCGTTATCAGGCATCGATATGGCCGTGCGGCGCAACGCTTTCGGCCGTCAGGTCGATTCTTTCGAGGGTGACGTCGATTTCGAGGGCTTGGACGAACCGGTACACGCGGTGTTCATCCGAGCACCCTGGGTCGAGCGGATCGGCTCGGGCGTTGCGGTGCTGGCCGAGGCGGCGGGTCATCCTGTTGCGGTCCGGCAAGGTCGCGTGCTGGCCACCTCGTTTCACCCGGAGGTGACCGGTGACCGCCGTATTCACCGGCTCTTCGTCGACATCGTCGCGGGACGGGCCTGACCGTCGCACCGATAGCTGGCCGCCAGTTGGGTGACCAGGAACACCGCCGCGAAGACCGGCCAGGCATGATGTCCGCATGGCAGATCTCGCGCGGGGCGGATTTCGTCGCGCAGTAAAACTGGCGAGCCTCCCGGCCGGAGTCGCAGGCCGCGCAGCGCTCGGTGTGGGCAAGCGGATGACCGGCAAGACCAAAGACGAGGTCAACGCCGAGCTCCTGGAGAAGGCCGCCGACGAGATGTTCAAGGTGCTCGGCGAGCTCAAGGGCGGCGCCATGAAGGTTGGCCAGGCGCTGTCGGTGATGGAGGCGGCGATTCCTCCGCAGTTCGCCGAGCCGTTCCGAGAGGCGTTGGTCAAGCTCCAAAGCGAGGCCCCGCCGCTGCCGGCCGCCAAGGTGCACCGGGTGCTCGACGCCCAGCTCGGCACCAAATGGCGGGAGCGTTTCGCGTCCTTCGACGACACCCCCGCCGCCTCGGCGAGCATCGGTCAGGTCCACCGGGCGGTCTGGAAGGACGGCCGCGAGGTCGCCGTGAAGATCCAATATCCCGGTGCCGACGAGGCGCTGCGCGCCGACCTCAAGCTGATTCAGCGGTTCAACTGGGTCGCCAAGCAGGTCGTGCCCGGCGCCGACGTGGACCGGCTGGTCTCGGAGATCAACGACACCCTGGAAGCCGAACTCGAATACCGTCAGGAGGCCGACAATCAGCGGGCCTTCGCCAAGGCCTATGCCGACGACCCGAAGTTCTTCGTTCCGGCGGTGATCGCCAGCGCGCCGAAGGTCATCGTCTCGGAGTGGATCGAAGGGCGGCGCCTGTCGGCGATCATCAACAGCGGCACGAGACAGGAGCGAGACTCCGCGTGCGCGCTGCTGCTGGAGTTCACCTTGAGCTCGCCGGCGCGTGTCGGCCTGGTGCATGCCGACCCGCATCCGGGCAACTTCATGATGCTGCCCGACGGTCGGCTGGGCGTGATCGACTTCGGCGCGGTGGCCGAACATCCCGAGGGCATCCCGCCGGGATTCGCCGAACTGCTGTGCTGGGCTCGGGACGAGCAGTGGGACGAGGCGATCCGGCTGCTCAAGCAACTCGGGTTCATGCCGGCCGACTATGACCTGAGTGCCGAGCAGCTGGTGGAGTACATCCAGCCGCTGTGGCCCTACATCGACCCGCTGCGCTCGGGGGAGTTCCACTTCACCCGCAAGTGGTTC
This sequence comes from Mycolicibacter heraklionensis, assembly GCA_001673575.1. Lineage (GTDB taxonomy): Bacteria > Actinomycetota > Actinomycetes > Mycobacteriales > Mycobacteriaceae > Mycobacterium > Mycobacterium heraklionense_A. The sequence goes on along the minus strand of LZME01000026.1, from coordinate 387 downwards.
CAGAAGTCTGCGTTGGTCACCACCGATCCGATGGCGGAAGGCTTCGCCGACCGTTTCAAGATGGCTCGCCGGCTGACCATTCCCGCTGGTTACGTCATGTTGCTGCGCACGCTGGGCGGTCTACTGGGCGTCGCGGTGCAGCTGGACGCGCACGTCGACTACGCCGCGCTGATCGAGCGATGGGCGCCGGGATTCTTCCCGCCCGAGCAGCCCCCGGCACGCAATCAGGACTGACACGTAGACTCGTCGCGCAAAGTTTTGACGCAACAGTGAGGTAGGGCGGGTTATGAGCGGCCATTCCAAGTGGGCGACCACGAAGCACAAGAAGGCTGTCATTGACGCTCGTCGTGGCAAGAATTTTGCGCGGTTGATCAAGAATATTGAGGT
>LZME01000025.1 GCA_001673575.1 Mycolicibacter heraklionensis | reverse complement strand
GATCAACTGGGTCACCGTGTCCTGGGTGGCCACCGCATCATCGAGGATCGTGGAATCCAACGCCCGCCGGGTCCGCCCGGACAGGGCGCCGGTGGCTGCCACGACCGCTTTGACCGCCTCGAAGATCCGGTTCGGCCGGTCCGAGGCCGCCAGTCGGCGCCGCCAGTACGTCAGCGTCGTGGAGTGGAATGACCCGGCGGTGATCGGCAGCCCGCAGGCGGCTTTCCACCGCAGGTCGAAGGTCACGGCATCGACGGTTTCGTTGTCGGATAAGCCGTGCAGGGCCTGCAACGTGATCACCGACGCCATCACCTCGGCCGGCACGCTCGGGCGTCCCCGCCGCGACGGAAACAGATCGGCGAACATCTCCTCGGGAAACAACTCACCCCGATGCACGGCCAGGAACGCAAACACGCTCTCGGACTTCAGAAGATGCCCGGCCACCGATTCGGCATCCAACAACTCACGCTGATCATCAGAGCGACCCTGCACCCACCAATCATCCCCAAAACCCCAGGACAACCCCGCCCGGCACGCCGGATTAATTCAGCAGACTCCTAGCCGGCCGTTTTCCCGTTGTCGGTCAGGTAGACCGCGCCGTGAACCGCGGCCGCGGCATCGCTGGCCAAAAAGGCGATCACTTCGGCGACGTCGCTCGGGGCGCTCATCCCGCGCGGCGAGGCAACCCGCATGATCAGGTTGACGTCGGCGCCCTCAGGGAGCTGGAAGTTGGTCACCTGCGGGGTCAGCATCCCGCCCGGGCAAACGGCGTTGACCCGCAGCTTCTCCGCGGTGAACTCCACGGCCAACGCGCGGGTGAGCCCGACGAGTCCGTGCTTGGCCGCGCAGTAGCCCGCCGAGTACGCCTGCCCTTCCACGCCGGCGATCGAGGCGACGTTGACGATATTGCCGGCGGTCTCCAGCAGGTGTGGCAGCGCCGCACGGCACAAGAAGAACGGCCCGTTGAGGTTGACCGCCAGATCGTGGGCCCACTCTTCGTCGGTGACGGCCAGCGTGTGGCGCATCTGATGGGCGCCGGCGACGTTGACCAGAACATCGAGCCGACCGAACTGCGCGACGCATTGCTCGACGGCCGCCGCACAGGCCGCCGCGGTGCTGATGTCGGTGGGAGCGTACTGCCCGCCGGGTACGTCGGCGAATACCGTGGCCAGCCGCTCGGCGTCACGCGCCAACCCGAACACCGTCGCGCCGCGCCGGGCCAACAGTTGGGCGGTCGCCGCGCCCAGCCCCGACGACGCACCGGTCACCAGCGCCACTTTGCCTGACAGATCGGTCATTTCGACTCTCCGCATCACCCAGTCGACCGGCACCGGGGCACAGCCGTCTACCGTCCAGTTATGGCTTCAGTATCAGTGATCACCGGAGGCGCGGGCGGCATGGGTCTGGCGACGGCCAAGATCCTGGGACGAGACCACACCGTGGTGCTGTGCGATGTCCGGCAGGAGCGGCTCGACTCGGCGCAGGCCGCCCTTGCGGAGCTCGGCATCGCTGCGACCGCCGTCAACTGCGATGTCACCGACCGTGGCGCGGTGACTCGGCTGTTCGACACCGCCGCCGGTCTCGGGACGCTGGCGTCGGTGATCCATACCGCGGGGGTCAGCCCGAGCATGGGCGATGCCGAATTCGTCATGCGGACCAACGCGTTCGGCACTGTCGTGGTCAACGAGGCGTTCTATGACGCCGCCGGCGACGGTGCGGTGATCGTCAACGTGGCTTCGATGGCCGCGCAGCTGCTGCCCGACAAGGCATACCCCACCAAACAGTTCCCGCTGGCGTACAGCGACGGCGACGCCTTCGTGGCCGCGATGACGGCATATTGCAACAACGCACCCGAGCAGATGCGTTCGGGTTTCTCCTACACAATCAGTAAGGCCTTCGTGAAGTGGTACTGCGCCTCGCAGGCCGAGCGGTTCGGCGGTCGCGGGCTGCGCATCGTCTCGGTGTCGCCGGGCAATATCGACACCGAGATGGGGCGGCGCGAAGAGAAGGCCGGGGTGGGCATGATGATGCCCGACGCGCTGATCCCGCGGTGGGGTACGGCCGAGGAGATGGCCGAGCTGTTCGCCTTCTGCGCCGGAGACAAGTGCGCCTATCTCACCGGCGCCGACATCCTCGCCGACGGGGGAGTGGTCGCCTCCATGCGGGAACGCGCCCGGGTGGCGGCGCAACCGCGCTGAGATTGCGCGCAGGGCTGTAGGCGTGTGCACGATCACGACCCTGGCCGCAGTTTCACCGAGGTTCCGCGCACCGCCGAACTTGGGTAGCGTGCCGTTGAGGGGAAGGGAGCGCCGATGCACTACACCCGCACCGATCCCATCGCGGCCCAGCCCAGCGACGTCTGGGCCGTCCTGATCGATGTCGAGCATTGGCCGGACTGGACGGCGTCGATGCGTGAGATCACCCGGCTGGACTCCGGTCCGCTGCGAGTCGGCAGCACCGCCCGAGTCCGCCAACCCGCCGGCCGGCCGATGGTCTGGACCGTCACCGACCTGGTCCCCGAGCGGTCCTTCACCTGGACCGCGTCGGCGGCCGGTATCCGCTTCACCGGCTTTCATGAGCTGACGCCGACCGGGTCAGGGGTGCGGGCCGTGCTGACCTTTGCTGTGACCGGTCCGATGTCCTGGCTGGCCGGCCTGCTCGCCGGTGGCCGGATTCGTCGCTACGTCGACATGGAGGCAGACGGGCTCAAGCGGCAGTCGGAAGAGCAAGCGGATCGCCGCCACTAGCACGCTCACAGACCCCGCGCAGTTAGCTGGGCCGCTGATTTGGTCGGTCGATTCGGGATGCGGAATGCGCCGAAGCAGCTAAGTTAACGGTTGACACGTGGCGGGGTGGGTGCTTACCGTGGACCAAACCTACGGGACCGTAGGTTGGCTGGGGGGCCAAGCGACAGCCCGCCTGTCGATCAGGGAGGGGACTAAAAAGCGATGGTAAATGTCCAGACGGCCTTGCTTCATGAGCTGGAGCCGATTGTCGAGCAGAACCTCAATCGGCACCTCAAGGCCGCCAAGCCGTGGCTGCCGCACGACTACGTGCCGTGGAGCAGGGGGCGCGACTTCGCGTTCCTCGGCGGCGAGGACTGGGTTCCCGAAGACTCACCGCTGGACCCGGTCGCCAAGGCCGCACTGCTGGTCAACTTGCTGACCGAGGACAATCTGCCGTCCTACCATCGCGAGATCGCCACCACCTTCAGCCGCGACGGCGCCTGGGGCACCTGGGTCGGCCAGTGGACCGCCGAGGAAGGCCGTCACAGCATCGCGCTGCGCGACTACCTCATCGTGACCCGCGGTATCGACCCGGTGAACCTGGAGAACATGCGGATGCAGCACACCGTCGCGGGCTATGACGCCGGCGGCAAGTCAGCGCTGCAGGTGCTGGCGTACGTTTCGTTCCAGGAACTCGCCACCCGGGTGTCGCACCGCAACACCGGCAAGGCCTCCGGATGCCCCCTCGCCGACCAGTTGCTGGCCCGGGTCGCTCTCGACGAGAACCTGCACATGGTGTTCTACCGCAACCTGATGCAGGCGGCCCTGGACATCGCCCCGGACGAGGCGATGTGCGCGATCCGCGACGAGGTGCTCGGCTTCGCGATGCCCGGGATGAACATGCCCGGTTTCCAGGAGAACGCGATCCTGATCGCCAAGGCCGGCATCTACGACCTGCGCATCCACCACGACGACGTCATCCAGCCGGTGCTGCGCTTCTGGAAGATCCACGAGCGCAAAGACTTCGGCGCTGCGGGCGACGAGGCGCGCGAGCAGGTCATCGGCTTCATGAAGATGGTCGACGAGCGGGCCAAATACTACGAAGAGAAGGCCAAGGCGCGCGAGACCGTCTCCGCCTGATCCGGCTCGGCCTGCTAGCCCCGCTTGATCGAGGTGTAGTAGGTCGTGTCGGCCATCGACACCGAGTCGGCGCCCCGGGCGGGTGTCGGACGGTCGTGCTGCGTCAACAGCTCGGTCATGGACTGGCCGGTCGAGGTCCAGTTCATGGAGTCCAGGTAGTCGGCCACGTCGTTGCGCTCACCGTCGTATCCGAGCTCGGAGAACTCCAGGTCGAAGCCGTGCGCCCGCCATTTCTCGGTGGCGCTTCGCATCATTTCCCTGGCCTGCTCATGCTGGGCCGCCGAAATGTTGGGGATGGCCTCGGTGGCCAGTCGGCTGCCGTCGGCGCTCAGTGCGGTGATGTTGTCCAGCAACCGGTCCTGTGCCTCCGGCGGGAGATAGCCGAGCAGTCCCTCAGCGATCCACGCGGTGGGCTGGGTGCGGTCGAACCCCGCGTCGATCAAGGCGGCAGGCCAGTCATCGCGCAGATCGACGGCCACGCCGCGGCGATCGGCGGTCGGCTCGGCGCCCAGCTCGGCCAGCGTCGCGGTCTTGAATGCCAGCACCGCGGGCTGGTCGATCTCGAAGATGGTCATGCGGGCGGGCCATGTCAGTCGGTAGGCCCGCGCATCCAGGCCCGATGCCAAGATCACGGCCTGGCGGATGCCGGCCTGGGTGGCGTCGGCGAAGAACGCGTCGAAGAAGCGGGTGCGGACGGCCATCGCATCGGGCATCTGGCCGAGCTTCCAGCCGGATTCGTGGTCGTCGAGATCGGTGCCCGCCAGCTCGCCGGTTGCCCACTTGGTCAAGAAGTCGACGCCGACGGCGCGGACCAGCGGCTCGGCGAAGCGGTCGTCGATCAGGGGATTGTCGGCCTTGGTGGCGATCGCGCGGGCGGCGGCGACCATGGTCGCGGTCGCTCCCACGCTGGTGGCGAGGTCCCAGGTGTCGTTGTCGGTGCGTGCCATGAGCGCTCCTTGAAGTGATGGCCGGGGCGAGTTGCTCAGCCCGGCGATTAGTTAGTCCACTTAATAAACGCGGCGAACCGGCCGATGGTTCCCGTCCGCGGGCGATCCGTCGGTCAGCGCAACGTCAGGTAGATCAGCGCCATATTGAGTGACCCGATCACCACGGTGATCACCCAGCCGAGGGCCGCAGTCAGCGGCCTGTTGGCATCGGCACCCATCAGTGCCCGGTCGCCGGTCACCCGGATCAGCGGTACCAGCGCGAACGGGATGCCGAAGGACAACACCACCTGCGAGATCACCAGTGCCCGCGTGGGCTCGATTCCCCAAGCTAGGATGGCCAGCGCCGGGCCCAGCGTGATCAGCCGGCGCCAGAGCAGCGGAACCGAAACCCGCAACAGGCCCTGCATGATCATCGCGCCGGCATAGGCTCCCACCGACGTCGACGCCAATCCCGAGGCCAAGAGGCCGATAGCGAACAGCAGTGCGACCGTGGGGCCCAGGGTGTGGCCGACCGCGGCGTGCGCTCCTTCGATGGAATCGGCGTGGTCCACGCCGCGCAGACTATTGGCAGCCACCACCAGCATGGCCAGGTTCAACGTCCCGGCTACCAGCATCGCAAGGCCGACATCCCAGCGGGTCACCCGCAGCAGTCGCCGTCGTGCCGGACCAGGCTCGGGCCGGCCATGCCGGTCCCGGGCTAGCCCGGAGTGCAGGTACACCGCATGCGGCATGACGGTTGCGCCGAGGATCGCGGTGGCCAGCAGCACGCTTTCGGTGCCGTCGAAGCGGGGCAGCAGGCCGGCGACGACGTCGGCCGGTGGCGGCGGGGCGACTACCAGGCTGGCCAGGAATCCGATGGCGATGATGAGCAGCAGTCCGCTGGTCACCTGCTCGAAGATCCGCGGACCGCGCCGGTCGCCCACCGCCAGCAGGGCCATCGACACGGCGCCGGTGATCAGGCCGCCGAGCAGCAGCGGCAACCCGAAAATCAGGTTAAGCGCAATCGCTCCGCCCACCACCTCGGCGAGATCGGTTGCCATCGCGACCAATTCCGCCTGTAGCCAGTAAGCGATCCGGGCCGGTTTGCGGCTGTGGGCGCCGATCACCTCCGGCAGTGAGCGCCCGGTCACCAAACCGAGCTTGGCCGACAGGTACTGCACCAACCCGGCCATGACGTTGGCCGTGACGATGACCCAGACCAGCAGGAAGCCGAATTTGGCTCCCGCGCTGACGTTGGCGGCGACGTTACCCGGGTCGACGTAGGCGATGGCGGCGACGAAAGCCGGGCCGAGCAACGCCCAGCCCGGCTTCAGCCCCGCCGTGGCGTCCTGGGCCACCGGCACCCTTTCGATCCGGATTCATGAACAGGAAAGTCAGGGTAGCCGGAATCTCACCGTCCGGGGGTGGTCACGACGTCGCGGTGGATCAGCCGGCCTGGTACAGACCACGCCCGGTGATCAGCGGCAGGTCCAGCGTGGTCCGAATGCCCGGCTCGGCCGCAACCACCGCCGGAACGGCGTTGACCACCCGCATCGCGGTGGCCACCAGGCCGGCGTGGTTGTGGTCGCCATTGGGGCTGGACAGGCACAGGTCCAGCGCATACGACGGCTCACCGGTGACCTCGACGCGGTAGGACCCGCCCGGCTGGGCCGGCTGCGGCCACTCCGGACACAGATCCTCGCGCAGCCGGGTGACGTGCTCAAGAACCACCGCGGCCTTGCCGTCCACCATGCCGCGTACCTCGAACCGCAACGCGGCGGCCGTGCCCTTGGCGATGTCACCGGAAGAGATCGAGAAGTCCTCAGGCGCGGGCACCCGGATGTGGGACTGCTCGACCGAGTCCAGTTCCAGCCCCAGGCCCGCGGCCAGCTGACGCACCACCGAACCCCACGCCAGGCTCAGTACGCCCGGCTGCAGCAGCATCGGGGTCTCGTCCATCGGCTTACCGAAGCCCATCACGTCGAACATGACCGCGGCGCTGTCGTAGGTGGCGTAGTCCACGATCTCCATGCAGCGGATCTGCTGAATGCTCTGGCACGTGCCCGCCAGCGCGAGCGGCAGCAGGTCGTTAGCAAAGCCCGGGTCGATGCCATTGATGAACAAGCTGGCGTTGCCGGCCTTGGCGGCGTCCTCGATCGGGGTCAGCATCTCGGCGGGGATGACGTTCCATGGGTATTGCAGGAACACCGCGCTGCTGCCGACCACATTGATACCGGCGGCCAGGATGCGCTGGAAGTCCTCCAGCGCCTCGACGAGCCGGTTGTCGGCCAGCGCGGTGTAGACCACGCAGTCGGGCTTGGTGTCGAGCACCTGCTGCAGGTCAGTCGTCGCGGTCACGCCGGTCGGCGGGTTCACTCCGGCCAGCTCTGCGGCGTCCTTGCCGGCCTTGACGTCCGAGGACACCCACACCCCGGTCAGTTCGAACTCGGGGTTGGTGATCAGCGCTTTTAGTGCGTGGACACCGACGTTGCCGGTGCCGATCTGGGCAACACGAATAGCCATAAGTCAGTTCCTCACAGGTCCGGGACGGGCAGGTCAAGGTTCGGGAAGGTGATGCCGCCGTCGACTTCAAGCACCTTGCCGGTCAGGTAAGCCCCGGCCGGGGAGGCCAGGTACAGCGCGGCGGCCGCGATCTCCTCGGGTTCGCCGAGCCTGCGCATGGGTGTGGCCTTCTCCATGGGAGTGCGCAGCTCCTCGTTGGCGGCCACCACGTTGAGCGCCGAGGTCAAGATTGATCCGGGTGCGATCCCGTTGACGCGGATCTTGGGGCACAGGTCGAGCGCGGCCAACCGGGTGTAGTGCGCCAGGGCCGCCTTGGCCGTTCCGTAGGCGGCGAATCCCCGCCCCGGGACTCGGCCCATGGTGGAGGTGATGTTGATGAACGAACCTCCGCCGGAGTGCTCCAGCATCAGCGGCACCGCCGCGATGGTCAGCGCATGCGCGGTGGCGACGTTGAAGGTGAACGCGTCTTTGAGGTCTTTGGTGGACGTGGTCAGCAGGGTGTTGGGCATCGTTCCGCCGACGTTGTTGACGACGATGTCGAGCCTGCCGAATGCCTCGACCGCTTCGGCGGCCAGCTTCGCCGTCTCCTCGGGGTGGGCCAGATCGGCGACGACGATGTGCGCCCGACGGCCGGTCGCACGGATCTGTTCTGCGACTGCCTCTAGTTCGGACTGCGTGCGCGAGGCGATCACCACATCTGCGCCGGCCTCGGCGAACGCCACCGCGATGGCCGCGCCTAACCCCCGGCCAGCGCCGGTGACCACGGCTGTTTGATTGTCGATTCGGAACTTGTCGAGTATCACTTCGCCACGCTAACAAAGATTCGCGATGAGCTGAACAGCTTTTTTGAAACACGTTCTAATTCGGTGTTGAGGGTAGATCAGGGCTTCTTGGCGGCGGCCTTCTTCGCCGGCGCCTTCTTGGCAGGAGCTTTCTTGGCCGGGGCCTTCGTGGCCTCCGCGCGCTTCTTGACGCTGGCTTCCAGCTTGGCCAGCAGATCGGAGACGTCCTCGGTGGCGTCCAGTTCGGCGGGACGCTCCTCGGGGGTGAACGCCTCGTCGCCTTCGAGTTTGGCCGCGATCAGCTCGTGCAACTGCTCCTGATAGGTGTCGTGGTAACGGTCCGGGTCGAAATCGTCGGCCATCGATTCCACTACTTGACCGGCCATCTTGAGTTCGGCCGGCTTGATCTCGACCTTGGTGTCCAGCGCGGGGAAGTCGGGGTCGCGGATCTCGTCCGGCCACAGCAGGGTATGCACCACCATCACGTCGCGCTTGGAGAAATCCTTGACCCGTAGCGCGGCCAGCCGGGTCTTGTTGCGCAGTGTGAAGTGCACGATCGCCACCCGGTCGGTGTCTGCCAGCGTCTTGGCCAGCAGCACATAGGATTTGATCGACTTCGACGCGGGCTCCAGAAAGTAGCTGCGGTCATACAGCATCGGGTCCAGATCAGCGGACGGAACGAACTCCAGAACGGCGATCTCATGGTCGCGCTCCTCGGGCAGGTTCGCGATGTCGTCGTCGGTGATGACCACCATCCTGCCGTCGTCGGACTCGTAGGCCCGCGCGATGTCGCCGTACTCAACGACTTCGCCGCACTCCTCGCACACTCGCCGGTAGCGGATTCGCCCGTGATCCTTGGCGTGCACCTGCCGGAACTTGATGTCGTGGTCTTCGGTGGCGCTGTAGACCTTCACCGGCACGTTGACCAGACCGAATGCGATCGAACCCTTCCAGATGGAACGCATGAGGCCAGTATGCCCACGCGAGAGTGCCGATAACCTGCTTTGGCGCGACGTAGGTTGGTCGCATGGTCGCTGAGTCCATCCAGACCCGGGTGAAGCTGACCAACGCCGACAAGGTGCTTTATCCCGCCACGGGCACCACCAAGGCCGAGGTCTACGACTACTACACCCGCATCGCCGAAGTGATGCTGCCGCACATCGCGGGACGCCCGGCGACGCGCAAGCGCTGGCCCAACGGTGTCGAGCAGGGGTCGTTCTTCGAAAAGCAACTGGCTTCCTCGGCGCCGGGCTGGTTGGCCCGCGCCGACATCCAACATCGCTCCGGGGTCACCACCTATCCGATCATCGAGGACCTCGACGGCCTGGCCTGGATCGCCCAGCAGGCCGCGCTGGAAGTTCATGTACCGCAGTGGCGTTTCGAGGCCGAGTGGACCCACGGCGGGAAGGTGCTCAAGCCCGGACTGGCGACGCGGCTGGTGTTCGATCTCGATCCGGGCGAGGGTGTGTCGATGAGTCAGCTCGCCGAGGTGGCGCGGGCCATCCGCGACCTGATCTGCGATCTGGGCCTGGAGACCTTTCCGCTCACCAGCGGTAGTAAGGGACTGCACATCTATGCGGCACTGGAGCGTCCGGTGAGCAGCTCCGGCGCCGTCGCGGTGGCCAAACGCGTTGCGCAACAGCTTGAAACCGCGATGCCCGAGCTGGTGACCGCGACCATGGCCAAGAAGCTGCGGACCGGCAAGGTCTTTCTCGACTGGAGTCAGAACAACGCGGCCAAGACCACCATCGCACCGTATTCGCTGCGCGGCCGTGACCATCCGACGGTCGCCGCTCCACGCACCTGGGCCGAGCTGGACGACCCGGACCTGCGGCAGTTGCGCTTCGATGAAGTGCTGGACCGCGTCGCCCGTGACGGCGACCTGTTGGCCGGCCTTGATGGCCCCCTGAAAGGCCAAGATCGCCTTGCCGTGTATCGGGCCAAACGTGACGCCGCCCGGACGCCCGAACCCGTTCCGGCCGCGGCACCGGCGCCGGGCGAGGGAAACAGTTTTGTCATCCAGGAGCATCACGCCCGCCGGCTGCACTACGACTTCCGGCTTGAGCGCGACGGGGTGTTGGTGAGCTGGGCGGTGCCCAAGAACCTTCCGGAGACGACGTCGGTCAACCATCTCGCGGTGCGCACCGAAGACCATCCGCTGGAGTACGGCAGCTTCGAAGGCACCATCCCCAAGGGGGAGTACGGCGCCGGCACCGTGAGCATCTGGGATTCGGGTACGTATGTGACCGAGAAGTTCGAAGACGGGCCCGACAAAGGGGAGGTGATCGTCGTGCTCGCCGGCAGCCGGATCTCCGGGCGATACGCACTGATCCGCACCGGGGGAGATCAGTGGCTGGCACACCGCATGAAAGATCAGCAGGCGTTTTCCTTCACCGAACTGACTCCGATGCTGGCCACCCATGGCTCGGTGGCCCGACTGGCGCCGAGCCAGTGGGCTTTCGAAGGCAAGTGGGACGGCTACCGGCTGCTGGTGGAAGCCGATCACGGTCGGCTGCGGCTGCGCGCTCGCAGCGGCCGCGACGTCACCGCTGAATATCCGCACCTGCCGTTTCCGGCCGCCGACTTAGCCGAGCATCACCTGGTGCTCGACGGCGAATTGGTCGCGCTCGACGACGCCGGAGTGCCCAGCTTCGCCGCGATGCAGAACAGCGCCCGCGCGGCCCGGCTGCAGTTCTGGGCTTTCGATCTGCTGTATCTCGACGGCCGGCCCCTGCTGCGGGTGGCCTATCGGGATCGCCGAAAGCTCTTGGAAACCCTCGCGCAGGGAACCGATCTGGTGGTTCAGGATCTGCTCTACCCCGACGGGGCCAAGGCCATGGAGCAGTCACTCGATCTCGGCTGGGAGGGCGTGGTCGCCAAGAAGTGGGACTCGGCCTACCAGCCGGGGCGCAGATCGTCGACGTGGGTCAAGTCCAAGCACTGGCTGACTCAGGAGGTTGTGATCGGCGGTTGGCGGGCCGGTGAGGGAGCGCGTGGCGGGGGGATCGGGTCGCTGCTGATGGGTGTTCCCGACGCCGGCCGTCTGCGTTTCGTCGGCCGGGTCGGCACCGGTTTCACCGAGCGCCAGCTGGGCGCCCTGAAGAAGATGCTGGTGCCGCGGGATGCCGGTGAATCACCCTTCGACGCAGCACTTTCCGCTTCGGATGCCAAAGGTGTCACCTTCGTGGAGCCGACGGTGGTGGGCGAGGTGCGCTACAGCGAACGCACCTCCGACGGCCGGCTGCGCCAGCCCAGCTGGCGCGGTCTGCGGCCCGACAAGGCGCCGGATGAGGTGGTGAGTGAGGATTGACCGATGCGTTGGGTGACCTATCGAGGCGAAGACGGTGAGCGCACGGGGGTGCTGGACGGCGAGGTGATCCATGCGATGCCGACCGCTGTGACGCTGCTGGAGCTGATCCGGCTCGGCCCGGATGGTCTGCGGGATGCCGGCGAGCGGGTGCTGAAGACGCCCTCGGCGACGGTGCGGGCCGATCAGGTGACGCTGATGGCGCCGATCCCGCGCCCGCCGTCGATCCGCGACAGCCTGTGCTTTTTGGACCACATGCGCAACTGCCTGGCCGCGACCGGTCGGAGCCGCGACCTCGATGACACCTGGTACCGCATTCCGGCGTTCTATTTCGCGTGCCCAGCAACGGTTCTGGGGCCCTACGACGATGCGCCCATGGCGCCTGGCAGCGTCTGCCAGGACTTCGAGCTGGAGGTCGCCGCGATCATCGGCACTTCCGGCGCGAACCTGTCAGTGGATCAAGCCGAGCGAGCCATTATCGGCTACACGATCTTCAACGACTGGTCGGCGCGAGACCTGCAGGCTCAGGAGGGCGTGCTGGCGATCGGGCAGGCCAAGGGCAAGGACAGCGGGGTCACCCTGGGGCCTTACCTGGTCACCCCCGACGAGCTGGAGCCCTACCGCCGCAACGGCAGGCTCAGCCTGCACACCACCGCGATCGTCAACGACGTGATCGTGGGCCTCGGGTCGACCGGGGCCATGGACTGGAGCTTCGGCGAGATCATCAGTTACGCCTCGCGCGGCGTGCCATTGCAACCGGGCGACGTCTTCGGATCCGGCACCGTTCCGACCTGCACCCTGCTTGAGCATCTCGATCCGGCGCTGCCGCAACCCTTTCCGGGTTGGCTGAGTGACGGCGACGTGGTGACCCTGCAGGTACAGGGCCTCGGGGAGGTGCGCCAGACGGTGCGCGCCAGCGCTCCGCCGATACCGCTGGCGGAGCGCCCGCGGCCCCAGATCATCTAGATCCGGATCACCTTGACGCTGATGGTGGAGGCGTCGCCGTCGGATCCGATGGTCAGCAGTGGGGCATTGGGTGCCGAGGTGACGGTTCCGCCGGTGACCTCCACCATGTAGCCGTTGGGGAAGTGGTTGGCGGGCACGGCGATGGTGGTTTCCGCACCTGCGCCGAACATGCCTGAGCCGTCGGCGCGGTCGGTGGTGTAGCTGAAGTTGAACTCGCCATTGTTGAAGGAGATGCCGGTCGGGGTGCCCGAGATCGCCTGCGGATAGGGCTGAGCCAGGAGGTCGAGCTTGCCCCAGTTGACGTTGTCGCCGGTCGGCGGCAGGTTCGTGTCGTAGATCAGCGCCTGGTCTTCCGGCGACGCGCTGGTGATGTCCTTGCCGGTGTAGGCCCACGCCGCCCAACCGACCAGATTCTGGTTGGAGGCCACCAGGCTGGCATCGATGGTCCCAAGGTTGTTGGTGGCACCGAACTCGCTCAGCCAACCCGGGACGTTGTTCTGCTCCATGTAGTCGTTGGCGTAGCCGAAGACGATGTCGGCGTTCCAGTCGCAACCGAAGCTGGAGCCAGGAATCAGGGAGGTCGTGACGCAGTAGTGGTGGAAGGAGAACACCGAGTTCTCGTCTTCGACTGCGCCCATGTGGGTGGGCACCGGCAGGCTGCCGAACAGCGTGTTGGGCTCGTAGAACACTGTCTTGTTAGGGTCGACCGAGCGGATGGCTGCAGTTATCTGGTCGTAGAACGGGGTCAGCTGCTGGGCGTCGAAGTACGGGTTGCCCAAGATGCTGCCCAGGGCCTGTGAGCCCGCCCACGGCTCGTTCATGATCTCGTAGCCGGCGACGTTCTCGTTGCCCTTGAAGTAGTTGGCGACGGCCTGCCACATGATGCCGTAGTGGTTCTGCAACCCGATGCCGTCCGGCGTCTTCTCGTTGGCCCAGAACGCGTCCCAGGCGTAGTTCTGTGCCGGGCTCACCGGGTAGGTGCCCGGGAAGCCCACGCCGATATGAGGCAGGCCGCCGGTGATGTTGGCCCAGTCGGGGGCGCCCTCGCCGCCGAACGCCTCGCTGTAGAGGTCTTGGTGCATGTCGAGGACGACCATGATGTTGTGGTTGCCCAGGATTTCGACGGTGTTTTCGATGGAGGCCAGGTAGTCGTAGTCGATGACACCGG
>LZME01000024.1 GCA_001673575.1 Mycolicibacter heraklionensis | reverse complement strand
TCCTGCGGGATGGCCGTGGTGGCGGCCGTCGAGACCGCCGTCAAAGCCGGGCCCGACTCACTGGTCGTCGTGCTGCTGCCGGACGGCGGACGCGGCTACATGTCGAAGCTGTTCAATGACTCATGGATGTCGTCGTATGGGTTCCTGCGCTCGCGGCTGGACGGTTCGACGGTGCAACCCACGGTCGCCGACGTGCTTCGGGCCAAGTCGGGGGTGCTGCCGGACCTGGTGCACACCCATCCGGCCGAGACGCTGCGTGACGCCATCGGGATCCTGCGCGAGTACGGGGTGTCGCAGATGCCCGTCGTCGGCGCCGAACCGCCGGTGATGGCCGGAGAGGTAGCCGGCAGCGTGTCCGAACGCGACCTGCTCTCCGCGGTTTTCGAGGGCCGCGCGAAGCTTGCCGACGCGGTGTCGCAGCACATGGGACCGCCGCTGCCGCTCATCGGATCCGGCGAGGTCGTGGGCGTCGCCGCCACCACGTTGGCCGAGGTCGACGCGGTGATGGTGGTCGAGGACGGCAAACCGGTGGGCGTCATCACTCGCCACGACCTGTTGGGCTTTTTGTCCGACGGGCCACGCCGCCGATAAGGCGTTCACGTTCACTGTCCTGCGGTAGCGTTTGGACCGTTCACCGACACGACCCGAAAGGGTGGAGATGACCGACTTTCCGCCGCCCCCGCAGGGCAACTACCCACCCCCGTCCGGTGACTTCCCGTCGCAGGGCAACTACCC